>NZ_CP133083.1:2400000-3074257 GCF_030908545.1 Nitrosomonas sp. sh817 | reverse complement strand
TGATTGCGTCATTTTTTGATCTTTTTCTGTCTGGTCGGGTTAAAAAGTAACGTTAAATTTCCAGGTTATCGATCAGCCGCGTGCTGTCGAGCCAAGCGGCGCCTAAAACGACTAGATTCCGGTCTTGTTCGTGAGCCGGCATCAGCGAGCCGCGGTTGTGTATACTTATGTAATCGACTTTCCAGCCGCGTTGAACAAGATGGTTGATTGCGCTGGTTTCTAAAGCTTTAAAGTCTTTACAGCCGGCAATGACTTCTTGTTTGATCTGTAACAGTGATTGATAAAGCTGGCAAGCTTCCAATCGTTGCGTTGCGCTAAGATATTGATTGCGAGAACTTAAAGCCAATCCATCTTCGGCCCGTACGGTTTTACCAGCAATAATTTCGATGGGAATGTTTAATTGATTAACCATTTCACGCACGATATGCAGCTGCTGATAATCCTTTTGGCCGAACACAGCCAAGTCAGGTTGGATAATATTGAATAATTTCAATACAATGGTTGCAACACCGCGGAAAAACCCAGGCCGGAATTTTCCTTCTAAGATATCTGCTACAGGTGGTAATGCTAACAAGAATTCTTGCTTCGTTGGGAAAAGAATTTTTTCATTGGGTGCAAAAACAGTCTTGACATTTGCTGCGGACAACAACCTGCAATCTTCTTCGAGCGTGCGCGGATAGCGATCGAAATCCTCGTGCGGTAAAAACTGCAAGCGATTGACGAAAATACTCACCACCACGGCATCACATCGCTGTTTTGCTTGATGAATCAAAGACAAATGGCCTTGGTGAAGATTGCCCATGGTAGGCACAAAAGCAAGCCGGGGTTGGTCACGCAAATGATCGCGCAATTCTGTAATTCCGGTGATTATTTTCAAGTCAGCCTGCCGGTTAAAATTGGTGTTCTTTGCCAGGAAATTGCCCGGTTTTAACAGCGGTTACATACTGGGTTATTGCTTCCTGGATACTGTTGGAATTAACCATGAAGTCTTTAACAAAGCGTGGTTTTTTACCTTGCGATATACCCAGCATATCGTGCAAAACCAAAACCTGGCCGGCGCAATCGGGTCCGGCGCCGATACCGATGGTCGGAATAGTCAATGCCTGCGTGATTTTCTTAGCCAGTTTTGCCGGTATGAGTTCGAGAACTATCACGCCGGCCCCGGATTTTTCCAGGGCTTTGGCGTCATCCAGCAATTGCTTGGCGGCTTTATCGGTATTGCCCTGCAGCTTGTATCCGCCGAGTTGATGAACGGATTGCGGCGTTAAGCCGATATGCGCGCAAACCGGGATGCCGCGTTGTGTCAGGAAGCTGACGGTGGCGGCCATCAGTTGGCCGCCTTCTATTTTGACCATCTGCGCACCGGCGGCGATGAGCGCCGCTGCATTTTCAAAAGCTTGTTCCGGTGATTTTTGATAGCTGCCGAACGGCATGTCGGCGATGATGAAAGCATTGCTGGCACCTCGGGCCACGCACCGCGTATGGTAAATCATATCGCCCAGCGTCACCGCTAATGTGGTGTCGCTGCCGTGCAAAACATTGCCGAGGGAGTCACCGACCAGCAATACATCGACGCCTGCATTGTCGAGCACTGCTGCGAAGGTGGCGTCGTAGCAGGTCAGCACGGCGATTTTTTGATGATTTTCCGTCATTGTTTGCAAGACGTTCAAGGACGTTTTCATGATGCGATACGTTCGAGTTTTTGATCTTGGCACAACGATAACAGTTGCTGGATGCGATCGTAACCGGGGATCCGGCAATCCGGCGCGATTTCAAACAGCGGTTGCAACACAAAGGCGCGTTGCGTCATGCGCGGATGCGGGATGATCAGGTCGCTGTCGCGGTATTGCAGGTCATCGTACAACAAAATGTCGAGATCGAGGGTACGTGGCGCGTTGAGCGATTCGCGGATGCGTCCCTGGCGCTGTTCGATGGCCAGTAAGGCTTGCAGCAACGCCAGCGGCGCAAGGCGGGTTTCGATGCAGGCAACGGCGTTAATGAAATCCGGCTGATCCAGCCGCCCGACCGGCGCGCTTCGATACAGTGACGAGCGGCTTAGCAAGCGGGTTTCCGGAAGTTGCTCCAGTTCGCCGAAAGCATGCTGTAATTGCACAACAGGATTTTCCAGATTGCTGCCTAACGCGATAAACGCTTGGGCGGATTTATTTTCCATAAAAACGGGTCAGCCGGTTTCTTGATTTGTGGTTTCGGCAGCAGCTGATGCGGTTTTTTTGCGCCGCCGCCGTCTTTTTTTCTTACCGGGCGAAGGTGCGGTCAGCATTTTTTCGCGCTCGCCGGGATCTCCGGCGATGAAATTTTTCCACCAGAGGCCGACTTCCATAGCCAATTCGCCGCTTTCGCAACGCAACTGCAGGAAATCGTAAGCCGCGCGGAAGCGGGGATGCGTAAGCAGGCGGAAAGGCTTGCGGCCGGTGCGCGCTTCGAAACGCGGCTGCATCGACCAGATTTCTTGCATCACGGCATCGAAGCGGCGAGGAATCGCGAGTTTTTTATGTTGTTCCGCGAGAACTTGATCCATTGCGGTGAATAACGCCGGCATCGGTTTTTCACCGGCGGACAGCCGTGAATTCCAGCCGGACAGCACTTCGTGCCACAATAAAATGGCAAACAGGAAGCCCGGTGAAACCGGCTTGTCCTGCCGTATCCGGTCATCGGTGTTTTTAAGCGCGATGGTGATGAAGCGTTCGCCTAAGGGTTGCTCCAGAATGATATCGAGCATCGGCAGCAAACCGTGGTGCAAGCCGCGCGCGCGCAGTTCCACCAGGCAGGAGAGCGCGTGGCCGGACAACAGCAGTTTCAGCATTTCATCGAATAACCGCGATGGCGGCACGTTCTGCAATAACGGCGCGAGATCGCCGATCGGTTTTGCGGTTTCATTCTCGATTTGCAAACCGAGCTTTGCCGCCAACCGCACCGCGCGTAACAAGCGCACCGGATCTTCGCGGTAACGCTGCTCCGGTGCGCCGATGATGCGCATTTCTTTAGCGTTGATATCTTTAAAGCCGTTCAGATAATCGAGAATTTCTTCCTTAACCGGATCGAAGTACAGCGCGTTGATGGTGAAGTCGCGGCGTAGCGCGTCTTCTTCCTGTGTGCCGAATACGTTGTCGCGCAACAGCCGCCCGTGTTGATCGGTTAGCGGAACGGCAATCGAATCCTCATCATCGTCCGAGGAAGGTCCGCGGAAAGTCGATACCTCCACGGTTTCCGCGCCACACATGACATGCACCAGACGGAAACGCCGCCCGATGATGCGCGAGCGTCGGAACAATTTGTGCACTTCCTCGGGAGTGGCGTTGGTGGCCACATCGTAATCTTTTGGAATCAGCCCCAGCAACAGATCACGTACCGCGCCGCCGACGATGTACGCCGCAAACCCCGCGCTTTGCAGTTGCTGCGTAATTTTTAAAGCGCAAGGGTTGATTTGGTTGCGCCGCACGCCATGCCGTTTGCCAGGTATCACCGTCAGCTTGACGGCCGGTTCGGAAGCGGATGAATTCCGCCCGAATACTTTGTCGAGTAATTTACGGATCATTGCTGTGTTCCGTGCGCCTCGCGCTTCCTCCTGTTCATTGAATTAATCCGCTTTCCCTGGAAATTTAACAATCGGTGAAGCCAGCCGGTAAGCCGGATTCTGTCGTGGACAGTCATTCCTCTAGATGCGCGGTTACCCGCGCATTCAAGCAACCCACCCGCAAGCTCCGCGAGCCGCATCATCGCTTGCCTATTTGGTCTTGCTCCGGATGGAGGTTACCGCGTTTCACCGTAACTGAATACGCTCGTCTCTGTGGCCCTATTCCTCACCTCACGGCGGGCGGCCGTTAGCCGCCATCCTGCTCTGTGGAGTCCGGACTTTCCTCCCCCCGCGTTCGAAAAGAACGCCAGGCGGCGACTGTCTGGCTGGCTTCGCCGGTTATTCTATCATTTGCAAGAATGGAAGATTGGTCAAATAACCGGATAGATAGCTGCGAGGTGTTGAATAGATCCGGTCCATATGGCCGGTTGAATTCGCCATACTTTGTGCTTTAAGCGGATTTTTGCTAAAAATTTCTGAACCGGTTGTATTTTTTATTAACCAATCAGTTTTGTTATCGTAATCAAAATGCGGTAACTTCTAGGCGTTCGCATTGCGGATTAAGTAGAAGGATGCGTCCTTTCCGGCCAGCGGATTTACTCCGGTTTGTTTCACTTTTTTATCACGGCTATTTACATTCATGTTGTCAAAATCTCGACGTTTTTATAAACCGGTTTGCTTCGTTTTTTTGTTTTGTGTGCTAGTGCTATTGTACTTATGGCCCGGTGACGCTTACTCAAAAAGCCAGTCGTCCGCATTTAAAGCCATTGAGGCGGCGCGCGCCGCTACCGTGCGTGGCAAAATGGATGAAACGCAGCGGCAGGCTGCGATGGATCATCTGGATGCCGCGCAAGCGGACGAACGCGAAGCCGGGATATTGCAGGAAAGTTTAGTCAAGTTGCGCGCCGAGACGGCGGATCAGCCGACGCGGATGGAGCGTCTGAATAAAGATCTGGCGGTCAATCGTGAACGGGAGCTACTGGAATGGTCCCGGCGTATTCCGGCCGATGCCGATGGAGAAACCCTTGAACAACTGCTGGAACAGGAGCGCACCATCATCGCTGATCTGCGCGGCCAGATCAGCGCAGTCGGCGCGGACCTGGCGCTGGCGTTATCGCGTCCGGCGCAAACGGCGGATGAAATTACCGCGCTGCACCGCCGTATTGATGAATTGTCCGTTCCCTTCGTAGCTCAGAAAGACGAGCCTGCCGTCTTGTTCGAAGCCCGCCGGTTGCGCCGCAGCGGTGAGCAGCACCGGCTGCAGGCTGCACTGGAATTGCGTCTGGCTGAGCAGGATACCGCTATTCAGCGGCAGCGTTTGTATGAATTATCCTTGCGAGAATTTCGTAATCGTTTGAAGTTGCATGAAAATAGAGTGGAGCATTTACAGCAGCGTATTGCCGATCGCGGCCGGCGTGAGTTGGAATCGCTGGTTGAGCAATTGATCAAACGTGAACAGGAACTGGCGGACGGTGCCGCGATCCTGGCAACAGCGGCAGCAGCTAATCGTCTCACCGGCGAGCAATTGATACAGCAAAATGAGCATCTGGCGCGAGATCGCATTGCACTGGCCAAAATGGAGCAAGCGCGCGAGCATATTGCAGTCATATTGCGCGATAGCCGGACCCGGCTCGATGTGGGCGGAGCCAGTGAACGCGTCGGTCGCTGGTTGTGGAGCGAGCGGCGCCGGCTGGAGTCTCATGCCGGTCTTTTGCAGCGCCTGAAACTGATCCGCAATGACCTGGCCGATCTACGCTTGGAACGGGTGCTGTTGAGCGAGCAGCAGCGGGAGTTGCTGGATATCGGTATTGCTGCTCAGATGCTGATTCAAGCGTATGTGGAGGCAGGCAATGAGGAACGCAGGGATGTCGCTGCGCAAGATCAGTTGTTTCCGCTGCTGCATAAGCGCGCCGAGTTGCTGATTT
Organism: Nitrosomonas sp. sh817; assembly: GCF_030908545.1. NCBI lineage: Bacteria > Pseudomonadati > Pseudomonadota > Betaproteobacteria > Nitrosomonadales > Nitrosomonadaceae > Nitrosomonas > Nitrosomonas domestica. The sequence continues at coordinate 3,068,737 of NZ_CP133083.1, read as the reverse complement.
TGATGGAGCCGTTGCTGCAGCGGCGGATCGCGACGCTGGAAAAAAGCGAACAAACGCTGCAAGAACAATTACAAGTGACACAGGAATTGCAGCAGATGCTGGATCGTCATTTGTTATGGATTCCCAGCCACAGCATTATCAATCGCGACTGGTTTCAGCGGTTGCCGGAAGGATTGTACGATTTGGTCAAACCGTCGCGTTTCATAACTTCGATCAATCTGAGCCTGCGCGATTTCCGCCAGCAGCCCTTGCCTTGGGCGGGCAGTTTGCTGCTGGTGCTGATTTTGCTGGAATTGCGGCGCCGCGCTCCGGCGCGTATTGAAGCTTTGGCATTGAACGCCTATCAGGTCCGCAATGACAGTTATCAAAACACGCTCAAGACATTCGGCTGGACTTTGTTAGCCGCTTTGCCGGGGCCGGTTGCGTTGGCGCTGTCAGGTCAATTGCTGCAGGATATCGGCAATCCCGGGCGATTCAGTCATTCGCTGGGCCAAGCTTGCATGCTGCTGGTGCTGCCGCTGCTGGCCGTGCAACTGCTGCGCTGGGTCAGCATGGAGCGCGGTCTTGGTCATGCTCATTTCCGCTGGACACGGCAGCGCCGCACGGCATTGCATCACTGGCTGCCGGGAGTCGCCGTCACAGTGATTCCGCTTTACTTCATCAGTTCACTGGCATTCATCCGCAGAGTTGACCTGGCGATCGACGTGCAGGCGCGCGTGGCGATTATCCTGAGCTGCCTGGTTCTTGCCTGGGCGTTGTGGCGTTTGCTGGATGCCGGGCGTGTGTGGGTCGTCAGAGGCGTGATCAGCGAGCCGTCGGCGCTGCGCAAACTGTTGCGTCTGCTGTTGCCCGCGGTGTTGCTGGTGACAGCCGTATTGGCCTTGGCCGGATATGTCTATTCCGCCGGCATGATACTGCAATCGCTGCTGACCAGTTTTAACATCATTGTCGTGGTTGCCGTTGTGATGGGATTGCTGGCGCGCTGGTTTCTGCTTGGCGAACGGCGCTTGGCGCTGCACCGGCTGGAAGAGCGCCGCGCGGCGGCGCAGGCTGCGCAAGAATCGGCTGAAGTCACACCGGAACCGGAAGAAAACATAACGCTGGAGCAAGTGAATACACAGACGCGGCGGTTATTGCGGGTGCTGCGTTACAGTTTGCTGACGCTCGGTCTGATCTGGGTCTGGGTTGCCATATTGCCGGCAATTGGGCGTTTGGATGAAATTGCTCTGTGGCATTTCAGTGACACTGGAGCCGATGGCACGCCGGTTCAGCAGCCGGTTACCCTGATGGCGGTTTTACTGGGAATCATCGCTTTGGCCTTGACCACGGTTGGCGCCAGAAATCTGCCGGGATTGATCGAAATCAGTCTGTTGTCCCATATCCGCATCGATGCGGCTTCGCGCTATGCAATTACCAGCGTGCTGCGCTACGCGATCGTGATTGGCGGCACCTTGGCGGGGTTGAATTTTCTCGGCATGCGCTGGTCGCAGCTGCAATGGATGGCCGCGGCTTTGACGGTCGGGCTCGGCTTCGGTTTGCAGGAGATCTTCGCCAACTTTGTATCCGGTATCATTCTGTTGTTTGAACGGCCGTTCCGGGTGGGCGATATCATCACGGTGGGCGATCTTTCCGGCCGGGTTACCCGTATTCGCACCCGCGCGACCACGGTTCTTGATTTCGATAACAAGGAAATCGTCATTCCGAACAAGACATTCATCACCGGCCAGCTCATCAACTGGACGTTGACCGATACGATTACCCGCGTCGTCATCCGCGTCGGAGTTGCCTACAATACCGACACCGACAAAGTACGTGCGTTGCTATTGCAGGCGGCCAAAGAGGATCAGCGGGTGCTGGCAGAACCGGAGCCGGTGTGCTGGTTCCTGACTTTCGGTGCCAGTTCCCTCGATTTTGAACTGCGCGTGTACGTCAATACCATCAGCCATCGGCTGGAAGTTCAGGATTTCCTCAACAACCGGATTAAAACGCTGTTTGCCGAACACCATATCGAGATTGCCTTTCCGCAGCTTGATTTGCATGTCCGTGATTTGCCCGCGGCAATTAATGGCGCGGCGAAAACAGAAAAAGTCTGATGCGCGGCAAACATCCGGCAACGGCGTGCGGGGATATGCTACCTGATTAACATCGGATTGATTTGTTGTTCGGTGCAGTTGGCCGGTAGCGTCACATTCGGGAGAAAACTAGCCCTGTCTTGCCCGGTTTCTCCTGCATGGCTTGATAAGCCGCACGTGCCGGACGGTTATTTATCAATGTTTCGCGGTGGAGAAGAGAGTAATTTGAGATCGAAAGAATTTATGAGGCTAAGAATAACGAAGACATCTTGCAATTCCCCCGAGGAAATTGCAAGACAAAAAACGTCGACTTAACGAAAGAAGAACGCTAATTTTTAGTATCCGATGTTGATAATAGCGGAGAATACTCTGTCATTTCGGTTATTGTAAGGCAGATGACCGAAGAACCAATTATAGGCGGTATTACAGAATTACCGATTTCCCAAATAAGGTTGAACCGGTTACTGCTCAGCATTTCATCGAAGGACACCTGCGCTGTTTCCGATTCGGATCGCAAGCCATAGCCGATCCATAATTCTCCGTCACCGACATAAGGACTGACATCGATAGGATGGTGGAAGATTGAAGTCGGAATCACTGGCTGGAGTTGATCGAATGGAATTTGTGCAGAATTTCTAAAGAACTCAGGCACTTTTCCTTTTTCCTGTTTGATCCAGCTTACTCCTCCGTTGTAAAGCCACAAAACATCCGGTTGGCTTTTCAAACGAAAGCCGACAAACACATCCCCGGTTTTGTAATGATCTTCCTTGCGGACGATCAGATAGTGGTTCAGCATGACACTCTTGAAATTGCCGGTTTCAGCGTATAAGTTGGTCTGTGAGAAACATATTTTTCCCGGTGAAGTAAATTTGGTGTTAATTTCATCGTTCGCTTGGGTTGCCGATGCAACAAGCAAGCTGATACCAGCGAGCACGGACTGCAATAGGAAGCGTTTCATAGGGTTTTCTCCTGTCAAGGGTTAGAAGTTCGGCGCGCGAACGCGGCGGAACGTTTGATTGCCGACGCCTGGCAAATTGATCGTGACCGGAATGCTGCCGGTGGTAACGATCCAGGCCGTGGCGTTTGCGACCGAGGTGCCGGGCGTTGCGGCCTTGATGGCGGCATAAAACCCCGCTACATGAGGGGCTGCCATGGAGGTTCCTGATATCGGAACGGTCGCAATGGTATTTGCGTAATGCGCGGAAACAATCCCGGTTCCACCGTCTTCGCCGCCCGGCGCAAGCAGAATCGGTCCCGAAAAAACGGACTGACTGATAATGTTTGCAAAGTTGCTTAACGTCGTACCGGTTGAATCGTTCTTGACGGAACTGACTTTAATAACGAGAGGGGTGCATGCGGGAGAGCTGATAGCTCCTTTGTTAGAATTATTTCCTGTCGAAGCAATGACCGGAATTCCTTTAGAGTTTAGGTTGCTCACCTGAGAGTTATAAAAAGTAGGACAATTAGAACTAGAACTGTAAAGAGACGGGCTACTAATGCTCAGGTTTACAGTGTTTGGACTAGATGTTCCAGCTGTATTCTGGTCGATTGCACCAAGCGCGGCTTGTATGTCACTAGTAAATGCCGATCCTTTTGGGGGATTGGTGCTGTATGAAAAAACCTGAACTGAAATGATCGAGGCATCCGGCGCCACCCCTTGCAAGTTTGATGGCGACAAAACAGGGTTTTGGCGTCCGGCGGCAATTCCGGCAACGTGCGTACCGTGCGAACAATCATGGTTCGGTGCAGAATTGCAAACGGTGAGGTTGGAATTGGGCGCTCCCGATCCGGCAAGACCTAGCGGACTGTCGCCCAGGCTGTTGGCGCTAGGGCAGATTGACGAATAGACGACTCCACCGGGACCCACTCCATTCGTGCCGAAACAGGCTTCGTAGGTAACCCGGGTGGTGCTGCCGGTGGTGAAAAAAGCGTGATTTTTGCGCACGCCGGTATCGACAATAACGATATTTTGCCCCGCGGCGCGATAGCCTTTGTTCCATGCTTGTGGCAGATTCATCAAATTCGTGCTGTTGGTCAGCGAAGTCTCGGCAACGGGTTTGTTCAATTCGACGCTGAGAATCCTTTCGTCCTTGCTGTCGTACAATTTGGCCAAAGCCTCGAAAGGCAACCGACTATGCAATACGCCGAGATTCGCACCCGATAGTGATTCCTCGTCGGGATCAAGCGCTCCGGTCTGAGCAATGATATCTTTTAAAGCCCGTCGATTGGCTGCGACCTGGGATTTGATGGCCGTTTCCGACAGGTAGCCGGTTTTGGGCGTAAATAAATCCCCGCCACGTAAGGTAATCATTACTTCCGCTTCGCCGAATTCCTTGGCGGCTTCCAGGACTTCTTCCGGCCATTGCGCGACGCGAGGATCCGCATAGTTAGTGGGGCGGATCGCGCGTATGTCGTCACGCTCGATCAAGGCATGGAAAGCGGTCCGGTCGATATTCGCGCGCATGACCGGCCGCGCCGAAAAATCGTCTTCCAGGTTTTTGATTCCGTTTGCATGGTTCTCGTTGAGGATAGCGCTCTTAATGGTTTGCGCCTGCGCGGTTATTGCCGCGGAAGGGCTTAACACGGTTTTTCCGGAGCGGTCGATGTCGTAATCGATCGAATCGACGTTCAGGAAAATTTCAACGTTTGCGAAGCCATCGGCAATGATCGCTTTTTCAACGGCATCGAGACTGCCGTCGGCATCGGCCGCTTTTATGCGGTATGGGTGCGTGATGTCGCGGACGAAAGAAATCGCTTGATCGCTTGCGGCCAGGATATGAAGACCGCTTTCGTTAACGTACGCGCCCATTTGGCCGATGCCATTGTTCCAGTGGCCGGATGGCAGGGTATTTTGTCCCAGTTCCGAGAGAACTTTTTGAGCTTTTTCTTCCATTACTGCGGGTAACGAGTTCCGCTCGTCATCCATGCGTTCGAGCGTAACGGTATCGTCCAGCAAAATTAATACCCGGACAAAGCCTTTTGCATTTGCCTCGCCAAGCAAATTATCGTAGTCGTCCGCCTCATACCGGGCTGCCCACGGTGATGTGGAAAATAAAAAGAGAATTGAAACGAGGAAGATTAGAATTGATTGATGCCTGATGCCTGATGCCTAATTTTTGATTTTTTTGTTTCATCATGATTCCTTCATAAGGAGTTAAGAGTCCGGTGCTTATTAACTTCTATTTTCTTCAGGAACTACAATTGCTTGAGCAAGAAAGGTTATTAGAAGCAGACAGCGCAGCTAAAAACATTTCATTGCGGATGAAATTATCTTTCAAATAATATAAGTTTGCAATCTGACGATACGAGATAAGCTTACGGAGCAGCTAAATAGCTATCAGCTATTTAATCAGCATCGCATTGATTTGCACCAGTGTTTCTTCGTCCAATTCCCCGGCTTCGGCGCTGAGGCGCAGTCTTGACATCAAATAGCTGTGGTAGGCTTTGGCCAGGTCGCGTTTGGCGGCATATAGTTGCTGCTGCGCGTTGAGCACGTCGACTTCGGTGCGGACGCCGACTTGTTGTCCCAGAACGGTCGAATCCAATTGGCTTTGGCTCGAAACCAGTGCTTGCTGCAGCGCTTTGACCTGCGCGATGCCGTTGGTGACGTTCAGAAATTGCTGCCGTGCTTGCAGGGTGATGTTGCGGCGCGTGGTTTCCAGGTCATGAAGCGCTTTGTTTTGATTGGAGAGCGCTTCACGCACGCGCGATTGAACGGAAAAGCCCTGGAATAACGGAACATTGAGTTGAACACCGATCGATTTCGAGGTGAGATCGATGCCGCGCCCGGTGATTGCGCCGCCGACACCGGTTTGTTCGCTGTACTGCGCGACCAGATCGACGGTCGGATAATGTTGCGACCAGATTCTTTTGACTTCCTGGCTGGCGAATTCATAGGCGGATTGCTGCATTTGCAGCGTGAAATTCTTATCCTCGGCGGCGCGCACCCACTCATCCATGGTGCTGTAGTTTAATTTGGCCAGATCCGCGGCGATTTCCCTGGCGCCCAAGAGATTTTCAGGAAAACGATCGATAATGCCTTGCAACGTGCGCTTGCGGATTTCCAAGGCGTTGCGCGCGGCGATTTCCTGCGACGTCGTCAGATCATAACGCGCCTGTGCTTCGTTGGTATCGACAATGGTGGCAACCCCGACTTCGAAATTACGCTTGGCTTGTTCCAGTTGCTTCAAAATCGCTGTTTTCTGCGCTTCGGCGACCTCGACGTCGACTTGCGCGTCGAGCACGTCAAAATACGCTTGCGCAACACGCAGGATCAAATCCTGACCGGCGACGATAAATTGCGCATCCGCTTTGCTGACTTCGGTTTTGGATTGCTGGTAGATGACGATATTTTCCATGCGGAACAGCGGTTGTGTCGCCGATATCGTCATGCCGCCGGCGTGAATCGTGACCGGCGCTGGATTAATCGTGGTGCCGGTGGCCGAAGAAAAAATATTGTCGGCGTTGACTTGTTGCTCGGTACGGTTGGCCGACAACGTGACACTCGGGAGAAAACCGGCTCTGCCTTGCACCAATTTTTCCTGCGAGGCTTGATAAGCTGCCCGTGCCGACCGGTATTGCGAATCCTGCGACAGCGCTTCCTGATAAATGCTCATCAAGTCGGTGGCGTGCAACACGGAAACCGGCAGGATGCCGATGACGGCAGTGAAAACCCATTGCGTCAGCTTCATGGGTTTTTCCGGTAGCAATCGGGGGCTGCTAGAGTTTCAGCAATCCGATGATGGTTGTAGTGGTATCGCCACGAGGTTGCGCGGATGCTCAAAAGGTAAACCTTGCCGGTTGCAGTGCATTGATCAGCGGCGCGGTGCTGGTTTCAAACAGCGTGGTCGAAGTGAATTGGCCGGGTGCGACGCAGGTAATGAGTATAGCCTCCATCACCGGATCTTCGCCGACGATCGCAAATAACCGGCCGCCGGGGTTCAAGCTGTTTTGAAAAGCTTCCGGCAATGCCGGGGTGGACGCTGTCAGCACGATCGCATCGTAGGGCGCATGTTGCGGCCAGCCGCGCGCCGCATCGCCTTGTTCGAGCGTGACGTTGGTGATGCCGTGCGCTTGCAAATTTTTTTCAGCCAAGGCTTTCAATTCCGGGATGATTTCGACGCTGTAGACATGTTCACCGCGCTGCGCCAGCAATGCGGTCATATAACCGCTACCGCTGCCGACTTCGAGAATTTTATCGGTCGGGTTGATATGAAGTTCTTGTACAATACGCGCTTCCATTTTGGGCGTCAGCATGACTTGACCGTGACCGAGCGGGATTTCCATATCGACGAAAGCCGCGGTGCGACTCTCCGCCGGCACGAATTCCTCGCGTTTGAGCTTGTACAACAAATCCAGCACGTTGTCGTCCAGGACATACCAAGGACGAATTTGCTGAACCACCATATTAAACCGGGTTTGTTCAATATCCATTTCTATTCCGTATTCTTCAATAAAAGTTAGACTTGCAATTATTTCACATTTCCATTAGCTTCACAGCATCAGCTAGGGGTCCGTTTGCAGAATTCTCTGATAAACCGGTGAGAGAGTCCCTTGTCACCTGACGCGGATAATGCCGCCGTAGGGAAGCTGGGATTTATCTTCCCGCTCTTTATGGCAATTTCTTAAGGAGCTTCCATTTTATGAGCATTACAGTTTTAAACCAAAAAAGTTTTTCCAGCGCGACCGCGCAAGTCGACGAAGCCGCCATCAAGCCGCTGCCCAATTCCCGGAAAATTTATGTGCAAGGATCGCGCGCCGACATGCAAGTGCCGATGCGCGAAATCCGCCAGACCGATACGCATGCCATGAACGGCAGCGAAAAAAACCCGCCGGTCTGGGTGTACGATACGTCCGGGCCGTATACCGATCCTGCCGTCAAAATAGATATACGTTCCGGTTTACCGGCGTTACGCGAGTCGTGGATTGCCGAACGCAATGATACCGAAATTCTGGCGAGTCATAATTCTGCGTATAGCCAGGCACGTCTGAATGATCCGAAACTGGCCGATATGCGCTTCAATTTACAGCGCCAGCCGCGCCGCGCCAAGGCGGGACTGAATGTCTCGCAAATGCATTATGCCCGCCGCGGCATCATCACACCGGAAATGGAATTTATCGCGATCCGCGAAAATCAGCGCGTCGACACGTTCAACGCGCAACACCACGAGTTATTAACGCGCCAGCATCCCGGCCAGGATTTCGGCGCGGCGATCCCGAAAACGATCACACCGGAATTCGTCCGCGCGGAAGTCGCACGCGGACGCGCCATTATTCCGGCGAACATTAATCACCCGGAAGCGGAACCGATGATCATCGGACGCAATTTCCTGGTCAAAATCAACGCTAACATCGGTAATTCGGCATTGGGCTCGAGCATCCAGGAAGAAGTGGAAAAAATGACTTGGGCGATCCGCTGGGGCGGCGACACGGTGATGGATTTGTCGACCGGCAAGAACATTCACGAAACGCGCGAATGGATCATTCGCAACAGCCCGGTGCCGATCGGCACGGTACCGATTTATCAGGCGCTGGAAAAAGTCGACGGTAAAGCCGAAGAGCTAACCTGGGAAATTTTCCGCGATACGCTGATCGAGCAAGCCGAACAAGGCGTGGATTATTTCACTATTCACGCCGGTGTGCGCCTGGCGTATGTACCAATGACGGCGAAGCGCATGACCGGCATCGTGTCGCGCGGCGGCTCGATCATGGCGAAATGGTGCTTGGCGCACCATAAAGAGAGTTTTCTCTACACGCATTTCGAGGAAATCTGCGAGATCATGAAAGCTTACGACGTCAGCTTCTCGCTCGGCGACGGGCTGCGTCCTGGTTCTATTTATGACGCCAACGACGAAGCGCAGTTTGCCGAACTGAAAACGCTCGGTGAATTAACGAAAATTGCGTGGAAACACGACGTGCAGACGATGATCGAAGGCCCGGGCCACGTGCCGATGCACCTGATCAAGGAAAACATGGAATTGCAGTTGAAGTATTGCGACGAGGCGCCTTTTTATACGCTTGGGCCGCTAACGACCGACATCGCGCCGGGGTACGATCACATCACTTCTGCGATCGGCGCGGCGATGATCGGCTGGTACGGCACCGCGATGCTGTGTTATGTCACGCCGAAAGAGCATCTCGGTTTGCCGGATAAGGACGACGTCAAGGACGGTATCATCACCTATAAGATCGCCGCGCATGCCGCCGATCTGGCGAAAGGCCATCCCGGCGCGCAAATCCGTGATAATGCCTTGTCCAAAGCGCGCTTTGAATTCCGCTGGGAAGATCAATTCAACCTGAGCCTGGATCCCGACAAGGCGCAACAATTCCACGACGAAACCCTGCCGCAGGAAGGCGCCAAGGTCGCGCATTTCTGCTCGATGTGCGGCCCGCACTTTTGCTCGATGAAAATCACCCAGGATGTACGCGATTACGCTGCCAGCCAAGGTGTTGCCGAGGATACGGCATTGACGTTGGGCATGGCGCAGAAATCGGCGGAGTTCAAGGAAAAGGGTGCGGAAATTTACAGCAAACTATAGGGCATCTCTAAAAAATCAGATTTTGTTACAATACATCGTTACTCACAAAAAATATTTCCTAACATATCAATCATATGCTGCGTCAATATTTTTTGTTCCCGCCTCGTCTTGTTTAAAAATCTGAATTTTTAGAGACACCCTATGATATTTTGATATTCTCATGGATCCTCTATTATTGTTAAAAGCGCTGATCCTCGGCGTGGTGGAAGGGCTTACCGAATTCTTGCCGGTTTCGTCGACCGGACACTTGATATTGTTCGGCGATTTGCTCGATTTTACCGGCGAACGCGCCAAGGTTTTTACCATTTCGATTCAGCTTGGCGCGATCCTGGCGGTTTGCTGGGAATATCGCAGCAAGATCGTTGAGGTGGTGCGCGGCATTGGCACTAGCCCATCGGCTAACCGGTTTGTCCTCAATATCATGATCGCGTTTTTACCGGCTGCGATCCTGGGGCTGCTGTTCATCAAAACGATCAAATTCTACCTGTTTCACCCGATTCCGGTAGCAACTGCATTGATTGTCGGCGGGGTACTGATTTTATGGGCGGAACGCAGGAAGCATGTGATCGAGGTTGAGCAAGTCGACGACATGGATTGGAAGCACGCCTTGAAAGTCGGGTGCGCACAATGTCTGGCGTTGATTCCCGGCACGTCGCGCTCGGGCGCCACGATCATCGGCGGCTTGCTTTTTGGCTTGTCGCGCAAAGCGGCGGCGGAGTTTTCTTTTTTTCTTGCGATTCCGACCATGTTCGCTGCCACATTCTACGATTTGTTTAAAAATCGTGAATTGCTGGACGCAAACGATCTGGGTTTGATCGCGGCGGGTTTTGTCGCCGCATTTTTCAGCGCCTTGCTCGCCGTGCGTGGGCTGCTAAAGTTTGTCAGCAATCACGACTTCACGATTTTCGCCTGGTACCGGATCGTGTTTGGCCTGGTGATTTTAGTCACGGCTTATACCGGCGTGATCGGCTGGTCGGAGATGTGAACAAAAGCATTAACTCTTAAGGAAACACTGATTAATTGACTGCACGATTGATGTCTCTATCCGGCTTTGGGTACGTTTGACTGCCTAATAGGTTTTCAGTACAGTCGTTCATAGGAAAAAATGTTTTTCCTATAACATGGAGATAAAAATCATGAATATCAATAAATTACTTTTAGGCTTCTTTGTTTTTATCAGCGCAACGCTACCGGTTGCGGCACACCAAGCGAAATATGCCGCACCTTTGCTTGGCAGCAGTGAAGCGCCCGCAAATGCATCACCTGCTACCGGTTCGGTGCTGATTACGATCGACTTTGACTTGGTAACGATGCGAGTCGAAGCCAATTTCAGCGGTTTGCTGGGTAATACGACTGCGGCGCATATTCACTGTTGTACCGATCCGGGAACCAATGTCGGTGTTGCAACTCAGCTTCCATCCTTCATCGGCTTTCCTCTGGGTGTCACTGCCGGCACGTACGATCATACCTTCGATATGGCGCTGGCTTCCAGTTATAACCCAACCTTTGTCATAAATCACGGCGGCTTGGTGAGCACGGCTTTTAACGATTTAGTGCTTGGTCTTGATGCCGGAAAAGCATATTTTAACCTTCACACGAATCTGTTCCCGGGCGGCGAGATCCGCGGCTTGCTGAGCCCTGTGCCGGAGCCGGGCAGCTATGCCATGTTGCTGGCGGGCTTATTGATTTTGGCGGTCTGCACCCGCCACATTCGCCGCGCTGCCGTCTGATCGGCACATTTTGCAAATTCAGCCGTCAGCCGGTAACTACGGAGCGGCGGCTGAGTTTCTTCTATCCGCCAAAATCGGCGAGCCGCCGCATTTATTCCTCCTAAAGTAAGTTTTTTCATCAAATGTACTTTTCAGTACATTGATTTTCATGAGAAAATCATTTTTCAAGAACAACCTCAGAAGCTGCTGGAATGGCGATGATGCATGGATGCGCATGATATAGACGGCAAACGGCAACGGTTTGCTTTAAGAAACGATCTCGAAACAGAACATGTGAAGCGCTTGAAAAAGCTCTATGAGTTGAGCATGACGCTATCGGGCGATCCGGTTGACATTTTTAAGCATGTCGCCCGGATAATTGCGGAATTGTTTAAGGTTCGCGTGGTATGTTTGTCCGAAATAAGAGGCGATCAGCTTTACTTTATTTCCGTGTATATCGATGGGGATGTTTTTCAAGATGCGGGGCAATGTCCGTTGGCGATTACACCGTGCGCAACGGTTGAGCTGAGCAAGGATATCCGCGTCTACGATCGCGTCAGCGAGCTTTTTCCCGAAGCATCGTTTTTGCAAGAGCACAATGCCCAGACTTATTGCGGTTTTCCCGTGCTGGATAATCATCAGAATGTCGTCGCCATTACCTGCCTGCTGGACGATAAGCCGCATGAATTCACCGATGAAGATCAGGCATTGTTGCGCATTTTCGGTCAACGGATTTCAATGGAGCTTGAACGCCAGCGGCATATCAACGAGCGTCTCAAATCGGAAGAAAATTTGCGCCAGATTCAGGCGATGCTGCTGCAAACCGAGCAATTGGCCGGAATGGGAAGCTGGGAATGGAATATCCCGGAAGGTGTCATTCGCTGGTCACCGGAGATGTATCGCCTGAATCAGATCGATTCAGCGGAATATCCTACATTGACGCCGGAGGTCGCAACGTCGAAAGTCGATCCGCTCGATTTGGAGCAAGTGCAGGCGAATATCACGCAGGCATTGGTGCACGGTGTTTGGGAGCCGATCGAGTATCGCGTGCGATTGCAAAACGATCAGATACGCTCGCTGAGAGCGGAAGGACTGGCTGTCCAATTCCAGCAAAATCTCCCGATCAAACTGATCGGTTTCGTTCAGGATATTAGCGAACTTAAAAAAACGCAATTGGATCTGGAGCGGAATCTGGAGTTATTGCGGGGTGCGGAACAACTGCAACGCGAGTTAAAGATTGCCGCGCAACGTGAACAGCAGCGCATGAGCGCGTTGCTGTCGGCCATGAATATCGGTGTGTTATTCGAAGATCAGGCCGGGTGCATCGAATTCGTCAATCCGGCATTCAAGCATTTGTGGGCAATCCGTAATACGTCCGATCTTACGGGTTTTCCGTCCCGGGATATTTTGGCGCACTCCTCCCATCGCCTGGCGTCTCCGGAACACGCTTCCCGGCGTGTCATGCAGGTATTGGATAGTAACGAGCCGAGCGAGCGGTTTGAAATTGAACTGCATGACGGGCGGATACTGACGCAATTATCCTATCCGGTGACGGACTATGATGGTTCAATTTTGGGCCGCTTGTGGATTTATGAAGATATTACGCAAGAACGCCAAACCGCGAAGCAATTGCTTTATTTGGCTGAGCGCGACCCGCTGACCGGATTGCTGAACCGCCACCGCTTTCAGGAGCAGCTGGCGCAATATTTACGCATGGCGAAACGCCATCACATTAAATTTGCATTGCTTTATTTCGATCTGGACGAATTCAAGTATGTCAACGATACCTTCGGACACCGGGTCGGGGATACCGTTTTAGTCCGCATCGCCGGTGAGATTGCATCGCTGGTGCAATCCAGCGAGATCTTTGCGCGGCTGGGCGGCGATGAATTCGCCATCGTGATCGAGCATAAGCAGGACAGCGAGCCGTCGATGCTGGCTGCGCGCATCGTGAACGCCGTTTCGTCGATACCGTTCCGTTTCCGTGGCGCGAATATCCGCCTGACAGCCAGCGTGGGAATCGCGTTATTTCCCGATCACGGCGTGGAAATGGAAGATTTGGGAGCTCACGCCGATGCGGCAATGTATCAGGCCAAATCCTTGGGCAAGAATAATTGGTGCATCTACGATGCAGACCGGGATATGTCGGCGGCGATGACCACCCGGATGACCTGGAAAAGCCGTATTGCGCAAGCGCTCGAACAAAATTCTTTTGAAATTCATTTTCAAGGCGTGTACGAAACCCGGAATCGCACCTTGAAACACGTGGAAGCGCTGGTTCGCATGCGGGATCCGCAGCCGCAGAATCCATTAATCATGCCGGGGCAATTTATTCCGGTGGCGGAGAAGAGCGGACAGATCATCGATATCGATAAATGGGTATTGCAACGCAGTATAGAAATGCTGGCAAAGCACCCGCAAATGCCACCCGTGGCGGTCAATATTTCCGGGCGTTCGTTTGACGATCCTTCATTGCCGCGCTTTATTCAAACACAACTGGACAAGCATCAGGTTGATCCGGAGCGCTTGATCATCGAGTTGACCGAAACTGCCGCGGTATCGGATATTAAGGATGCGCAACGTTTTATTGAAGCGATTAATCAAGCCGGTTGCAAGGTATGTCTTGATGATTTTGGCAGCGGTTTTTCCACATTCAGTTATCTCAAATACCTGGGTGTAGAGATGCTGAAAATCGATGGGATGTTTATTAGAGATCTAACAAATAACCGGGATAATCAAATTTTCGTCAAAGCGATGGTCGATGTCGCGCGCGGATTAGGCAAGGATATTGTGGCAGAGTTTGTCGAAGATGCGGTGACGCTGGAAATGATTCAGAATCTTGGGATCCAGTATGTTCAAGGGTACTATCTAGGCAGACCTTCGCCGGAAGTCGTTTAATCCGGATCACGTAACACAGGATGAATTTCCCATTTTCAAGCGCAAACGGGCAATATCGTTAATTTGAATGCGCTTGTTATCCACCGTAATGATATTTTCATCTTGCAGTTTTGAGAAAGCCCGGCTAACGGTTTCAAGTTTAAGACCCAGGTAGCTGCCGATTTCTTCCCGCGTCATGCGCAAGTTGAATTCACTTTCGGAATATCCGCGCATCAAAAAGCGGCGTGATAAATTCAATAAAAATGTCGCCAAGCGCTCTTCCGCTTTCATGCTGCCCAGCAGCAACATCACACCATGATCCCGTACAATCTCCCGGCTCATGATTTTATGGAAATGGCGCATCAGCGATGGAATAACCAGGCTGATTTCTTCTAGCTTGGCAAAGGGAATTTCGCATACTTCGCTGTCTTCAAGGGCGATCGCGTCACAAGTGTGAAGATCCGAGCTGATCGCGTCCAATCCCAGTAATTCGCCGGTCATGTGAAAGCCCGTGACTTGCTGGCGTCCGTCTTCTTCCAGCACGCAGGTTTTAAAAAAACCGCTGCGAATGGCAAAAAGCGACTGAAATTTAATGCCGGTACGATGCAAATATCCACCGCGCGGGATTCTGCGTTTGTGGCTGACAACATCGCCAAGTATATGAATTTCCTGATCGTTCAAACCTACCGGCAAGCATAACTCCCGCAAACTGCAAGTCGCGCAACTCGATCGGATGTGCGAAATATCCAGATGGGATGAAGAAGTGTCGTGAAGCAAATTATTATCCAAAGGCGAGTGAATTACATTTCAAGATTTTAATTGATCTGAATCAAACTATTTCGTTGAATCTCCCGCCATAATTTTACGTGAATATGTCAAAGGATGGATATTCTTTTTGTCAGAACAGTACCCTAATGGTTGAATGTATAGGTGAAAGTTAATGGAATTTGCAGCAACTGCATTTGATTTTCTGACTGAATTCATCTTCCGGTGAAGTGAGTTATTCAGTGCGCCCGTTATTATTTTCACAACCCGCATCGAATTTGTTGTCTGTCAATTCAGATCTGTTTCGTTGTTTCGGGGTGGATAGCGCTGACTATCGCTTATATCCGGCGGCCGATTATTTTGTCGAAGCGTTTGACGCACAGACATACCTAACCTGGCTCG
The DNA here is from genome assembly GCF_030908545.1 of Nitrosomonas sp. sh817. Classification (NCBI taxonomy): domain Bacteria; kingdom Pseudomonadati; phylum Pseudomonadota; class Betaproteobacteria; order Nitrosomonadales; family Nitrosomonadaceae; genus Nitrosomonas; species Nitrosomonas domestica. The sequence goes on along the minus strand of NZ_CP133083.1, from coordinate 3,053,374 downwards.
GTCATCGTAAATCAGGGCATTTGCGCCGTCCACTATCGCTGTATGTGCATATCCCTTTTTGCAATTCTTTGTGTTTCTTTTGCCATTGCAATCAGATCGTCTCACAGGATGGGACCATGATTGAGAATTATCTGAAATATCTGTCGCGTGAAATCAAGCTTCAAGGACAGTATTTGAAAAATGATCCAAGAGTTGAGCAAATATATTTCGGCGGCGGTACCCCGGCATTATTGGAAGATTCTCAGTTGCACGATCTCATGCAGGAAATCCGACAGCATTTTAATTTGATCGAACCGGGCGAGCTCAGTATTGAGATCGATCCGCGGCTAATGACGGATCGTTCCATGCAAACGCTGAAAGAAATCGGGTTTAATTGCGCCATTATCGGCGTTCAGGATTTTGATCAGTCGGTTCAGCAATTGATACACCGTATCCAAACCGAAGATGAAACGCTCCATGCAATCCATGGCGCCCGGCAAGCTGGATTTAAAACGATACGGACAGAGCTGATTTTCGGGCTGCCGAATCAAACCGTGGAGAAATTTGGCTATACGTTGGGGAAAATTATCGCATCCAGTCCGGATCAGATTTACCTATCAAATTACAATTACTTACCGGAAAAATATAAACCGCAGCGGCATATTGATCAGGCCAATTTGCCGGGGAGTGAAACCACGCAAGCGATGCTATTGCTGGCGATTAATCAATTGCTGCAGGCTGGTTATGTGCATATCGGCATGAATCACTATGCGCAAAAAGACGGTTCGTTAACCCTGGCGCAACGCCAAGGGCGTTTGCACTATGGTTTGCAAGGCTATTCTACCTATCCCGAGAGTGATCATATTGCCATGGGTATTTCGGCCATTGGCAGCATCGGCCCGGCATTGAGTCAGAATCATTGTGATCTGGCGCAATATTATGACAGCATTGAGCGGCACAATCTTCCGGTCATGCGCGGCATTGAGCTCAGCGCCGACGACTTGGTGCGCCGTTCCGTCATGCAAGCGCTGATTTGTCATTCCGTGCTTATTTTTGAGTCGGTCGAAACATTCTTTCCGATCGAATTTAAACGCTATTTTGCAACGGAATTGAAGGAGTTGCTATTTCATCAAAGGGCCGGATTGATAACGCTTGATGATGAGGAGGTCACGGTAACACCGCAGGGTCAGCTATTTATTGGCAGTATCTGCAAAGTTTTCGATAAATATTTGCGCAATCACCAGCAACGCCGGAATCATTCAATTCTTATCTGAAGGTATGTTCCCTGAGGATCTGCCAATCCTCAGGGTTCCGGTTTATTTAACTTCGCTATTCGTCAGAATATATTCAGCCAATCGATCGGCTGATTCTCCCTGGATGTTTTTGAATGACGGCATTCTCATGCTGCCGCCTTGAAATTTCTTGATGATCGCGTCCTTATTCGCGACTTTCTCGCTCAATATCATGGCAACATTGGCACTGAGAGGTTTATGGCACTCCGTGCAGGCGGTGCTGAAAATTTGTTCTCCGGACGCATCGGCCGGCGGGGTATAGTCTTTGCTCGCGCCGCAACCAGTCAGGATGAATAATGCTGATATGGTTAAAGCAATATTTATTTTTTTCATTTACTAACTCCAGTTCATTGATTTTACTCGTTCGAGAATACTTTCGAATTGTAAGTCGTTACATCCGTTTACGATCAGCGATTTTGATCGCCCTTACGGTTCTACCTTACCCATTCTCATGACATCTTGTCAAACGAATGTTTGGTGAAATATTGATTACAAGTGCGCCGTCTTCTTGACAAATTCTCTACAGTATCGTTGTTTTGCCGCTACAAAAAATTGTTGTTCATTTTATTGTTTAGTGAGTTAAATGCTTGAAAAACATCAGTGATTAGGAATAATAACACCAATGCCGGTGCGCTTAATTCTTAACAATTTCTTAACATTTAGTATGTTACTGTGCGCCTGAAATTACTGAAGCAGCACCGGAAGTTAATAAAGTGTCAAGTGCAGGCAAACAATGCGGCAAATAATTTGCCGGCAATCCGGGCAGGATGGCGCATTACCTGCTGAGGTCGTTTACCTGCCGATTGATGGCGGCTTTTGTCATTCGTAATGTCTTTTAAGGGAGATTGTATGTTGAAGAAAATTAATAATTATATTTTACTGGCTGCGTTGAGCTTGTTGTTATGTAATCCTGTGGCCGCCGACCAAACCGTTGAAGATTTTCAATTTTGGGGACAAATTGCAGCACAAGGTAATTTTGGTTTCATAAATCCCCAAAATCCCGATTTGAAAAAATTCAGATGGTGGATGGAAGGGCAAGGCCGCTTTGGTAATGATGCATCGCAATTTTCGCAATCGCTGGTACGTCCCGGTTTAGGTTATGCGCTAACCGATAAAGTGGTTGTATGGGCGGGTTATGCCTGGGCACCTACGTGTGAACCCCTAAACCGTGTCGGCTGCTTTGATGAGCATCGGATCTGGCAACAAGTAACCTGGGCCGATAATTTTTCATTCGGCAGATTATCGGCGCGTAGCCGTTTTGAGGAACGGTTCTTCAATCACCAAACCCCTATCCCAGGTAACGATGATGTGGCTTATCGATTCCGCCAATTGGTTAAACTAGCGGTTCCAATGCCGGCCGTGGATCCGAATCTCAGTTTTATCGTTCAAAGCGAATTGTTTATCGCGATGAATACCGTTGACAACCCTGGTTTTATTTCCCGCGGCTACGATCAGAATCGTGCATTCGTAGGATTGGGGTACAAATTAAATCAATATGCCACGGTTGAGTTGGGCTATATGAACCAATTCATCAACCGGCCGCACAGTGCCCGTCCGGATCAAATGATGCATAACTTTGTTGCGAATTTGTTCCTGAATTTCTAGCAATCAAACGATATAGCATTTTTTGGGCCGGATAATTTCCCTGAATTCAGGGGGTTATCCGGCTAAAATTTTTGTCCCCCTTTGCTTGTTGGCAAGCCAATAAGCCATCACGTTTTGCCCGGCATCCATTGCATCGGCTATCATACGCAGTTTTAGTTAGCCTCCTGTCATTTCATCGATCAAAAATCGCGAGCATAAGTGATGCATGAATTTAAGCCGGGACAACGCTGGATCTGCGATGTCGATTTACAACTGGGATTGGGCACGGTGCAAACCGTCGAACACCGGATTGTCACCATTCTGTTTAAAGCAACTGGTGAAACCCGCTCGTACGCCAAGCATTCCGCGCCGTTGACGCGGGTGATTTTCAAACCGGGCGATACCGTCAACAGCCAGGACGGCGTTGCGATGATTGTTACCGGCGTGACTGAACGCAATGGTTTAGCCGTCTACACCGCTACTCGTGAAGACGGCGGCAAGATGGAACTGGCGGAAGACCAACTGGCGCCGCAAGTGCAATTGAACCGCCCATCCGAGCGCCTATTCACCGGCCAATTCGACCAAGACAAATGGTTTCGCATCCGCTATCAAACGTTGCTGATCCGCAACCGGCTGGCAAACGCGCCGCTGTATGGCCTGGTCGGTACCCGCACCAGTCTGATCCCGCATCAATTGTATATCGCTCACGAAGTGGGCCGCCGCTTTGCGCCGCGCGTGCTGCTGGCCGACGAAGTCGGCCTGGGGAAAACCATCGAAGCCGGTTTGATTCTGCACCAGCAATTGTTGACCGAACGTGCCAAGCGTGTGCTCATCGTGGTGCCGGAAACCTTGATCCACCAATGGCTGGTGGAAATGCTGCGGCGTTTCAATTTGCAATTCAGTATTTTCGATGAAGAGCGCTGTTTGTCGCTGGAAGCAAGCGATGAAGACGAGGACGAAGACGAAGAAGACAGCCGCAGCGGAAAAAACGAGCAAGACGAGAATCCATTTCACAGCGAACAACTGGTGCTGTGCAGCCTGCATTTTCTGCGGCAGCATCCAAAACGGTTTGAACAAGCGCTGCAAGGCCGCTGGGATTTGCTGGTGGTCGACGAAGCGCATCATTTGCATTGGTCGCCGCAAGCCGTCAGCCCGCAATACGCCATGATCGAACAATTGGCGATGCGCACCCGCGGCGTGCTGTTGTTGACCGCGACGCCGGAACAACTCGGCAAAGCCAGTCATTACGCACGCTTGCGTCTGCTTGATCCGCACCGCTTCAGCAGTTTTTCCGGATTTATCGCCGAAGAGCAATCGTACGAGCCGATCGCCCAAGCGGTCGAAACGCTGCTTGAAGGCAGGGATTTGAACGACGGCATCCGCCAACTGATCGCCGATACGCTCGATCCGGCACAAGCGCAAGCCCTGCTGGCGGAGCTGCAAGACCCGCAAGCCCGCAACAAACTGGCGGAATCATTGCTCGACCGGCACGGCACTGGGCGCATCCTGTTCCGCAACACGCGCGCGGCGGTCAAGGGATTTCCCGCACGCAAGCTGGTTGCCAGTCCGTTGCCGCTACCGGCGGAATATTTGCCCTGCTTGGTAACGTTTGAAACCACGCCGTTATCCAAACCGCAATTGCTGCTGTGCCCGGAATTGATCTATCAAGTGCGATCCGAAGACGGCCAGCCGTACTGGACCGAAATCGATCCGCGCGTGCCGTGGCTGATTGCCACGCTCAAGCGGGTGAAACCGGAAAAGGTGCTGGTCATCGCCGCCAACGCGCAAACCGCGCGCGATCTGGCGCAAGCGCTGAAAGAAAAAACCGGCCAGTTCATTCCGGTATTCCACGAAAGCATGAGCTTGGTCGAACGCGACCGCGCCGCGGCATTCTTTGCCGACAAGGAAACCGGCGGCCAGGTGCTGATCTGCTCGGAAATCGGCAGCGAGGGCCGCAACTTCCAGTTTGCCCATCATTTGGTGCTGTTCGATCTGCCGCTCAATCCCGATTTGCTCGAACAGCGCATCGGCCGCCTCGATCGCATCGGCCAGACCGATACCATCCAAATCCACGTGCCTTATCTCGAAAACAGCGCGCTGGCGGTGATGTTCCATTGGTACCACGAGGGCTTGAATGCATTCGAGAAAACCTGTCCGGCCGGACAAACGGTGTTTGTCAAAGTCGAAGAACAGCTCATCGCCGCGTTGCATCAACGCCAAACCCAGACCGAAGCATTGAGCGAGTTGACCGGCGATACGCAATCGGCGCACCGGGAATTGAACGAAGCACTCGACCGTGGCCGCGACAGATTGCTCGAATACAACTCGTTCCGTCCGATTATCGCCAACCGGTTGACCGAGCAAGCGCAAGCGCAGGATGACGATCCGTTGCTGCCGCAGTACATGGATACGGTATTCGACTGCTGTGGTGTGCACATCGAAGAACACCGCGCCGGCAGCTTCCTGATCGAACCGAGCGAACTCATGAGCATGCCGTTTCCCGGCCTGGACGACGAAGGCTCGGTCATCACCTACTCGCGCAATGTGGCGCTGAGCAACGAGGACATGCGCTTCCTGACGTGGGAACACCCGATGGTCACGCACGCGATGGAACGGATTCTGAGCCACGAAAACGGCAACGCTGTGGTGGCGATGATGAAACACAAACGCGTGCAACCCGGCACCTTGCTGCTGGAAACTTTGTTCGTGCTCGAAGCCAGTGGGCACAACGTGCAGCAAAGCAACCGCTACCTGCCCCCCGCAGTGATCCGCATCTTGCTCGATGAACAAGGCAGCGGCGATTATCCGCACCTTGATCACGAATCGATCAATCAACACCTGCAACCGGTCGCTACCGGCATCGCCAAGCAAGTGATCCAACTGAAGGAAGACGCCATCCGTGAACTGCTGACCGCCAGCGAACAACAAGCCAGCGCGCAAGCCCCGCAACTCATCGCCGCTGCCGAAGCGCGCATCCGGCAAACCTTCGTGCCGGAAATCGAACGCCTCAAAGCGTTGCAACAAGTCAATCCGAACGTGCGCGACGAAGAAATTCAATTCTTTGAACAACAGTTGGCGCAACTGACTGGCGCGCTGAAATCCAGTAATCTGCGGCTCGATGCGGTACGGGTGATTGTGGCGACGTGAAGTCATCCGGTAGCACGGCAATGACAAAATAAGCACGGTTAACTTTGCTGAGAGGTATGATACAAACCCGTGTTATCCAAACCTCAGGAGTCTGCATGAATCAGCAAATCATCTTGGAGCGAGTGCAAGACCGCTTGCCGGATCTGCTGGCGCTGTATGCCTTTGGCAGCCGCATCCAGGGTCAAGCCAATGCTGAAAGCGATCTGGATCTGGCGGTATTGGTGGCCGGTTATGCCGACCCGTTGCTGTTGTTCGATCTGGCAGGAGAATTAACCGACGATGCGGGCTGTGCGGTGGATTTACTCGATCTGCGAGCAGTATCGACAGTCATGCAATACCAGATTATCACCACGGGCGTGCGCTGGTGGCAAAAAGACAGCCAAGCGGCACTTTTTGAGACGGTCATTCTGAGCGAAAAGACCGCGCTGGATGAGGCCCGCAATGCACTGATCGATGACATTCAGCACCGGGGGAGCGTGTATGGCCGATGATGTTTTGCTCAACAAGGCCGCCACCATTGAGCGATGTGTGCTGCGTGCGCGTGAGGAATATGCGGCTGACCCCGCCACATTTGCCGGGAATCCCACGCGGCAGGATGCCGCTATTCTGAACATTCAACGCGCCTGCGAAGCGGCGCTGGATATGGGGCAGCACTTGATCCGGCGTGAACGGCTGGGTATTCCGCAAAGTGCGCGCGATGTGTTTACGCTGTTGGCGCAGGCAGGCTGGATTGATCTGGTCTTGGCAGAAAAACTCAAGCGCATGGTAGGGTTTCGCAACATTGCGGTGCATGATTATCAGGCGCTGCAATTACCGATTACTGTAGCGGTGATAGAAAACCATCTGGATGAATTCCTGCAATACAGCAAAGCGGTGTTGCTCAAGGATGCGACGCACTCCCGGCAGCAGTAGTGGCATCGTGGCGCACCTATCCGTCATTCCCGCACAGGCGTTTGCTTCAACCCAGAAATTGAATGCCTCAAAACCTTGCAACAAGTCAATTCGAATGTGCGCGACTAAGAAATCCAATTCTTCGAGCGGCAACTGCAGCAACTGACCGGCGCGTTGAAATCCAGCAATTTGCGGCTCGATGCGGTAAGGGTGATTGTGGCGACGTGAGAGTCAACGCTTTACTAGCAACTTAATTTATTGCAGCATTGAGTTAAGTAAAAGAATAAATGGGTAATCGATATATTACTCTAGTGAAGCAATCAATGATTCAATCAAACCTAAATGAAGCCCGAACGCGAGCAGACTTTATTGATTCACAGCTCGCTCAAGCAGGCTGGTCTCGTAGCCGGTTTACGCTCCTCGAAGAGTTTTTGCTCAAAGCTGCCCAACCGGATAGCACTTATCGAAATGATCAGTTTGCTGATTACGTGTTGCTCGGATCGGATGGCAAACCAATTGCTTTAGTTGAAGCGAAACGCTCATCCCGGGATGAGCTTTCTGGAAAACGTCAAGCGGTCGATTACGCAGATGCAATCAAAACAAAGTTTGATCTGGATCCATTTATATTTCTTACTAATGGTAAAGAAATTCAATTTTGGGATCGAGAGCGCTACGCTCCTAGAAAAGTGGCAGGTTTTTATACACGTGATGACCTTGAACGCCTGCGCCACCAGCGGCAATATGCGCAGTCGCTTAAGGACGTAACGATCAATGCAGAAATCGCTGGCCGTGATTATCAAAACGAAGCAATACGCCGAGTAACGGAAGGAATTGACGCCGCTAAGCGCAAATTTTTATTGGTAATGGCCACCGGTACGGGCAAGACACGAACCACCATTGCATTGGTGGATAACTTGCTGCGCGCCAAGCGCGTGCAACGCGTACTGTTTTTGGCTGATCGCCGTGAGTTGGTTCGGCAGGCAATGTCAGAATTCAAATTCCACCTACCTAATGAAAGCCTTGCACGCATTGAAGCCGGTGAAACTTCCGGTGCGCGTATTCAATTTTCTACTTATCCGAGTATGATGCAGGTGTACTCCCGCCTATCGGTCGGTTATTTCGACCTGATCGTTGCTGATGAAAGCCACCGCTCCATTTATCAGCGCTACAAAGCCATTTTTGATTACTTCGATGCCATTCAGCTCGGTTTGACCGCTACGCCTACCGACTACATTGACCATAACACATTCGAACTATTTGATTGCGGTGACGGCGCTCCCAGCTACTACTACAGCTACGAGCAAGCCATAGCCGATAAAAATCTGGTGAATTACCGCGTGTTGGATGCGCAAACCAACTTTCAACTTCAAGGCATTCAAGGCGATGCTTTGCCCGAACCCTTAAAGCAAATGGCACGGGATCAAGGAGTGGAGCTCGATGAACTTAATTTCGATGGCAGCGATATTGAAAAAGGCATAATCAATCAGGGAACTAACGATGCCATGGTGCGCGAGTTTATGGATAAGAGCCGAAAAGATGTTCGCGGTCTGCCGCACAAATCGATTATCTTTGCTGTTAGTCACGCTCACGCCAAACGTTTGTACGAAAGTTTCAACCGCCTTTACCCCGAGTTGCAGCGGCAAGGCATGGCTGAAATTATCGACAGTCACATGGAGCGCGCCGACGCTACGCTTGATGATTTCAAATACAAAACCATGCCATGTGTCGCAATCTCGGTTGACATGCTGGATACTGGCGTGGATATTCCCGCCATTCAAAACTTGGTGTTCGCCAAACCTGTATTTAGCAAGGTCAAGTTCTGGCAGATGATCGGTCGCGGCACCCGGTTGCACACGGATAAAGCTTCGGGTGATATCAAAAAAGACTTTTTGATCATTGATTACTGGAAAAACTTTGCCTACTTCAAGCTAAAGCCCGACGGTGAGATCGATCACCCCAGCGAGCCGTTACCCGTCCGTTTATTTCGGTTACGACTCGAAAAATGGCAGCTCCTGTATGCTCAAAAGCAAGACACACAAGCTGCCATCGATGAATTGCGCGACATGTTGCAAGCTTTGCCGCGGCAAAGTATCAACGTACGCCCGTATTGGGATGAGCTTGATGCGCTGACGCAACAATGGCCTGCACCTGAACAAGGTGTGCTGGAACATCTCTCCAAGGCTATTGCGCCATTGATGCAGCTCGCACCCTTGACAGGCCTGGATGAGTTGCAATTCCGCATTTGGTGCGAGCGCCTGACAGTGGCCTGGCTCAACGGAGATGTTGCCGAGCAAGCTAAAGTTCGCGAACACATTCAAGAAGCCGTAATCAGTCTAGCCGATAATATCCCCGAAGTGCAGCGCGTAGCCGAGCAACGCGCATGGGTGTGCTCAACCGGTTTCTGGCAGCATCTGGACATGCCACGGCTAATGACACTACAAACCATATTCGCCCCCTTGATGCGCTATCGCACTAGCACCCCGGGAAACAACATCGAGATCAACCTCCCGGATAGCATCACTCAGCGTAGTTGGATTATCTATGGCCCCACCGGTGAAGGTGCGTTTGCCGAAAGCTATCGCGAGCAGGTAGAAGCGCTGGTACGCCGTTTGGCCGACCAACTGCCCGAGTTAGCCAAACTCAAGAACGGGGAGAACTTGACTGACGAAGAGTTGGAGCGCATCAGCGAAACACTGAATCAGGCTGATCTGTTCGTTACCGAAGACATCTTGCGCAAGGCTTTCGAAGCGCCTGCCGCTTCGCTGGCGGATTTCCTGCGCCATATTCTCTGTGAGAGCACACAGTTGCCCAACCGTGAACAACGGATTAATGAGGCATTTGACGCATTCATCGCCGCGCATGGTTATCTGCGCGCTAACCAATTGAACTACTTGCGAGCGGTAAAAGCAGCGGTACTCCGCCATGGTCGCATCAGCCGCGCGGCGCTTAGCGAACCCCCACTGTCGCGCGTTGGCAGCGTGGAGTCGCTATTTCCGCCGCAGGACATCGAAGAACTTGTTAATCTCGCCAACCATTGGCTGGATGAAGCCGTATGACTGCTAAAAGGAAAAACTGAATGCTTGCGCCACATATCAAGAAAAAAGTCGATGAACTCTGGAATCGTTTCTGGGCAGCTGGACTCACTAACCCGTTGGTGGCTGTGGAGCAAATCACCTATCTGCTGTTTCTTAAGCGGTTGGAAGATATTGATCTCAAGCGTCAACAGCGCGGTTTTCCCTCTATCTACTTTGGTCATGAGACCTGCAAATGGAGTTACATCCGTCAGGAAAAAACCAACCCCGGTCACCTGATCAATGTGGTATTTCCTTGGCTGCGCGAGCTCGACAAGCATTTCACCGGCGCCAGTGCTGACGGCACCGAATTGGCCAGTCTCAATAATCGAATGGCGGATGCCTACTTTCAGCTTGACCCCAATAAAGGCAAAGTGCTGAGTGATGCCATCGATGCCATTGACCAACTGTTCGCCCGCGCCGGTGAAGGTTCTGCCGCCCAGGACATCATGGGCGACACATTTGAGTATCTGCTCAGTGAAATGGCTACAGCCGGTAAGAATGGCCAGTTCCGCACACCCCGTCATTTGATCCGCTTTATGGTCGAGCTGCTCGACCCTGAACCGGGCCAGCGCATCATCGACCCGGCCGCAGGCACGGGTGGTTTTCTGTTCAGCACCCAGCAGTATTTGATGCGCAAGTACTCGACGCCAGAAAATCTAGTGCTCGAATGGGACGGCACCCCGCACCGCACCGATGGCGCTGCCGCGACACCCGAGCAATACGCCGCGATTCACCAGGGTGCCAATTTTGTCGGTCTTGATAATGACCGCACTATGGCACGAATCGGCTGGATGAATCTGGTATTGCACGACATCCATGATCCCCACCTGTATCAAGCGGATAGCCTATCCAAGCGCGACCCCTCTAAACGCTCGACCGAGCTGTTGACATCAGAATGCTACGACTTCGTGCTCGCTAATCCGCCTTTTACGGGCACGGTGGATAGTAACGATCTGGAAAAAGACAGCAAGCTTTTCCCTCGCGCTGCTGATAAAGGCAAGAAAAAAGAGAACGCCCTCACCAACAAGAGTGAGCTGCTGTTTCTGTGGCTAATGCTCGATCTACTGCGAGTAGGTGGACGCTGTGCGGTCATCATTCCCGAAGGGGTGCTGTTCGGCAACACCGATGCCCACGTGCGCCTGCGCCGCGAACTGCTGACCGAGCACGTGGTCGAAGGCGTGATTTCCTTGCCCGGTGGTGTGTTTCAGCCTTATACCGGCGTTAAAACTTCTATTCTCGTTTTCCGCAAGGAAACCCGCCGCGACGACAAGCAAACTTTCACCGGCAGTGTTGCGCCGCGCACCGAGTACGTCTGGTTTTACGAAGTGGAAGAAGACGGTTATTCGCTCGACGCCAAGCGTAATCCCCGGCCTGGCCAGCGCAACGATTTATGGGATGGACTGGAAAAGTTTAAGCGCTGGCGGACCCACGGTCGCGAAGGCGCTCTACGCAACGAGAAAACGTTATTGCAACCGCGCTATTGGGCTGAACGCTGGCGGCAAGCACTGTTGCGAGATACAGCCGATAAACTTACACCTGCCGGCGAAGCCTTTTCCTCCTCACCTGACACCAATATGTGGGACGGGCAAGTATGGAGCATCCACGAGCTGTTTCCCGGATTGCCATCCGACCCGAAAGAAGCGGAAAGCACAGTACGACAAGACGTAGGGACTACATTACGTAACCTCGTTATTGGTTATTTTGCCGCGGCGGCCAAGTCGGTCCTGGATCAATGGCAGGCCGATCAGGCGATGACAAAGGAACAACTTCTAAGCCAATGGCAAAAAGCGATCAAACTGCCGCTGCAAGAGTTCAACCGCGCGACAAAAAATGTGCAATGTTTTTTCGAGCCGGAAGATTCGCCCGCACTGGCGATATGGAAGGATTTGACTAAAAACGGATTAGCGGATGGGCTTGACTATCATAAGAACGCAGTCATAAATCCCAAAACGGTTCCATTTCTTAATTATGGTTCTCCGCCAGACATCATTAAGCGTATCGAAATTTGCGCGCGTGAAGTAGCCAAGCTCGATGGCTTTGACGTTAACCTACGTAGCTTGGCAGTTGATCAGGCAGCCGAGCTGAAAGCGGCCAAGCACTGGGTGGTGCCGGTACGCGCTTGGGCGCGCAACGACAAATGGGAATCAGACGACGGCAAACTGATCGGCTCGCACGATGCCGATGGCTTGGTGCGTCCCACTTATGTTAAGGCGATGCTCGCAAACGGCCTGTATGATGAGAAAGGCTGGCTCAAAGACGGTCTACTCGACCCGGACTGTATTGAATCCCGTAATTGGAATCTCTCCGCCGGGCAATACAAGCCATTCGATTTTACTCAGCTCAAGAGTGACAAGAGTGTGGCCGAGTTGATTAGCGAGCTTAAGGCCACGGAACAGCAGATTATCAATGGACTAGACAAGTTGCTGGCGATGGTGGAGGGGCGGGAATGAAATTGCCGGAAACTTGGGTGCAAGCCCGACTTTGCGATGTGCTAATTCGTATCGAAACAAAAATTGACCCACAGACATCGGGCTCTGCAAATCACTTCTATGTTGGACTTGAACACATTGAATCCCACACCGGGAGATTGCTTCGTGATATACAAGATTTTACGGAAAGTAGCGACATCCTTAGCATTAAGGCGGCATTCCAGAAAGGCGATATCCTATATGGCAAGCTGAGGCCGAACTTGAACAAAGTGCATGTCGCCGAGCAGGACGGTATTTGTAGTACTGATATCTGGGCGTTGCGAACCTCAGATCAACTACTAGTCGAATTTGCACTTCGGTATTTGAGGTCACCAGCTATTTATGTGCATGCTGCTCAGTTAGCCGCTGGTGCAAACTTGCCGCGTCTCTCTGCTGATGCGTTCGATCGACTTTCTATTCCACTTCCTACACTTCCCGAACAGCAACGCATCGTCGAGGTGTTTCGGCAGGCGGAGGCCTTTGGAGAAAACCGGAATACCACAGAAGATACTTTGCAGGAATTGACCTGCGAGTACTACAACACACTTTTTGGTGATGTGGTGCGGAATGAAAAAGCATGGACTATTCGCAAGATTGGGCAAGTCTCCGAGGTTGTTCGGGGCAGCTCGCCACGCCCTCAAGGTGATCCTCGATTTTTTGGTGGATTGATACCACGGTTGATGGTGTCTGACCTCACCCGTGACGGTTTGTGGGTCAATGCCATTACGGATTCTTTGACCGAGGAGGGGGCCAAATCCAGTCGCCTGATGTCTGCTCAATCGGTTGTTATCGCAGTCAGTGGAGTACCGGGTCTCACCGCAATCTTGAATCACGATGCCTGCATTCACGACGGTTTCGTTGGTCTGAGAGACCTCCGAAACGACTTATTGCCTGAGTTCGTGGCTTATACACTGAACCTGCTGCGCGCTAGAATCGATCAACAAGCTGTTGGAGCTGTATTCCGGAATTTGACAACCGATCAAGTGAAAGTCATTTCTATCCCAGTTCCACCACTTGATTTCCAGCAGCAGTTCTGTGATTTCCTGTTGCAGGTACGAGCTGTGCAGCAATACATCGCCAAATCGAGGCGGCTATTGAGCGAGTTGTTCAATTCCCTAACCGTAGAAGCCTTTTCCGGAGAACTTACGGCAAGCTGGCGTGAGCGCCATCAAGATGAACTCATTGCCGCTGCTACTGCCCGCGATACTCTATTACGCGAACGCGGTGCCAAGATCATCAATGCTAGTGCCAAAGCTGTGGCCACCGTTACGGCTCAAACGGATGCGACGGTGTGTCCTGCCCGCCACTGGTTGCTAGGCGAGCTTAGCGAATTTCAGCGGCAGGTGTTGGTTGCATTTTCTCTGTACTGTGAACAAACCGGCCACCCTTTGCTGGCCGAAGATCCGGATGTATTTGCCGGTTTTTGTGATGATGAGCAGGTGGCCGAACGACTGCAAGCTTTCGGTCCAGCACTGAACAATCGCATCCGCCGCACGCTCGGTCAACTTGCGGCCTTGGGTCTGATCGCCAAAGTAACGTTACCCAAGCAGAATCTCGAAACCGGTGAGCGCGAATATCTGAAGGCGTTCCGCCCGCTGCGGACGGAAGAATCTACGCGTCTTGCCGATGTGGAGAATTTACGCAAGGCGCTGGGAGAGCAGGAGGGTTCTGCATGAGGCTGCGATACCTGCACTTGCAGAATTATCCGCCGATCACGGATATCAAGATATGCTTTGCCAGTGGTTCGCCGTTGGCGCGTGAATGCGCCATTCGTTTTGTTGTGGGTCTCAATGGCAGTGGTAAATCCAATCTGCTGCGTGCGGTGGCCGAAGTGTTTTTGGCGCTGGCAGATCAGCGCTTGCCGCCGTTTCCCGCCACTCTCATATACGAGCTTGGATACCGGGGCCGATCGGATCACTTTACGTTTGTTTTGGATTTTCCGGGCAAGAAGTCTCAGGCGGCAATATGGATGGCCGAAGGATGGCATTGGGATGATTCGGACACAGCTGACAAATTTGAAGAAACCATTCAACAGCTCCGCGAAACTGGACAGGCTGATCATTTCCGTACATATATTCCGCGCGGTATGTGGCCACAGAACGCAGACATTGCGATGCCGAAAGCCGTGCTGGCTTATACCACCGGCGACCTCGAGCCTTGGCGTTCGATTTGGAGCCGAAATCAGGATGCACAGGGTTTGTTTGATTCTAGTGATGAAGTTTTGGGCGATGAACGTCCCGCAGACTGGACCAATGCTCAAGAGTTGGCATTGGAAGCCGCACGGCAAGAATCTTCTCTTGGAGCACCGAACAAAATACCCATCGATCCCGATTTATTCCGCCGCCCCATCCTGCTGGATGATACTTTGCTCAAATGTGCATTGTTGGCAGTAGCGTTACCCCAAGCTTTTGTAGAAACAGCAGATTACCCGGGACGAACCGAGTTTGATGCCGCAATGGCCAAATTCCTTCACCGCAACGATAACAAGAATGCGCTACAAGAACTGTTGGAACGGGGCGGTTGGCACCATCTGGTGTCGGTGAGTTTTCGTAGCTGTTTACAAGTGGATAACTGGGATCGCAAGCTGCGCGAAACTGCGCATGACTGGTGGTTGTGTGCGGGTGAGGTTATTGCTGAGCCGCATCCATTTGAAGTGCGCCGACTATTGATCTATGACCTGAAGGGCACATGTAATTTACAAGACTCCTCAACACGCACTGTCGATCTGAGCACAAGCTTCACTCAAGGTGAAGCTTTGTGGACTTTACTTGGTGGCGCCGAAAATGCTACTCCTTTCGATTTGTTTAAGCGCTTGCTGGAGTTGAATCAAGCTGGCTTGTTTGACGAGGTGCTGTTGCGTTTGCGCCGACAACCAATTCCCGAAACCGGTACAGATACAAGTGAACAGGATATCGGCGTGCTGCGCTACGAGGATTTGTCGGATGGCGAACGGATGGTATTGGGGCGCATGGCATTGTTTCATTTGCTGGAAAGCCAGCAAGATGCGTTGCTGCTACTTGATGAACCGGAAACGCATTTCAATGATCGATGGAAGCGTGAAATTGTAGATATCATTGATAGTGCTATTGGCGATACTGCCAACGATGTTCTGATTTCGACCCACTCTTCCATCATGCTCTCGGATGCATTCGACAACGAAATCGTAATGGTAGAAAAAACGGCGAATGGATCGAGGATACGCAGTGTCACCGATTCAACGTTTGCCACCGATCCCAGTGCGCTGATGATGACCGTTTTTGACGCCGATGACAGTATTGGCAAGCGAGCGCAGGCGTTTATCGAACAAAAACTGCGCCAAGCTACCGGTACACCCGCAGAGATTGCAGTTTTAGATCGATTGATTGAGCACATGGGATCCGGGTTTTATCGTAGCGAATTGCGCACTTTGTTGAATATGTGGCGGAGCAAGAATGCTTAAGCCCATTCATTATGTTTCCTGCTCTCCTGCATTGGCGGCGTGTCAGCGATTGATGCAGAAATTTTCCCTATGGTTATGCGAGGCGAATGTTCATGCTGCAGATATCACTCCGGATAATCTGAAAGCTCGAATGCCAAGTCACATTGAGGCGGAGTGGTTGTGGAAATTTCTGAGCCGAAAGACGGAAGGTGACACATTGTTGCGGCGATCATGTGATATCGCTAACTTGAGCAATCCTGAGAAGCAAGGATTAGCCAACTGGATTAATGCAGTCACAAACCTTGCACAACACTTCGGGCCTACCCCACCACCCGCATTGCCGTTTCAATATCCAAACGGTTGGGCTAGTCGAAATACATCATGGACGACCTTCAAAAATCTTCTGGTGGCATTCTATGAAGTTGGATTCAGGGAGGGTCTTCCTTATCGCGCTGACGGTTTACCGACAGATATTGCAGTTGAGCAAGTTACATACGAAAAATTTGTTACTGAATTCCGCAATACTCACAAACTTGATCCACATCCCGATTCACGGGAAATCTGTGTGCTTTGCGGTGGAGAGCTAGGTAAACCGGAAGTTGATCATTGGTTACACAAAGCGAGTTTCCCATTACTCTCCATTTGTGACAACAATTTATTGCCGATCTGTGCGGACTGCAATTCGGGAGAGGATACCAAAGGCCAGAAACCTGTTCATAACACTGGAGATTTTACTGATTGGTTTCACCCCTATCTACGTCACCCCGATGGTGCGTTGCGACTCAATTATGTTTTGCCAGATTTTGCAGTCAAATGCACGTCTGCATCACCTACAGATCAAGCTAAGGTCGATAACCTTGACAAACTACTCAACTTAACCCACCGATGGACTCTCGAGTTTAAGGCTGAATATCGGAAGAAGCAAAAGGAACTCAGCGATCTCAAGCGGCGTAGTCGAGGCCCTGATGACCTTGCGGCCCTACAGGCATGGCTAACTGACTATAGCGACAGCTTACTCGATAACGAGCCAGATTATGAGGTACATAAAGTTTTGAGCGATGCGATGCTTGAGCCTACACGCCTTGAAGCCTGGCACCGTGAATTGCAATCGTTGTCGTAACCGATATTGCGCAGATTATATTGGGGAGAGCATATGACTAAGAAACAAACTCCGAATGAGAAGCAACCTATTGCGATAACAGAAGGTGCCGAAGCTCCTTTTCTGCTTTATTCCGGCGATGATGAAAAAGTACATGTGCGAGTGCTCATCCACGCTGAATCTCTTTGGTTGACCCAGCGCCTTATGGCCGATTTGTTCCAGACTAGCGCGGACAATATCAACTTACACCTTAAGAATATATTTGCTGAGGGCGAGCTGGAGGAATCGGCAACTACCGAGGATTTCTCGGTAGTTCAGAATGAGGGCGGGCGGGCTGTCCGGCGCACGCTCAAACACTACAGCCTTGACGCCATTATTGCCGTTGGCTATCGTGTGAGCTCCAAGCGCGCTACCCAGTTTCGCATCTGGGCAACCCAGATCCTCAAAGAATATATTCGTAAAGGCTTTGTGCTGGATGATGAGCGGTTAAAGCAGGGAAAGCGAGTTTTCGGCGAAGATTATTTCCAAGAATTGCTCGAGCGGGTCCGCTCAATCCGGGCCAGCGAGCGACGTATCTATCAGCAAATCACTGACATCTTTGCCGAATGCAGTATTGATTACGATCCAAAATCGGACATCACGCAAAACTTCTATGCCATGGTGCAAAACAAGTTTCACTACGCCATTACCGGTCAGACCGCAGCCGAGATCATTCTGCAGAAGGCTGATTGTACTGCTCCTCACATGGGCTTACTTACTTGGAAAAATGCACCTCATGGCCGTATCCTCGCCTCAGATGTAACGGTCGCTAAGAACTATTTGACCGAACCGGAAATCAAGCGATTAGAACGTACCATTTCCAGTTTTTTCGACTATATCGAAAACATCATTGAAAACCGGCTTCAAATGAGAATGGCTGATATGGCCGAAAGTGTAGACAAGTTTCTAAGCTTTAACGAATTTGAAGTGCTGACACATAAAGGCCATGTGAGCAAGACGCAAGCTGATCAGAAAGCTTTATCCGAATATGCGGAATTCAATCGGACACAGAACATCGAATCCGATTTTGATCGAGTGTTGAAAGCAGCCAAAACTCTGGAGAATGGAAATCAGAAATCCAAAAGAACGAAACCTAATTCAGGGGAAAAATGATTTATGTATAGGATGTCACAGCATTGTCATCCCGTGTCAGTAACCGCATCAATTTGGGATGAATGAACAGCTTTTCGCGTCCCACGGTTCTTTCCTCAAGCACGCCGATGTCTGCCAGTTGTTTAAGATAGCGCGAAGCGGCTTGGCGTCCGGCGATGTTTTTTTCAACCAGGTTCTGAATCCGGCAGTATGGCAGATCGAAGATCAGATCGACCAGCTCGCGACTGTAGATTTTTGGTGCTTTCCGCTTCACATGGTCAATTGTCAATCCTGAGAGGGTACGGATTGCTGCGATCTTGGCAGTGGTCCAGTGTGCTGTGTCTTCGATGCCTTGCAGCAAGAAGATAATCCACGGTTCCCATGCTTGGTTGCGTGTGACATCGAGCAGCAGGCGGTAATATTCGGTTTTGTTCTTGATGATGTACCGGCTGAGGTAAAGAATCGGCAGCGTCAATAAATCTTCCTGGATCAGAAATAGACTATTCAGTACACGTCCAGTGCGGCCATTGCCATCGGTGAAAGGATGAATCGCCTCAAATTGATAATGTCCGGCTGCCATGCGGATCAGCGGATCGATTTCGTGTGTTTCGTGCAGGTAGCGTTCCCAGTTGGCTAATTTGGCACGCAACAGGTCTTCCCCAACAGGTGGCGTATAAATCACTTCGCCGGTGGCTTGATTGGCCAGTGCCGTTCCGGGTATGCGCCGCACCTGCATATCGACGCCCTTGATGCGGGTGCATACTTGTTCCGCAGTGCGGGTGTTCAGCGGGCGCTGCTTTAATGCTTGAAACCCTTCCAGCAGTGCGCTGCTATAGCGCAGGGCTTCGCGCGTGGCCGGGTCGGCGTACTCGTTCGCGTTTTGAAACTGAAACAACCGGTCTGTGGTGGTAACAATGTTCTCGATTTCCGAGCTGGCTTGGGCTTCAAGCAGCGGTAGGGTATTGATCAGAACGCCCTGATTGGGAATGAGTTCGGCAGCTTGCTTGAGTTCTGCCAGTGCGGCCCGGGCGGCGATGCATTGCTTAAGTACCGTGCGCGTTTCAAGCTCGGTTGCGGGAGGTAAAAGCGGAAGATCGTTGTAAGGTTGATCCGGACGCCAAGCTGTCATGGTTTAATTTCTACATTTTTGCGACACGTTGTCAGTTTATGTCGTCCGCAGCGACAGGTCAACTCAATATGTCGCAAATTTTCTGTTTTTGCGACATATTCGTTTGGGAAGCTCTGAAAAAGGTAGCGAGCGACGGACAGGCAAGGCGAAATCAGGTGAAAAAGCGCAATTTACAGATAGTAAATGAGCATTTTGAACCTGACTTCAACGCATCATGGCGGAGCGCAGTAGTTTTTCAGAGTTTCCTTAGACGTTAAAGCGGAAGTGCATCACATCGCCATCCTTGACGATGTATTCCTTGCCTTCGAGGCGCATTTTTCCGGCTTCCTTGGCGCCTTGTTCGCCGTTGTAAGTGACAAAGTCGTCGTAGCTGATGACTTCGGCGCGGATGAAGCCTTTTTCAAAATCGGTGTGGATGACACCGGCTGCTTGCGGGGCGGTGTCGCCTTTGTGGATGGTCCAGGCGCGGACTTCTTTGACGCCGGCAGTGAAGTAGGTTTGCAGCCCGAGCAGGTCGTAACCGGCGCGCACCAGGCGGTTGAGGCCGGGTTCTTCAAGGTTGAGGTCGGCTAGAAAGACTTGTTTGTCTTCGTCGGACAGTTCCGCGATCTCCGCTTCGAGTGCGGCGCAGATGGCGACGACGGGCGCGCCTTCCTTGGCGGCGTATTCTTGCACGCGGGTGAGCAGTGGATTGTTTTCAAAGCCGTGATCGTCGACGTTGGCGACGTAAATCGCCGGTTTGGCGGTCAATAAGCACAATGGCTGCAACAGGTGCTTTTGGTCTTTGTCGAGCTCGAGCGTTCTGGCGGGTTTGCCTTCGTTCAGGTGCGCTTGCACTTTTTCCAGCAAGGCGCACAACTTGATCGCATCCTTGTTGCCGGATTTGGCGACTTTGGATTCGCGCAGCAGCGTTTTTTCCACTGTGGCGAGGTCGGCCAGCGCCAGCTCGGTTTGGATTACTTCGATATCGGAGATCGGGTCGACCTTGCCGGCGACGTGCACGACGTTGTCATCGGCGAAGCAGCGCACCATGTTGACGATGCCGTCAGTTTCTCGGATGTTGGCGAGGAATTTGTTACCCAGTCCTTCGCCTTTGGACGCACCCGCGACCAGCCCGGCGATATCGACGAATTCGACGATGGCCGGTTGCACTTTTTGCGGTTTGACGATATCGCTGAGTTTTTGCAGGCGCGGATCCGGCACTTCGACGATGCCGACATTCGGATCGATAGTGCAGAATGGATAATTTTCCGCGGCGATGCCCGCTTTGGTCAACGCATTAAACAAGGTGGATTTGCCGACATTGGGCAAGCCTACGATTCCGCATTTCAGACTCATGACCGGTTTCTCATTAAAAAGGGTTAAATAACAATGTGATGAATTATTGCTGGAATTTATGCTTTGGTGTGCAGTTTCAGCATCGCCGCTTCGCACGCGCCTTGCGCGATGAGTGGCCAGACTTCCAGGCTTTTTTGAATGGCTTCATCGATCAGCGGCGCTTCTTCCTTTCGCGGCGGGTGCAGCACATAACCGACCACGGCGTTGCGGTCGCCCGGATGACCGATGCCGATGCGCAACCGCCAGAAATCCTGCGTGCCCAATCTGGCCGCGATATCCTTGAGGCCGTTGTGTCCGCCCAAACCGCCGCCTTTTTTCAATTTGGCAACGCCGGGTTGCAAATCCAGTTCGTCATGCACCACGATGATTTCATCCGGCAGGATTTTATAAAACTGGCACAGCGCGGCAACCGATTGACCGCTGCGGTTCATGAACGTTTGCGGTTCCAGCAGCCACACGTCGAGATCTTTTTGGCGGACTTGCGCGCACAAGCCGTGAAAGCGCGTTTCCAGCTTGAGCGATACTTGCAGCATGCGGGCGAGCTGATCGACCCAATCGAAACCGGCGTTATGCCGGGTTCCGTCGTATTCTTTGCCGGGATTACCCAAGCCAACGATCAGTTTCATGGCAACCATTGATTTGACTGAGACCCATACCCCTAAAAGAAAAATCTGCTGGTTTGATGATCAACGCCAGCAGATTTTTCCAATTTCCAGTACAACGCGTGACGGTTTTTCGATACCGCTTATTTCTTCTCGCCGCCTTCTGCCGCAGCTGCTTCTTCAGAAAGTGCCGAACGCGGAATAACGATTGTCGCCACCGGCAAGTTTTCACCTTTGGCTAATGCCACGGTTTCAACGCCTTTAGGCAGTACCAAATCGCTCAAGTGCAGCGTGTGGCCAGCAGTTAGCTCGGCCAAATCCACCGAAATGAATTCCGGTAAGTCCCCTGGCAAGCAACTGATATCGACTTCGGTGAGAATGTGCGACACGATACCGCCGGAGGTTTTCACACCGGGTGCAATTTCTTCGTTGATGAAGTGCAATGGCACCTTCATATGAATTTTCTTATTCTTGTCGACGCGCTGAAAGTCGACATGCAGCACTTGCTGTTTGAAGGGGTGCATTTGGATATCGCGTAACAGTACGGGTTCTTTTTTACCGTCAACGCTGATCGTCAGGATCGACGCATGAAACGCTTCGTGTTTGAGATTGTAAAACAAATCCTTATGATTCATTTCAATGGATTGTGCCGGGGCTTCGCCGCCGTAAATAACCGCCGGAACGATGCCGCTGCGACGCAGGCGGCGGCTCGCACCCTTTCCCTGCAATGTGCGCTTGTCGGCGCTGATTTCAATTTTCATTGTATGACTCCTGAGTGATGGTTTGTTCGCGACCAAACAAACCGGTTAATAAAACGATTATGGCTATTCCATGAATAGCGAACTTAATGAACTTTCATTGCTGATCCGCAGCATCGTTTCCGCCAGCAAGCTGGCGATGCTTAATTGGCAAATGCGGTCACAAGCCATCGCATCCGCGCGCAACGGAATGGTATCGGTAACCACCAGTTTGTCTAATGCGGAATTTTGAATCCGCTCCACCGCGTTGCCGGATAAAACCGCATGGGTAGAATATGCAATGACCGATTTCGCGCCATGTTCTTTCAAGGCGTTGGCCGCTTGACAGAGTGTATTGGCGGTATCCACCATGTCGTCAATAATCACGCAAGTGCGATCCTTGACTTCACCGATGATATTCATGACCCTGGCTTCATTCGGCTTGGGACGGCGCTTATCGATGATGGCCAGGTCGCATTCCAAGCGCTTGGCCAAGTGCCGCGCCCGTACTACACCGCCAACGTCGGGCGATACCACGATCAGATTCTGATAATTATGTTTCCAGATATCGCCGAGCAAAATCGGCATGCCATAGATATTGTCAACCGGCATATCGAAGAAACCCTGAATCTGATCCGAATGCAAATCCATCGTCAGCAGGCGGTCGATTCCGACGGTGGTGAGCATATTGGCGACCACTTTTGCGGTAATTGGCACCCGAGCCGAACGCGGCCTGCGATCCTGGCGCGCATAGCCGAAGTAGGGAATGGCAGCGGTAATGCGGCTCGCCGATGCGCGTTTCAGGGCATCCACCATCACCAGTATTTCCATCAAACTGTCGTTGGTCGGCGCGCAGGTCGATTGCAGCACGAATACATCCTTGCCGCGCACGTTTTCGAGTATTTCAACCATTACTTCACCGTCACTGAAACGCCCGACGGTGGCGCGCCCTAGATGAATATTGAGATGCTTGACAGCATCTTCCGCCAATTTGGGATTGGCAGTGCCGGTAAAAACCATCAAACTGTCATAGGCCATGTTATTTCTTTGCAATAATCAGTTTGAAAAATAGTAAAGGTTTTCCACTTAACTCGAATTTTTCTCAATAAAAGAAACTGGCAGGGGAGGTAGGGATCGAACCTACGAATGCCGGAATCAAAATCCGGTGCCTTACCACTTGGCGACTCCCCTAAATCTTTGATTCAATGATTTTTTGAATCGGATGGTAATCTAATCCTTTTGCTACAAACCCTTTGACATCATTGGGAATTTTTTCCAATGCGGCTTGTGCTGCCGGTTCTGAAGCAAATTCTGCAAAAACGCACGCTCCTGAACCGCTCATGGCTGCTATTGTAGTATTTTCCAGTTTCTTTAGCCACTCCAAACATCTCGCGACCTCAGGGTATAAGCGGCAAACGACCGATTCTAGATCGTTATGTCCTTGCCAGACGGAAAAGGGCGGTATTTTGATCGGTATTGTGTTTCGTGTCAATTCCTTACTGCCAAAAATCTCTGCGGTTGATACTGCAACGGATGGTACCAGAACCAGATACCAGGCGGGCGGGAGTTCAATCGCGGATAACTTCTCGCCGACACCTTCGGCAAACGCATTTTGACCGAAAATGAATACCGGAACGTCGGCGCCCAATTGCAATCCCAGTTCGAGCAAGCGCGCTTGGCTCACATTGGCTTGCCATAAATGATTCAGTGCTACTAATGTGGTCGCGGCATCCGAACTGCCGCCGCCGAGACCGCCGCCCATCGGAATTTGTTTGTGCAAAAAGATATCGACGCCTGCCGTGACGGCGGCTTCGCGCTGCAATAACGTGGCGGCGCGAACGCATAAATCTTTGTCTTCGGGCACACCGGGAATCGGGGTGTGCAGTTTGATAATACCGTCGGGCCGCAACCGGAAACTGAGCTGATCTGAATAATCAATCAGGCGGAATACGGTTTGCAACAAGTGATAGCCATCCGGCCGGCGGCCGGTTACGTGTAAAAAAAGATTCAGTTTTGCCGGAGCGGGAAAGGTATGCATGGGCGAATTAGTTGACTTTCCAGTTATCAACGATCAAGCGGATTTTCAGTTTCTGATTTTCGAAGAACAAGCTGATGTTTTTTGGCAACGGCGCCGTACTGAACGAGGTTTGGGTAAAACTATTGTAATGGATGTGCCAGCCGTCTTGCCGGATTGTGAGAAGCTGATTTTGCCGGTCCAGATCTTTTTCAGCGGCGGTCAGTGGTGAATGCAATCCTTGAATCCAATACCGCAAGCCATCGAGCGGCAATCGCCAGCCGAGAATCTGTTCCGTCAAAGCTTCGACATCGTTGGCATAGTAGCCTTCCATTTTGGAAGTAATTAAACGAACCTCTTCAGCATCCCGGGTGATTTCCGCGACCGCCTGGCCCAATGGGGTGAATAACAGAATTTCGTCGTTCGCGGCAAAGTGTGTCCAGCGGAAACTGCCGGAAAAACTTTGTTTTTCGTCTTGGATTGCGATGCGGCCTAAAATATTAAAATCATAGGCTGGCGTTTTCTGCGCGGATGTTGCGGGATCGAATAATACGGTAGTGGCAACCGCATCGGATGGTGTTACTGTTGGAATGGTTTTGCAACCGTGCAGCAGAATTATCAGGCAACCGATCAAAATTCCCGGAAGAATGTTCCGCTGGTTTATTCGAAGCCACATCACAGGCTGTTTGGATTTTCTCAATTCATTACAACGATTATCAATCTGATTCCTCAAGCCGCGCGCACCGGGCGGCAGACGCTAGCTACTGGCGGTTCTATTGGTTTGTTGATAATCCGGCAGAACAATATTCAGTTCCAATGTTTCCTGATTTTCATCCTGTTCAAAATTTATTGATATCGCGTCTTGATCGACATTTACATATTTTCGGATGACTTCAAGCAATTCCTTTTGCAATTGCGGTAAATACGATGGTTGATTGCGGTATTTACGCTCGTGCGCGACAAGAATTTGCAGCCTTTCCTTGGCTACTGACGCAGTCTTGGGTTTGGAAGATCTAAAATAGTCAAGTAAGCTCATTTTCTTCCTCCAAAAAGTCGCTTGAGAAATCCCTGTTTACCATCGATAAATCGATGCGGACGTTTCTCTCCTAAATATCGCGCAACGACATCGGCGTAAGCTTGACCGGCTTCGCTTTTTTCATCCAGTATGACCGGCATCCCGGCATTGGATGCGGATAAGACCGATTTTGATTCGGGGATGATGCCCAATAGCTCCAAAGACAGTATTTCCTGCACGTCTTCCAGGCTTAACATCTCTCCCAATTTGACCCGGTCCGCATCGTAGCGGGTCAGCAATAAATATTCCTTGATCGGTTCTTCATTTCTTTCGGCCCGGCGTGATTTACTGGAAAGAATGCCGAGCATGCGGTCGGAATCCCGCACCGATGAAATTTCAGGGTTGGTGACGACAAAAGCGTCGTCGGCGTAATAAAGCGCTAAATTGGCGCCCTTTTCAATACCGGCGGGTGAATCGCAGACAATGTACTCAAAATCCTTGGATAATTCATCTAAAACCTTACCCACGCCTTCTTGCGTCAGCGCATCTTTGTCGCGCGTTTGCGAGGCCGGCAGGATATACAGCAGGTTGCAGTTTTTATCGCGGATCAGCGCTTGATTGAGGCTGGCTTCACCATTGATCACATTGATAAAATCATAGACTACCCGGCGTTCGCAGCCCAAAATTAAATCCAGGTTGCGTAATCCCACGTCGAAATCGATAACAGCCGTTTTGTGGCCTTTTTTCGCTAATCCCATGGCAATCGCTGCGCTCGTTGTGGTTTTGCCGACGCCCCCCTTGCCCGATGTCACGACTATAATTCTTGCCAATTGCGCCTCCTTTACTGTTTGGTCTTAAGCGATTTCTTTAATGATCAATGCATGATCCTGAAGGTAGATCTGTACCGGATTTTTATAGGTTTGCTTGTTGATATCCTCGCTGGTTTTATAGTCGCCAGCGATCGATATAAGCTCCGCCTGCAAATCGAAACAAAAAATTCTGGCGGCGGTATTTCCATGCACACCCGCCAGTGCACGTCCACGCAGGGTATTATAGACATGTATGTTGCCTTCAGCCATTATTTCGGCACCGGCGCTGACCTGCGACAGAATGATCAAATCACCGGATGCGTAGATGCGTTGCCCGGAGCGAATCGGATGGGTTACCAAGGTTGCTGCCGCAGGCACGGGCGGAATCGCAACCGGTTTTACCGGTTCTTTCGGCGGCTTGATTTCAGGTTGAATGCTGGTCTGTTGAACGGGTTCCTGTTTGGTTGGTTCGCCAATGACGATGGAACTCCCAAGATCGCGCACGGTATCGATAGGAATGAACAAGGCGCGAGCTTGCTGGTTTTGGTGTTCATTGCCGCCGCGGATGCCGACCGGGAAAAAACCTATCCTGCGGAGCAGATCAATGATATTGGAAAGATTCAATTCCAGATTCTGCTTATTAAGTTCCCGCAAATCGACGATGACCGGAGAATCTTTGAAAAATTCCGGGGCCAGATTTATCTTTTCATGCAAAGTCTGTTCAATGGCGGCGATGTTATTGGTAAAAAGAATCAGGATGGGAGAAAAAAAAGTGCTGCTTTTAAATTCCAGTGCTGGCGTTGAAGAAGTATTTAACATTTTCAGGGTTTACGATCGATAAGGGCACGGGTAATTCACGGCTTGTCGGAGCCGTTGCTGTTGTCAGGATGATATCACCGAACATGCCCGGTTTATGAAAACTTAATCGATGATTTTCTTTTTGGTAAGCCTTTTTAATGTTTCCAGCAAGACATCGTTATCCGGGTCTTTTTCCAAAGCGGCGCGCCAGATATTTTTAGCATCTTCTTTTGCGCCTTGTATCCAAAGCACTTCGCCCAAATGGGCGGCAATTTCAGGATCAGGCTTGGCGGCAAAAGCCAGATTCAAATAATTCAGACCTTCTGCAATATTACCCATGCGGTAGTATACCCACCCCAGACTATCCATGATATAGGGATCTTCGGGTGACAGTTCCAGAGCCCTTTTGATCAGATTCAGAGCTTCGGGCAATTGCTTGCCGCGATCGGCATAGCTGTACCCCAGCGCATTGTAGGCATGGGGGTTGTCGGGCCTGAGCTGAATCAGTTTGCGTAAATCTTCTTCGAGGATATTGAATTTGCCCAGTTTGTCGGCAGCCAAGGCGCGGTCATAGAGCAACTCGGGATAATCGGGCAATTTCTTTAAGCCGTCGTTCAGTAAGTTGAATACTTCTTGATGGGCTTTGGTTCTGCGCAGGATTTGCGCTTCCGCCAGGATTAAATGCGCCGTTTGCTGATCATTGGCGGCCGGCAGGTTTTGCAGATGCGCACGAGCTTCTTTTAAAAAACCCTTGGTTGCGAGCAAATCGGCGTATCGGATTTGCGACGGTAGAAAGCGGCTGCCGCTTTTCACCATTTGATACGATTGCATCGCCATGTCCCCGCGGCCGGTTTCTTCGTAAATCTGGCCAAGATGAAAATGCACGGCGTTGGCATCTTTATAACCTAAGTCCAAGGCTTTTTTGAAACTGGATTCGGTGGTGTCGAAGTCGCCCATTTCGGCGGCTAATAATCCCGTTGCGAGTGTGATTTCCGGGTCGTTCGTATTATTGTCCAGTAACCATTGCACTTGCTCGCGCGCTTGATCCAGCTGGTTATCGCCGATCAATGAGCGCGTATAGGCAATGCGCACTTCGTTGGAAGCAGGAAACTTCTGTAAATAATCACGGTAGAAATTGCCGGCATCGGCGGCTGAAATCCGTTGCAGTATTCTGCCATTATGCACAGCCGCGACTTCCCAATCAGGGCGTAATTCCAGTGCGCGTTGCATTTCATCTTGCGCGAGCTGGTGCTGGTTGGCAAACCAGGCGGCTTGTGAAACCGCAAAATGAACTTCCGGAGAATCTTTATAAGGCCGGGACAGGTGCTGAACCAGCCGCAGCGTTGCCGCTCTGTCCGGATTGCGGGACAGCAGTTGATTCAGTTGCATGAACGCATTACCGACTTGATCGGTTTGCGATGCCAATAATTTTTCAAGATGCGGTTTGGCTGCATCCAATTTACCGAGGTTCACCAACAGCGCGGCAATGGTCTGGCGGGCATCCGGTGAATCCGGCTCAAGTTCAATCCACATGGTTGCTGCCTGCTCGGCGGCTATGGGATTGCCCGCGTGCAGCGAAATTTCCGTTGCCCGTTTGGCGAGCCGCGGATCTCTGGTAGTCTTGGCGAGCTTGATATAGCGATTAACTGCGATGTCCAGATTACCGCGCTGCAAAGCGGTTTCACCGACTAAAAAATCGAACAGGACCGGGGCGGTCAGCTCTTGCTTGGGTAGGTTTCGATGACCCTCGTCATCTTGCTCGACGGATTCCCCGTTTTTATCTGTTGCCTGATTCGCAGGCATCTGCGCGCAGGCAGAAAGTCCAGATAGCAATAACACATATAGAAGTTTAAATTTCATGAGAAATCCGTTTGATTTTCGAATATTGGGTAAACCGTATCAGTTATTTACAGCGCTGTAGAAATTTATTAAAGCTCATCAATCTATTTGCATATCGTTTAATATCGCTGCGATTTGAGGCTGGGTGCTATTGTAACAAAGGCCTTCGATTACTATTGCCGGATAATAAAGTGAATAAATAGCTATTTAGCATAAGTAGTACTGATTGTCATCACGAAAAGCAAGGGAAGCGCTGAATAATTGACTGTGCAAGCGATTCGCTGCGTTGGCCGGCGCTCAGAAACTCGCTTATCGTTATGATATGCTTCGTTTCTTGCGCTTCACCCGTCTTGCATTTCATCATGCCCGGCGGATTAACCGGCGTTTCCTTAAACGCTGAGAACAGCATTAACTTATGAAAGTTCACAGTTCTATTGTTGCCGCGCGCGAATAAGCGTAACTTTTTTGCTATATTTTTTCATTTTTTATCATTGACACGATTGAAGAATCCTTATTTAAAATTGCTGCTGGTTTATCTGGCGGGCGCGGTAACGGTACTTGGTTTTGCGCCTTTCTACCTGTTTCCGGTGCCGGTCATGACGTTGGCGTGGCTGCTGGCGCTGTGTCATAAAAACCGGAATCCGCTCAAAAACGCCGCACTCGGCTTCAGTTTCGGCATGGGTTTGTTTAGCGCCGGCGTGACCTGGATTTATGTCAGTTTGCACGATTTTGGCGCGATGCCGATGCCGATCGCAGTGGTGGCATTGATCATTTTATGCGCGTACCTGTCGTTGTTCCCGGCTTGCGGTTTGTGGCTGTTAACCCGGCTGCGCGTGGCCTCGCCCTGGCTTTGGGGAGCATTGGCTGCGGCATTGTGGATGTTATCCGAATGGCTGCGCGGCACATTGTTTACCGGTTTTCCTTGGCTGGCGCTGGGTTACTCGCAAGCGCCGTACAGCCCTCTGGCGGGTTTTGCGCCGATTGTCGGCGTGTATGGTATTTCTTTGATTATCGTATTCAGCGCCACCTTGTTATTTTTCTGGATCGAGAATGTTCGCAGGAACTGGCGCTGGGGAGCGGCTTTGCTAACGATCTGGTTATGCGGCTTTGTGTTGCAGGCGATTAAGTGGGTGCAACCCGAGGGTGAACCGGTCACGGTCAGTCTGCTGCAAGGCAATATTTCGCAGGATTTGAAATGGCAAGCGGATCAGATCGAACATTCGATGGAAACCTACGCGCAGTTGATCCTGGAAAGCGACAGCCGGTTGATTGTGACGCCGGAAATATCGATTCCGTTGTTCAACGACGTAGTGCCGCCCGCGTATCTGGCATATATCGCCGAGCATGCCCGCAATGTCAAAGGCGATGTGCTGATCGGCCTGGCCGAGCGCGATCATACAGACGGCGATGCGTATTACAACACCATGTTCAGCCTTGGTTCCTCGCCGGAACAAAGCTACCGCAAGCATCATCTGGTGCCGTTCGGCGAGTACATTCCGTTCAAGCCGCTGTTCGGCTGGGTGATTCAAGTGCTGCAAATTCCGCTGTCGGATTTCTCGCGCGGCGGGCTGGATCAGCAACCGATGGCCATTGCCGGACAACGCGTGGCGATCAATATTTGTTACGAAGACGTGTTCGGTGAGGAAATCATCAATCAGCTACCGCAAGCGACACTGCTGGTCAACGTCAGCAACGATGCCTGGTTCGGCCGTTCGATCGGGCCGCAGCAACATTTGCAGATTTCACAAATGCGCGCCTTGGAAACCGGACGCTATATGCTGCGCGCGACCAACACCGGCGTCACCGCGATTATCGACGAACGCGGGCGGGTACTCGAGACCATCGAAATTTTCACCACAGCGGCATTGCACGGTGTGGCGCAAGGTTTTACCGGCGCAACACCGTACGTGCGGGTGGGCAATTATCCGGTGCTGGGATTGGCGGTGTTGTTATTGAGCATCGGATTGTTATCCGCCTTTCGCGCCGCGCAGAAAACCCGGTAAAATCCGCATGTTTTTAATTTAACGATATAACTCGACATTTTATGCCGACACTGACCTTTCAGGAAATCATTTTCACGTTACAGCGCTACTGGGCCAAACAGGGCTGCGCGATTCTGCAACCGTACGATATGGAAGTCGGCGCGGGCACCAGCCACACCGCCACTTTTTTGCGCGCCATCGGCCCCGAACCGTGGAAGGTGGCGTACGTGCAACCGTCGCGCCGCCCGAAGGACGGCCGTTACGGTGAAAACCCGAACCGCTTGCAGCATTATTATCAGTTTCAGGTGATACTGAAACCGGCGCCGAAAAACATCCTCGATTTGTATCTGGATTCGCTGCGCGAACTGGGTTTCGACCTGACGCAAAACGACGTACGGCTGGTCGAGGACGATTGGGAAAATCCGACGCTGGGCGCGTGGGGATTGGGCTGGGAAACCTGGCTGAACGGCATGGAAGTCACGCAATTCACCTATTTCCAGCAAGTCGGCGGCATTGATTGCAAGCCAATCACCGGCGAAATCACCTACGGACTGGAACGGTTGGCGATGTATTTGCAAGGCGTGGAAAGCGTGTTCGACCTGACTTGGACCAAGGGGCTGCGCTATCACGATGTGTATCATCAAAACGAAGTCGAGCAATCGAAATACAATTTTGAGGAAAGCGACACCGAGTTTTTGTTTCTGGCATTCGGCAAGCACGAAGCGCAAGCCAATCATCTGATCGGCAAGCAACTGGCATTACCGGCTTACGAGCAAGTATTGAAAGCCGCGCATACTTTTAATCTGCTCGACGCGCGCGGCGCGATTTCCGTCACCGAACGCGCCGCGTATATCGGCCGTATCCGCAACCTGTCGCGGCAAGTCGCCAAAGCCTATTACGACAGCCGTAAGAACCTCAATCCACCGTTTCCGCTGGCGCCGCGTGAATGGGTCGCGCAAATGCCCGATATGCAGGAATCCGCATCATGACCCAAAATCTGCTCGTTGAATTGCTGGTGGAAGAACTGCCGCCGAAATCGTTGAAACAACTCGGCAGCAGCTTTGCCGGTTTGCTCGCCGATAGTCTGAAAGCGCAAGGGTTGATCGCGCCCGATGCGGCAATCACGCCATACGCCACTCCCAGACGATTGGCGGTGCATATCGCCAACGTCGCGGCGCAAGCCGCCGATCAAGCGGTTACGCAAAAACTAATGCCGGTCAAAGTCGGTCTGGACGCGCAAGGTCAGGCGACACCGCCGTTATTGAAAAAACTCGCCAGTCTTGGTGCCGACGCCTCGGCTGTGCCGCAACTCAAGCGTGCGCTGGACGGTAAAACCGAAACACTGTTTCTGGATATCGTTGTGCAAGGCACGTTGCTGACCGACGGACTGCAAAAAGCCTTGCAGGATGCGATCAGCCAATTGCCGATTCCGAAAGTGATGACGTATCAACTGGCGGACGGCTGGCAGAGCGTGCATTTCGTGCGCCCGGTACATTCCCTAGTGGCGCTGCACGGTGCCGATATCGTACCGGTCAGCGTGCTTGGCCTGCAAGCTGGGCGCGAGACGCAAGGTCATCGCTTTGAGGCCAAAGTGAACCCTATTGTGCTGCACAACGCCGATAGCTACGCACAGCAACTGCAAACTGAAGGCGCCGTGCTCGCCGGTTTTGCCGAACGCCGCGCCGAAATCGCGCGCCAGCTCGCCGCCGCCGCTGCGAAAGAACATCTCACACCCATCGACGATGAGGCGTTGCTCGACGAAGTGACCGCGCTGGTCGAGCATCCGAACGTGCTGGTTGGCACATTTGATGCAGAGTTCCTGCAAGTGCCCCAGGAATGCCTGATTCTGACGATGAAGGCAAACCAGAAATATTTTCCGTTGCTCGATGCGCAAGGAAAGCTCGCCAACAAATTCCTGCTGGTCTCCAATGTCCGCCCGGCCGATCCCGCGCAAGTCATCGCCGGTAACGAACGCGTGGTGCGCTCGCGCCTCGCCGATGCCAAGTTTTTCTTCGATCAGGATCGTAAAAAAACGCTGGCATCGCGCTTGCCGGAATTGGATAAGGTGGTTTATCACAATAAGCTCGGTACGCAGGGTTTGCGCATGCACTATGTTCGCGAGATCGCTTATATGATTGGGAAACAATTAAACGCGGCAACTTCGGCACGCGAAGCGGCCGCGTTAGCAAAGGCCGATTTATTAACCGATATGGTCGGTGAGTTTCCGGAACTGCAAGGCATCATGGGACGCTACTACGCGCAACACGAAGGTCTGGGGGACGAGATTGCGTTTGCCATCGAGGATCAGTATAAGCCGCGTTTTGCCGGTGATGACTTGCCGCGTAACGATGCGGGAGTCAGCGTAGCGCTGGCGGATAAGTTAGTGACTTTGATCGATATGTTTTATATGGGCGAGGTTCCTACCGGAGATAAAGACCCATTTGCATTGCGCCGCCATGCACTCGGTGTTATTCGAATATTAATTGAAAAAAATTTATCGCTAAAATTGGACGAATTAATTCGATCAGCGATTAATATCCTTAAAGAGGATCAGTTTGCTCAGCAGTGGCTGTCAAATTGCAGTGATAAAACTCAAGAATCAATTATTTCGGTGACATGTCGGCGGAATGCATATGTACTACCCGATAGTGTTCCTGGAACGCAGGAAGAGATATTTACAAAATTATTTAATTTTGTTTACGAACGCCTCGCAGGTAACTTACGCGACCAAGGCTACACGCCGCAGGAAGTCGACGCTGTGCTCAGTTTGAATCCGCAGCAGTTAAGCGATATTCCCAAACGTCTCGCTGCCGTGCGGGCGTTTGCCGCATTGCCGGAAGCGGTTAGTCTGGCGGCGGCTAACAAGCGGGTCGGCAATATCCTCAAGAAGTCGGAAAGTGCTATCAGTGACAGCGTCGATACCGGTTTATTGCAAGAAGCCGATGAACAGGCGCTTTATCAGGCGTTGCAAGCTATTCAGCCGCAAACCGAAAAAGCTTTTGCCGCCGGTGATTACACCGCTTCATTGCAATTGCTGGCAACGCTGAAAACACCGGTTGATACTTTTTTCGATCATGTGATGGTCAATGTCGACGATGTGAAGCTGCGTAACAACCGGCTGGCGTTACTGGCGCAACTGCATCGCATCATGAACCGCATCGCCGATCTTTCCAAACTCGCGTCCTGATATGAAACTGATCATCCTCGACCAAGCCGGTGTCATCAATGAGAGCAGCGAAACTTTCGTCAAAACGCCGGAGGAGTGGATTGCGATCCCCGGTAGTTTGGAAGCGATTGCGCGGCTGACACACGCCGGTTACCGCGTGGTAATCGCCACCAACCAATCGGGCATTGGCCGCGGTTTGCTCGATATGGCGGCTTACAACGCCATCAACGACAAGATGCACAAAGCGGTAAATCACGCAGGCGGGCGTATCGACGCGATTTTTTTCTGCCCGCATACCAATGCGGATCAATGCAATTGCCGCAAACCGGCAACCGGGTTGTTTCAGGAAATCGTGCAACGCTACGGCGTCAATCTGAAAAATGTCATGGCTGTCGGCGATTCGTTGAAAGATTTGCAAGCCGCGGCGGCGGTCGGCGCAATTCCGGTGCTGGTGTTGACGGGTAATGGGCAGTTCACGCGCGACTCCACGGAAATTCCGGTGCATACGCAGATTTTTGACGATCTGGCGGCGGTGGCCGATGAACTGGTTGGCGAAGAATGAGCAAGTGGCCGGCCGTTGCGCGCTCAGCGCTGTATATGCTGCTGCAGATCATCATTACGCCACCGTATGCGATTCTGACGCTGGCGTGTTTCCCGCTGTCGCCGCATAACCGCTACCGCGTCACCTCGAGCTGGACGCGCATCATGTTGTTTCTACTGTGGCACCTGTGCGGGCTGCGTTACCGCATCATCGGCAAAGAAAACATTCCGGCATCGCCGAGCATTATTCTGTCCAAACATCAATCGGCGTGGGAAACGCTGGCATTTCAGGAAATCTTTCCGCCGCAAGTGTGGGTATTGAAAAAAGAGCTGCTGCGCATCCCGTTTTTCGGCTGGGGCTTGGCGATGACCAGCCCGATTGCGATTGACCGCAGCGCCAAGAAAAAAGCCCTGGAACAAATCGTCGATCAAGGTAAAGACCGGATCAAACAAGGTTTCTGGATCGTGGTGTTCCCTGAAGGCACGCGCATTCCGCCGGGACAGCGCGGCAAATACCGCATCGGCGGCGCCTGGCTGGCGACGCATACCAACGTGCCGGTGGTGCCGGTCGCGCATAATGCCGGGGAATTTTGGGGCAAGAATTCGTTCGTCAAACATCCCGGCACCGTCACCGTCAGCATCGGTAAACCGATCGATCCTACCGGCATGGAAGCCGGGGAATTGAATGCGCAGGTCGAAGCCTGGATCGAGGCTGAGATGTTGCGCATCGGTCAGATCAACCCGCAGCAATCCTAGCCGTGCCAACGCAAACCGCTACGCTTAACGGTCAGGCAATCAGTTACACCCTCACCCGCAGCCGGCGCAAAACAATCGGTTTACAAATCAGTCAACACGGCCTGCGCATCAGCGCGCCTTTACTCACGCCACTTTCCCATATCGACAGCGTGTTGCAGCAAAAAGCCGACTGGATCAAAAAAAAGCTGGATCAATGGCAAGCCAAAAAAAGCCTGACGCTCGACTGGTCGCTGGAAACCGCCTACCCGCTGCTCGGCGAACCCTGGCGCATCGCTATGAAACCAATCGGCGAACTCGCAATGATCCAGTCATTCAGTCAGGAATTAGCGCAACCGCCCGCCATCGAACTCACGCCTCGCCAAATTGAAACCTTCGTGATGAGCTGGTATCAACAGCAGGCGATCACCTGCTTCCAACAGCGCATCGCAATCTACGCCCCGGCATTGAATTTAACCACCCCGCCCTTCCGCCTTTCCCAAGCCAAAACCCGCTGGGGCAGCTGCAACAGCCGCGGTCTTATCACGCTAAACTGGCGCTTGATCCAACTGCCATTGCATTTGGTGGATTATGTGGTTGCCCACGAACTCGCGCACCTGATCGAGATGAATCACTCGAAAGCGTTTTGGGAAGTGGTGGGGAGGGTTTGTCCGGGGTATCGGGAAGCTCGGAGGGAGTTGAAGGGGGTATGGTTGATAGATACATGGTAACGTTGTAACGTTTTATACTCAGTGAATTTTAATTGAGAAGCTGACTCCTGAAATTTCTAGTTTCTATCAATCTCTCTTTTCTTTCTGATTCCAAGCATCTAGAAGTGTATTTTTTTGATATATTAAATGTGCATGCTTTTTTTCTAATTCTCTATTCAGCTCCGTAGGGAATTCGCAGCTTGGATAAAATGCAGCATACCTCTCTTTAGGAGTATCTGCGTTGTTATCGACAAAAGACATTGCATGTCGTGCGTCGGTTATTGTCTCCCATCGTTTCATCATTGCGTTAAGTTCAGAAACATGGTTAACAAGATCAATAAGGTAATCAGGAATTTTGTGAGCGTGATCTATCAAAGCAGCTTCAGATAAGATAATATCCATTCGTTGTTTATTAAGAGGAAGGAATACTTCTTTCATAACACGAATATAGTCGAATAAAATCTCTCCGCTCACTTCTATTGATTCGTCTTTTGCATCTTTTATAAAAAAATATAGTGGACTAGATTTTGATCTGCCCTTTTCATCACAAAATTTTCCCCATAACGCTTGCGCTGATTTACTTATTGGGTGGATTCAAAATTGAAGTGCAACTTTTGTAAGGAAGTTTAGGAAGCAAGCTGCGGTAGTATCGGAGCTTCTTAAACGACCAAGTAGAAGGAGCACAGATGAAGCACTACAAGCAGCTCACCAGCGAGCAACGATACCAGATTTCCGGCTTGGAGAAGGCGGGTTTGAACCAATCGCGAATAGCGGATGCAGTGGGCGTGAGCAAGTCGACGATTTCGCGGGAATTCAGGCGGAACAAGGGTCGGCGTGACTGGTATCCCAAGCAGGCGCAGGAATTACGGAACGAGCGCCGAAAACAATGCGCCAACGCCCAGCGTTTATCAATGTCGGACTGGACGGAAGTTGAGCGATTGGTTCGGCTGGACATGAGTCCGGAGCAAGCGGCCCGTCGACTTGCTTTGGAAAGTGTGTTGCAGATCAGTCACGAGACGATCTACTTGCACATATATGCAGACAAGCGTCGAGGTGGCGACCTGTGGCGGCATTTGCGTTGCCAGAAGCCCCGCAGGAAGCGTTATGCGAGCGGTCAAGAGCGCCGGGGCACGATCAAGAACCGGATCGGCATTGATGAGCGTCCGGGGATCGTGGATCAGAAGAACCGCATAGGCGACTGGGAGGGCGACACCGTAATCGGCAAGAACCATCAAGGCGCATTGGTTACGCTGGCCGAGAGGAAGTCGCGCTACATTCTGGCAGCCCAAGTGCCCGGCAAACATGCATCGGGCGTAACGGCGGCGGTAACGCGATTGCTGCGCCCCCATAAACGCAAGTGCCACACCATGACATTCGACAACGGGAAAGAATTTGCGGAGCATGAAACCATTGCTGCGAAACTCAATGTGGATATCTACTTCGCTCATCCTTATCATTCATGGGAGCGCGGCTTGAACGAGAACAGCAATGGTCTGCTGCGGCAGTATTTCCCCAAGGGAATGGAATTGATTAAGGTGACCCAGGAACAAGTACAATGGGCGGTGGATAGACTCAACCATCGACCGCGCAAGGTGCTTGGATTCAGAACCCCGTTTGAGGTGTTCTTCGGAAAGACGGTGCGCTATACCAAGCCACCGCTAGGTGTTGCACTTCGAAGTTGAATCCGCGTTGTCAAAAGAGGAGCATAGAATTTACTTATTTGGTCGTTAATGCGAGAGAGTTTATACTTATCGACCATGAGCTTAAGTTCATTATTTCTCGCTAATTTAGCTTGCTTTAATACAACCTTATATGAAGCCATTGCTCCTATGATAGCTCCACATAAGCCAGATAAAAAATTAGGCAATATTGCATTGATCAATTCCGCAGATGAATCTGATGCTAATGCTAAGGAAACACTGATCTATTCGATCAAATAGATAGACCTGCAAAGGTTAGATAAAATACCTTGCTATTGATAAACATGGAATAGAGCGATGCAATCAAGCTTTTCTGAGCTGGAATATGCGGCAAAGAAGAAACAAACCCGGCGTGATCGTTTTCTGGTTGAGATTGAAGCTGCAACACCGTGGACATCCCTGCTGAATGTTATAGCTCCGTATTATCCGGTTAGCGGTAGGCGAGGTCATCCACCGATTGGTTTGGAACGGATGCTGAGGATGTATATTGTGCAACAGTGCTTTGGTTTTTCGGATGAAGGCGCGGAAGATGCTGTATACGACAGTCAAGCAATCCGCTGCTTTGTTGGTATTGATCTGAATCGGGAAGCAGTACCGGATGCGACGACTCTGCTGAGATTTCGCCATTTGCTGGAAGCGCATCATCTGACGGAATCCATTTTTGATGCAATCAATGCACATTTGGCTGAACGCGGACTATTTCTTCGCGAAGGTACGATTGTTGATGCTACGCTGATCTCAGCGCCTCCTTCGACCAAGAATAGAGAAGGAAAACGCGATAGCGAAATGCATCAAACCAGGAAAGGCAAGCAGTGGCACTTCGGCATGAAGGTACACATCGGTGTCGATGCGCAATCAGGGCTTGTTCATACCCTGATCGGAACGGCAGCCAATGTCCACGATGTTACTCAGGCACAGGCGCTGCTGCATGGTGATGAAACCGATGTATTTGGTGATGCGGGCTATCTGGGCGTTGAGAAACGAGAAGAGAATCTTGAATTGCCCGTAACCTGGCATATCGCGATGCGCCCTTCCAAGCGCAAGGCATTGCCCAAAACAACAGCAGGCGAACTGATGGAGAAGCTTGAACATGCAAAAGCCAGCATTCGTGCCAAAGTTGAGCATCCCTTTCATGTCGTAAAGAATCTGTTCATGCATCGCAAAACTCGCTACAAAGGAATGGCCAAAAATAATGCTCAGATGTTTTCACTGTTTGGGCTTGCCAACTTGCTGCTGGCTCGCCGGTGGTTATGTAGCTCTGACAGCCAGATTGCGTCTTAAAGACAAGAAATGAGCGGAATAAGGCAAGAAATAACGCAATTCAACCCAGAATATGGCAAATTTTAACCCAATATCCCAGAACTGCTCGCTTTGCCCTTGGGGTGTGGCGAATTAATCAGCGTTTCCCTAAGTCTGGTACAAAAATAAAAATAATTGCAATGCTATATACTAGCTTTGGAATGCAAGATGTTGTTATTTTTGGATTTGTAATAAAATTAGTACACATAACATTATCTTGTAAGAACTCTCAGGGTTGTTTACAAAGAGGTTGATTGAAATAAGTGCTGAGTATTCATAAGGTGTAGCATTATTCAAACCCTTATGGGGTTTGACGGTGTTGTAGATGTTGAATTTACGATATCAGCCAATGTGATTTTAATTCAACCTTATTATTTGATGTTCTTTCTTTTCCCACAACATTGGAAGAAGTTGCAATTCAGAGTAACTCAACTTCTCAGGCCGCATTTGGGATAAAAAATGTGTACTTTGAAATGTAAAATTCCTAAGAAAAAAACAAACCGAAATCGTCCGCCGCGTCGAAGAATTGTTCGCTTACGCCGCCCGCGCCCAGGCCGATAAATTGACGCTCGCGATCCTTGCCAAAGCCTTCCGCGGCGAACTGGTGCTGCAAGACCCCAACGACGAACCCGCCAGCGTATTGCTCGAACGCATCCAAAAAACTTTACCAGCAACGAAACAGCGTGGGCGCAGTAAAGCAAATCCGGCTGCTGCAAGCTGAGCTGATCGAATGCGTAGACAACCGCAAATTCAAGCAGCGATTTTCGATGTGGCTTCGTGGGAGCCGGATGCGGAATTCAGTGTGTTTCCGCAGGGTGCGCGAGCCAAAGATGCGGTATTTGCACCAGAGTATCCAGCGGAGCCAGTGATTGTGCCAGGGAAGCGCTACATGGTTAAACGCTCGAAACGCAGTTATCCCGATCAATTCTGGGCTGAAATAGTTGCTTACCGGGTGGGTTGTCTGCTGGGTGTGAATGTGACGCCAACATTTGCGGCCTGGAATTCCCGGACGAATCAATGTGCGGCGCTGATTGAATGGTTTTATGACGATGGTCACGAATCTTTTGTGATGGCTGGTGATTTTTTGCAGCAAATGCACAAAGATTTTGATCGAAAACTCGGAACCCAGCATAATTTACTCGATAATATGCGCTTGCTGAAGCTACTCGCTCAAAATGGGATTCTTGAATCCGGCTGGCGGCAATGGTGGATTGATGCGCTGCTCTTTGATGCATTGATCGGTAACACCGATCGCCACCAGGATAACTGGGGGCTTATCTTTACCCGTTCGAAGCAGAAAATAAGCTGTAGATTGGCACCATTGTTCGATAATGGCACCAGTCTAGGACACGAGCGTTTCACGAATCACGTGAGCCGCTGGACTGATATCGATTTTCAACGCTATATTTCCAAAGGCAGGCATCATGTCAAATGGTCATTGAAGGATCCGATACAAGGGCATTTTGCTTTGTTGCAGCGCGCGCTGGAGCAATGGCCGGATACGCGTGAAGCGGCGCAGGCTAGACTAAATTTTTCATCGGATGATTTGTCAGACGCGGTTGTAGATTTACTCAAGCTTGATGCCATAAACCCACTATCCAATGAGAGACTTGTGTTTATGTTGCATCTCATGCGTTACCGATTTACTTTACTGAGAAATTTATTGCTATGAATATTTTGCGCCATATCATCGAGCCATCGCGACTGCTGATGACTTGGCAGCCGCTGGATGAGGCGGCGGCATCACGCACGCGCCGGGTGATCGGTGAGATACGCTGTGAGAAAGAGGGACAGATCGTATTTCGTTATCTTCAACATACACCTGATTTTGATGAAGCTTGTAAGGCTGGCTTTAAAGGTTTTCCGGCATTTCATCTGAAAGATAAAGATGATCATGAAGTACGGCAAGGTGTCATTGAATCGTTGATGCGACGCTTGCCGCCGCGTAAACGCGAGGATTTTGCTGATTTCCTCGCACAACACCGGCTCCCTTCTCCTTTTAACCATTCCGATATGGCGCTGCTCGGTTATACCGGTGCGCGTTTGCCAAGCGATGGCTTTGCTCTGGTGCCGGATTTTTCCGCAAGCGAAGCACCGTGCGATTATTTGATGGAAGTTGCCGGAGTGCGTCATATATTAGGCACGGATCTGAGTTCGATTCATGAAGGCGATGCTGTGGAGTTTGTCATCGATCGCGAGAACATTGTTGATCGAGATGCATTGCTAGTCGTTTGCCATGGACAAAAAATCGGCTATGTCAATCGCGCTTTCAGAGAAACGCTACATCGTTGGCTTAAACAATATCGTGTCTCAGCCACTATTGAAAAACTGAATGGAAAGCCAGAGCGCCCGCTGGTGTACGTACGCATCAGCGCGGAATGAGCTCGGGCGACTAACTGTAAATTGCTGGCACGGGCAATTAATCAGCTGATGCATTATCCTCATATTCTGACCATTTAAAGGTTCTGATTTATAGGATTAATAATGAAAACGGCAAGCAATGATCACCAAATCGGTATCGGTTGCCCGGTACACCAGCCGGTTAGCTTCGTCGATGCGCCGCGACCAGTAGCCGGATAAGTCGCCGCGCAAGGGTTCGGGCTTGCCGATTCCTGCGAATGGTTCACGTGAGGCGGCGGTGATCAGCAGGTTGATTCGCTTGAGTGTTTTTTTATCTTGATCCTGCCAGTACAAATAATCTTCCCAAGCATCGGGAACGAATCGAATGGTGCGCAAGATCAATCGGTGGAACGCAGCGGATGTTCTTGAGCCATTCCGGCTTTGTCTTGTGCGATGGCTCTGGCCAATGCCGCTGCGTTTGCAGGGTTGCCGGTCAGGTGCAACGTTTCCATGATGCTGTTGTAGCTATCGAGCGACATCACCACGGCATCTCCCTCCGCATCGCGGCGGCTGATAATCGTCACATCCGCGTCTTGAACTACTTCGTCCAATATGGTTTTGAGCGCATTGCGGGCATAAGTATAAGTGACGACTTTCATCAAACCCCATTTAACATGATCAATAAAATGTACAAGTATAGTGAGGTTAGTGCAATACTGCAAACCGCCTGATCAACCAGTGGAAATTATTTTTACTGCAACAATGCAAAATCATAGCGCCCTAAAGTGATAAAAGTAACATAAGTCCATTTATATTTTACTTTTAACGACAAAAGTAATATAAAGGATTTTGTACGTTATTTTCCTTACGGACATGCCATGACGATTCAACTTGAGCAGTATCAGTCCGGTCACTACCAGAAAGGTTATGAATACCGGTATTCCCTGCCATCCACGATTAACGATGAATGGGTGTGGCAAACGCCGCAGATAAATCTGTTGCTGGAGAAGGCGGCGGTCAAGCTCGGGGAGCTCAATTCATTTGCGCGCTTGGTGCCGAATATCGATTTGTTCATTCAATTACATGTTACCAAGGAAGCGGTGGTATCCAGCCGTATCGAAGGGACGCAAACCAATATTCAGGAAGCGGTGCTGCCCGAGTCGGAAATTCTGCCCGAGCACCGTAACGATTGGCGTGAGGTGCAAAATTACACGCAAGCGTTGAATCAGGCAATCGGCCATTTGCAAACATTGCCTTTGTCATCACGTTTATTAAGGCAAACGCACGCGATTCTGCTACAGAACGTGCGTGGCGAGCACAAGCTGCCAGGCGAGTTTCGTGCCAGTCAGAACTGGATAGGTGGCCACAGTCTAGCCGATGCGGTGTTTATTCCACCGCACCATCAGTATGTGAATGACCTGATGGGTGATTTGGAATATTTTCTGCACAACAGGGATGTTTATGTGCCAGCTTTAATTCGAATTGCAATCGCGCATTACCAGTTTGAAACCATACATCCGTTTCTGGATGGCAACGGGCGTATCGGGCGGCTATTGATTACGCTGTTTTTGGTGAGTGAGGGGATTTTGGATAAACCGCTGCTTTATCTTTCCAGCTATTTTGAGAAGGATAAAGGGCTGTATTATGACAATTTAATGCGGGTTCGTGAAAAAAACGATATGTTGCAATGGCTTAAGTATTTTCTAGTTGGGATCGAGCAAACAGCAAACTTGGCGGTGAGTGCGTTATCGCGCATTATTCATTTGAAAGCAAAATTGGAACGGAATCTGCAGGCGAACTTCGGGCGCAGAACTGCAAGCGCGCAACGTTTACTGAATGCGTTGTTTACGCAACCCGCGATTCGCATCGAGGAAGTTCAGAAAATTTGCGATCTTAGTTACAAGGCGGCGAATGAATTGGTTGCACAAATACGCGAACACGGCATTTTGCATGAGATTACCGGACAGAGCCGTAATCGCGTGTTTATTTTTGCTGATTACTTGGCGGTTTTTAGCGATTAAGAAAATTGGTGGTTTGCAAGCCGTTTTGCAAAAAATTTCTAGGGAAGCGCTTACATGGACACCGCCCGTTTTGCAAGCA
Organism: Nitrosomonas sp. sh817; assembly: GCF_030908545.1. Classification (NCBI taxonomy): domain Bacteria; kingdom Pseudomonadati; phylum Pseudomonadota; class Betaproteobacteria; order Nitrosomonadales; family Nitrosomonadaceae; genus Nitrosomonas; species Nitrosomonas domestica. Next base: position 3,010,441 of record NZ_CP133083.1, on the reverse strand, counting down.
CTGATGTATAGAAACACAAGGTTCGATTGCACACTTACATTCGGCTTTTGATAAGAACGTTTAGCTCAGAACCCCTATGGTGTATTCGCCGGCGGGTCCCAATCTGAATAGCGAAGTCTGGTTGCTTCGAGAGCTTCCCCGGGTTTGGCCGCCGCGGTCCGACCTGTCTTCCCATCACATAAATGCAAGCAATCGTGAATGAATATCCTCCTGTTAACGATGCTTCTGTTTTTTATGAATCGCTCATATCATCATGCTTCAGCAGCGTATCTAGCACGATAGGTTTCATTTTTAGCCAGCAATGCCCAAGCTACCCGGGCATTGTGATTGGCCAGCGCCACTGTTGCGACATTGGGATGACACCGCGCCAGCAGTTGCGCAATCCAGGCATTGCCAGGCGGCTTACCGGCTTGTTGCCGCGCACGTAAATGCCGGATTACAGCACGCGCACCGTGGATCATCAAAGTGCGCAGATAACGATCACCTCGTTTGCTGATTCCCAGCAGACGTTGCCGCCCGCCGCTCGATACCTGGCGCGGCACCAGTCCTAGCCAAGCGGCAAATTGCCGTCCATTGGTAAATGCCCTTGCATCACCTATCGCTGCAGCAATCGCGGTAGCGCTTATGACGCCCACACCAGGAATCCCGGCCAAGCGTTGACTCGCTTCATTGCTGACGTGCCATTGCTGAATCCTGTGCTCCAGTAGCGCAATCCGCTCATCGAGTGCCGATAATTGATCCCGCAACACAGCGGCCAAATCCCGGCACATCGGCGGTAACTCATCGCCGGTATCTTCCAATAGCTCCGGCAATCGTTTTCTGAGCACGCTAGGGCACAGCAATCACAATACCAAATTCCAGCAGCATTCCACGTATGTGGTTGATTAGCGCGATACGCTGTTCAACCAATAGCCGCCGGCTATGATGCAAGTGCAATACTGCCTGTTGCTGCGCGGATTTAACCGAAACAAAGCGCATCCCCGGGCGTTGCACTGCTTCACAAATGACTTCCGCATCGAGCATATCCGATTTGTTCGACTTCAAATAGGGTTTGATGAATCTTGCCGCCATCGGCCGCACCGTATGCCCCAGCTCGCTCAGCTTGCGTGCCCAATAATGCATGCCGCCACAGGCTTCCAGCCCAATCCGGCAAGGTTCGATCTTTGCAAACCACGACAAGTACCTCGCTTCGTCTCAATTGCTTGCGCTCCACTACCCGCCCTTGTGCATTAACAGCATGTACCTGAAAAACATTCTTTGCCAAATCCAAACCAACTACGCTAATCTTATCCATGGATACCGCCCTCCAATTTTGAGTTGATGATTGAAAACCAACTGTGGCACATTGCGATGCCGTTGTCAGGAGGGCGGTGTCCATTCCATCTGATTAATTGGCTGCACGAGCGAATCGCTTCGTTGCGCGGTACTCACTCCCTCGCCTATCAGATTGATATGTCTCGGTTGTTGCGTTCCGTGCGCCTCGCCCTTCATCACGTTCGTTGAATTAATCAGCGCTTCCCTAAGATGAGTTTCGATAATCAGAAAAACTCGTTGTTTTGATTTACTCAGCTTCCTCTCCAACAATGTTATGATTTGCTCCTAAAACGAATCTAATTGCTGGAGAAATCATGCGTGAAACGGAACCTCAATCCGGTTTGAATTTTAACTTTCTTGTGCCCGTCGCGATGTTGGCGGTTTTGTTGCTCGTGCCTTTTTCGATCAATGCGTTGCTGCATTTGATGGCGAGCAAGAAGGTAATGAATCCGGTGGTGATGAAATTGCCGGTGGACAGTTCGATGATTTCAATCCCGTCGGAAGTGAAGCAATACGAGAGCTTCGACGTGGCATTGAATCTGGAAACCAAGCGTTTGGCGAAGTTTTTGAACGAACTTGTGTCCACTGCTTCCGAAGGTACGTCGATTCAAGGGATCACCGGTATGGTGTCGGCCAATATGAAAGCTGAGATTGATGGCGCGGCGTTTGAAATCGACAAGCTGGGGCCGCAAGAGCCGTTCTCGGATTATGATGGCACCGCAAGATGGCGCTGGCGGGTGACGCCGGAATCGTCCGGTGCGCAGGCGTTAACAATCCGTTTGCACTTATCGACGCAGCATGACGCGCAGTTCGATAGCCGGGTGCTGGAATTGGCCGAAACAAACTTTGCGGTCGAGGGCAATGCCACGGAATGGATGAAGCGCAATATCCTGTGGGTTGTACTGGCGTTGCTGGTGCCGGCCGGTATTTTTTATACAATGCGGCGGCGGTTTGCGCAATAAATTCAGATAACTGACGATCCGGCTGATTCCAATTAGCAGTTTGTAAGGCTTGAAAAAACACGAAAGATCCCTATATCCGGAAATGAAGTGTATTGCAGATGTTTGATACATCAGCCGCGTGATTTGTGAAAGCACTGATGCGGAAGCGGATACACAGAATGTGCTAACTTCATCGACTAGGAGAATTTCATCATGGCTATTACACGTTATGAACCTTGGGGATTGTTGAGTCAATTGCAAAGAGAACTGGAGCGCGGCGTTGCCGAAGGCTCTACCGCGACCGCCGAATGGGCGCCTGCCGTGGATATCAAAGAGGAAGCCAACCGTTTTGTGATTTATGCGGACATTCCCGGCGTAAAACCGGAAGCAATCGATATCAGCATGCATGACGGCGTGTTGACTATCAAGGGCGAGAAAAGCTCGGAAAGCAAAACGGAAAAAGAAGGCTACAAACGCGTGGAGCGCACTTACGGCTCGTTTTACAGACGTTTCAGCTTGCCTGATACTGCCAATCCCGATGCGATTTCCGCTTCGTCCAAGAACGGTGTGCTGGAAATCGTGATTCCCAAACGGGAAGCGGTATTACCTAAAAAAATCAATGTGTCGACGGTCGAGTGATGTAACCGGCGGCCGTTGAATCAGGGTTGTACCGGATGGAGCCTGCGGGCTCCATTTTTTTATCCGCCGGTTTTTGCCAAGCCGGTTAAAGCATGACACAATGGCACCCCACTCAATCTTATGCAACCTCTTCTGTAATTCTCTGATATGCCCCTCATCACCCTGGAAAACGCTTGTTTAGCTTTTGGTCATCATGCTTTGCTCGATCATGCGGATTTGCAGCTCGATGCGGGCGAGCGGGTCGGTTTGATCGGGCGCAACGGCGGCGGCAAATCCAGCTTGCTGCGCGCGTTGGCGGCGGAGATCAAACTCGATGACGGCAAGGTGTGGCGCGCGCCGGACATCAAGCTCGCTTATGTGTCGCAAGAACCGTTGCTGAATCCCGCCAATACCGTGTATCAGGAGGTATCAACCGGTTTGGGTAATATCAGCCGGATTTTGCAGGATTATCATGCGGTGTCGCACGCCCTGAGCGAAACGCCGGAGGATACCGAGGCGCTGTTGCAGCGTTTGCAGGATTTGCAAAATACGCTGGAAACGGAAGGCGGCTGGAGTTTGCAAGCGCAAACTGAAACCGTGATCGATAAACTCAATCTGCCTGCGGATACGTTAGTTGAACACCTCTCCGGCGGCTTGAAAAAGCGCGTGGCGTTGGCGCGCGCGCTGGTGATTTCGCCGGATGTATTGTTATTGGACGAACCGACCAACCATTTGGATTTTTCTTCGATCGAATGGCTGGAGAGTTTGCTGCAGGATTTTATCGGCAGCGTGCTGTTCATTACCCATGACCGGCGTTTTCTCGATCATGTCGCAACCCGGATTGTCGAGCTTGATCGCGGCCATTTGCAGTCATTTAATGGGAAATTCACCGATTATCAGCGCAAGAAAGCGGAGATGCTGGAAGTCGAGGCGATCCATAACCGCAAATTCGATAAATTCCTGGCACAGGAAGAAGTCTGGATACGCAAGGGCGTCGAGGCGCGGCGCACGCGCAATGAAGGCAGGGTGCGGCGGCTGGAAGCACTGCGGCTGGCGCGCGCGGCGCGGCGGGATAAAGCCGGGAAAGCGGCTATCAGCCTAGATACCGGTGAGCGTTCGGGGAAATTGGTCGCGGAGCTGGAGCATGTCAGTAAAAGCTTCGGCGGTAAAGTGATCATCGACGATTTTTCCTGCCGTATCTTACGTGGCGACCGCGTAGGCTTGCTCGGTCCTAACGGTGCGGGCAAATCGACGTTGCTGAAATTGATCCTGGGCGAATTACAGCCCGATTCCGGCACGATTCAGCAAGGAACCAAACTGGCAGTCGCTTATTTCGATCAGATGCGCGAGCAGCTCGACGAAGCAATGATTTTGACGGATACCATCAGTCCGGGTTCGGATTTTGTCGAGATTGGCGGGAAGCGCAAGCATGTCATCAGCTATTTGGAAGATTTCCTGTTTCCATCCGAGCGTGCGCGTTCTCCGGTCAAGTCACTATCCGGCGGTGAGCGCAACCGGTTGTTGCTGGCGCGTTTGTTTGCCCGCCCAGCCAATGTCTTGGTGCTGGACGAACCGACCAACGATCTCGATATCGAAACCTTGGAGTTGCTGGAGGCTTTGTTGCAGGATTATCCCGGCACCTTGTTTTTGGTCAGTCACGACCGGGAATTTCTGGATAATGTGGTAACGCAAGTAATTGCATTTGAAGGAAATGGAAAATTATGTGAATATATTGGCGGTTATGAAGATTGGAATCGTGCAAAACATTTTGAAGATTCTACCATTCCGCAGAAAATTGTAGCGAAGCAGCCAGAGACTTCATTAGACGGTATTTCCAGATCACCAAGGTCTCCTCGAACTAAAAAATTGAGTTACCAGGAAGCGCGTGAACTTGAAGGCTTGCCCGGTAAGATTGATGTTTTGGAACAAGAGCAAGCGAATATTACGTTGCGTTTAAATGAACCGGTCATTTATCGCGATTTTCCGGATGAAGTGAAAGAATTACAAACACGGTATGCTGCGATTGAAAAAGAACTGGCCGATTGTTTAGTCAGATGGGAAGAATTGGAATCAAAATCCGTTTCGAAAATGTAGCGTTTGAACGGCAATTTCCCTATAAACAACATGGACATGCTTATACTTTTCATTGACCAAATCGAGCGCATCGTTTAAAGTTCAAGTTTTGAGAGAAGGAGGCGTATATGAAACAAAAATTGGTTACGAATTTATTACTTACTTTGGGTTTACTCTTGGCATTTTCAGGGGTGACTCAAGCGGCTGGAGATGCAGCAGCGGCAAAAGAAAAACTTTCCATGTGTGAAGGTTGTCACGGAATTCCAGGATATAAAACAGCTTTTCCAACTGCTTATCACGTACCGAAACTGGGTGGGCAGCATGCAGAATATATCGTCAAGGCGTTGGAAGGATACAAAAACGGTACTCGCAATCATCCGACCATGACCGGTTTAGCTAAAACGCTCTCGCAACAAGATATAGAAGATTTCGCTGCTTATTATTCTAAAAATTAATTGAGTCAACTACGCAAGGAAGGAATTATGAAGAATTATGTAATAGCCGCGTTAAGCGGTGCAGCCTTGATACTCTCGAGTCAAGTAGTGGCTGCGGATATCGAAGCTGGTAAAAGTAAAGCAGCCGAAGCGTGTGCTTCATGTCATGGTGCTGATGGTAATAGCCCTGCTCCTAATTTTCCAAAGATTGGCGGTCAATATAGAACTTACCTGGTAAAAGCATTGAAAGATTATAAATCCGGTGCGCGGAAAGATCCTATCATGGCAGGAATGGCGGCAAATTTAAGTGAAGCGGATATTGACAACCTGGCTTTCTATTATTCAAGTCTGCCTGGTAACCTGAATTCGAATAAATAACACCATTTAACCGGGTTTGTTTTTTTAATTAACCGGCTAAGATTCCTAAAAAAGCCCTGGCAATTGTTAGGGCTTTTTTTTAATCCGCAGGGTGATTGAGCTGCTTGTCCAGGCAGGCGAAGTAAATATCCGCATCCGGTGCGGATTGATTCCGTTGCGCTTGCCAAATCATTTCCGCCAGACATTCCATGACCTGATGCACGGCAGCATGCTCGCTTCCGGTTCTTTTCTGTAAGCGCGCAAATCGCTCGCAAATTCCGATTGGTTGATTAATCGACAACTGTTCCTTGATTGCCACATGCATGCTCATGTGTAAGAACGGATTGGTATCGCCCATTTCCGGTGAGTAATCTTTATCCAGGTAACGCTCGGGATCGTCAAAAATCGTATGATATTCGGGATGCTGCAGGATGACTTCCAGCGCGATCGTTTCGACGCCGGATAAAATTTCGCGTTGGCGGTATTTGCGCCAAGTTTCAAAAAACAATTGCCGTGCTTGGTCTCGTGTGGGCTTAAACATGGTCGGATTCAAATAGTTTTATCGGGAAATTCACACAGGTGATTGATTTTGCAGATCGCGCATGCCGGTTTTCGCGCCTTGCACACATAGCGGCCATGAAGGATCAGCCAGTGATGCGCATCCAGGCGATATTCTTTGGGAACGGCTTTTAGCAGTTTCAATTCAACTTCCAGCACGTTTTTGCCCGGCGCGAGTCCGGTTCGATTGGCAACCCGGAAAATATGCGTATCCACCGCGATTGTCGGTTCGCCGAACGCGGTATTCAAAATCACATTGGCGGTTTTGCGCCCGACCCCCGGTAATTTTTCCAGTTGCTCGCGGGTTTTGGGTACTTGGCTGTCATGCTGTTGTATCAATAACTCGCAAGTGGCCAATATATTCTTCGCTTTGGTTTTATAGAGACCGATCCTTTTGATGAATTCGGTCAAGCCGGTTTCACCCAGCGCGAGGATTTTTTCCGGGGTATTCGCCTGCTGAAAAAGCGGTTGAGTTGCCAGATTGACACTTTTATCGGTCGCTTGCGCGGAGAGAATGACGGCAATCAGCAATTCGAAAGGCGTGTGATAAACCAATTCCGTGGTCGGGTGCGGATTGATTGCTTTCAGGCAAGCAAAAATTTCATGTCGCTTAGCTGAGTTCATGCGGATTTACTGGAGAATCGGCTGTGCGCGTTTGCGCACGTATCATTTTAGCGCGTGCCAGCGCCGCTTCGATCATGGCTTTCTTGCGTTCATCAGCGATTGTTTTGGTGCTTTCAGCCGCAGAGCCGGTTTTGGGTTTGACCGGCTTTTCCGCGGCGCGTTGTTTGTCGCGTTCGAGCCGTTGCTGCCTGTGTTGGTATCGGGTGCGCGCATGATCCGCAATTTGCTGCTTGCGCGCTGCGGCCGGAAGATTGTCAGTTCCGGTAGCGTTTTCATCGGCTGGAATCAGGCGGATACAATCCATCGGGCATGGCGCGATGCATAACTCGCAGCCGGTGCATTCCGCCGCGATGACGGTATGCATTTGTTTGGCGGCTCCGGCGATGGCATCGACGGGGCATGCTTTGAGGCAGAAAGTGCAGCCGATGCACAAACGCTCATCGATTATGGCTACGGCTTTGTAGGGTAGCGGGAAGCCATGTGCAGCGCTCAACGGTTTGGGCGGCACATCCAGCAATTCTGCGATTTTCAAAATGCCGTCCTGACCCCCCGGCGGACATTGATTGATATCGGCTTGGCCTTTAGCGATGGCTTCTGCATAAGGCCTGCATCCGGAATAACCGCATTTGCCGCACTGTGTTTGCGGTAAAACGGCGTCTATTTGATCAATCAGTGGTTGATTCATGGGAATTTGAGCTTGGCGAAATCTGATCGGCGCAGAGTTCCTGCGCAATCGTGCGGATCAGTCCAGGGCCATGATAAATCAATCCGGTATATAACTGGATCAAGCTGGCGCCGGCTGCGAGTTTTTCTTTGGCATCCGCAACCGACTGTATGCCACCGACACCAATGATTGGAATCGCATTTTGCAGGAAGCCGTGCAATTGCTGAACGATGGTTGTCGATCGCTGTTTCAACGGCGCACCGCTAAGTCCGCCGCTTTCTTGCGCAACCGGCAAATGCGCGATGCCTTCGCGCGATAGCGTGGTATTGGTGGCGATGACACCATCCATGCGATGTTTCAGCAATAGTGCCGCGATGGATTCGATCTGCGCGGTATCGAGATCGGGGGCGATTTTTACGGCAACCGGCACATACTTTCCATGAGATTGCGACAGTTCCTGCTGCGCGGATTTTAATTGATTCAGCAAACGGTCCAATGCGCCGGTAGACTGCAAATCCCGCAAATTCTTGGTATTGGGCGAGGAGATGTTGATCGTCACATAACTGGCGTAGCGATAGACTTTATGCAAGCCGGTCAGATAATCATCCGCTGCTCTGTCGATCGGTGTGTCAAAATTCTTGCCGATATTGATTCCTAAAATACCCCGATAGCTTGACTGCGTGACATTTTCGATCAGCCGGTCGACGCCGTGGTTATTAAAGCCGAGGCGATTGATGATGGCGTTGGCTTCGGGAACGCGGAAAAGGCGGGGCGCCGGATTGCCCGGTTGCGGCCGGGGCGTGACCGTGCCGATTTCGATGAAACCGAATCCGAGCCTGGCGAGCGCATCGAGATGCTCGCCATTTTTATCCAGCCCGGCAGCCAGTCCGACCGGATTGGGAAAAGTTAACCCCATCACGTTCTGAGGCTGACAGTCAATCACGGTGCGAGGCAGCAAGCCCAATCTTGTCAGCTGATCGAGCGCAGCCAGAGAGAAGCGGTGCGCGGACTCGGGATTTAGTTGAAACAGCAGCGGACGGAAAAATTGATAGGACATGCCGGAATTTTATCCTGAAATGATCTTCACGCTAGGAAAATTACGCGAAGATGCGGCTGTCCAGCAGTTGCCATCGGCCATTCAGCAATACTTCTAGCGGCTGGAAGTTGATTTTATATCGCATTTTCCGGTTGTCCCGGATCCAATAACCTAAATATAAATAATCCATTCCCAGATTCCGGCACTGTTCAATCTGCCACAGAATGCTGTAAGTGCCGAAACTTGCGTGGGCAATATCCGCGTCAAAAAACGTGTAGACCGATGAGAATCCATCCGGCAACAGGTCGATGATGCTGACCATGCGCAGTTGTTGATTGTCGCGAAACTCAATCAGCATGGAATCGACATGGCTTTGCAGCAAAAAATTGTGATACTGCTCACGGCAATCCTTATCCATGCCGCCACCGGCATGGCGCTTCGTCTGGTAGCGTTGATAGAGCGCGTAATGTGCCGGATTGTAATGCAGCGGATGCGCGGTAACTTGCAAATGCTGATGTTGATTCCAGGCCCGTCGCTGAAAGCGCTTGGGCACAAAGGATTTAGCCTGGACGCGCACCGACAGGCAGGCTTGGCAATGTTCGCAACGGGGGCGATAAATGTAATGTCCGCTGCGCCGGAAGCCGGCTTGTATTAATTTCGCGTAAGCGGGGATATCGATGCTATGTTCCGGCGTAACCACTTCCGAGCAAGCTGATTTGCCAGGTAAATAACTGCAGGAATAAGGGTTCGTGGTATGAAATTTAATCACGGCATTATCCGGATGTTTCAAGTTGCATGCGTTCAAAGTTCCATTTGCTGCCGATTGCGATATCGCTAATCAACGTTTCCAGTTGCCGGCTGAAGCTGACGCGGGAAATTTCCCGCGCGCCGAGCGATGCCAGATGACGGGTTTTCACTTGGCAATCGATCAGACCGAATTCCCGGTATTGTAGTTGTTTCACCAGATGCACGAAGGCGATTTTCGATGCATCGGTAATGCGTGAAAACATCGATTCGCCGAAAAATACTTTGCCCAAAGCAACGCCATAGAGACCGCCAACCAGCTCGCCACCGATCCAGGTTTCCACCGAATGCGCCAGGCCCATTTCGTGCAGCGCCGTGTAAGCCGCGATCATCTGCGGATGTATCCAGGTGCCGGACTGTCCCTGACGAGGCGCTGCGCACGCTTGCATGACTTGTGTAAACACCGTATCGGCGCGGATTTGGTAATGATCCTTGCGGAGAGTCTTGCACAATGACCGGGATATTTTTAATTCCGCCGGAAACAATATCATTCTCGGATCCGGACTCCACCAGTAAATCGGCTCACCTTCATTAAACCACGGAAAAATACCTTTGCAATACGCTTCGATCAAGCGTTGCGGCGACAAATCACCGCCAACCGCCAATAGACCATTGGGTTCATCGAGGGCTTTTTCAAGCGGAGGAAATGACGAATAAAGGTTTTTCTCGTTAATCATAAATTTCTGTAGAATCGCTGATTGCTACTAAGTTGATATAGATCAAGGTTGCACTAAAAATATTTTCTTATTCTCCATCGACTCGGGCAAATTGTCACACCTCAATAACGAAACCTAAGAAAGGGAAATTATATGAAGTATTTTTTACAAAAGAAAAAGTTTGCCAACAATTTTTCGGCAAGTTCATTGTTATTAGCATTAACATTGGCTTCGCCCCAGGTACTTGCGCAAGATGCGGCCAATCAACGTATCCGCCAGTTGGAAAATGCACTGCAACAAATTCAGCAAGAGTTAGCTAATATCAAAGCTGAAGCGGCTAAAACCCAAGAAATTCAGAACGAATTGAACCGCGTGAAAGCGGAGTCGGCGCAAACCACGCAGAAAGTTGAGAGAATTCAGCAAGTCACCGAGCGCAGTCAGCCAGCGGAAATGGATTTCGAAGGTGTCAGCGAAAAACGGACCATGCTGTTTTTCCGCGGCGGTTATGCGCGTAGCGACTCGCTTCGTAACGGCACCACATTGGAAAGCCGCGTTGTCCCGCTGGGTGCGCAAGAGCAAGCGGGCCGGGATGCCTGGTATGTCGGCGCCGGCTTTGATTATCAATTGACCCGCGATGGCTGGGGCTTTATTCCTAAAACCGAGGTTGATGCAGAGTTGATGTTCGAGTACAAGCAGTTTGGAATCGTCGCAGGTAATGCATTGGCGAACGAACCCAGCATCTTGGCGGGCGCGCCGCTCAACCCGCGGGGCGTGACGGTAAATCAATTTACCTTGACCGCCGCGCCTAAAATCAAATTTAACCACTTTGCGCAATATAAGATCCGGCCTTGGATCATACCGGCCGGTTTGGGTATCCATGTAATCAGCCCGCCGTCTGAATCGGTCACGTATATTTCTCCCGGCATTATGTTCGGCGGTGGTGTTGAATATAACATCTGGCGTGATTTCTTCGTCGGTGTCGATGCGCGCTACCATTATGTTCCCGGCGGACTGGATGGCTCCAGCTTTAGCGGCTTGACCACCGGTGGTTATGTCGGTATCGGTTTCTAAGATCTTCATAATTCAGAATCAAATTTATGTTGGATTGATCTATTAAGTTATTTTGTTCGTTCGCAGCCAGATAACGCGAAACGAAGCCTTGACACCTCACTATTTGCTTAGTGGGGTGTTTTTTTTTTGTATGACCGGGTGTTGTCTGGCATTGATTCAATCGACGAAACGCCATTTGAATCTTTATTTCGATCCGACGGATACCAGGGTAATTCCCGTTCTGAATAAAAAAGAAGCGGCGAACACTTTCGTGTTAACCGCTTCATTCAATTGAAAATTGTTCAAGCAGCCATCACTGATAAAGCGGATGGCTGCCATTTACGATTTAATCCCCGGTTCCGACCGGATTTCTTTGGGCTGCGGTCAAACCGGCTTTCCATTCGTCCGGCAGGTTTTGCACCCAGCCGTTATAAACGTTCGGAACTGCCAGCACGCCTTGTCCGCCGAATCCCGGTAAGCCGCTGACGGTATCGTCCTTAGCTGTGCTCGCGGTATCGACTAACGATACATAGCCGGCGATTTTTGCTTTGCTGAGATCACCATTACCGTCCGGATCCACATCGACCACCGTCAACCGGTTGCCGAATTTGGTGGTGACGTAAGCATAGTAACCGCCGCCTTGTTTCGCACCAAAGTTAGCGCCGTGGCAACCTGGATCGCAATCGAACATTTTGACAATGGTATCGGTCGCGGTATCGACGATCACGATTTGACCGCCGGTCGAAGCGATCACGACGGCTTTACCATCCGGAGAAACCGGCGTCTGAATCGGCAGTACCCCGACGGCTATTGCGCCATTGCCGTCATTGTCGGCAAAGCTGCCATCGATCGGATTGTAATCCGCGATCAGATTGATGGTTTTCAGCAATGCGCCGGTTGCGCCGTCAAGCACCGATAGCGAATGATGCAACAGGTTAGCCGCATAAATTTTGCTCGAATCCGGCATCATGCCGATCGCAATCGGATGCGCACCGGGTGCATTATTGCCGGTCGGCGTGCGAGCCAGTATGCCGCCGGAAGAACCGTAAACACCGATGTCATTGGTATTGATGTTCGGCGTCACAATCTTGGTGCCGTCTGCGCTTACCCAGTGCCCGTGAGGGTTGGCCGAGGTATGGCCATGCGCTTGCGTGGGCAGCATTTTGCTGACAGTGGTGGTGCCGGCAGGAATGATCGCAATGCCGTTCTCGCCGTTGATCGCGATGGTCAGATCATCGTTGGTAGGCAGCGTCACCACATGCGACGGCGTATCGCCAACTCTGATGTTTTTGATCAACGCGCCGGTTTCACGGTCAATCATCGATAATTTGGTATCGAACCATTGGGTTTGATAAATCACCGATTGATCGCGGCTAGGCCACATGTTATGCGGATTATTGTTGTTGATTTCCGGCAATGCGATTTTGCGCTTAACCGTCCAGTTGGCGGTATCTACCACTGTCGTGGTACCGGGTTTGTATTTGCCGGCGGTTTTCTCGAATTGCGTGTTGATCCATACTTCTCCAACGCCAGGCACTGCAGGAGCGGTGCCGACGGCTAAAGGCGCATCGATGACATTCAACGCGGATAACGCCAAGGCTAAGCCGCCATCGGTAACGTTTCCAAACGGCGCGCCGGAAATTCTAACCGGCAGGGTTGGAAATTTTAAATTCCAGATACCGGTTGAATAATCCTGCCAATTGCTGGGTGAAGTAGCCACGAAAAACGTTCTGAGCAAACGGACAGCCAGATCGCTGCTGGTTGGCAAGCCGCTGATGCCGGTCACCAGATCAATCTTGTAATCCATTGCCGGGTTGCCTAAATCGAGTCCTTCGGTTTCCGGATCGTCGACAATCACCGCGCCGAACATGTACGGATGCACTTTACAAGTAAACACGTACAATCCCGGCGTGGTCAGTTTGACGATACCGCCGCCACGGTAGGCAGCGCTTTGATCGAATGGCATATGATGCGCACCGGTAGGCCATAACAGTGTACTGATGGTATGCACGCCATTGGTATCGGACATGATGAAGTTTACGCTACTGCCCGGATAGATGACTTCCAGCGATTTGGTTTTGATATCGAAAGGCAATCCAACGATGGCGTCGCCACGCGCGCTTCTAAACCAGCTGGCGGGTTCGTCGCTGACTTCCAATGTCACCAAACCGGGCTCGGAGGGACGCACGCCCAGCAGGATATTGCCATAAGGCGATGCGCCCACAATGCTGTGGCCGTCGCCACCGACCGGATCAACGCGGAAACTGCCGTGCATGCCGGCTTCCATGTGCGCGATCAAATGGCAATGGAATTGCCAATCGCCGGGGCCAACACCGCTGCCGGCTTTAATGGTAAAGCTGTGCGTATCGGTACCGTCGCTCAGCAATTTGGTATCGATCACGGTCGTGGTATCTGTTTTGAGCCAGCGATGGGCGTGCAAGTGGAACGTGTGCCCAGGCCCTACCGATAACACATGGAAGCGCACCAGATCGTTTTCAACCGCGCCTAAATCAGGGGCTGCCCAAAGCGGTTTTTGCACGCCATCGGCCGATATTTCGGTACCCCAGAACGTTGAGCCGACCATGAACAATACAAATTGTTTATCGAGATCGGCTTGTGTGACCGGAACGATGCTGCCATTGTCATCGACGAAGCTGTCGACCGGGCCGTTGCGTTTATCAACGATCAGTGCGCCGAAAAGCCCGAGTAATTCTTTGCCATTGTCATTGCCACGGTAAACATAAGTACCTGTCTTATTGGCGCGCAAGGTGTAGCTTTTAGTTTCACCCGGTTTGGCTTTTGCGCTATGGTTCATTACTAAACCTGGCACATTGAAACCGACGTCAACCGCAGTGGTGTTGGTCAACGTTACTTGAACGGTATCACCTTGTTTGACAAACAAGGCCGGGCCGGGAATAACCGCCTCGGCATCGCTGCCGGACGCGTAGCCTAATTGTCCGTTAGGCAAGGTTTTGGCTGTGAAACTAAAACTATGAACCGCGGCCATCGCCATCGACGATGACAACAAAGCGGCGGCAAGCAGCATAAAGACTGCCAATGCCGCAATGCGTTTTTTGAATCCTATAATCTGTTCTTTCATGATGTGATCCTTAATTGCTTATTAATCAACGATAAAGTTACCGGTCATTCCCAATAATTTGTTGGTGAAATTGTTATCCATGTATTGGGTGCTTTTGTTCGCTTTGACAACGAATACATGTTTTTCCAGAGGACCGATTGCAATTTGATTGATAAGATTGTGCGTGCCCGGATCGAACCATTTGTAGCCATTCAGGCTAAAGTTGTGAAGGTCCGTGCCCAAAGCAATGAGATGAAACCGGACATCGGTGTTTTTGGATGCATTGAACGACGGATTGACGCCATGTTTGGATTGCTGTTTGGTGGCGCCGTTGATTTCAACCCCCCAGAAAGCATCGTCACCCAGGTAAAGTAAGTATTCTTTGGAATAGGAACCGGCTTGTTGAGGGCTTCCTGCCGGATTGACGATGATTGCGCCAAACAGACCCTTGTGCTCGGCGCCGTTATGGTTTTCGTAATTGTGATCGTGGTAGGCCCAGGTGCCAGCGGTTCCGGGTGCAACGTCCCATTCGTATTCATACGATACGAAGCTGTCTTCAGGGCCATCGCCAGCACCCTCGTCGAGGATTCGATTGATGACTTTAAGCGTGCCGTCGCTCAGGATTCTGTAATGAACGCCATGCACGTGTACGCTGACCTGCTGGCTGATTCCCTTGGCCGGGTAATCGGCCGAGATCGTATTAAACAGTGTCAGCTTGACTTTGTCGCCTTCGGTTAATTCGATAATCGGACCCGGGATTGTGGGCTCGGTACTATACCGGCCGGTAACATCCAGGCCATCGATCTTATGGCTGACCATTTGGTACGCCAGCAGTTTGTTGCCAAAACCATCGTCTGCAATATCTTTTGCAGTCATCTCGATAATATGTTCGGCAGCATAGCTTTTGTCGATGCCGATAAAAGATATCGACATTGCCAGCGTAATACCGGCGGCAGCTCGTATGCACAACGAGCGGTATGAAATCTTTGCTGTTTCGATGTCGCGCTGCGAGAGCGGCATGTCACAGCTCGATTGAATTACTTGAAACGACATTTAGGTTCCCTCCTGTGGTGAAAAATATTTCGTAGTCAGCGAAACGTGAAGGAAAAATACATCGCGGGTAGTTTGTGCGGGTATTTTGAATGAATTCCACGATTCTCTTGAAACCTACGATTCGAGAAATGGATAGCAGAGGTGGAAAATTGCTATCTATTTAATCAGAGAGGAATTTTAGCAAAGATAACTTCGGCTAAGTAGATGTCATTTGTCCTTAAGATTCCGCTAACTTCGGGCATCTTGCGGGATAAATAACTTTCTTATGGGATAGTTGTCCCTATCCTTCGGGTTAAATGTCCGTGTCGGCCGGGTTAAATGTCCCGATCAAGTAGGATTCTTTGAAGTAATTGTACAAAGGTGCTTTCAGGCACAGTTCAATCTGTTTCTTAACGCCGATTTTCTTATAGATAGCCGACAGTTGATTACGCACTGTTTTCTCGGTAATTAACAATTGCCCGCTAATTTCCTTGGCCGATAAGCCCTTGCATGCAAGGTAGGCGATATGGCGTTCGCTGTCGCTTAATTTTGGCGGATTGGCTAATTTCGCGGCGGCTGGCAATTCTGCGCAGGGCTTGGGGCTGAACTGCGCTTGCCAGAGCAATTTGGTGACATTGCGATCAAACCAGATTTGCCCGGTATGAATTGCATAGATGGCTTTAAGCAGCATGTCGGATGAGTGCTGTTTGCTGATAATACCGGCGGCTCCGGAGCGGAATGTTTGCAGGTGCGTTTGCTCGTTATTGTGATGTGAAAAAGCCAACACTTTGCTTTGCGGGCTGATTTGCAGCAGTTTGGCGATATCCTCGGCATAATTTTGGTTGCTGAGGAGTAAATCCATCAAAATTACGTCGGGGTTATGTTGCGAAGTTAAATTGAACAGATCTTCTATGGAATTCGTGTCTGCAATCAGACGGATGATAGCGTGCTTTTCAAACAACGATCGTAAGCCAAGATTGACTAGCTCAAAACTCTCGGCGACCAGAATGCGTATTTGGGTGCTTGACGGCTCAACCATGCTTGTTATTGTTTTTTTAAATTGAGTAAAGCCTTTACAGGACTGAATTTCATATTGATCGAGCTATATCTTTTGCGAGTGATTAATCAGTATTTCCATAGCTTAATCAGATGTTTGTAAAGAATTTTTATAATATGTTATTTTCTCAAACAATTTTAGCAAATCCATTTAACAATAAGAAGATGATATTTATCCCGATAAATCGCCATTTGTTGGTTTTTTTGAAAAAAATATCCCGGTTGTCGCTGTGTGTAATTCTAAAATTGATCGTATTGACGCAAAAGTGTCTTGAATCGAAGCGGAGTTTTTTGCTACGCGCTGATCCATGGTTTCGCAAAACGATTCAAATTCCTACAAAACCGAGCAGGGGCGATCGATTCATATTAAAATCGCAACTTTTGCCAATTTCCACGAATCAATTGTATGCATCCGATGTTGACCATTGCGGTGAAAGCCGCGCGCCGTGCTGGTAGTATTATAAATCAAGCTTCGCAAAACCTGGATTTGCTGACGGTATCGAAAAAATCACACAGTGATTACGTCAGCGAGGTGGATGGCGCAGCGGAAGCGGCGATCATCAAGGTGCTGCATTCAGCTTATCCGGATCATGCGATTCTGGCAGAAGAAAGCGGCCGTCAAGGTGATCACGAAAAATCGGAGTTTTTGTGGATCATCGATCCGCTGGACGGCACCACCAATTTTTTGCACGGTTTTCCCAAGTATTCGGTTTCCATCGCACTCAAGCATAAAGGGATATTAACCCATGCGGTGGTTTACGATCCGAACATGAATGAATTGTTTACGGCAAGCCGGGGCACCGGCGCATTTCTGAACGACCGCCGCATTCGTGTCAGTAAACGCAACAAACTGGATGATTGTTTGATCGGGACCGGGATACCGTTTCGCGATTTGACGCATTTGGACGCGTATCTTGCCATGTTCAAGGATATCGTGCCGCGCACCGCGGGCATCCGCCGGCCTGGTTCCGCCGCGTTGGATCTGGCGTATGTCGCAGCGGGTCGTTATGATGGATTCTGGGAGATCGGTTTGGCGCCTTGGGATATGGCGGCCGGTTGCTTGCTGATTACCGAAGCCGGTGGTTTGGTGGGCGATCTGGAAGGCAACGGCACATTTCTGGAAAGCGGTCAGATCATAGCCGGCAGTCCTAAAGTATTCTCGCAACTGCTGCAGTTGATCACGCCGCACCTGACACCTGCACTGATTGAAGCGCAGCGCGCCACTAAATCCTAGCGCTGATTAATTGAAATCACTTTGGTGCGCGGTACTCGTTTCTTCGCCTATCTTGCAGATAGGTTTCGTCCGCCGTATTAATCTGCGTTTTCCTTCTGATCCGTTGAACCGGTTTCCGTAAAAGGCAGCGCCTGATTCCGGTTGTCCGGTTCGATCAAGGATTGCATCTCTTCCAGCGGCGGCAGTTCTTCCAATGTCCGTAAATTCAGATCGTCGAGGAAATGCGATGTGGTGGCAAACAGCGCCGGTTTTCCCGGCACATTGCGATGCCCGACCTCTTCGATCCAGCCGCGCGCCAGCAGCGTTTTGAGTACTGAGGTGGAGACGCTGACGCCGCGGATTTCTTCGATATCCCCGCGTGTAACCGGTTGCCGGTAAGCGATGATGGCCAGCGTTTCCAGCACCGCGCGCGAATAGCGTGGTGTTTTTTGCGGCGCGAGCTTTTCCAGGAACGGTTGCATTTCAGGTTTAGTCTGGAAGCGCCAGCCGCTGGCGACAGTGACCAGTTCAATGCCGCTGTCGCGCCATTTGCCGCGAATTTCTTCCAGCAGCTTTGAAATGACCGGATGGCTCAATTCCTGATCGAATAATTTCCGCAATTCACTAACCGGTAGCGGCTCTTGCGTGGAAAGTAAAACGGCTTCCAGAATTTGTTTTGCTTTTTCCGGATTGAGCGATTCTAAAGTGACAGGATTAGGCGATGTCGACGGCACGGACATAGATGGTTCCGGAATCGTGGGATTGAGAAATTTCCAGCAGTAATTCCTTGGCCAGTTCGAGTATCGCCAAGAAAGTGACCACCACCTCGGCGACCGTCGCGGAAGCGCTGAATAAGTCGTAAAACTCGACTTGTTTCCGTGCGCGTAAGTCGCGTAAAACCTGGCTCATATAAGCGCGCACCGAAAGCGTTTCACGCTTGACCTGGTGATGCCGGTTAATCTTGGCGCGCGCCAGAATGGCGATCCAGGCATTCCGCAGATCATCGCTGCCGATATTGGGCAATTGGATGGTTTCATCGCGTTCTATCCAGATCTGAGCGATGCTGAAATCACGCTCGGCTTGAGGCAATCCATTGAGCCGGTCCGCGGCTTTTTTCATTTGTTCATACTCGAGCAGGCGCCGCACCAGCTCGGCACGCGGGTCGCATTCTTCCATCGTTTCAGTTTTTGGCTTGGGGAGCAGCATGCGCGATTTGATTTCAATCAATAGCGCGGTCATCAGCAAATATTCCGCCGCCAGTTCCAATTGATCGATCCGCATCATTTCGACATAGGTCATGTATTGCTGTGTCAATTCCGCCATCGGGATGTCGAGAATGTTGAGATTGTGCTTGCGGATCAGGTACAACAACAGATCGAGCGGCCCCTGGAACGTATCGAGAAAGACTTCCAGCGCATCCGGCGGGATGTATAAATCGTGCGGGATTTCCAGTAACGGTTCGCCGCAAATCCGGGCAACCGGCTGCGGTTCGGCGGAGTCAATGACCGGATTCACCATTGGCTAGCGGCTAACCGGATTCAGGAATAATTCAAACCCATTGCTTCGCGGATGTCCCGCATGGTCTCTTCCGCCAGCTTGTTGGCTTTCTCGCAGCCGTCGGCGATGATGTTGCGCACCAGGGTCGGGTCTTCTTCGTATTTTTTGATGCGTTCATGCATCGGCGCTTGCTCGGCGAGAATCTTATCGATTACCGGCGATTTGCAATCAAGGCAGCCGATTTCGGCGTTCTTGCATCCCTTTTGCACCCAATCGCGGGTAGCGTCGTCGGAATACACCAGATGAAATTGCCACACCGGGCATTTGGCGGGATCGCCCGGATCGCTGCGGCGCACCCGCGCCGGGTCGGTCGGCATGGTGCGCACTTTTTTGCGGATGCTTTCCGGGTCTTCGCGCAAGCTGATGGTGTTGTTGTACGACTTGGACATTTTCTGCCCGTCCAGTCCCGGCATGCGCGAAGCTTCGGTCAGCAGTGTTTCCGGTTCGGTCAGGATCATTTTGCCGCCGCCTTCGAGATAACCGAACAAGCGTTCGCGGTCGCCCAGGCTTAAGTTTTGCTGTTCATTCAGCAATGAACGAGCTTCTTCCAGGGCATTTTCATCGCCCTGTTCCTGATACAGCGTGCGCAACTCGGTATACAGCTTCGATTTTTTCGAGCCGAGTTTTTTGATCGCGGCTTCGGCTTTTTCTTCAAAACCGGGTTCCTTGCCATAAATATGGTTGAAACGGCGGGAGATTTCGCGGGTAAATTCCAGATGCGGCGCTTGGTCTTCGCCAACCGGCACCAAGTTGGCGCGGTAAATCAGGATATCGGCGCTTTGTAACAGCGGGTAGCCAAGAAAGCCGTAAGTGCTCAGGTCTTTTTCCGACAGTTTTTCCTGCTGATCTTTATAAGTGGGAACGCGTTCCAGCCAGCCGAGCGGCGTCATCATCGACAGCAGCAAATACAATTCGGCGTGCGCCGGGACTTTGGATTGAATAAACAGAATCGCCTGCGCCGGGTCGACACCCGCGGCCAGCCAGTCGATGACCATATCCCAAACATTTTGCTCGATGATTTCAGGCGAATCGTAATGGGTTGTCAGCGCGTGCCAATCCGCGACAAAAAACAGGCATTCGTATTGTTGCTGCAATTTCACCCAATTTTTCAAGACGCCGTGATAATGTCCTAAATGCAAGCTCCCGGTGGGACGCATACCCGATAAAACGCGATCAGCAAACATATGGATACCCTAGTATTGAAATGTTGTTAACAGGCCTTTGAAAAACTATCTGCGTTGCCGCTACGGTGTTAAAAACAAGCTCAAAATGCTCATTTATTCCGCATAAACTGCGCTTTTTCGCTTGTTTTTGCCTTGTATCGGCTGCCTCGAAAACGTTTTTCAGCGGCCTGCTAAGGAAACGCTGATTAATTGACTGCACAAATGAAACGCTTTGTTGCGGGGTACTCACATCCTTGTCTATCTGATTGCTATGTCTCTGCTGTTGCGTTCCGCGCGCTTCGCGCTTCATTATGTTCGACGAATTATTCAGCATTTCCTTAAATATATAACTCAAAAAAAGATACGATAAAAATTTTCACCCACAGAATGACCGGTCCGATCAAAGCGCCCAATGCGCCGCTGAATAACAATAACAGTAAAATCATAAAGCCGTAAGGTTCGATCTGGGAAAATTGATAAGCCAAACGATGCGGCAGCAGGCTGACCGCCATCCGTCCGCCGTCGAGCGGCGGCAGCGGCAGCAAATTCAGCACCATCAGAATCACATTGATTTCGATACCGGCGATGCCCATCAGAGCGAGCGGTTTGGCGTAGCTGATCTCGGGCATTAGCAACGCCAATTTGATCATCAGCGCCCAGAAGAATGCCATGAGCAGATTAGCGCCCGGCCCGGCGGCAGCCACCCACAGCATATCGCGTTTCGGATGGCGCAAATTGGCGAAATTGACCGGCACCGGTTTGGCCCAGCCGAATAAAAACCCCGCGCCGATGGTCAATTTACTGAGAATGAATAATGTCATCGGCACCAGAATCGTGCCGACCGGGTCGATATGGCGAGCCGGATTGAGACTGATGCGCCCGGCGTTGAAGGCGGTCAAATCGCCGAATTTCTTGGCCATATAACCATGCGCCGCTTCGTGCATGGTAATGGCGAGAATGACCGGCAATGCGTAAATGGCAATGCCTTGAATGATCTCATCCATGGCTGATTCCAAACGGTTCGAGGCTGCCTTTGCCGGGGCGTACCAATTCCGGCACATCGGTGGTCAGGTCGATCACCGTGGTCATGTCGATGCCGCAAGATCCGGCATCCATGACGAGTTCGACTTGATGTTCCAACCGCTCTCGGATTTCTTCCGCATCGTTCAGCGGATATTCGTCACCCGGTAATATCAACGTGGAACTGAGCAAAGGCTCGCCGAGTTCTTCCAGCAAAGCCAGCACGACCGGATGATCCGGAATGCGCAGACCGATGGTGTTGCGTTTCGGATGCTGCATGCGCCGCGGCACTTCGCGGGTGGCTTGCAAAATAAAGGTATAACTGCCCGGCGTCGTGGCCTTCAGCAAGCGGTATTGACTGTTGTCGACTTTGGCGTAGGTGGCGATTTCCGCCAGATCACGGCAAACCAGCGTGAAATGATGCCGTTCGTCCACCTGCCGGATGGTGCGGATGCGCGTCATTGCGTCTTTGTCGCCCAAATGGCAGCCCAAGGCATAACAGGAATCGGTCGGATATACAATAATACCGCCGCTGCGCACGATGGCAACGGCTTGTTTAATCAAGCGTAAATGCGGAGTATCGGAGTGAATCGCGAAAAATTGGGCCACGGTAATACGGTTGTGCGGTGAAAGAGAGTTAAATCAGTGCGTCAATAAACAAGCTCGGCGGTCGATGACGATCTAAAGTGATGCCAAACAGGCGTGCAACCCAATGGAAATTCCGGCAATTGTCCCAGGTCGAAATGGCTTTCTCCCGGCCCATGAAAATCCGAGCCGCAGGAAGCCAATAAATTCCGGTCGTTGGCATAACGCGCAAAAAGCTGCATTTGTTCGTGAGTGTGGCTGGATGTGACCACTTCAATCGCCGAGCCGCCCAACGCGGCAAATTCATCGAGCAGATCGTTCAACACATTTTTGCCGAGATCGTAACGCCCGGGATGCGCGATCACCGCTCGGCCGCCGCTGCCGCGAATCCAATCGACGGCATCGCTCAATGGCGCCCATTCATGCGGGGTGTAGCCCGGTTTACCCTTGACCAGATATTTTTTGAATACCGATTTAACGTCCTTGGCATAACCTTGTTCGGCCAAAAAGCGCGCGAAATGCGTGCGGCCGATGAGGCTGCGCACGCCGACAAAGGTGTAGGCGCCTTCCAGACTGCCCTGAATGCCGATTTTTTCCAGTTCCGCGGCGATATTTCTGGCGCGTTGCGTGCGGCCTTCGCGCACTTTTGCCAAACCCTCGGCCAATGGGGCATAATTCGGGTCGATATCCAATCCGACAATATGGAGCGTGCGTCCGCGCCAACTGACGGATATCTCAACACCATTGATAAAATCAATGCCTTTGGCTTCCGCGATCTGACGCGCTTCCGCAAGTCCGGCAATATCGTCGTGATCGGTCAAGGCCAATGTTTCAACGCAGCGCAGCGCAGCGCGCTCGACCAATTGGGTCGGCGTCAGTACACCATCGGAAATCGAGGAGTGGCAATGCAGATCGATATTAAGCATGAAAATTCGTTGAACACCAGCGGGACACGCATGATAGCAAATATCCGCAGTGAAGAGAAATAATTGGATTGGATAATGAAACAGATAGTTAGCCCCATCAACCGCTTACAATTGAAGAAAAACCACTATGGAAAATCAGATCAACAGCTCGCTTAACTTCCGTGATTATCTCTCCGCCGCGCCGCATCGCAGCCTGTTTCTGGCAGGCGCATTACAAGGCGTGCTGACTGTGTTGTGGTGGATTTTCGACCTGACCGGACGCTACGGTATCGCCGGATCGGTGACCAATTGGAGCGTCGCGCCGACCTGGGCGCATGCGTTTTTGATGGTTTACGGTTTTTTTCCGTTTTTTATTTTCGGTTTTCTGTTTACTACGTATCCGAACTGGATGAACGGTGAAAAGGTAAAACCGCAAGAATATATCGCCACCTGTGCTTTGATGGCAGTGGGCGTGGTGCTGTTTTATGCCGGCCTGCTGACGCATAAAGCGATCAGCATTACCGGCGTGGAATTGATGCTGACCGGTTGGGGCATCGCGGTGTACGTGCTGCTGCGCATCTTGCTTACCGCCCCGGCGGAGGACAAACGTCACGCCCGGGTTACCAGCGTTGCATTGGTAATGGGATGGTTGGGTATGCTGGCGTATTTGGTATGGCTGGTGACCGGCGCTGCACTGGCGCTCGATTGCGCGCGCGCTGCCGGATTGTGGTTTTTCCTGCTGCCCATCGTGTTGACCGTGTCGCACCGCATGATTCCGTTCTTCTCCAGCCGCGTGCTCGACAATTACGAAATGGTGCGGCCGTTTTGGATGCTGTGGCTGATGCTCGCCTTTATCGCCGCGCACGGCCTGCTGCAATGTTTTGAACTGACCGGCTATCTGTGGCTCGCCGACTTTCCGCTGGCTGGGTGTGCGCTGTATTTATCGTACCGCTGGCAATTGCAACGCAGCTTTCAAGTAAGCCTGTTGGCGGTGCTGCACATCTCGTTCGCCTGGTTCGGTGTGGCCATGGCGCTGTACGCCGTGCAAAGCCTGGTGTATTTCGCCTCCGGTAATTTTATTCTGGGACTCGCCCCGCTGCACGCGCTCGGCATTGGTTTCTTCTCTGGCATGATCCTCGCCATGGCCTCGCGCGTCACCCTCGGTCATTCCGGACGGCCACTCGAACTCGACCGCTTCACCTGGCTGCTGTTCCTGGGCTTCCAGGCAACCGCCGTCATCCGCATTCTGGCCGACCTCATCCCAGCGATTGCGGCGATGTTTTACGTGCTGGCGGCACTGGTTTGGTTAGTGTGTTTTGGGTTGTGGGCGGTTAAGTTCGCACCGATTTATTGGCGTGCGAGGGTGGATGGGAAGGCGGGGTAAAAGGTGTGTGATAGCACAGTCACATGATTATCATGACTCTAGACTAAAAGCTTACAGCTGCTAACCTAGGAAAATGCTGAATAAATTACCGAAAAATCAGTTTCCCTGAAACCCAACCGTATTATTATTCATGAATATTATTGGTTAAGATTTTATTTGTTGTAGGAATGATATCAACTCATGTACACGAGTGGTTGGATTATCTGTGCAAACCGCTTCAGCTGTCTGTAAAGAGAGATTAGCATTAACTTTTGCTTGATCAAGCAGATTGATAAGTTTTTCAAATATGCCATGCTGCCCCTTGCTATATTTGACCATTCCGACATTTGAAGTTAATTGAATTAAAACTTGATTGCAGGCACTGTTGTTAGGTAATGCTCTGAATGGTTGTGTAGTGAAGGTAAAATGGAGCAATAGCCAATATTCAAAACAGGGTACGGAATTGATTGCAATGTAGGTATCCTTTGGGTTTGCGGTACGAATGGCATTCATGGCTTTGTCATAATTGGAATGTGTATCTTTATCAAAAACACAATAGACTTTATCGAATGCGTCTCCACTTACTTTTTCTTTGCGATAGAGCTTTTTCCCATATTCCACAACACTGACTGGATCAGAACCACAGCTACCATCAATTTTGACATTGACGCTACTTAAAGCATAGTAATCTTTTAGTTCTTCAAAGTAATTTGGCTCAGTTTTTTCACCTTCGCATACAATTAATACTTTGGCATACGGTTCGCGCTTTTCACCACCACGTGCCAGCTGCTTTGAGCTTTTGGCTTTATTTTTTTTGAAAAAATCATCCGTTCCCATTAAGTTTTTTCCTTAATGATCTAACATAAGGTAATGCACCATATCGACCTGATAAATAAGCTAATTCAAGATTTTCTCGACCTTTACGGGGACTAAAATCTGTGAGAGGATAAACGACAGTAGCATTTTGTTGATTTTTCTCACAAAACCAGATCTGGTCACGCCTAAATACCTCTTGGTTTAGAATGGAAGTTTCATGAGTAGTGAAAATCAGCTGTGCATTTTTAGGATTCGTTTCGGTATCGTGGAATAATTGCACTAAAAAATGTACCAATTTGGGATGCAGATTGTCATGCAACTCATCAACAAACAGGACATAACCGTGAGCTAGACAATCAATCCATGGGCCTGCAAATGCAAATAATTTTTGTGTACCATCGGATTCTTGCTCAAAATCAAAAACTACATCTGCACCGTCTATACTCTTGTGAACAGTTTTGATATCAATAATTTGTTTGTCTTTGAAATCGCTTGCAATTAACTCTTTTAAATGTGAAGGCATATCATCACTTAATTCATTAACATCAAAAGGCTTCTCTTTAATTACGATATCTTCAATATTCAAGTCAGCAGCATGTAAAAATTCCATCACTTGTGCTTTCTCGTTTTTATCACATAATGACGCACTAAAAATAGGACTCCACCCGTCGGAACTAGTGATTCTCAATGTGGTTTTGAACCAATCATAGATTGGTTGAAGTTGCTTGCTATTGAGTTGCACAGCAGTTGACAAAAAAAGCGCATTATCACGGGTAGATTTTTGCCATAATTGTTTCTCTCCCGAGAGATTGTCACATGGCTCCCAATCATAACGCTGATTTTCTATATTCCAGGTACGTCCAATCCAAAGTTGAGATCGTCCTTTTGGGTAAGCTAAGAGCCATTCTTCATGGACACGCTCTGTCGTAGCCGTAAATCCGTATTGATAGCGTACTTGACCAACGATGAAAGACACTTCAAATTCACTTGGTTTATCAAGTGCTGCTTGACTGAGACGAAAAGGAATAACTGGTAATTTGTCGCCTCGTTGAAAATTTGTTGCTGATTTTAGTACGATACGTTCCATGGTTTTCATGGCGAGTAATAAATTGGATTTTCCTCCAGCGTTTGGGCCATAGATAGCGGCTGATCTAAGCAGATGGTGCTCATTAGCAGCTTGGACTTTGAAAGCGTTGGATTCAACCAATTCATTGCCACTAGCTTTGACAAGACTAAATGTTTGACGCTCAAATAATGAACGAAAGTTAGCTACACTAAATTCGATTAGCATGGTCTTGCCTTCTAAATTGAATAAAATGACTTAATTTGTCAAAAATACCATGATATATTACTTTTAGTTGGTATGATAGCAGCACACTTTATATTAAGATGAAATTGGAGTGTATTGACACAAATCGGAGTTCCTATCCTATTTTAGTATCTCCTCATGACTGCCGGCATTCACCAGAATGATTTCTTTTTCAGTAATCATGATTTCCAACGTGATGCGGTAACTGAGATTGATCGATACCGAATGCAATCCGGTCAATTTGCCTGAAAGCGCATGGATTCTCAGCGAAGGGTGAAAAGGGTTGTAGCTGAGCAACTCCAGCACTTTGCGGTAGGGTTCTTTAAGTTCCGGGTGTTTTTGCGCGAAGCGGCGGGCGCGTTTTTTGTAGCTGTCGGTAAAAATGAGCGTGTAGCTCATTTGGCGAAAGTATCTTCAACGTGCTGATCGACTGTGTCCTTGCTGAATTGGCCGCTTGCCATGTCGCGTCGCGCTTCGTGCAGAGCGGCTTCCAGTTCCATTTCCCGCAAATAATGGTATTGCTCGATTTTCATTACGACGTAACACTCTTTGCCGCGCACGGTGATGACGTCTTCCGTTTTATCCGCCAGACTTTCTTCCACGCAGGCGATCCCTTTGGTTTTTAAATCGTTGGCTGTAATCATGATTAATCGTATTCTTAATAGTGCTGTGAAATATACGGTCGATAGGTGGGTGTGTCAATGCGCACTGGGAATATCGAAAAATAATAATGCTTATTCAATGAAATAACGTTTGAATACTGTTGTGCTAAGGAACCAGGCGCTATCTCAGATCTCAGGGTTCTGGATCAGAAAATACTAATTAAGGGGGATACCATGGATTTTTACTGCATGCGCCACGGGCGTACGAATTATAATGATCTGGGATTATGTAACGACGATCCGGCTCGTAATGTGTATTTGACCGAAACGGGGATTGTGCAGGCGGAAACCGCGGCGCTGCGATTACGAGATGTAGCTTTGAGCCGTATTTTGGTTTCTCCGTTGCCGCGTACCCGGCAAACGGCGGAGATCGTAAATCGCTATCACGCCGTTCCGATTGAGGTGCATGACGATTTGGCCGACATTCGTTCGGGTTTTGAAAGTCAGCCAGTGGCGGATTACTTTGCGGCAATTGATCATGATCCGCTACGCGCTCGGATAAATGGCGGTGAATCGTTGCTGGATCACAAGCTGCGGGTGTTGCGTTTTATCGACTGGCTGTGCGTTCAGCGAGATGAAACGCTGCTGGTGGTTGCACATGAAGAGACCATGCGGGTTTTTATCGCCCATTTCGAGGGCGGTATTGAGGACGCGCAGTTGCGCGATATTCATGTTGGCAATTGTGAATACCGGCATTACGTGCTGCCTCGTTAAGGAAACGCTGATTAATTGACTGCACGAGTGAATCACTTCGTTGCGCGGTACTCGCATCCTCGCCTATCTTATTGATATGTCTAGGTTGCTGCGTTCCGTGCGCCTCGTGCTTCCTCTCGTTCGCCGAATTAATCAGCGTTTCCTTAATTTCCGGGTTGAGGGTTTTTGAGTTTTGCCTGGATCGTGGCATGATCGAGATGCGGTGCGAACATTTCGATAAAATCGAAAACATAACCGCGGATATAGCTGTTGCGGCTGATGCCGATGCGCGTCGTGCTCGGTTCAAACAGGTGGCTGGCGTCGATCGACTTGAGATTTTTGTCCCGTTTGGCATCGAAAGCCATGTTGGCCAGAATCCCGATTCCTAACCCTAATTCCACGTAAGTCTTGATGACATCGGAGTCGATGGCGGTGAGTACGACGTTGGGTTCCAATCCCTTGTTGGCAAATGCTTGGTTGATTTTTGAACGTCCGGTAAAGGCAAAATCGTAAGTGATAATCGGATATTGATTGATTGCTTCCAACGTGAGTTTTTTCAGTTTCAGCAGCGGATGTTTCGGCGGCGCCACGACGCAGCGGTTCCATTCGTAGCAAGGCAGCATGACGAGCTCTTGAAAATGCTCGATCGCTTCGGTCGCAATCGCAATATCCGCTTCTCCGGATGATACCAATGATGAAATTTGCATCGGATTGCCTTGCCGTAGAATCAATTTGACCTTGGGATAGCGCGCAGTGAAGCGTTTTATCACGGGCGGCAGCGCATAGCGTGCTTGGGTATGGGTCGTAGCGATGGTTAAAGTGCCGCCGGCTTCGTCGGTGAATTCCTGGGCGATCCGTTTCAAGTTGTCCGCGTCACGAAGCATTCGCGTTGCGATTTTAATGATTTGTTCGCCGGGCGGGGTGATGCGGACGATGCGCTTGCCGTTGCGCAGAAAAATTTCGACGCCGAGCTCTTCTTCCAGCAACTGAATTTGCTTACTGATGGCGGGTTGCGAGGTATGCAGATTCTTGGCGGCCCGGGAAAGGTTCATATTGTGATTGGCCGTTTCGCACAAGTAACGGAGTTGCTGTAATTTCATGATCGATGGTACTCAGTAATAATAAAAAATTATATCTGTCTAATATAATATTATTTTGAATTATAAAAATGAATTGTTATGATGCTGCCCGATTAAAAAGACAATAAGAATATAACTGATTGTAAATTTTCTGTAGTTGCTTTCCGGATAAGCTTGAAGCGGTTTGTTTTGAAAGCGGCGCGGCCCGTTCCGATGAGAGATCCATCGCATTGGGGGTTCATTTTTTTGGTAAAATGCCGGATTTCATCCGCGCAATGTTGTGGCGCGGAAGCAATTTGATGAATTTTCCCTCGATTGTTCATTACAATCGAATAAAAAGAATAATACTGCAATCAGTTAACAAACAAGGATTGAGATGAGCACAAATATTGAGAATAAGCCTAAACAGGTAACCTGGTTTAATGGTTGTGGCGGGCGGATCGGCATTGTAGTCGGTCAATCCGGCGAGCATGCCTACATCGGGATGGCATTAAGGCATGATGAAGATGATGATGTCGACCATATCATGAAATACGGCGCCAAATTTCCGCTGGATGCCGCGCTAAAACTACCGGCGTCCAAAACCTATAGTAACGAGAGCAGTTAACCCTTAGTCCTAACTTTTTGAATCCTTAGTAAGGAAAACAACTATGTATCGTTATGATGAATATGATCAAACAATCGTTAATGAACGGGTTAATCAATACCGTGATCAGGTACGCCGCCGCCTTTCCGGTGAATTAAAGGAGGAGGAGTTTATTCCTTTGCGTTTGCAGAATGGGCTGTATATGCAAATTCACGGCTATATGCTGCGCATCGCGGTACCGTATGGCTTGATCTCTTCGAAGCAAATGCGCATGTTCGCGCATATTGCGCGCAAATACGACCGTGGCTACGGCCATTTTACGACGCGCCAGAATATTCAGTTCAATTGGTTGAAACTGGAAGACACGCCGGATATTCTGGCGGATCTGGCATCGGTGGAAATGCACGGGATACAAACTTCAGGAAATTGTGTGCGTAATATTACCTCGGATGAATTTGCCGGCGTGGCGCCCGATGAGATCATCGATCCACGGCCCTATGCCGAGATTCTGCGTCAGTGGAGTACGTTCAATCCGGAATTTGCCTATTTGCCGCGCAAATTTAAAATAGCCATCAGCGGCGCCAAAGATGACCGCGCTGCGATATACGCGCACGACATCGGTTTGGCCGTGACCAAAAATGCGCAAGGCGAAATTGGATTCCGCGTACTGGTCGGTGGCGGATTGGGCCGTACCCCGATTATCGGTAGTGAAATCCGGGACTTCTTGCCGTGGCAACATGTATTGACCTACGTCGAATCGATTTTGCGGATATATAACCAATATGGCCGCCGGGACAACAAATATAAAGCGCGTATCAAAATTCTGGTAAAAGCGTTAGGGATTGATGAATTCAAACGCCAGGTTGAGGCCGATTGGGCCGATATCCAAGACGGTCCGGGCACTTTGACGATCGAAGAGGTCAATCGTGTCGCGTCGTTCTTTGTCGATCCGGCGTATGAGACATTACCTGACCACGATTCGAGATTGAACGAATTTAAAGCGGACAGCCGGTCTTTCTCGCATTGGCTGGCGAAAAATGTCATGCCGCACCGGGTTCCCGGTTACGCCATTGTGGTTTTGTCGTTGAAGAAGCCGGGCAATGCGCCGGGAGATGCCACCGCAGAACAGATGGACGCGGTTGCCGATTTGGCGAACCGTTACAGCTTCGGCGAATTGCGTATTACGCATAAACAAAATTTAGTTCTGGCGGATGTCCGGCAAAAGGATTTGATCAGCCTGTGGCAAGAAGCGACCCGCTACGAATTGACGACACCGAATATCGGTATGTTGACCGACATGATCAGTTGTCCGGGCGCGGAGTTCTGCACGCTGGCCAATGCCCGTTCAATTCCGTTGACGAAGTTGATTGCCGAGCGCTTCGAAGATCTGGATTATTTGTATGACATCGGTGAAATTTCAATCAATATTTCCGGTTGTGTCAATGCTTGCGGGCAGCACCATATCGGCAATATCGGGATAACCGGCGTGGAAAAGAAAGATCACGACGAATGGTATCAAGTATCGATCGGCGGATCGGAGGGCAACGACAGTTCCATTGGTAAGATTCTCGGTCCGTCATTTACCTTTTATCAAGTTCCGGAAGTGATTGAACGCTTGATCCAAGTGTATCAGCGCGAGCGCGTCGACGGGGAGCGCTTTATTGACACGGTGCGCCGCATCGGCCATGCGCCTTTCAAAGACCATGTGTATGCATCGGAATTTGTCGCGCAGGAAGAAGTGACGGATCCGCATGCCGTGGTACCCGCGCAATATGACATTCCCTACTATTCACCGAGGTTCTAATGGGCGCGATCATTAAAAATAAAACCATCGTGACGGATGATTGGGCCGTATTGCGGCTGGAAGCGGATCAAACGCCCGAGGATGTTGCCGTTGCACCGGGAAAGATCATCGTTCCTTTGAAAGTCTGGCAAGCGCAGCGCGAAACATTGCAACAACGCCCGGAAATCGGGGTATGGTTGGCCAGTGACGAACGCCCCGAGGAATTGAAGGACGACATTCAAAAATTCTCGGTAATTGCAGTCGATTTCCCTAAATTTTCCGATGGGCGCGGTTATTCGACTGCTTACAACTTGCGCGCCCGTCTGGGTTATAGCGGAGAATTACGCGCCATCGGTGATGTATTGCGCGATCAGTTGTTTTACATGCGGCGTGTCGGTTTTGATGCTTTTGCAACACGCCCGGATCGAAGCATTGAAGAGGCATTGAAAGGGTTGAGTGATTTTTCCGAGGTTTATCAAACGGCTATCGATCAGAAATTGCCATTGTTCCGGCGTGTGAATCGTCAGGGTAATCCGGCTGCGGACAAAGTGAATGACTGAATTACAGGAAAAAATTGATCAGGTTGTGGCAGTTTTGACTGAAACCATCACTGATTTTGCCCCCGTTACGTTTGCCAATAGTTTGGGCGCGGAAGACATGGTGTTAACCGATATCATTGAACGTTTTCAACTGGATATCGAAATGTTCAGTCTGGATACCGGCCGTTTGCCGCAAGAAACCTACGACTTGATGCAAACTGTGAGAAATAAATACAAAAAGCCGCTACGTATTTTTTTTCCGAATGTCAAACAAGTTGAATCCTATGTTGCGGAGCATGGCGTTAACGGCTTTTATGAAAGTATCGAATTGCGCAAAGCATGCTGTCATATGCGTAAAGTCGAGCCATTGCGACGCGCCTTGCAAGGTAAGCGCGCCTGGGTAACAGGAATTCGCCGTGAGCAAGCGGCTACCCGGATCGGTTTGAAGGTTTCGGCTTATGATATGGATAACCGCATGCAAAAGGTAAACCCGTTGCTGGAATGGTCCAATGCGGAGGTCTGGCAATATCTCAAACACTTTGAAGTACCGTATAACGCGCTGCATGATAAGTTCTATCCCAGTATCGGTTGTGCGCCGTGTACACGCTCAGTCACGCCTGGTGAAGATATCCGTTCCGGACGGTGGTGGTGGGAAGCGCCGGAAACCAAGGAGTGCGGACTGCATACCGGGAAAGTCATTCCATTAAAATAATCGGATTGGATTGTGGTAAATCTTTGCTGCAATCTAATCAGAAATGATCCATTTTTATCAGTTGAGAGAAAAAATAATGAGTCATCACACATTTACCCATCTTGACGCGTTGGAAAGCGAAGCGATTCATATCATGCGTGAAGTGGCGGCAGAGTGTGCCAATCCGGTACTGCTGTTTTCCGGCGGTAAGGATTCGATCGTGTTGTTAAGACTGGCAGAAAAAGCGTTTCGCCCCGGCCGCTTTCCTTTTCCGCTCATGCATATCGATACCGAGCACAATTTTCCCGAGGTTATCGAGTTTCGCGATTATCGCGCGAAGCAATTGGGTGAACGCTTGATCGTACGCAGTATGGAAGATTCGATCAAGAAGGGTCGTGTGGTATTGCGTTCGGAAACACAGAGCCGGAATGCGTTTCAGTCGGTCACGCTG
Organism: Nitrosomonas sp. sh817; assembly: GCF_030908545.1. Classification (NCBI taxonomy): domain Bacteria; kingdom Pseudomonadati; phylum Pseudomonadota; class Betaproteobacteria; order Nitrosomonadales; family Nitrosomonadaceae; genus Nitrosomonas; species Nitrosomonas domestica. The sequence continues at coordinate 2,977,730 of NZ_CP133083.1, read as the reverse complement.
CTGGATGCCATTGCCGAATTCAAATTTGATGCGTGCATCGGCGGCGCGCGCCGGGATGAAGAAAAAGCGCGCGCGAAAGAGCGGATTTTTTCTTTCCGGGATGAGTTTGGGCAGTGGGATCCAAAAAATCAGCGCCCGGAATTATGGGACATTTATAACACCCGCACGCATCCGAGCGAAAATATCCGGGTTTTTCCCATCAGTAATTGGACGGAATTGGATGTTTGGGAATATATTGCGCGTGAAAAACTGGAAGTCCCGAGTATTTATTTTGCGCATAAACGCGATGTCATCCGGCGCGATGCCGGGATACTCCCCGTATCCCATTTGGTGCAACCTCAGGCAGGCGAGCAAGCGGAAAAAATCATGGTGCGGTTCCGTACCGTGGGCGATATGAGCTGTACTTGTCCGGTGGAATCGGAAGCGGCTACCGTGGACGAGATTATCGCCGAGACCGCAATGACCCGGATTACTGAGCGCGGTGCTACGCGGATGGACGATCAAACATCGGAAGCGTCGATGGAATTGCGCAAAAAAGAAGGATATTTCTAGTATTGTTGCAGTAACGGAAACCGATGACCGGCCTGCGGCCAATCAATTCAATACTTTAATACTTAACAAATCGAACGGCTTGTTTGAAATTTAATATTACGCGCTACGATTTTCCGAAGGAAACCTAAATGTCGATCATTGAAAAAATATCGCTTGATCAAACCGAATTACTACGCTTCATCACGGCCGGTAGTGTTGATGATGGCAAAAGCACCCTGATCGGCCGTCTGCTGCACGACTCAAAATCTATTTTTGAAGACCAATTGACATCCATTACCAATACCACGCGTAAACGCGGTTTGCAAGGTGTTGATTTATCCCTGTTGACCGATGGCTTGCAAGCCGAGCGCGAGCAAGGGATTACGATTGACGTGGCTTATCGTTATTTTGCGACACCGAAACGGAAATTTATCATTGCGGATACGCCGGGCCATGAGCAGTACACGCGTAACATGGTAACGGGAGCATCCACCGCCAATCTGGCGGTCATTCTGATCGACGCCCGTAAGGGTGTGCTGACGCAATCACGTCGCCACGCATACCTGGCAAGCTTAGTGGGTATTCCGCATTTGGTGGTCGCCGTCAATAAAATGGATTTGGTCGATTATTCGCAAGCGGTTTTTGAAAAAATATGCGAGGATTTTTCGGCTTTTGCGGTGAATCTCAATTTACGGAATATTAATTACATTCCGATGTCGGCGCTCAACGGCGATATGGTGGTTGAACGTGGCGATCATCTCGATTGGTATCAAGGCACGACACTCATGGATTTGCTGGAAACCGTATCGATCGAGGATGACATCAATCGTGATGATTTCCGGTTTCCGGTTCAGTGGGTATGCCGGCCGCAAACCAAGGAATTGCATGATTTTCGCGGCTACATGGGGCGCATTGAATCGGGTTCGATCCGTACCGGCGACTCAGTCACCGTATTGCCGTCGGGTTTGACATCCCGCATTAAAGAGATTCTCAAATATGAAGGTCCTGTTGATGAAGCATTCGCGCCTCAGTCAATTACGCTGACTATCGAAGATCATTTGGATATTTCACGCGGTGATTTGTTGGTCAAATCCAGTGACGCACCTCAAGTTACCAAAGAATTCAATGCCATGCTCTGCTGGCTTTCCGAACAGCCGCTGGATACCGCGCGCAAGTATCTGATCAAACAGACGACACGCATTGTAAAAACGGTGATCAGCAGAATTGATTATCGCGTTGATGTCAATACCATGGATCGTGAGACGGTGAGCTCACTGAAAATGAACGACATCGCGCATGTCGGGATAAAAGTGCAACTGCCGCTGGTTTGCGATGATTACGCGCGAAACCACGCAACGGGCAGTTTTATTATTATTGATGAAAGCAGTAATAATACCGTTGCAGCCGGTATGATTTCAGTTTCTGGTAATTAAGATCTCATTGTTATGCCGGGCAGGAGCATTTTTTAGCAGAATGTTTACTGGAATTATACGAGTTACAGGAATTGACCGGAGAATATGCAGCAGAGGTTAAAAGGCTTTAATATCCTGGTTGTAGAGGATAATGAACTAAATCAGCAAGTTGCAAAATGGCTTCTGGAATATAACGGCGCGGTGGTTGTGATAGCGAATCATGGCCAAGAAGCGCTAGATATATTGGAAGCGGAAGCATTTGATTGCGTGTTGATGGATATTCAAATGCCGGTTCTGGATGGCTTGGAGGCCACACGTCTGATTCGTGCCAATCCGCAATGGTCCGGTCTGATTATTATTGCGATGACAGCGAATGCCGATGAGCATCATAAAGAATTATGCCATGTTGCCGGGATGAACGATTTCTTAGCTAAGCCGATCGATCCCGATTTGCTGGTCGATGTTCTTTTGAAATGGTTGATATCGGGAAGCGCCGATTAACGGAACTGCGTGTTTCAATTGCGCTGCGATTTCTCGTACGATGCGGCAGGTAATTGCCAGTGTTTCCTTTGGGAAGGTTTAAAGGTTAAATTATTGATAATAACAATGAGAACAAATGGTAATAGCGATATTGAATGAAAAATCAGGGACGGTACGAGGTATTTGTTTGCAATGCCTATGATCGATCGATTTTTCAGGTAAGGATAGAATAATAACGATTAAAAATTGGATTAATGACAAACATGGATGCGACGTTGCACACACAACAGGGAACAACAGCTTCTTTGAATTTTAACTTTGGTTTTGCGATTTCCGATTTGTATCGGCGTAACGGCCTGGCAAAATTGGATCAAATTTTTCTGGATTTTTTGCGTACCGGTGACGAAGCGCTGTGCCAGCGGTTTGAATCTGCGCGCGAGCGCCCCGATGAATTATTGCCGAAAGACGAATCGGCTTTATTGATCGACATCGCACCTTGGCTGGAAGATTTTATTGCCCGGCTGTTCAATATCGAAAATGACGTTCAGCAGCTCGCCGCAAAACATCACGAGCTTGCTCCGCTGTATTTCTGTAAACGGCAGTTTGTGCAGCGCCGCGCCAAAGGAAAAGTCAGCGATGATGAATTGACAACCATTGATGGCATCGCTTTGGAAAAAGAATTGGCGGCGGAATTCGGTGAGCCCTTCTCAGAGCTGGTTTTTGCAACCAAAGTCGCACAATGGATGGATGCGGAAGCTGACAATGAATCGCGTTTGAATAAGGCATTGCACTATGCCGCTTGGGCATTGAGAACGCCTGAAGGGCAACAGCATACGCGGCAAGGTATTTTATTCAAGTCACCCGCGAAGCTGGATTTCCAGCATCTGCTATCGTTGGAGACGGATGATTCCGCGGGTTACCCGGTGCATCGTTTAAGCCATGTGCGCGAACGTAATGGCTTTGCATTGACCGATGCGGGAACGGATTTGATGGGGGCGCTGGATGAAGCCAACTATTGCATCTGGTGTCATGAACAAGGCAAGGATTCCTGTTCGAAAGGCTTCAAACAAAAACCTAAATCGCCGGATGAACCCGTTGCTTTCAAACGCAGCGAACTGGGCGCTTTACTCGCCGGGTGTCCCCTGGAAGAACGCATTTCGGAGTTTCATAAACTGAAGACACAAGGTGTGGCGATCGGCAGTTTGGCGATGATTGTGCTGGACAATCCGATGTGTGCAGGCACCGGTCATCGAATCTGTAACGATTGCATGAAATCCTGCATTTATCAGAAGCAGGAACCTGTGGATATTCCGCAAGCGGAAACACGGACGCTCAAAGATGTGCTGGCGTTGCCCTGGGGTTTTGAAATTTACAGCTTGCTAACACGATGGAATCCTTTGAATTTGCGCCGGCCCGTACCGAAGCCTGCCTCCGGCCGTAAAGTACTGGTTGTGGGCATGGGACCGGCCGGATATACGCTGGCGCACCACTTGATGAACGAGGGGCATACCGTGGTTGGAATTGACGGTCTTAAAATTGAGCCATTGCCGGCGGACATCTCCGGCGTGGATCAACAGGGCCAAAGGGTACCGTTTAAAGCGATTCAACATGCCAGCACGCTTGAAGAGGATCTGGATCAGCGCATAGCGGGCGGTTTCGGAGGCGTGGCTGAATATGGCATCACGGTGCGCTGGAACAAGAATTTCTTGAAATTGATCCGCTTGCTGCTTGAGCGTAGAGAAGAATTCGCTTTGTTCGGCGGCGTCCGTTTTGGCGGCACTTTGACAACCGATGATGCTTTTGCCATGGGTTTTGATCACGTTGCTTTAGCGGCTGGTGCTGGAAAGCCGACCGTGCTGGATTTACCGAACGGATTGGCCCGGGGCGTTCGCGCAGCATCGGATTTTCTGATGGCTTTGCAGTTAACGGGTGCCGCGCAGAGCGATTCGATTGCGAACATGCAGTTGCGCTTGCCGGTTGTCGTGATTGGCGGGGGGTTAACGGCAATTGATACCGCGACCGAAGCATTGGCTTATTACCCGGTGCAGGTTGAAAAATTCTTGCAGCGCTATGAAATTTTGTCGGCGGTGCAAGGCGAAGCGGCAATTCGTGAGCTATGGGATGAGGAAGAAAAAGAAATCGCCGATGAGTTCTTGGCGCATGCGCGCGCGATCCGTGCAGAGCGGCAGGCGGCCGAACAGGAACAGCGCCCGGCGCGAATTGTTCAATTATTGCAGTCATGGGGTGGCGCAACCCTGGCTTACCGTAAACGTATGATTGACAGCCCGTCTTATACGCTGAATCACGAAGAAGTGGAAAAAGCTTTGGAGGAAGGTATCTGGTTTGCTGAAGGTATGACGCCTGTGCGGGTGGATGTCGATGTCTGGGGTCATGCGCAATCGGTGCAGTTTGCCGTGCAGAAATGCGACGACAGCGGGCAATGGCATGACGCCGGCAAAGTGCAACTACCGGCACGGGCATTGCTGGTTGCCGCGGGCACGCAACCTAACACGGTACTGGCGCGGGAGGATGAAAAATTATTCAAACTGGATGGCCGCTATTTTGCGGCGTGCGACGAAGAAGGCAACCCGGCGAAACCGGCTTACGGTAATCCCAAACCTGAGGTGCCGATTGTATTGATGAGCCGGTACAGAGATAATCAGGACGGTCGTTTTATCAGTTTCTTCGGTGATTTGCATCCTTCATATTCGGGAAATGTCGTGAAGGCGATGTCGAGTGCGAAACAGGGTTATCCGGTCGTCAATCGCGTGCTGGAGCGTGTCAAACCGGCATCCGGTCAATCGGCGGAACAATTCTTTTCACAGTTGAATAACCGGTTGCGCGCAACGATTCATAAAGTGGAAAGGCTGACCCCGAATATTATCGAAGTGGTGGTGCATGCGCCGATGGCGGCGGAGCATTTTCAGCCGGGGCAATTCTATCGCTTTCAGAATTTTTCAACATTGGCGCCGGTTGCCAAAGACACCCGATTGGCGATGGAAGGACTTGCGTTAACCGGCGCTTCGGTCGATGTTGAGCGCGGTTTGGTTTCACTCATTGTATTGGAAATGGGAGGGTCGTCCAATCTCTGCGCATTGGTGAAACCGGGCGAGCCGGTTGTGCTCATGGGGCCTACCGGGACGCCGACGGAAATTCCGGAGAATGGAACTGTGGTGTTGGTTGGCGGCGGGCTTGGTAATGCGGTGCTTTTTTCTATCGGTGCCGCGGCACGCGCAGTCGGGTCGAAAGTGTTGTACTTCGCGGGTTATAAAAAATTGATCGATCGATATAAAGTCGCGGAAATTGAAGCGGCGGCGGATATCGTAGTATGGTGCTGCGACGAATCACCGGGTTTTACCGTTACCCGCCCGCAAGATAAAAGCTATGTAGGCAATATTGTGCAAGCTATGGAAGCATACGCCAGCGGAAAGTTAGGTGAGCAGCCGGTGGCATTGGCCGATGCCGATCATATCATCGCAATTGGCTCGGATCGCATGATGGCCGCTGTCGGAGTTGCCCGCCATCATCAATTAAAGCCGTATTTGAAGGCGGATCACTTTGCGATCGGCTCAATCAATTCGCCAATGCAATGCATGATGAAAGAGGTATGCGCGCAGTGTTTGCAGCCGCACCAGGATCCCGAAACCGGAAAAATTACGTACGTCTTTTCGTGTTTCAATCAAGATCAGCCATTGGATCAGGTGGATTTTCCAGGATTGGCGACACGTTTGCGCCAGAATACGGTGCAGGAAAAATTGACAGGCCGCTGGATTGACCGATGCTTAAAAACCGGAGTGTAAATTCAAGTGACAGGTAAGGAAGAGGCGATGCCGGATGAACAGTTGCCTGTGGATATTGCGGTAATGCGCCAGATGTTTCATGACAATGACACGTTGGTTTCAAAATTTGCGCTTAAATTTATTGAAGTGGCCGATAGCACGTTGTCAGAGATGAAGTTGGCGCAGACCGCAAGAGATTTACCTACCCTTGGACGTTTGGGGCATAAGCTCAAATCATCGGCAAGAACCATCGGCGCATCGAGTTTTGCAGAACTCTGCGAAGCGCTCGAAAAAGCAGGTCTGGATAATAACTGGGATGAAGCAGAGTTGTTGTTGACTAAAATTCCGTCCTTATTAGACCGGATTATCCAGCAATTCCGGAATGAGTTTGGTGAATTTTCTTAATAGAATTGAAAATAGCCACAAAATCAAGCCATACCAAAGTTTTTCCTGATCCAATTAATGCATTGCGCATAAATTGATTTATAATCCGCAATTCATTAAAAAATGAACACAATATAGTTATTTTTTGCGAGCAGGTTGGAAAGAATAGGGAGATGATCAATGCAAATAGGCATACCAGCAGAAATTCGCGGTGGTGAAACGCGCGTAGCGGCGACACCGGAGACCGTGAAAAAATTTACTGCCAAGGGTGTTCATAAGGTATCGGTACAGTCTGGTGCTGGCGCGGGTGCCAGCATACCGGATTCGGCATATCAGGAAGCGGGTGCGACGATTGTTACGGATGTTGCTGAATTATACGCGCAATCGCAAATTGTCCTTAAAGTTAGAGGCCCGGAAGCTGCTGAATTGGCAATGATGCGTAAAGATGCGGTTTTGATAGGTTTGTTAGCGCCCCACCAGAAAGAGGGTGTAGAGGCTTTGGCTCAGTATGGATTGACGGCGTTTGCGATGGAGAAATTGCCGCGTATTTCCCGCGCGCAGAGTATGGATGTGCTGTCATCGCAAGCAAACATTGCAGGTTATAAAGCCGTCATCATGGCGGCAAACATATACCAAAAATTCTTTCCGATGCTGATGACTGCCGCAGGAACCGTAAAAGCCGCCCGGGTTTTGATTTTGGGAGCAGGCGTTGCAGGCTTGCAAGCGATTGCTACTGCGAAAAGGTTAGGCGCCGTGGTCGAAGCTTTCGATGTAAGACCTGCCGTAAAGGAGCAGGTTGAAAGTTTGGGTGCAAAGTTTGTAGAAGTACCGCTCAGCGATGAGGAAAAAGCAAAAGCCGAAACCGCCGGCGGGTATGCAACGGAAATGTCCGAGGATTACAAACGCCGCCAAGGCGAGCTGGTTCATGAACGAGCGGCTGCGGCAGACGTTATCATCACAACTGCTTTGATTCCGGGCCGACCAGCTCCGGTATTGCTTAAGGAAGAAACTGTAAAAGCCATGAAACCAGGGTCGGTAATTGTCGATATGGCGGTTGAGGCAGGCGGTAATTGTCCATTGTCTGAATTAAACCAGACGGTTGTTAAGCATGGTGTGCATTTGATCGGCATTGCGAATCTTCCCGGATTGGTGGCAGCGGATGCAAGTTCATTGTACGCACGGAATCTGATGAATTTTCTTAACTTAATGCTCGATCCGGAAAGTGACGCCCTCAAAATCGACCGTGAGGATGAAATCATTGCTGGAACAATGCTTTGTACGGGTGGAGCAGTTGCTGGTTAATTTATTAACTGTATTTGTTTTATTGCGATCGATCAGTAAACGAATTATTAAGGAGTCAATATGATTGGTGACGTTGATCCAGTTATTATCAATCTAACGGTTTTTGTGCTGGCTGTTTTTGTTGGTTATCATGTGGTTTGGAACGTTACGCCAGCATTGCATACCCCACTAATGTCCGTGACCAACGCGATTTCAGGGATTATTCTTGTCGGCGCGATGTTGGCAGCGGGACCGGCGGAAACCGATTGGGGCGTCTGGTTAGGCGCTGCTGCGGTGACGCTGGCTGCGATTAATGTATTTGGTGGATTTCTGGTGAGTCAACGAATGCTGGAAATGTTCAAGAAAAAAGATAAAAAAGGAAGCGCATAAATGTCAGCAAATATGGTAGCACTTGCATATTTAGTGGCTTCGGTGTTTTTTATACTGGCACTAAAAGGTTTAAGCTCACCTGAATCTGCCCGCCGTGGAAACTTATTCGGTATCGTTGGTATGGCGATTGCGGTTGCCACAACCTTAACGCTTACCCAGAATTGGTTATTGATCCTTGCTTGCATAGCAGTCGGCGGCATTATTGGTGCGATTGTGGCGCAGCGTGTGCAAATGACCGCAATGCCCGAACTCGTTGCATTCATGCATTCACTGGTGGGCTTGGCGGCAGTTTTCATTGCGATTGCAGCGGTAAATAATCCGGTTTCGTTCGGTTTGCCGGAGGTACTGCCTGCCGGAAGTAAGCTGGAGTTATTTCTGGGTACATTTATCGGTGCCATGACCTGGTCCGGTTCTGTGATTGCGTTCCTGAAACTTTCCGGGCGGATGAGCGGCACACCGATTGTATTTGGCGGACAACATGCGCTCAATTTGGTTTTAGCGCTGGTGATGATCGGATTCGGTTTGTGGTTTTTCTTTAGCGATACCACCAACTGGACGGCCTTTATCGCGATGACAGCGATCGCATTCATACTGGGCTTCCTGATTATCATCCCGATCGGCGGCGCCGACATGCCGGTGGTAATTTCAATGTTGAATTCTTATTCTGGTTGGGCTGCGGCAGGTATCGGTTTCTCGCTGGGTAATCCCATGCTGATCATTGCCGGATCGCTGGTTGGCAGTTCGGGTGCAATTCTGTCTTATATCATGTGTAAAGCAATGAATCGACCGTTCCTGTCGGTGATATTGGGTGGATTCGGGAGCGATGGCGGCACGGCTGCCGCTGATAGCGGTGTGCAGAAAACTTACCGTAGCGGTAGCGCCGATGATGCAGCGTTCCTGATGGGCAATGCGGATAGTGTGATCATTGTTCCCGGCTATGGCTTGGCAGTTGCACGTGCGCAGCATGCCGTCAAGGAACTGGCCGAGAAATTACACGCGAAAGGTGTTAATGTCCGTTTTGCTATACATCCGGTTGCAGGCCGTATGCCTGGCCATATGAACGTGCTGCTCGCTGAAGCCGAAATTCCGTATGAGCAAGTTCAGGAAATGGAAGAGATCAATAGCGATTTTTCTAACACTGACGTCGTGCTGGTTTTAGGTGCCAACGATGTGGTTAATCCGGCTGCGAATGTGCCTGGAAGCCCTATTTATGGCATGCCTATTTTGGATGCGCATAAAGCTCGCACAGTCATGGTTGTTAAAAGAAGTATGGCTGTCGGCTATGCTGGTCTAGATAATGATTTGTTTTATATGGACAAGACAATGATGATTTTTGGTGACGCGAAGAAAGTCGTAGAAAGTATGGTTAAGGCCTTGTAAGGAAATATTTTTCGAATTACAGTCACGATACAAGGGGTGATTATTCTTTTGGGGATATCACCCTTTTTCATTTTTCTTGATCAAGTTCTGCGAATGGATGCGGTTTACCGATACCGAATCCTTGTCCATAATCAACGCCTATCTCCTGAAGCTTTGCAATAATCTCGTCGGATTCGACCAATTCGGCGATTGTTTTGATATTGGTTGTGTGAGCGAAGCTATTGATAGCCCGCACCCTGGCTAAGTCATCGTCGTCGCGCAAAATATTGCAAATTAAACCCCCATCAATTTTTAAACAATCAACCTTGAATTTACTCAGTAATTCGGATATTTCTGAATCATCGTTGACGCTGCATAGCGATACCAGACAGCCGATATTTCGGACTTTCTGAGCAAAATTAACGGTATTGATTACATCCGATTCAGCATCAGAAGCTTCGATTTCAAAACAAATATTGGTGGCCGAAGTTTTTGTTTTGTTTATCCGATCTTGAATAAAGTCGGGAAAAGTCTTATCGCTCAAGGTGTCTTTTGCCACATTGATATAAAAAACCCAATCGGAATTTGGATGTGCCGAAAGCCACTGGAGAATGTGATTTATTATCCATCGATCCAGCTTCGGCATCATTTTAAATTGATCGACCAAAGGCAAGAACGAGCCGGCTGGCATCAGGTTACTTTCTTCTTCGTGCATTCGTATCAAAATCTCATAGTGTGACGAAGCGGCGGAGGAATTAATCGGAGCTATTTTCTGACAATAAAGATTAAACTCTCCACCTTCGATTGCTTGCGCGATGCGCGCGGCCGAAATCCCTGAGTTTGCTGCATGCGTATCAATTTGTTGAATACTGGTGTTGTCTTTTGTGGCCTTTTCAGGGGATTCACTAGGTTTTATTGACACTTTATCACTCGAGATTTCAGCTTTACTCTTAGGAGATACCCGGCTTTTTTCCTGGGCACGCGGTGTATGTAACGTATAAAACCCGATCGTTTTTCCCTTATTATCGAGGTGTGGGAGATATTGTTCCGTGAATATGTATGGGAATCCTTTAGTTGATTTAAGGATACGCTCATTATGAATCGTTTTTCCTGCCAGAATTTCTTTAGAACGGTTAATGATAGCGGAAGAAAATTCCTCGCCAGAAAATTCCTTTAATAGCTTACCGTCAATTTGATCGGCGGTGAGACCAAACCATCGACGGAAGATACGGTTGTGATAGCGGCAACGGAACTCAGTGTTGAAATAAGCTAGCATTACCGGGATATTTTCATCAATGAATTGCGATTTTATTTTATTTTCAGAAGCGGTTTTTTCTGCCCACAATCGATGTTTTATTTCGTTTCCGAGCCTTTCTTTACTGATTTGGAGTTGGTTGGAATAATCTGTGATGTTTTTTTCTGCACGTGATATTTGAACGATGGTAACCAGGATCGCCATTAACAAGAGAAGCCATAATGCCGCCGATCCATGAAATGACAAATCGAATTCCGCCGGGAAAAATGAATTTATTGCAAGAATGATTGCGGGTATAAGCGCTAACGAGATCGCAAGATAGGGTTTAATCTTAGTGGCTGGATTGGTCTTTTGCACTGTAATTCCTTCTATAAAATAACTATTCTCATTGACTTATCAAGTAATTAAGAAATTCGATCATCAGTGTTGCCAAATTATTATGCACGCTAATGTTTCTGGCTATGTGCCGTGAGCGGCCGGTTTAGGCGCCAGAATTTCCACAGATCAACGGGTTGAATAGTAAAATTCAAAGTACCGGTTTCATTTAATGCTGTAATGGCTAATTGACTAATTTTTCCCTCTTTCAATGCGCTGTAGATAGGTGAGAACCAATGCTGTTCAAGTGTTCTGAGTGTTTCCCGCCAATCGTAGCCATTACGATATTTCGCTTTGGATTGCAATGCATCCAGAACTATCAATTGGGTACCGGCAGACTGTGTTTGTATCCATTCATGGATATTTCCGGGGAGCTCAGAACTATTGATTTGAGCAGCTAAGGCGAGTGCGCGCGGTAAGTCATGGTTGCTAAGAATATGTGTAAAAGCGGATCTGATCGACTGCGGCATTTGTCCGCCACCCCAGAACCAAACACTATTGATGGTCAATTCTCCCCGGGATTCTCGCGCTTGATTGACCGGATGGTCATGCAACAACATTTGAATTTCGTTAAATAATTTGTGCCAACGGATGCTATCGCTACCAGAAGGTAAGTAACTATTGATATTTCTGCACGTTACTTGATCAAGGGTATATGTATACATATCGGGGGCGCTAGTCATTCGCACATACCAGCGATCAGAACGAAATGGCATGATTGAGAAATCCTGATCCGCAACACTACGATTAATACTACCGGCTATTTCTTCAGCTTCTTGCTGCGAGATTTGAAAAGCTTGACTATCGGCTAACATAATATGATTTTGCTCAATCCTTAGGTGAACAGGATCGGCACGTAACCAGAAATCTTTATTGGATTTGGTCAAATCAGGGGCATCCCGATGCAACATAAGTGGCGCAATAGGCCAATTGTGCTGTTGCTCGGGTACATTGAATTGCTTGCAAAGCCAAGATTCCATAGTTTCAGCCGGCTCAGCCACGCGATGGCTTTTAGAGAGCAATCTCGACAAATTGGGAGCGGGCAAGCTCTGATAAATTTCAGGCTGCAACCTATCAGGCCAGAATAAATCCGGGATCAGTAAATGTAATTTCATCATTCGAAAAACGCTTTTGGAATCGTTGCTTTCATGCCGCTTTGCACTACAGGCTATTTCCCCTGCGCAAAGCATATGGAATCAGTAGAATATTATTGCAGACTTGGCGCTTGTGACAATGGTTCCGCTTTACCATCAGACAGCATAAAGACGCGGTCGGCAGCGTTAATAACCGCCGGTTGGTGCGATACTGCAATAATCGTTAAATCCTTGGCCAGATTCTGCAATGTTTCACAAATCGTTTGTTCGCTCTCAGGATCCAATGCGCTGGTAGGCTCGTCCAGAATCAGGAATGACGGTCTGTGCGCCAATGCGCGTGCGATGGCGATGCGTTGGCGTTGCCCGCCGGAAAGTAGTCCGCCGCGCTCGCCGACAATCGTCTGTAATCCTTCCGGCAACATGCTGACAAAATCCCATGCGCCAGCTTGACGCAGCGCCCGTTCCGCATCGGCAGCCGTTAAGGAGGGTTCTCCGACGAGGATATTATTCATCACGGTATCGTGCAGCAAAATGGTATCTTGTGAAACATAGCCGATCATGTGGCGCCATTGCCGCAAATTGACATCGTGCAAAGGAACGTTATCAATCCGGATCTCGCCGGATTGCGGTTCGGTCAAGCCGCACAACAAATCCAACAGTGTGCTTTTTCCGGTACCCGAGGGTCCCATGACGGCGGTAAACGAATTGACCGGTATTTCGATGTTTAAGTCGTGAAATATGACTTTTTGTCCATAATTGAACTTGACATGTTGAAGGGAGATGCCCTGATATAGCGTCGGCTGAATCACGCCGGTTGTTCTTTCGGCTGCTTTACGCGCTTCTTCGGCGGCTTTTCTCAAAGCCCAGTATGCGCTTTCTTGTGCCGCAAGCTGTTGATGGCGGCGTTGTGTTTTATTGAGCAGTCCCAATATGCGCGTCAGTAAAAAAACCATCAGCATCACTTCCGGTAAAGACAATTCCCACACTACCAAGGCAATGTATAGGCCACTGGCCGTTAATGCAGCCAAAATCGGCTCCTGGAGCGCAGTTAAAGCAGCTCTATTCATCACTTCACGGCGCGTGGCTCTTTCCAGGTGCTGGGTCTGCTCGTGCAATATGGCATCCGCAACATTGTCTCTTGCCATGGCTTTGAGCGATTTCACCGAACCCAGCACATCGGACAGATAAGTCAGCAGATCACGTAATAATCGGGTTTGTTTGTTACCGGCGCGGCGGGTTGCGCTGACTAACCGGTTCAATACAATCAATAGAAATAAGCCGATTACTAAAGATGCCAGAGTGGCTTCCCATGAAATGAATAATGCCACGACGGCGTATACCAGCACTTGAATGGCGAGCGCCAAGACATTGACGCTGTGTTCGAAGCCGTTGGCCGCCCGGTAAGCCTCGGTTGCTACCGAGTTGGCGAGTGAACCGACGGGCTGGCGTAAGTAATATTGCCATCGGCTGGCGAGTAAAGCCTCGATCAGGTCAAGCCGCAAAGCGGTGGCGACATGTGCCACGGTATATCCGACCTGGCGGTTCGCTAACAGCAATACCAGTCCTTTAAAAAACATACCGCCGACAATAATGATTAGAATCGTATCCAGAGCCGGCTCAATTCCAATATCCTGGAGTGTTTTCTCCATAAACTTGCCGATGCCGGAATCGCTGCTACTGCCCGAATCACCGACGGCAATCGATATTAAAGGCAATAATGCGGTCAAGCTCAAGCCTTCGGCGATGCCGGCAATCAATAGTGCCGCCAGCACAAAAATACTGCGCCGGGGGAAAACCATGATGTAAGTGAACAATGTTCGCATAGAGCGGTATTACATTTATGAAGGCATTTGATTGATATTATATTTACGACTCGGAGACATTACATAAAACACCGTCAATGAGTTGTAAGATTCGTTGAGCGCGATTGGCCAAGCGTTGATCGTGCGTCACGATAATCAAACTGGCGCTGATTTTATGATTTAATTCCAGCATCAGATCGAACACTTTCTCTGCAGTCTGCCGATCTAAATTTCCGGTTGGTTCATCGGCCAGGATGCAAGCCGGGTGCGTTACCAATGCGCGTGCAACGGCTGCACGTTGACGCTCACCGCCCGATAATTCACCAGGGGTATGCGTAAAACGATGACCTAAACCAACCAGTTTCAACATATCGGCCGCGCGATCATAGGCTTCTTCGGTGGTTAAGCGGCGGATTAGCAAAGGCATGGCGACATTTTCCAGTGCGCTGAATTCCGGCAGCAAATGATGGAATTGATAGATAAAACCAAGCGAATGGTTTCGCAACCTGCAACGTTCCTCTTCACTAATTTTAGCGATGTCATGATCAAGGATTCTAATATCTCCGCTCGTAGGCGCGTCCAATCCGCCCAGTACATGCAGCAAGGTGCTCTTGCCGGAACCGGAAGCACCCACAATAGCGAGCATTTCGCCTTTCAGTAAATCCAGGTTGACCGCTTTGAGCACCGGTACCGTCGAATCGCCTTGTGAAAACTGTTTGGTCAGATTGCGGCAAGCAATGACGGTATCACTCATAGCGCAGCGCCTCCGCCGGATTAACTTTGGAAGCCCGGTAGCTGGGGTAAATGGTTGCCAGCAGACTCAAGACAAACGAAGTGACGGCAACGGTGGTGATATCCGCCATCTGCGGATCGGTTGGGATCTTGCTGATGTAATAAATTTCACGCGACAGGAATTGCACGTTGAACAGGCTTTCAATGAACGCCACCACTTCGCCGACGTTATACGCCAGCAGCATACCGCCGGCGACGCCGAGCACGGTACCGAAGACACCGATAAATGTGCCTTGAACGATGAATATTTTCATAATGCTGCGCGGACTGGCGCCCAGCGTTCTGAGAATCGCGATATCCGATTCCTTATCAGTGACCGCCATCACCAGCGTGGAAACAATATTGAATGCGGCAACCGCGATGATCAACGCCAGAATTAGCGATAACATGCGTTTCTCAATCTGGATGGCGCGGAAATAGTTTGCATGCTGTTTCGTCCAGTCGCTGATATAACTATCGATTGACAGCATCGCGGGTAATTCTTGCACTACCTTAGGCGCCAGAAACAAATCGGTTAATTTTAGGCGCACGCCGGACACATCATCGTTTTCCATGCGGTAGAGTTTTTGCGCATCGAACATGTGGATCAACACCAGACCGGAATCATATTCGAAATGACCCACTTCAAAAATTCCGACGACGGTAAATTGTTTCAATCTGGGCAGAATACCGGCCGGTGTCACTTGACCTTGCGGCGCCATCAATACAATCTTTTCGCCGACAAATGTGCCCATGGCGCGTGCCAATTCCATGCCGATGATGATACCGAATTCTCCCGGCACCAAATCATCAAGCTTGCCGCTGACCATCGTCTTGGAAAAATCAGCAACTTTATCTTCCATTGCCGGCAGGATTCCCCGCACCAGAATGCCCTGCACCACTTGATTGTGCGATACCATTCCTTGAGCGCTGACAAAAGGCGCCGCTGCTTCTACCGCCGGATGCTGGATTGCTTCGTCCGCAATTTGCTGCCAATAGCGCACATTGCCCTGGTAACTGCCGATTTGAACATGCGACGCGACCCCTAAAATTCTGGCGCGAACTTCTTTCTGAAAACCATTCATTACCGACATGACGGTAATCAGCGCTGTCATTCCCAGCGTGATGCCCATCAAGGAAATTAATGAAATAAACGAGATGAAGTGATTACGTTTCTTTGCGCGCGTATAACGTAATCCGATGAACAGTTCGTAGGGGGACACGAATAAAATACCCGTAATTTAATTGGACAGCGCAGTTTGCCACATTTAGGCGTGCCCTCACAAATAATTAGGCGTTGTGGCGAAAAGATTCAGATTAGAAACCGCCTCGTACTTCATTGACCATTTCGGTCAATTTGGCGACATCGAGGATATGCAAATCGTGCCCCTGCCGCATAATCAACTTATCCCGGACCAGATTATTCAGCTCCCGCGATACCGCTTCCCGGTGAGTGCTCACTAAATTCGCAATTTCAGTTTGCGTTGGCGCGGGAGAGATGATGGCGGTGTTTGCAGAAGTGACGTGATCCCTTGCGAGACGTAATAATTCCACCTGGATACGGTTGCGGACCGCCAGGGTGCTGTAATCATAAACGCGCTCGGTCAGGCGGCGAACCTGGCCCGTTAAGCGCTTAAGAATGGTTTCCGCAATCTGGCGGTTGGAGTAGATCAGGTCTTGGAAATCGGTTGCCGACATCGATGCCAGCAATACGCTGGTTCTTGCTTTGACAGTGGCTGAGCGCGGGTGGCCGTCAATCGCTGTCAATTCACCGAACATTTCACCCGTCAGTAAATCGCACAAAATAACTTCTTGCCCCGATAGTCCGTGATACATCACGCGAATTTCACCTTGCACGATGAAAAAAGCACTATTGGTATGATCATGATATCGTACGATTTCACTGCCCGCTTCGTAGCGATGCCACTGACAGGCATCGGCGATGATCTCAATGACCCCGGGTGCTAGATATTGAAATTCCTTGATCAGCGATAGCATCGCCGCAGCACGCTCAGGCGGTATATTCCGTGTCGTCATTGTTTTACCCACCTTTCAGAGAAACTAATGTTGTCTGTTCATTCTAAACAACTCTGCGAATCGCTTAAAGAGGTAATGTGATGATATATCTTTGAAAATAGTGTTTAAGTCGAACTTAGGAGCATGCTTTTTAAGTGCAATTCAATCGGATTATTTTTCAATTTGACTGATTTTATCGCTCAGGTATTCGACTCTCACTTTGGCAATGCCGTGCAATCCGATCTTTTTCGCGGCACCGTGCGATAAGTCAATAATCCGGCCTTTTTTGAAAGGCCCCCGGTCATTGACGATGACATCCACATAGCGGCCGTTGTGTAAGTTGGTGACTCTGACCCGGGTGGGTAGCGGCAGTGTTTTGTGGGCGGCGGTTAAACCATGCGGTACAAAACGGATTCCCATGGCAGTGCGATTGCCGGATTCCGAGCCATACCACGAAGCGTGGCCGATTTCTCGATAACCGGATGCGGTCCTTAATGGATAGTAGGTGACCCCTTTGACTTTATAGGGTCTGTTATAAGCTGCGTTAAGATTCGGCGCGCGATAATCCCGGGTGTCAGTACCGGGCGATGAGCCGCCGGAAAACATCGAAGCGCAGCCGCTTACCAGCCCCGCTGTCAGCAACATCGTCACAATATGTTTGCAGTCGATTGGAAATTGCATAACGTTCAGAAACATTCATGGCTAAAACGTAATGATTATAACGTCAAGCCGTCATAGAGATCCAACAGCCGGCCTTTTATTTGAGCGGCAGCACTTGAATCTGTTGCGCGCAAAACCATATTATGGATAACTTGGGATTCGAAATCGCGAATTGACCGTGAAATTTATGCAAGGAACCCCCCTTATGACAAGCGATGACTCAATCAAGATCAATGGCGCGATCGTGCGTGACCATCCTTATGGCATGCTGCGCGAACCGACTTTTTCAGGTGTGCTATCTTTTATGCGGCGCAATTACACCAAAGACTTGAGCGGAGCGGAATTAGTGATCAGCGGTATTCCGTTCGATCTGGCAGTGACTTATCGTTCCGGCACCCGTTTCGGGCCGCAAGCAATCCGTCTGGCGTCGGCAGAAGTGGCTTCTCTCAAACCTTACCCTTGGGGATTCGATCCATTTGAAAATCTGGCGGTGATCGATTACGGCGATTGCTATCTCGATGTGCATCATCCGATGACGATACACGAGGCGATCGCCGATCATGCCCGGCATATTTTGGGTTCCGGGGCGCGTATGTTGACATTCGGCGGCGATCATTATGTGACTTACCCGTTGCTCAAAGCGCACGCGGAGAAATTTGGAGAGCCGCTGGCATTAATCCATTTCGATGCCCACAGCGATACCTGGTCAGATGAGTCGCCGAGTTCATTGAATCACGGTTCGATGTTTTATAAGGCTGTCCGGGATGGCCTGATTGATCCAAAGCGTTCGGTACAAATTGGCATTCGTACTTGGAATGATGATTTCATGGGTATTCATATCCTCGATGCAACTTGGGTGCACCGGCACGGTACTGATGCGGTTATCGCCGAGGTTGAGCGGATTGTGGGTAATCGCGCAGCCTATTTGACCTTTGACATCGATTGTCTCGATCCGGCTTTCGCACCCGGCACCGGCACGCCGGTTTGCGGTGGTCTCTCAACCGCGCAAGCACTTGGCATTATTCGCGGGCTGACTGCGATTAATCTTGCCGGTATGGATGTTGTCGAGGTGTCGCCGCCTTACGATCACAGTCAAATCACCGCGCTAGCGGCAGCGCATATCGGCTGCGATCTCATTTGCTTGCTGGCTAAGCGTAAGGCGGATGGTTTACTGCGCCCGTGAGTGCGATTGTATAGGCTGGCACATGCGCTGGTTTCTAAAAAACATAGCGCAGATTGATGCCGCCGCCCCAATCAGGACTGCGCTCCGAGAAACCGCGTAACCCATAAATATTCAACCTGAAATGATCGGTTACCCGTTGTGACAGATAGAATGTTAAATCCCTGCTGTCCTCCAATCTGACCGGCGATTGTCCCATATTGTAGCTAGTCCCGAGCGTAACCGCGGGGGACAGCCGGTAACCAATGCCCGCACCACCGTATACCACGTTATGAAAGGTGATTCCGGATGGATTGCCCAGAATCCGGTATCCTAAGGTTGCGCTGAGTGTGAACTTGGAAATGGTTTTAAATAAATCACCCTGAATGGCGAAATCAACCTTGCCGGTTCCCATATTCAGCCTTTCGCTTGCGGTAGGTATTTTTAAGCGCGTGGTGACATCAAAAATGATGCCGCTCGGTGCGTGATCGATAAGGTTGTAGCTGAATGCCGCGATGATGTCACCTAAGCCTGCGCGTGTTGAACTCGGCAAATCCGGTCCTCCCAGGGGAATGCCGCCTACAAGACCGGATGCAGCTATTTTACCTAGTCTTACCGGCGATAAGGCTTTGCCGAGGCTCTCATCATCGTCATCGTCTCCGCCACCGGAACCTGAGTCATCATCACTGTCATCGCCGCCACCGCCACCGGAACCTGAATCATCATCGCTGTCATCGTCCCCACCGCCACCGGAGCCTGAATCATCATCACTGTCATCGTCTCCGCCACCGGAACCTGAGTCATCATCATCATCGTCATCGTCTCCGCCGCCACCGGAACCTGAATCATCATCATCATCGTCTCCGCCACCATCACCGGAGCCTGAGTCATCATCGCTGTCATCGCCGCTGCCACCGGAATCGTCGTCATCGCCGCCCCCGCCGGGGCCGGAATTGTTTTCACTTCGTCCAGGGTTTTCACCCGAGCAATTCTCAGTATTTTCATCGCAAACAACAATGCCGCCGCCGCTGCCCGGACTGGCTCCGGTAAAACCGCCGCCGATAATGGTTCCGCGGCCATCGATGCCGCCAATACCGGGTCCCAATATGTTTCCGGGGCCGGTGATATGGAGATAAGGAATAACCAACCGGAAGGATGCGCGATCCTTGTCGTAACGAGCCGTGAAAGGAACGTACCAGATATCCGTTGGGCTGGCGCCGCCGTAGTTACCCGTGGTGAAGTCGGTGGCGGTGCTGAAACTCAGGCCATTGGCAAGTGTTGCGGGTGGAGTTAATAAAAGGATTGCAAGTGCCTGCGCTGATAAGGACCGGTACATGAAGACTGAAAATGATTACACTGGATATTATGGGCGGCAGCGGTTTGCATTCTTACAATCCGGGAAAGGTAGATTCATCTGCCAATAATGGAAACGCAAAATTTCCTACATATTCTATACGATTTGTCTTACACAGGATAAATATATTACATTGAAAAGTAAATGGAATATTTTTTAATGCTGACTATATACTTGAATAATCCAGTGTTAGTGCTTGAGTTTTAGACAAACTAAGGAAGCGCTGATTAATTGACCGCACGAGCGAATTGCTTCGTTGCGCGGTACTCACTCCCTCGCCTATCCGATTGATATGTCCCGGTTGTTGCGTTCCGTGCGCTTCGTTCTTCATCACGTTCGTTGAGTTAATCGGCGCTTCCCTAAACTATCTGTCAAAATCCCTATCGCGAGGACCGAAGTCCCGGTCGTGATGATCGCTGCGGTCTCTCACATTTTCCCGGATATCCATATCGCGAACCTGATCGCGGATATGATCGATATCGCGATGACCGGAATCTCGATCGGCGGGTAGACTATGGTCGCGATCGACTCTGTCTGGGTTGTCGTTATTGTGCAACGCATCACTGGTGTCCCGCGTTTCGTGCTGGGTGTTGCCGGTCGATTTTAGCGGTTCCGGTGATTCTGAACGGCTGGATTCTTTTTCATCCCCGGATGGTGCGTCATGATCCTTCGAGCGCGATTGATCACTGGAATCGCGATTGTTATCAGAGTGCTGATCTGTTTCTTTTTTTAATCCGTCATGACCGGAATTTTTCTGATCACTGTCTTTGCCGCTGCGATCTTTTTCATCTTTATCGCCGTCGGCGGACTTCAGCTCCGGTTCGATTTTGGAGGATTTTTGAGGATTCTGATGATCATTGCCGGCAGCGCCGTGATCGGTTCTTTGCTCAAGATGCAACGGCTGCTCCTGCTTCATCTCAATCCGCTCCGGCGTGATGCGTTGATCCGATCCCACTTGGCCGGTCATCTGAATGCGCTGGTCAGGCCGCAGGTCGCTCCTTGAAGCGCCTGCGATCTGGGTGCTGGAATCCAATGTCACAATCCGGTTGCCCAGGTTGATTGCCTTGTCATCGAGCGCATGGATATAGCCTTCGATAACAATATGCTGAACGTTTCCGATGCTCTGGCGGGTTGGCTCCAACGCGAGATGTTCAGCATGCAAGCTGGCGCCATTCCAGTGGCCGGCCACGGCGATTTCCATGCCGCGGGAGATATTCGCGGTTGCCGGTTGCGTACTGTAATCGACACGCGTGCCGTTGACTTCGAAGCCTTGGCTGTCGATGTGCGTGATGTAGCCGGTCAGCTTGGCTTCCAGCCGTGGCGGTATCGCTTCAATCCGTGAGGCAATAATCGCGCCGCTGGTTAACCGGTGGCCGCTGACTTGCACCCAATCGCCGGCTTTCAAAGCCGAAAGACTGCCGCGATCTTCCAAGCGGGTAATTTGAACCGATTGATTTAATATGCGCATTTCACCTTTTTCATGATCGACCGAGCTGATCGGACCTGCCGCGGCATGGATGATTGCGATTTGACGCGCGGTAAGTTCTTGTCCGCCTCCGAGTGCTTGAACCGCGATGAGTTGCCCTGCCGCCAAGTCGCGAATCGTTGCGGAGCGGCCATCCACCTGAATCGGCGTGGTGTTGTCGTAATGCACCTCGATACCATTTACGCAGATGCTGGCAAATCCGGTGATGATACCGATAATTCCGGTGCCGCCGATGCCGCCATCGCTTGCAACCTGACCGGTTCCTCCGATTCCGCCTGCGAGGTTGCCGGTGCCGCCAATTCCGCCTTCATGCATCCCGGTACCGCCAATGCCCGATCCGGCGGTGGTTATGCCGGTACCGCCGATTCCGGATTCCGCATGCGTGGTAATCGCCGGATTGATTGTTGTCGCATGGCTGTCGCAATTATTCTTGGCAAATCCGCTGTCCGAATAGCATAAGGTGATGGCCGCAGCGCTGGCGATATGAGCAATGATGAGACGTAAGGCGGTCAAGAGATTATTTTTCATCCGGCTTGGGAGTGATCGTCTGGTGTGTGCGATGTTTCTTCAATTTTCCGGCCGGCTGATTTCCCGGATATAACCGGTTCGGTGTAGTAATAAATGCCGAATGTCATGCGATGCTGCGGCTCATCACTGCCGGCATCGTTTTTTTCAAACGTCATCGCTGCTTTGTTGATGGCGAGTAGCGCTTTCATTCCTTGCTGTTCTGAGATACCGGCAAGTTTTTTGACTGAATCGTCGCTGAGCCGATCGTAAGATACGCTCCGTTCCAAAAAAGGCGAGGTGCCGCCGAGAAGATTACTGGTTGCAGCCGCGGCATGATCGTATAAGTTATGGCTGAAGTAATAAACTTTTTCTTCGAATCCATTGGCCGGGATAAATGCTGCGGTATTGAGGCAGACTTGATTGCTGTCATTGAAGTGGGCAACTCCCAGCCTGAGCCATTCATCCAGCACGACGCGCGAACGGATATCGCAACTGACGCTGGCGACCAATCCCTCGAAGGAAATTTCGCCGCCTTCTTTGGAAAAACGCGGCAATGGCTTAGGTTGGTTATTGGCATCGAGAAAGCGCGGATCGCTGGTCCATAAATTAATCAGGCGCGTGCCTAGTGATACCGCTTGCGGAATTGTTTCGGCGTTGCTATGCGTACAAGAACGCAGCCGCTTGATATCTTTACGGTGTATGCCGGTCAGTAAACTCAGATGACTATCAGTCGAAGGCTTGCCGCCAATCCTAAATTCGCTGTCGGCAACATCAACAAATATGCCCTTTAGTAATTCAGATAGAAAAGGAAAAGTGATGCCATTTGCCAGCATGAGTTTGACAAATGGCCGCAATATCCGGCGCAAAGCAACGATCAGCGCGGTTGAGTACGAATGATTATTACGAACGCCATGCATAAAATGACTCACGGGTGAATTGCAGTTTTACTTGAGAATGCCAAGTATTATAGCGTATTGTGGGAAATAGTCACACAAATGTTGACATGGAAATAATTCCCACGTATAGTCCCAATTATGCGGGAAATTTTCACACTGTGATGCGTCGATAGAATCGCAACCGATCGTTTCCCGGTGAAACACAAACTGATTGATTTAAAGCCATTAGCTAAAAGTAACGGAGATTTTTATGTTCGAATTATCCAAGATCAAGAAGGCTCATGCCGCAATTGTCTGGTTTGCCTCATGCTTGACATTGTTGTCGGCGAATACCGGTTTTGCAGGTGATAACGAAGTCAATTTTGCGCTCACCGATCATCCCGGACGCTGGTTTGATACCGGCGCGGCAGTTGCGGGCAATCGTTCGATCGCCATAGCGGCACCCGGTGTGCGGGTCAATTTTTCCGGTAATTCGAATACCGTGCATACCCGCACCAGTTTGATCTATCCGACTGGAGCGGCCGGCATGCCCTTTAACACCAAACCCAAGAAAGGCGGCGACAGTTTGACGCTGACAACGCCGGGATTGTATGTTTTTACGTGCAGTATCCATCCGTATATGTTCGGTGCGGTCATCGTTGACGATCCAAGCACTACCGGTTTGGATCTCGGGGCCAATCTCAGTCTGATCAATGGTATCAAGATTCCCAGCAGCAGCGATCTGGCCACGCGGTTATTGCGCACCTTCTTTATCGCGACCAATCCGGCAAACTGGCAGAACTATGCAAGCAATGCGCCCTGGCATATTACCTACCCGAATGTCGATGTGCGCGCCGACATTGGTGTTGTGAACTTGCCAGCGGTACTCAATACCCGTTACGGCAATGATATTGCGCTCAAACCTCTGTCTAAGCCAGCGACACCGGCGGTAGGCGAAATTTGGGTCGCTACGCAATTCGAGGAAACATTGGGAAAAGATAAGCCAGGGACAGTGACTGCCGTGGATGGCGCTTCCTGGCAGGTCAAACGCAAAGTAGCGTTGCCGTCGATCAAAATGAACAATCCGCATAACATGTGGACCGATAAAGATCAGAACGTGATTTATGTGACGCAGTGGTTTGATAAAAAGCTGACAGTCTATGATCGCGCAACCGGCCGGCTGATTCGCAATGTTTCTGTGGGTGAAGCGCCGGCGCATGTCATGACGTTGACCGATTCCGACCTGATTCATGTGACTAACAATGGCGATACGCGTACCGATTCGGTAATGGAATTAACGCCGCTGGCAACGCAAGTATTGCGCCGGGTGAATATCGGCAGGGGTAACCCGCATGCGCATTGGATGAGCCATGACGGCAAAATCATGGTAACGCCCAATGTACTGAACGGCGATACCACGCAATACAATTTCCACAGCGATCGCATTGAAGCGATTCTGCCGGTCAGCGGTGCGCTCAGTCACCCATTGGCGACAGGGATGATGCCGGATGCCAGCAAGTATTATGTCGCAAACCTGCTCGACAGTACCATCACGGTCGTCAACATGGATACGCACCGGGTGATTAAACATATCAATCTGATCGCAAACTATAATCCCATCAGCGGCGCAATTTCCGGTCCGGTCGGCGCATTACCGATTCAGACACCAGTGTCGCCGGATGGGAAAAACATGGTAACCGCCAATACATTGACCGGCACCATCACGGTTGTGAACACCAGCACCGATGAAGTCGTGGCCATGCTGCCGTGCGATCCGGGCTGTCACGGCGTGCAATACGGCGCTAAGCAAGGCGGCGGCTATTATGCCTACGTTACCAGCAAATTTTCGAACAGAATGCTGATCGTCGACGCCGATCCAAACAACGATGGAAATCCAGCCGATGCGGCCATTGTCGGCGCAGTGGGGTTATTTTCAGCGGGTAACACTGCTGTTGATGACACCATTTCCGCGCATCCGGGCATGGGCGGGCAAGGAATTCTGCCGATCCCGCTGGTTTATAACGGCTGGGTGCAAAACCTGCCGGCGCATTGGAGCGGACAATTGACCCCCGCGCAGCGTAATCCGGCTCAGTAAACAGTGCCAGGTAGCAAAGTTGAGTGTTTTACGATGACTGTTTGATTGAAGTATTGTTTCTATGATTTGATTTTTTATTGAGGAGAACAGAATGAGTTCAGATGCCTATAAATTTGATATTACCGATGGAAAAGTAACCGCCGTGTATGAACTGGACGACGGCGTGTGGGAACTGGAGCCGATTGACGACGACGGCAGCGAATCTTATGCCGTGCAAGCCAACGGTGATGTCATTCGAACTGACCGGGAAGCTGTCGGCACCGAGATTAGCCGCTATGCCGATGCCGATGACGACGGGGTGTATTTGCGCATTTCCGAATCCTGGAGCCTTTCCGATGATTCTCCGGGACGCAGTCACAAAGCTTTTAAGTTCGACATCGCGGCCGGAAAAGTAACCGCGGTGTATGAATTGAAAGATGGTGAAGTCAGACCGGAATCCATCGATGACGACGGTACTGAGACGTATGTCGTGGAAGCCAACGGCGACGTTGTCCGCACCGAGGTCAAGCCGTTCGGCACGGAGATTACCCGCTACGCCGATACCGATCGCGATGGGGTATATTTCCGCGTTTCCGAACAATGGCAGGTTTCATCCGATGCTACCGGCGCTGTGCCGAAATTTTCCGGAGCACTGCGGTACTCCCCCACGGATAGCGATGATTCCATAGCTGTCCGGTCCGGAGAAGATTGCCGTGGCGGCAACGGTTCTGACGATTTTGTGATACGCGAAGCATCGCATCTGCGCATTGCTGATTTTAAATCGCTGGACGACGACGTGCTGGTGTTTGATACCGGATTGGGGTTAACGTCGAAGGATCATTTGGCGAGTTTCGTCAGCAATATCCGGCATGACGGTAGCAACTTCATCGTCGACTTCGGCTCGGATGTTTCCATCACCCTGGTCGGTGTAGCGCCCGATCAAATCAGTTGGGATGATGTGAGTGTATTGAGCTGATAGCGGCTGCCGGCCGGGAGGGGCGCGAGTCCCTTGCGTTATTCGTAGCCATTAAACGATTAAAAAACTAATCAGGAAACTTTAATGCAAGTGTAATTAAGCTGCCATTTTCCTCGGTTAAAGTGCCACCGGGCCTTGACTCAATTAAAAGGAGGAAACATGAGTAGCAATTTACACCCGGATGGCAAATTAAAAACCGATGATTCGTCAACCAATGACAGCGGCAATCCATCGATGTTGGATATTATCGAGCAACATACCGTGTCGCGCCGCGATTTTCTCAAGTCATCCGCCAGCGCCACCGCGGGTGTTACCGCAGTGACTGTTTTCGGAACAACCGTGGTTGGCGGCATGGCAAACCTTGCCGAAGCTGCGCCATCTCCGCTTGCGCCGATCAGTTTCAATCCGGTGGCACCGAATTTGGTGCCGATGACGGATGCCGTAACCGTGCCGGACGGTTATACCGTCAAAATATTGATCTCCTGGGGAGATTCCATTACTCAAGAACCGCATTGGGATACTGTCTCGGCGATGGACGAAGCGACGCAGTTGCATTGCTACGGCGCGCATACCGATGGCATGCATTATTTTCCGTTACCGGGATTGGCGGGCAACAGCCGCGGATTATTGGTCAGCAACAGTGAATATTGCGACCCGCCGCTGGTCAACAATATCACTCCGGCCGCCGATTACGCCACAACTTCCATCAGCCTGGAAATGGTGCGCGCGCAACAAGCGGCGCACGGCGTCAATATCGTCATGGTTGAAAAGAAACGCAATCAATGGTCGATCAATCGCAACTGGCCGTTAAACCGCCGCATAACCGGCAACACGCCGTGCCGGATCAGCGGCCCGGCGGCCGGTCACGCGCTCATGAAAACTGCTGCCGATCCCAGCGGCAAACGCGTGCTGGGTACCTTGAACAACTGCGCGCACGGTTATACGCCGTGGGGAACCTACTTGGCCTGCGAAGAAAACTGGAATGGCTACTTTTCCAATGAAACCGGCGATGTTGCCGGTGAGTTGGACATCGATCGCAAATTCGATATTCTCAAGGGGCAAACGCGTTACGGCGTGGTGAAAGGCGGCTTCGGCTACCGCTGGCACGAAGTCGACGAGCGATTCCGCGCCGACCTGCATGCTAATGAACCCAATCGCTTCGGCTGGGTGGTCGAGATCGATCCGGCGAATCCCTGGAAAGCGCCGATCAAGCGTACTGCAATGGGACGCATGAAACACGAAGGCGCGCAAGTCGTGATCGATCGCTATAACAATGTCGCTTTTTACATGGGAGACGACGAGCGCAACGAATATATTTACAAGTTTGTTTGCGCCAAGAAATGGAGCGGCAACCCGCAAGCCACCGATCCCAACATGCTGGATCAAGGCACGCTGTATGTTGCCCGGTTTAACGCCGACGGCAGCGGCGAATGGTTGCCGCTGGTATGGGGCCAAAATGGTCTGACGACTGAGAACGGCTTCGGCAGCCAGGCGGAAGTATTGATTAAAACCCGCCAGGCAGCCGACCGCCTGGGTGCGACCATGATGGATCGTCCCGAATGGGGCGCGGCGCATCCGGCCACCGGCGAGATTTATATGACGCTGACCAATAACAGCCGCCGCGGCAATACGCCCGCATCCAGCAACAAGGTGGACGGCACCAGCAACGCCGGCAGCTCCAATCCGCCGGTCGACGCCGCCAATCCGCGTCCGGATAACGATTACGGACATATTATCCGCTGGCGGGAAAATAGCGCCGATGTCCGCGCCAGCGGCTTTACCTGGGATATTTTCGCGCAATGCGGCGATAAGGCGTCGGCCAAGATGCTGGGCGGCAGCTACAATCCAACCGGTGCCGACGGTTACAAAGGCAATATCAACGGTGACGATTATGGTGCGCCCGATGGCTTGTGGTTCGACCGGGACGGCCGTTTGTGGATTCAAACCGATCAGCAAGGCGACGCCAAAGGCGATTGGGTCAATATCGGCGGCAACGTAATGATGTGCGCCGATCCCGCAACCGGCGAAACCAAGCGTTTTCTGACCAGCCCGCCGAACTGCGAGGTAACCGGTGTGGTTACGACCCCGGATGGCCGCAGCATGTTTGTCGGCATCCAGCATCCGGGTGAAGACTGGCGAACCAACTTTACCGATCATTCAAGCTGGCCGGATAACGGAAATAACGGTCCGACCACCTTTACCGGCACTACCGTAGCCAAACCCCGTTCCTCGGTGATTGTGATTACTAAGGATGACGGCGGCGTGATCGGAACTTAAGGAAGATCTGAAAAACTACTGCGCTCGGCCATGCTGTGTTGAAATCAGGTTCAAAATACTCATTTACTGCTTGTAAACTGCGCTTTTTCACCTGATTTCGCCTTGCCTGAACGTTGCTCGCTACCTTTTTCAGAACTTCCTTAGCGGGCGAAGTTGATAACCGTTCCCGGCAACTTGCCGGGAACGCGTCAAATTGTTTTTCCACAGAATCTGAACAAGTTCTAGTTAGCTGTCGGTTGCAGTTTACGTTTGAAGCAGCGCCTGTATTACTTTTCCGGTTTGAGCACAACAATATGCCGGATCAATCCTTCCGCCGTGAAGTAAATCTTTTCCAAACCGCATCGATTCACTTTCTCGCCGGATTCAGCATCGCTGCCGGACATTTTGAAATCGAATTCGACACCGTTGTTTTCAATCTCCCGGTAGCCGGGCACGTCCCAATGCGCATCGGGAAAGCGGCTGAAGAAGCGGAGCATCATCTCGTGAATCGCGGCACTGCCGCGGTATTCGCCAAAAAATTCCGAGTAGTACGTCGCATCGGCGGCAAATAAGGGCTTAATCAGATCCAGTTGGTGATGATTGGACAAAGTTACGTAGTTTTTTGCCAATTCGGTGAAAGAACGGTTATCCATGATGTTTCCAAAACCCGCGATACTGCGCGCCATTAGGCGGATTTTGACTCGGCGCGGGTAAACACCCAACCGTCCTCGCCGCTGTCGCCCGCGCTGAAACGATAGCCCGCCGCGGTGAAATTCTTGATGCCTTCAGGGTCGGTCAAGCGGTTTTGGATGATAAAGCGGCTCATCATGCCGCGTGCTTTCTTGGCGAAGAAACTGATGATTTTGTACTTGCCGTTTTTCTCGTCTTTAAAGATTGGGGTGATGATGCGGGCGCTTAATTGGTCCGGTTTGACCGAGTGAAAATACTCGTTCGACGCCAGGTTGATCAAAATCGCATGCTGCTGTTTTTGCAATTCCCGGTTCAATGCCTGGGTGATTTTATCGCCCCAGAACTCGTAGAGATTGCTGCCGCGCGGATTTGTAAACGCAGTACCCATTTCCAGCCGGTACGGCTGCATCAAATCGAGCGGCCGGAGCACGCCGTAAAGTCCCGACAAAATGCGCAAGTGCTGTTGCGCGAACATCCATTCAGCATCCGTCAAGGTATCGGCGTCCAGGCCAGTATAGACATCGCCTTGGAATGCAAAGATCGCCTGCTTCGCATTGTTCAGTGTAAACGGGCGTTTCCAGGCGAAATAACGATTGGAATTGAGTGTTGCCAGTTTCGGGCTGATCGACATCATCGCACCGATTTGGCTGGGGTCGAGTTTCCGCAATGCATCGATCAACAGCGCCGAATCGTCGAGAAAATCCGGCTGCGTGTGCGTTTGTGTCAACGCCGGCGTTTCAAAATCCAGCGTTTTTGCCGGTGAAATAACAATGATCATGCGTTTTCCCCTAAAATGAAAAAATACTACCAGGTTTGAAGATTTCACATTGTTTGCTTGTAATTTGCAACCAAAATCCCCAATTATGGCAAGCTGGAAACATCATGAAGTTTGAATAGAGGAGCAAGAAATGATTCATTATCGTAATTTTTTCATTGTGTTAATTGCCGTTTTGCTGATGCCGCTCGAATTGCAGGCGCAAGGGAACGGCGTTGAAAGTCTGCGGCAAACCGGCAAGGCGTTTGCAGCGGTGGCGCGCAAGGTGTCGCCGTCGGTGGTGCTGATCCAGGTTGAGCGCGAAACCGAGGCTGCGCAAATGTCGCCGTTTGGCATCCCGTTTGGAGACGGGCAGCAATTTCCGTTCGGCGATGATTTTTTCAAGCGTTTTTTTGGCGACCGCTTTCCGGACATGCCCCGCTTCAATGAACCGGGTAAGAAACAACCGGGACGCCAGCGTTCGGTGGTCGGACAAGGCTCGGGGTTCGTATTTGCCGCCGCCAAGCCGGGTAACAAAACCTATATTCTGACCAATAATCACGTGGTCGAGGGCAATGACAAAATCAGCGTCAAGTTTCTCGATGGCCGGGAATTCGCTGCGACTATCAAAGGCACCGATCCGAAATCGGATATCGCGGTGATCGAAATCGAGGCGAGTGATTTACCGGCGATTCCGCTCGGCGATTATTCGGAACTGGAAGTGGGCGAATGGGTGGTGGCGATCGGCAATCCGTTCGGCTTGAGCCATACGCTGACAGTCGGCGTGGTCAGCGCCAAAGGCCGGACATCGCTCGGCATCAACGATTATGAAGATTTCATCCAGACCGACGCAGCGATCAATCCGGGCAATTCCGGCGGGCCGCTGGTGAATCTCGACGGTGAAGTGATCGGCATGAACACCGCCATTTTCAGCCGCAGCGGCGGTTATATGGGTATCGGTTTTGCGATTCCGATCAATCTCGTCGAACGCATTGCCAATCAATTGATCGACAAAGGCGAAGTGGTGCGCGGGTACCTCGGCATCATGATCCAGCCGCTGACGCCCGATTTGGCGAAATCGTTCGATTTGAGCACCGACAAGGGCATTCTCGTCGCGCAAGTGACCAAGAATTCACCGGCTGAAAAAGCGGGTCTCAAGCCCGGCGATGTCATTCTCAATTTCCAAGGCCGTCCGGTCAGCGATACCGGCGAATTCCGCAATCGCGTTGCGGCGGAACAACCGGGCAGCAAAGTGACGTTCGATATCATCCGCGACGGCAAACAGCGCACGGTTTCGGTGAATATCGACAAGCTTCCCGACAGCAAGCAAGTTGCGCAGGAAGGATCGCAAGCCAGTGACAAGCTGGGTATCACGGTGCAATCGATTACCGCCGAAACGGCGCGGCAGTTCGGCATCAAACCCGGAAAAGGCGTCATCGTCACCGAGGTGGCGCCCGGATCGGTCGCGATGATGGCCGGCATCAGCCGCGGCAGCGTGATTCTCGAAGTCAACCGCAAAGCGGTTAACAACGCTGTCGAGTTTGACCAGGCGGTGAAAAGCAGCGCCAACAATAAAGTATTGATGCTGGTGCGGGACGACGACGTATCGCGGTATGTGGTGCTGAGCTGGCGATAGTCTGAGCAACTTTCCCTAGCAGGCCGTTGAAAAATGTTTTCGAGGCAGCCGATACAAGGCAAAAACAGGCGAAAAAGCGCAGTTTATGCGGTATAAATGAGCATTTTGAGCTTGTTTTTAACACCGTAGCGGCAACGCAGATAGTTTTTCAACGGCCTGCTAGACTTCCCGGAGGACTTATTTCTTCCGGGTGTCAGCGCCGATACTGAGCAGAGTCGATATCGGCTACAATGCCTGGGCTTTTCTTGAATGCGAACATCGTCATTGTCCTTAAACCACCGAACCGAAGGCCACTTCCATGAACGATACCGGCAATTGCAATGAATCCAAGTTTAAACCTCCTGTCAAATGGCTGCTGGGGCGAGAGCTGCTGGCCGGGCTGAAATTGATCGCGGCTTATACCTTCATGGGTGACAAGCAGGATCCCAAGGACTGGATGAAAGCCGAGGTCATTCAGGGACCGCAGAAAGACCCCGGTCAAGATGCTTACTGGTTCGATTTCATTTCCGACACCGGTGATGGCATGCGGGCTGTCTACAATATCGGTTATTTGTGCATGAGCGATATTTGGATCGATGGCAGCGGCGCTCAGAGGCCGAAAGACACCGTCGCCTTATCGCGGGATGATAGTCACGTGCAACTGCTGCCGCGCGGGCAATTTCTGTTTGTCGGCGGTGATACCGCCTATCATGTCGCCGATACCGCTTCGTTGATGGAACGTTTTCAAACCCCGTTCAATTGCGCCTACGACGATCTGATCAAAAATGGCAAAACCGTCAACCGGCAGCCGATTTACGGCATTCCCGCTAATCATGACTATTACGATGCACTGGATGGTTTCAACCGGCAATTCCGCGAACCGGTTTCATTGGATACGGGAACCGCCAACGATGAAAAAGACCCGCAGCTCGGTTTGAAAGGTTTTTACCGCACCCAAGCGGCAAGTTATATCGATATGGAACTGCCATTCGGCTGGCGGCTATGGGGGCTCGATTCGCAGGACGGCAAGATGGACAAGCGCCAGCAAGCGTTTTTCGTCTACAGCTTCTGTAAAAGGCTGGTCGAAACCGGTGAACTGTTCGATAGCAGCCGTCAGGATGCCGTACAGCAGGAATTGCAACAACACGCGCCGTCAAAATTAATCGTCGTGACTCCCGAACCGAGCACGGTTTTCGGCAAATGGGCGAAACCGGATGGCGCGCTGGTGAATACCTTCCAGCGCCTCGGCTTGGAGCCGAGTTTCATCGAAAGTCACGCGGGTAAATTGGATGATGGTAAATGCCGCCTCGATATCGCCGGGGATACGCATCATTACGAGCGCTATTGGGGCAGCGGCCAAAATGAAGCCGCATCCGCCAATTACGCGTCGGTGGTTGCCGGCGGCGGTGGCGCGTTTCTGCACCCGAGCCATACCGACATGGCGGAAGTACCAAGGCGCGAGCATTATCCGCACCGCAAAGATTCGCACCAGTTGTTCACGCGAGCTTTGCTCAATCCGTTGACGGTCTGGCAAGGCGGCTATATCTGGTTGTTTGGCGGTCTGGTGGCATTGTTGAGTTATTTTGCGGTGACGATCCCGCAAAGCACGGCGTCGGTTTTCCAGCAAATTTTTAGCGGTTTTCATCCGGCGCTTGCGAATAATGACGGGCTATTGTCACGAATCCAATCGGCCCTGCACGTGGATCTTTCCGGAGCGAATGCCGGTTTTTTCGGGAGCATCTATTGTTTTCATTTGATCGCCATCGTGTTATTCGCTGCATTGCTGTTCATCATGTGGCAAGCCACGAACCCTCCGAAACAAACGGGTGAGAGCAAGGAATCCGGCAAGTTGCAGCAGTTTATGGCGAAAGTCACGGCGCCGGTTTTGTCGTTGGAAGCCAACCTGAAAGCCGGATCCGATGTATGGCGGAAAAGCGTTGCAGTATTCATGGCGCCGGTGCTGGCCGGTGCGGTGTTATTGATGCTGCTCATGATGGGCCACGATCAGCCGCCGCATCCGTTGATGGCCGGATTGCTGATGATAATGCTAGGTGCCGTTGCCGTCTTACTACTTTGTTTAAGCCGCCGCTACCGGGATATTTTGAATCAGCGTAACAAAACCCATCGCGAAACCCCCGTTTTTCCCGCTGAATTTTATGAAAAGATCAAAATCTCTCCGGAAATGGTTTTCGAAGCATTGCCCTTCTGGGGATATGGTCTCCTAGCTATCGCCTATCTGATTTCCGGCATGTTGCGTTACGGCGCTTATTCGACATCCGTCATGACATTCAATTTATTGATCATCATCGTGTGGTTATTCATGACCGCCGGTTTGATCGCGGTTGCCTATTTCTGGGGCGGGCAACTGTTCAACAAAGCAGCCGGTAAAATCCGGCTGGCACTGATTGCAGCCTGGTGCTCGTTTTTGTTGCTAACGGTGCCGGTCTGCCTGGCGCTTTACGCGGACTGGATGCACTTACTGATTATCGCGGCCGCCGTTGCTGCAGTGACGTTGCTGGCCGGGCGGATTTTTACGCTGGATCGTCTGGTAAAAAAAGATTTTCCATTGAGCGATCAAACCAAGCTGGGGTATTGTCTGCTGGCGGTGTGGTCGGTTGTTGGAATTTTCACGCTGATTGCCGCCACCCAGGGCGATCTTATCGAAACCGGCGGCTGGCGGTTGCTGGCTGCATTTTTGGCTGGCGCGGTGTTCAGTTGCATTTGGCTGGGGTGGTACTTCGCCGTCGCGCTGGCTTTCAACGGGCATAATAACGAAGCCGGCGGCGGCAGCCGCTCCCAATGTTACCGGCACATGATCCGTTTCAAATTGACTGACGATAGCTTGACCGGCTATGTTATCGGCATCGATCAACCGGTTGAAGATTTTACCCAGGAAAAATCGCCGGTTTTCCGCTTGGTCGATGTGTTTACCATTCGTTGCAACGGCAGTAAATCAGGCAACGATGCGGGATCGGCGAACTGAAACACCGGCTTGTCTTATCAACCTAAGGAACACTGATTAATTCGCTTGAGCAAGATGAGATGCAAGGCGGATGGAGCGCAAGAAACGAGATATATCAATCGGATAGGCGAGTTTTTGAGCACCACCCAACGCAGCAAATCGCTTGCGCAGGCAATTAATCAGCGTTCCCCTAACCGTAAACTGTCATGACCGATGAGTTCGAAACCGATGTCGAGTCGCTGAAACTCGACGGCAAAGGAATTGCGCAGCACGGCGGCAAACCGCTGATTATCGACGGCGCGCTGCCGGGCGAACGGATCCGGTACGAAGTGGTGAAATCGAAACCGCGCAACCATATCGGGCGGCTGATCGAACTGCTGCAACCGAGTCCGCAACGGGTAACGCCAGGTTGCCCGCATTTCGGTTTCGCGCAAGGCGCGTGCGGCGGCTGCTCGTTGCAGCATCTCGATGCAGCGGCGCAACTGACACTGAAACAGCAAGCACTGGAAGACATACTGTGGCATGCCGCCAAAATCCGGCCGAAAAGCCTGCTGCCGCCGGTCGACGGCCCTATTTGGGGTTACCGCCACCGGGCGCGGTTGTCGGTGCGCTTCGTGCGGTGCAAGGGTGTCCAACTGATCGGATTTCATGAACGCGTGCGTGGTTTTGTCGCCGACATGCAATCGTGTGCGGTGCTGCCGGAAAGGGTTTCCAGCTTATTGATGCCGCTGCGCGAATTGGTCGCCGGTTTGTCGATACGCGACCGCCTGCCGCAACTCGAAGTGGCGGTTGGCGCTCAAGCCATCGTGCTGGTCGCGCGCGTGCTTGATCCGCCCACTGATGCGGATCGCGAAGCGCTGCTCGCGTTTGGCCGCAAGCATCAAGTGTCGATGTGGCTGCAACCCGGCAATCCGCAGACCATCGAACCGATGCTGAGCGCCGATGCCGATTGCTTGACGCTGGAATTGCCCGGATTCGGCATTACCCTGCCCTTCGTACCAGCCGACTTCACCCAAGTCAATCATCAACTCAATCGGCAATTGGTCAGCCGCGTGGTTGAACTGCTGGCGCCGCAACCGGATGAGGTCGTCGCCGATTTCTTTTGCGGTCTGGGCAATTTCACCCTGCCGCTCGCGACCCGCGCGCGCCAGGTAATCGGTCTGGAAGGCGCGGATACGCTGGTCGCCCGCGCCGGACAAGCCGCGCAGCAAAACAGTCTGGCCGAAAAAACCGCATTCTTTGCACGCGATTTGTTCAAGTGGACGCTGGATGACTGGAATCAACTGCTGCAAATCCACGGCCGCATCGACCGCGTACTGATCGACCCGCCGCGCGCCGGTGCCTTAGCCGTCGCCGAAACATTGGCGGCGACGCCAACCAAACCCAAACGCATCGTCTATGTGTCGTGCAACCCCGAAACGCTGGCGCGCGATACCGCGATCTTGGTACACAACGGCGGCTGGCAACTGCGCGCCGCCGGTGTCGTCAACATGTTCCCGCACACCGCGCATATCGAATCGCTGGCGGTGTTTGAACCGGCGGGATTGGAAAAGCCTTGATTCATAATCGTAAGCGATTCTCAGTGCTTAGATGACGGGCTACGATACTCGCTGTTTGCGGGATCAATAGTCTGTCAGCTTAAACAGCCTGTTTCTTCTGAATGCCATCAATCCGAGTAATCCGAGTCCTGTCAGTAGCATGGCGTAGACGGAGGGTTCCGGAACCGGCGAGATGGGGGTAAGCAAGAAGGACGTCGGATTGCAGCATTTTAAGTAGCCAAATCCAAGAATTTGTCCTTTATCATTAATTCCTAGAGCATTTATTTCAATCAAACCTGCTTCCCTAATAATGGGTAATCCTGTAAGTATTGTTAGAACACCATCACTATATAACAAGGAAATTCCCGCCTCGATATCAAATATTGCTTGTCCAGAATTGTTAATTTTCGGATAGTCTGTATATGATGCACCCAAAGGAATCATATTTTCACCATTGGGCCCGGTAATGAATGCCCCTGTCGACACATAACCCCAATCAGGAGTAGGAGTATAGGATCCACTAAATCCTACAACCTGTGCATCATCGTTGATATCCGTAGCTTGACTGGCATTATCGTAGGGCAGTGTACCTAAATCTGTCATGCCGATGCCATTGGGGCCTGTGATAAAAGCATGGGGAATACCATCAGCAGTTTGTGACCATCCCACAACTTGCCCTGATTCATTGATCGCGGATGCATAACTGTTCTTGCCGCCGAATGTACCCAAATCAGTCATTCCAATCCCGTTGGGTCCGGTGATAAAGGCATGTGTATTATTTTCCGGTGTAGTAAATTGACCTATGATCTGCCCGGAATTGTTGATATCGGATGCGCTACCATGTTTCCCTAAAGTACCTAAATCGACCATGTTTGTTCCGTTGGGACCAGTAATAAATACATGAGAACTGCCATCTTTTAGAAAACTACCAGCAATCTGACCGGAATCATTAAAAGCGTTAACGTTAAGGTTATTGGAGAATTCCGTGATATTTGATATGCCTTCTCCATCAGGTCCGGTTATTAAATATCGTTTAATTGCAGAATCGTATCCGAGTAATTGCCCTGAATTGTTAATATCAAAGAAGGACATGTGTGTATCAAATACTTTAATTTCCCATTCTGTTCCTGCATTGGCAGACATTGCGATTGATGCCGATAAAATTCCGGCAATCAGTATTGAATAATGGTTTTTGGTCATTTTTTTATCCTTTTCGATTGATCTGCATTGAATTCTCGTTCGGTACCCAGAGCCGCCATGAGATCATTTGCCTTGTCTCGAGGCGTCGGAAAAACTGGCATGCGAATTTTGGAAATTCCATTTTAAGATAAATGCTTTCGCTATAAAAGATATATTCATCGGTAATCTGTGGAAACACTGATTAATTGCTTGCACAAGCGATCTGCTGCGTTGGGTGGTGCTCAAAAACTCGCCTATCAGATTGATATGTCTCGTTTCTTGCGCTCCATCCGCCTTGCATCTCATCTTGCTCAGGCGAATTAATCAGTGTTTTCCTGTATTTTTCAGGATATAGGAAGAGGCATCACGCGCAGCGTCATGCGCCAGGATTTTGTTTCTTATCCTGAGAAATTACCTGGCTGGTTTCATTGATCCACTTGGCGTGTTCAGTCGAGATTTGTTCTTCGATGCGTTCGGCGAGCAAAATCAAGCGCGCGGGTTCATCCTGGCCGCGATACGGGCCGGCGGCGGAGAGGAACAGGAATTTTTCGTGCTTGAGGCGCTCGGACGTTGAACGGTAGGCTGTCCACAAGGTGGAGTACTGGTTGATCTGCTCAATGCCCGCGAGGAGCGCGATGGCAGCGCCGGATAAAGCG
This sequence comes from Nitrosomonas sp. sh817, assembly GCF_030908545.1. Classification (NCBI taxonomy): domain Bacteria; kingdom Pseudomonadati; phylum Pseudomonadota; class Betaproteobacteria; order Nitrosomonadales; family Nitrosomonadaceae; genus Nitrosomonas; species Nitrosomonas domestica. The sequence continues at coordinate 2,940,060 of NZ_CP133083.1, read as the reverse complement.
GTCAGCCATTTGGCAATGCTCGGTTCGGCCAGATTGAAAACCGGAATCATCACTGCGCAGGCGACTTGTGCAATCCGGAGTCCCCGGTACCGATTTTTGCAGGATGCGCTTTTGCTTGCATACCACTTGCGCTGTTCTTCCAGGCGTTGCCATGCCGGGTGTGTTTTGACGGGTTCCGGGATATTCAATTCGTTGGCATCAGGTTGACCGGGCTTTGTCATCGCTTTGTCCTCGCTGGAGTGGATGGGTGCAGTAATTGAGGTAATAAGCATATACCAACCGTCGCGGCGGAATGCGCCATTTTGTTTCAATGAATGGAAGCACAAGACATTCATCGCGACAAAATCATTGCTATCAAATTTCGCTTTCGCGTATCATTACGCCCTCAAGCCTTGGCGGCGGTCTGGAGTACAAATCCATGTTTCTTGAATGTTTTCTCGAGTTCCGGCGGTTTCTTTGCGAGTGCTGATCGGATGAAAAATCTGCGAACGGGGTGGTGGGGAATCGTGGTGCTGTGCGCTTTATTGTCGCAACCGGCGTTGGCGCAGCAGACGCGTAAGTTTCCGGAAGATAGCAAGCTCGGCAATTTGACGGCGGTATCGTTTCCCGAATTCATCATCAATGGGCAGTCGTTTATCATGGGACCGGGCGGACAGATTCGCGGGATCGATAATCTGATCATCATGCCGACGATGGCGAACTATTCCGGGTTGATCCGCTATCAGCTCGATATGACCGGCTATTTGCAGCGGGTTTGGATTCTGACGCCGGATGAGGTCAAGGAAGCGGAAAGCCAAGGCCAACAAGTGCCGGCGCCGCAACGGCGGTTTTTATTTTTTTAAGTGAGTGTCGGTGAATTCGTGAGTAACAAGCTTTATATCAAAACCTTCGGTTGCCAGATGAACGAGTACGATTCGGAGAAAATGGCGGATGTGCTGCATGCCGCGTACGGCATGGAGGCGACCGACGATCCGGCGCAGGCCGATATCATTTTGTTCAATACCTGCTCGGTGCGCGAGAAAGCGCAGGAGAAAGTGTTTCACGACTTGGGCCGGGTGCGTCATCTGAAGGAACGCAATCCTGATTTATTGATCGGCGTCGGCGGTTGCGTTGCCAGCCAGGAAGGCAAAGCGATTGTCAGCCGCGCGCCGTTCGTCGACGTGGTGTTCGGGCCGCAAACGTTGCACCGGCTGCCGCAATTGATCGAAACCCGCCGCTCAACCGGCCGTTCGCAAGTTGATATCACGTTCCCGGAAATCGAGAAATTCGATCATTTGCCGCCCGCGCGTACCGAAGGCGTGACCGCGTTTGTGTCGATCATGGAAGGTTGCAGCAAGTATTGCAGTTATTGCGTGGTGCCGTACACGCGCGGCGAGGAAGTGTCGCGCCCGCTTGGCGACGTGCTGACCGAGATTGCCGTGCTCGCCGATCAAGGCGTGAAGGAAATCAACTTACTCGGACAGAACGTCAATGCGTATCTGGGCGTCATGGACGATGGCGATATCGCTAATTTTGCATTGCTGCTGGAATGCCTGCACGATATTCCCGGTATCGAGCGTATCCGCTATACCACCTCGCACCCGAAAGAATTTACCGCGCAACTGATTCAGTCGTACGCGCACCTGCCGAAGCTGGTCAGTCACTTGCATCTGCCGGTGCAATCCGGTTCCGACCGGATTCTGGCGGCGATGAAGCGCGGCTACAGCGTGCTCGAATACAAATCGATCATCCGCAAACTGCGCGCGATCCGTCCGCATCTTTCGCTGTCGTCGGATTTTATCGTCGGCTTTCCCGGCGAAACCGAAGCCGATTTCGAAGCGACGATGACGCTGATCGAGGAAATGAATTTCGACGAATCGTTCAGCTTTATCTACAGCCAGCGTCCCGGCACGCCGGCGGCGGATCTGCCCGACGACACGCCGCAAGCCGTGAAGCTGGAACGGTTGCAGCGCTTGCAAGCGCAAATCCAGCAGCAAGCGCGCAAAATCAGTCAGCAAATGGTCGGCACGGTGCAGCGCGTATTGCTCGACGGACCGTCGAAGAAAAATCCCGAAGAGCTGTCCGGGCGCACCGACAATAACCGCGTGGTCAATTTGCCGGGGGATCCGGCGTTGATCGGCGGTTTCGCCGACGTGCGCATTACCGAAGCGCGCGCGCATTCATTGCGCGGCGAAATGATCAATGGATAAACCTTGTAGCAATGCCCGGAAAGCCTTTCTCCGGAAAAAGCCTGTTTTAAGCAGGGTTTTGGTACTTGCAAAGTATCGCAACCGCTGAGAAAATCGCATTATTGTCATCACACAGCTTGATTTTGAAACCAGCACCTCTCGAAATTTCCTTCACACCGGCCGACAATCAACGCCTTGCCAATTTGTGCGGGGCTTTGGATGAAAACCTGAAACAGGTTGAAACCGCGCTGGATGTCACCATTTCACGGCGTGGCGAACATTTCAGCGTATCGGGTAAAACCGGGCAAACCAAACTGGCGGCGCAAGTGTTGCGCAATTTTTATGATCAATCGCAACAGCATCTGAGTCTGGAGCAAATTCAACTCGGTTTGATCGAAGCGTTGAATATGCAACCGGCGCCGGAACAAAGCGGCAATCCGATGGATAGTCTCACGGTGGAACAGCCGGCGTCGCCGTCGCTGTTGACCCGCCGCAGCAACCTGCACGGCCGCACCCCGCGTCAGACACAATACCTGCAGCAAATCCAGGAACACGATATCACCTTTGCGATTGGTCCCGCCGGCACCGGCAAAACCTATCTGGCGGTTGCCAGTGCTGTCGATGCGTTGGAGCGCGGTTTGGTGTCGCGGCTGATTTTAGTGCGTCCTGCGGTAGAAGCGGGCGAACGGCTGGGTTTTCTGCCCGGCGACATGACGCAGAAAGTCGATCCGTATTTGCGTCCGCTTTATGATGCATTGTACGATCTGATGGGATTTGATAAAACCGGCAAGCAATTCGAGCGCAATACCATCGAAATCGCACCGCTGGCGTTTATGCGCGGACGCACGTTGAACCAATCGTTCATTATCCTGGACGAAGCGCAAAACACCACGCCGGAACAAATGAAAATGTTTTTGACGCGGATCGGCCTGGGATCGAAAGCGGTGATTACCGGCGATGTGACGCAGATCGACTTGCCCAAGCATCAAAAAAGCGGGCTGGTGGATGCACAGCAGGTGCTGAAAGACATCCGCGGCATCGCGTTCACGCGTTTTCTGGCTGATGACGTCGTGCGGCATCCGCTGGTGCAGCGGATTGTCAATGCTTATGACAAGCACGACAAGCAGCAGCGGAATCCGGACTGACGTTGCGTCCGGCTAAATCGCTCAAGCTGATGGTGCAATATGCGGCGGGCTGCAGCGAAGCGCCGGCGCGGCCGCAGTTCCGCCGCTGGGTCAAAGCTGCATTGCAGTGCGATGCCGAAGTGGTATTGCGGCTGGTGGATGAAGCCGAAGGCCGTGACTTGAACCGGCAATTCCGCGGCAAGGATTACGCCACCAACGTGTTGACCTTCGTATATGACGATACCCAGCCTTTGGCGGGCGATATCGTGTTGTGCGTTCCGGTGGTGCGGCAAGAAGCCCGGCAACAGCACAAAGACTTAACCGCGCATTTTGCGCATTTGACGGTGCACGGTGTTTTACACTTACAGGGATACGATCATATCGCGGAAGCTGAAGCCGCTGAAATGGAGCGATTGGAAACAGCGGTGCTGGCTAAGCTCGGATATGCCGATCCCTATGCGGAACACGCTTAACCATTGAAATGCTATGAGTAGCTTATTATTTTTTAACCACGACAATTATGGACGAACCCCCACCTAAAAGCGGCTGGTTTGAACGGCTTGGCGCATTGCTGATCCGCAAACCGGAAGACCGCGAACAACTGATTACCCTGTTACACTCCGCTTTTGAACGCAATTTACTCGATTCCGACGCGCTCAGCATGATCGAAGGCGTCATGCAAGTTTCTGAAATGCAGGCCCGCGATATCATGGTGCCGCGCTCGCAGATGGACATCGTTAACATCAGCAAGAAACCCGAGCATTTCATTCCGTTTGTGATCGAAGCTGCGCATTCGCGTTTTCCGGTGATCGAAAGCGACGAAGACGAGATCATCGGCATTTTGCTGGCGAAAGACTTGCTGCGTTATTATGCTGATCCCGAAGAATTCAATATCCGCGACATGTTGCGCCCGGCGGTTTTTATCCCGGAATCGAAGCGCTTGAATGTGCTGCTGAAAGAATTCCGCAGCAATCGCAATCACATGGCGATCGTCGTCAACGAATACGGCGGCGTGGCCGGTTTGGTGACGATTGAGGATGTGCTCGAACAGATCGTCGGTGAAATCGAGGACGAATACGATTTCAACGAAGAAGAGGACAACATCGTGATGGAAGCGGACGGACGCTACCGCGTCAAGGCAATAACCGAGATCGAGAACTTCAATGACGTGCTCGGCGCTAATTTCAGCGATGAAGATTACGATACCATCGGCGGCTTGGTGTTGAACAAGTTCGGCCGCGTGCCGGACCGCAACGAGTCGGTGGTGATCGAGCCGTTCAAATTCACCGTGCAGCGCGTTGATAGCCGCCGCTTGCATGTTCTCAAAGTGGAAAAACTTGCGGCACCTGCCGAGTCCCCGGCAAAATAACGGGATTAGCCCGATAACTTCTGTACGTTCGTTGCGTGTCCGAACATGTCCAAAATCACTACTCGCCCGTATGATCTGCAATCGTTCGAGACGCTCCGCGGCAACGGCTTGCCGCCGGTGCTGGCGCGTATTTACGCCGCGCGCGGCATCGATCATCCGGGGCAGCTGGAAACCGAGCTGACGCAACTGATTCCATTCACGGAACTGAAAAATATCGTAACCACCGCCGCTTTTCTCGCGGATGCTATCGCGGAACACAAGCGTTTGCTGATTATCGCCGACTACGATTCCGACGGCGCGACCGCATGCGCGGTCGGTATCCGCATTTTGCGCAAATTTGGCGCAATCGTCGATTACCTGGTGCCGAACCGGTTTGAATTCGGTTACGGTTTGACGCCGGAAATCGTGCAACTGGCTCACGAAACCAAGCAGCCGGATATTCTGATTACGGTGGATAACGGCATCGCCAGCGCTGCCGGCGTTGACGAAGCCAACCGTTTGGGCATGCAAGTGGTCGTCACCGATCACCATCTGCCCGGCGACGAATTGCCCGATGCGGTTGCCATCATCAACCCTAATCAACCGGGCTGTCCGTTTCCGAGCAAGAGTATCGCCGGTGTCGGCGTCATTTTCTATCTGATGCTGGCGTTGCGCGCGGAATTGCGGCAACGCGGCGCGTTCGGACCTGCGTTGCCGGAACCGAATCTGGCCGGTTTTCTCGATCTGGTTGCGCTGGGCACGGTCGCCGATGTGGTCAAGCTCGATAGTAATAACCGGATTCTGGTGCAGCAAGGCTTGCAGCGGATCCGCAAAGGCCGTGCTTGTACCGGGATCAATGCCTTGATCGAAGTGTCGCGGCGCGATTTCCGGCAGTTGTCGACGTATGAATTGGGATTTATGCTCGGGCCGCGTTTGAACGCCGCCGGACGTTTGGACGATATGTCGCTTGGCATCGAATGCCTGATTACCGATGATGAAGCGTACGCCGCAAACATTGCCAAGCAATTGGACGATCTGAACCGGCAGCGCCGCGAAATCGAATCGGACATGCAAGATAGCGCGTTGCTCAAGCTCGATGAGCAGCTTAAAAACCGCCGTACGGAATTTCAAACTGCCTATAGCATCTGTTTGTTTGATCACGATTGGCATCAAGGTGTGATCGGTATTCTGGCGTCGCGCATCAAGGATAAATATCACCGGCCGGTGATTATTTTCGCGCCCGGCAACGACGGCGAGCTGAAGGGTTCCGGGCGGTCGATCAATGGCTTTCATTTGCGTGATGCGTTAGATCTGGTATCGAAACAACATCCCGGATTGCTGCGTAAATTCGGCGGTCACGCCGCCGCTGCGGGATTGACCATCCAGAATAACGATTTCGAAGCATTCCGCGAAGCGTTTGAACAAGTCGCGCAAACCTTGCTGACGCCCGCCGATTTGACGCGCGTGATCGAAACCGACGGCGATCTAGAACTGGCCGATATCAATCTGGAGCTGGCGCAATCGCTCGAACATCAAGTGTGGGGGCAAGGTTTTCCGCAACCTTCATTTAATGCGCGCTTCTATGTCGAAAGTCAGCGCATCGTCGGCGAAAAACACCTGAAGCTGAAATTGCGCAAACTAATATCGGATAATCAGGATCAAGCGGCGCGGAAACCGCAAAAATCGGCGGAATCGTTCGACGGCATTTTGTTTTTTCATCACGATCCGCTACCGGATTTGATCGATGCGGTTTATCGCTTGCAGATCAATGAATATAATGGCAAGACATCCTTGCAATTCCTGCTGGAACATTGGTTTCACGCAGATCAACCGGTAACTGGCGATGCACACTGAATTTACCTTGAACGGCGAATTGGCGGCGCTGCCGCATTTCATGACCAGTCTGGCGATCGGCTTACTGATCGGATTGGAACGCGAGCGCAGCCCCGGTTCTCGCGCGGGGTTGAGAACGTTCGCGTTGGTCGCGCTGTTCGGCACATTGGCCGCAATGCTGTCGGAAAAAGCCACGCCGTGGCTGCTGCTGGGCGGTTTGTTGATTGTCGGGTTGATGATGGTCGCGGCATATTATCGAGTCAAAGAAGACAGCGCCGATCCGGGAACCACCACCATCGCCGCCGCATTGGTGTGCTATGGTTTGGGTGCGGCGGTGTGGTACGACAGCGATTCGCTGGCGATCATGCTGGCCATCATCACCACGATGTTGCTGTATTTCAAGGCGGAATTGCGCGGTATTACCGAAAAATTGAGCCGGCGCGATTTGATTTCCGCGCTGCAATTCGCGGTACTGACGTTTATCATTTTGCCGGTTCTGCCGGATAAGAATCTGGGGCCTTACGAAGCGATCAATCCGCATCAAATCTGGCTTATGGTGGTGCTGATCTCAGGTGTCAGTTTGGCCGGTTATGTGGCGATGCAATTGATCGGTCAACGTCACGGCGCGATCCTGGGGTTATTCGGCGGCTTGGTTTCCAGTACCGCCACAACATTGGTGTACGCACGCCGCAGCATGGAAAATCAGGATTTTACCCAGCTTGCGGTAGTCGTTATTTTGATCGCCAACCTGACGGTATTGATCCGCTTGGCGATTCTCAGCGCGGTGGTTTCACCGGGGATATTGCCGCAATTGCTACCGGTGCTGGGTAGCGGTTTTCTGTGCGGCGCCTGTGTTACAGGCTATTGGTGGTACCGGTTGAATCAGCAGCAAGAAGTGCCTGTGCCGGAAATTAAAAACCCGACAGAAATCCGTGTAGCCGCGGCTTTCGGTTTAATCTACGGCATCGTTTTGTTATGTTCCGCATGGCTTTCGGATGTCGCCGGCAGCGGCGGATTGTATGCTGTCGCACTGATTTCCGGGTTGACCGATGTCGATGCGATTACGCTGTCCAGCTTGCGTTTATTTGATTTAGGAAAACGCGAAGCAATCCATGCGATTGTCGCAATTTCGCTGGCATTTTTGTCCAACACCGGCTTCAAGCTTGGAATGATTTTTTTTATTGGTAACACTGCACTCGCAAGACAATGCGTTTCCGGCATGCTGGCGGCTGCGGCCGGTGTTGGTGTGGCATTGCTGTGGGTGATTTGACCGGTGCCTGGCAGGCAATGCCGGCGCATGGGATTTTTTAGCGCCTGGATTTAACCGGCACGCGCTCGTTTACCGGCATTCCGGCTAGTGACTCAACCGTTTGCGGTTTTTTTGCGGCGCCAGTGCCCGTCCGGTTTCTGGAGCGTTCCGCTGCGGCGATTTCGGCGCGGATTCTGGCAGTAGCGGCGGCAGTCGCTTCCTTATCCGCTTGCGAGCGTGCAAACAGTGCTTCTTTCGCCATCGATTCCACGGCTTCGCGCGCCGCGGCAACTTCCAATGCGGCGGATTCCAGGGTGATGCGCTCTTGCATGGCCGCCAGCGCGGCCGATTCTTTCCGGGCCTTTTCCAAGGCAATGCGGGTGGCGTCTTTTTCCGCTTCCAACTGCGCCCTGGCTTTGTTGGTCGCGATGATTTTTGCTTGCGCCCGGGTTATCGCCAGTCCGGTAATTTTTTGTTCGATTTGCAAACGCTCGGCAACCGCTTGCTTGGCGTCGATCATGGCTTTGGCGCGCAGCTCGGCGTCTTCTTGTAAGCGTTGTTCCAAATCCGCCTTTGCCTGGATTTCTTGCGCGATCAGCGCATCCGCTTGGGCTTTTGATTCTGCCGCTGCTTTTAATCGTTTTTCTGCGGCTAACCGTTCATTGGCGGCAATTCTTGCGGCTTTCTCGGATTCTTTGCGCAATGTTTCCGCCTGAAGAGCAGCTTCATCGGTTTTAATGCGTTTTTGATACTCTTTGGTCGCAGCGGACTCGGCCTTGTTTTTTTCCATAGCCGCATGATTGGCGGCTTGTTCCGCTTGCACAGTCGCTTCGGCGACTGCCAGCGCTTCCGTTGCAAGCTGCATCCGGCGTTCGGTTTCCACGAGCAATTGGGTATCCGCTTGTAGTTTCATGTTGATGGCATCCACCGTTGCGCGCTCTTTTGCGGCAATGGTTTCCGCTATTTCCGCCGCGGCCTTTTCGGCTTCAGCGCGATCCCGCGCGGCAACGATTGCTTGCTGATCCAGTCCGGCCCGGATCCGGGCTTGTTCCGCAGCGGTTGCCTCAGCTTCGGCTTTTTCCAAAGCTGCCCGGGTGGCGGTTGTTTCGGCTTCCAGTCGCGCTTCTTCTTGTTCTTTGGCTTTGCGCTCGGCATCCAATCGCTCGATTGCTTGCGTTTGCCGTTGTGCTTCTAATGTTGCGCGGGTTCGAACGGTTTCCAGTGCTTGCTTTTCCAATTCTTCGCACGCGCGTGCCAGTGCTATTTGTTTTTGCGATTCCTGGATTTTTGCGGCGGCTAATGCGGCGGCACTGGTTTCAGCTTCGATTGCCGCAGATGCCGCTAGATGCGCTTCTTCCATTGCTTTTACGTGAATTCTGGCGGCTTCGGCCGCTTCATTTTCTTTGAGTGCCGTTGCATGCGCCAAATCCAGTGCGGCGGCTTCTTGCTCGATACGGTTTTGCGTTTTCTCGATAATCGACGCTTCCGCCTTGATCTTGGCTTCGAGTAATGCGCTGAGCGCCTTTTCGGCTTTTATCTTTTCATCCGCGAGAATTTTTGCTTTCAACTCCAATTCCCGCCGGGCGTTGGCTTCCCGGGCTGCCAATGCCTCCGCTTTTGCCCTGGCTCTGGCCTGAGCGGTCGCGAGGGTTTCAGCCTGATTTCTTGTCTCTGCCGCGATCCGGGCATTGGCTTCGGCGCGCGCTCTGGCTTCGGCGGCTACTCGCGCGATATTTTCCGCTTCGATACGCTTATGCGCTTCTTTGATCGCATGATCTTCGGCGCTGAGGCGATCGCGATAGGCGGTGTCGAGAAGTTGCTTGATTTCGTCAGCCGATGCGAATTGTTGCCGGTTATCCGGCGAAACGCCGGGCGGCGTATCGTCTTCGGGCGCAGCAGTATCTTCACCGAAATGAATTTCTTGCGAAGCGGAAAGTTTGCGCAGCGAACTGAAGAGCCGTGACTTGAATGTCATATGTCGTTAACTAAAGCTTGAAATCGTATCGGGTGCTGGTATCGGCAGCTTTTACTAAACAGAAAATCACTTTAACAGTTTCCGAGCGATGGGCTTGCGATGATAAGCAGGGGAAAATGTCTGTATATCTTTTGCAATGCGAACGGTTGTCCGATTTGCAATAACAGTTTGTAAAGGAAACGAGAATTTCTACGGTATATGGATTTCAGTAACATTCGCAATCCCCATCATGAGATCCAATCCTTCATGCACCAACTGTTCCAAGATGGGGGTATAAAAAGGCATGCTGAGCGCTAGAACCAGAAGTCCGATTGATAAGGTTAACGGGAAACCAACGGCGAAAATGTTCAATTGCGGCGCCACCCGGGTCAGAATCCCCAGTGCCAGGTTGGTAATTAATAATGCGGTTAATACCGGGAGCGACAATTGCAAGCCGGATTTAAAAATTTCGCTGCCCCATTGCGCCAGTGTCGAAAATGTCGCATTGGTGGTTGCATCGGTTCCGACCGGTAAGGTACTGAAACTTTGTGAAATCAGCGCGATCATCATCAAATGGCCGTCAATCGCCAGAAATGCGAGACTGGCGATGACTCCGAGAAACCGGCCGATGATATCGATCTGACCGGAATTTTGCGGATCGAAGAAAATGGCAAAACCCAACCCCATTTGCAAGCCGATCAGCTCACCGGCCATTTCCACCGCAACAAAAACGATGCGCATGACAAAACCGATAGCGACGCCAATCAGCACTTGCTGCAGCAAAATGATAAGGCCGACGCCGGACGCGGGGTCAATTTGCGGTAATGATTTCTCTACCATCGGCATGACCAGGATCGTGATCATGACCGCCAATCCCAATTTCACCCGGACCGGAATGCTGGGATTTCCCAGAATCGGCGCGGAGGCGATCAAAGCGAGAATGCGGCTGAGCGGCCATAGAAAGGTGGCGAGTAATACGTTCAGTTCCGCTGTGGAGATATTGATCATGATACGGATTGGCTTACCTGAGCGGTACTGTCACGCATGAGTTTGCTCGGCGAGATGCAGCCGTGCCGAAGTTAGCCGACCGCCAGCCACGGGATGCTGGAAAACAATCGTTGCATATAATCCGTCATGATTGCGATCATCCATGGCCCGGCCAATACCATCACCAGGAACATGACCAATAACTTGGGGATGAACGATAAGGTCATTTCATTGATTTGCGTGGCCGCTTGAAAAATACTGACCAATAAACCGGTTGCCAATGCCGACAATAGTAGCGGCGCGGAAATCATGAATGTGATTTCAAGCGCTTGCCGGCCGATTGTCATTGCACCTTCTGGAGTCATGATAGGTTTCCTCTTAAGTAAAAAAGCTTTGCGTCAATGAGCCGATAATCATGTGCCAGCCATCGACCAACACAAAAAGCATTAATTTGAACGGCAGTGAAATAATCATCGGCGACAGCATCATCATACCCATGGCCATTAACACGCTGGATACCACCAGATCGATGATTAAAAAGGGAATGAATATGACAAAGCCGATCTGGAACGCCGTTTTCAATTCACTGGTGATATACGCCGGCACCAATAATCTCAGCGGAACGTCATCACGGCTTTCGATTTCTTCACTGCCGGAGATTTGCACGAATAACGCCAGATCCGTTTCCCGGGTTTGATGCAGCATAAAAGATTTAATCGGAATGCTGGCTTGTTCGGCAGCTTGCATGATGTTGATTTTATCTTCGGAAAACGGCAGATAGGCTTCGTGATAAACCCGGTCGATCACTGGCGACATGATAAAAAAGGTCAGAAACAACGCAATGCCGAGCAATACTTGATTCGGTGGCGAGGATTGCGTGCCCAGCGCGAGGCGAAGTAAGGACAATACAATGATGATCCGGGTAAAACTCGACATCATCAGCACCACGGCGGGTAGAAATGTCAGAGACGTTAAAAATATCAGTGTTTGCAGGCTCAAGGTATAAGTGGCGCTGCCATCCGCATTCGGTGAGCTGGTGAATGCCGGGAAGCCCGATTTTTGCGCAAATACCGGAACAGCCGCGCAACTGAGACCAATCAATAGTAGCTGCAGTAGCCGGCGTTTTCCCAGGGAGCGGGCATTTGCGCACTGAAGATTCTTAGCCTTGCAGCGGGCAAAACTCATGCAGCGCCGAAAACCGGTATGGATGGATGCTAAAACTCGATTAGGCATGTTCTTTATGGATACTCTGATTAAGTTGATCGGCAAAAGCATCCGCCGCAGGATTCGTTTGAGCGGAGCCGGGGTTTTCTGAAGGCTTCTGTAGGGTGTGCAGCTTGTTGACCCGGCCTGGCGCTACGCCCAATACCAGCCAGGTGTTGTCAATTTCGACCACGACCACGCGTTCTCTCTGACCGACACCACTGGCCGCGATAACTTTGATGACGCCCGCGGCGGTTGCCGGTATCAGCGAAAAGCGCTTCAGCACCCATGCGGCGCCGGCGATGATTATCAACACCAGTAACAATCCTCCCATCATTTGCAGCATGTTATCCGTGGAAATGACAGAGGGAGGCGGCACATAATTGGGTTTCCCGGTATCAGCAAATGCCGGGAAAGAAAGCAGCAACAGTAAAGCCGGGTATCGGTTCAGCATGATTAATTTCTAGCGGTTGAGTTTGCGGATGCGTTCGCTGGGGGTAATGATGTCGGTCAGCCGAATGCCGAATTTGTCATTGACGACCACGACTTCACCTTGCGCGATCAAGCAGCCGTTAACCAGCACATCCATCGGTTCGCCGGCCATGCCGTCCAGCTCGACCACGGAGCCTTGCGCAAGCTGCAGCAGATTCTTGATGGCAATCTTGGTGCGGCCCAGTTCAACCGTCATCTGAACAGGAATATCGAGAATCAGATCAATGTCATGGCGCGTGTTATTGTCAGCGCTGTCTTTTGAGAATTCCTGAAAAACCGATGCCGACGCCGATTGCGCGTTGAGCGCCGAGCCAGAAGATTGCGGATCCGATGGGTTCGTGGCCGATTCTTGCTCGGCCATTGCCGCTGCCCAATCATCAACCGGATTTTCTTCGTTCTGCGCATTACTGTTTTCGGCTGCTGTTTGCTCAGCCATTGCGGCTGCCCAATCATCGGTTTCCGCTTGATCGCTGGTGGTTGGTTCGGTCATGTTCGCTCCAATTAATTTTCAGTTTCCGATTGTGAAATCAGCGTGTTTACTTTTAGCGCATAGCGGCCGTTCATCGTGCCGTAGCGGCAGTCCAGTACCGGTACGCCGCTGACATTGACGGTAATTGTTTTAGGAATTTCCAGCGGGATAATATCCCCGACTTGCATGCTCAGAATTTGCTCAAAAGTTACTTTCGTATGCCCAAGATTTGCGACCAGTTCCACTTCAGCGCCTTGTACTTGCTGTGACATCAGCTTGATCCAGCGTTTATCCACTTCCATGTGGTCGCCTTGCAACGCGCTATATAAAATGTCGCGGATCGGTTCGACCATGGAGTAGGGGATGCACACATGCAATCCGCCGCCTTTGTTTCCCATATCGATATCGAATGTCACGGCAACGACCACTTCGTTCGGTGTGGCGATGGTGGCAAACTGCGGATTCATTTCGGAACGGATGTATTCAAAATTCACCGGATAGACTGATTTCCAGGATTTCTCGTACTCTTCGAAAACGACATCCAGCAGGCGTTGGATGATCCGTTGTTCGGTTTGCGTGAAGTCTCTGCCTTCAACCCGCGTGTGATAGCGGCCGTCACCGCCGAACAGATTGTCCACGATCAGAAAAATCAGATCGGGATCGAATACCAGTAATGCGGTGCCGCGCAACGGTTTCATATGAACCATGTTGAGGTTCGTCGGTACTACCAGGTTGCGCACGAATTCACTGAATTTAATCACTTTGACGGGACCGACGGCGATGTCGACCGTTCGCCGCATGAAATTAAACAAACCGATGCGCAGTAATCGCGCAAAGCGCTCGTTGATGATTTCATAGGTCGGCATCCGTCCGCGAACGATCCGTTCCTGTGTCGCGATGTTGTAGGGACGGACACCGCCTTTATCTTCTTCTTCCTGAGCCTCATCGCTATCACCCGTTGCACCTTTGAGAAGCGCATCGACTTCTTCTTGTGAGAGGAAATCTTCGGACATTTGCGAATTACTGAATTACAAAGGAAGTGAACAATACTTCCCGGATATCTTCCTGGAGGTCTTCAGAGTCGAGCGATTGCCGGATTTCATCAGCAATTTGCTGGCTTAACTGCTGTTTTCCGTCAATGCCTGAGATTTCCACGGCTTTCTTGCTGGACAATAGCATCAGGATGCGGTTGCGGATGGACGGCATCTGTTTGGCTATTTCCTGCACAACTTCCGTTTCTCTCGCTTTCACCGTCAAACCAACTTGCAGATACTGACCGCTCTCTTCCGGCTGGAGATTGACCGTAAATACCTCTAGGTCAACGAATGTGGTGGGTCTTAGTTTTGCTTTTGCTTTTGGTTTTTCTTCCTCGGCTTCTTCATCACCGTCCTGCTGCATGAAGTACCAGGTGCCTCCGGCGCCTGCGCCGATTGCGATCATCGCAATCAGGATGCCTATTATTAATCCTTTTTTGCTTTTGCCGCCTTCGGCGGCTGGTGCTGCTGTTGCGGTATTTGATTTCGACATTTGTATCACTCCAAATTTGACGAAATCAATTATCTTTGACTGCGGTATCGAACGATGCCGCAAATAACAACGAAATAATATCGCTATTTTCAGTTACCCGGATTGACGTGAATCGCGGCCTGAAATCATGAAACTATCTTTCTCGGATAGCATTAAGGCGGAAAACCAATTAAGAAAAAAATTTCAGCGCGCCATCCGGGATTGATAGCGCGCTGAGAAGGTGTCGGCGATTAAGTTTGAATCCATCGACGATCATGCATAGGTGTTCACAATACCTTGATGCCTGGCAGGAGCCGCTATTGCTTCGATTTGATTGGCCGGTTTTGATTGCGTTGAATCCGTCACATGCGGATTGCCCTTATTGGAGTGATCGGCATGTTGCTGTCTGTTTTCCTGTTGAAACGAGTCAGCGCCGATCATTACATTGCCTAATTGAATGCCATTTTCCGCCATCATTTCGCGTAATTTCGGCAAGGCTTGTTCGATGGCTTCCCGCACCGCTGAATGGGGTGACAAGAACTGCGCGGTTGCCTGGTCTTGGGTAATGGTCAGCATCACATCGACGGGTCCTAAATGCGCCGGATTCAGATGGATTTCAGCGACTTGCTGCTGCTGTGAAGTCAACCATACGACTTTCTGTGCAAATTCGCCGCCCCACTTGGCTTGGCCAACAGGCTGATGTACGTGAACTTCACTCGTAGAGGCAGTGGATGCGCTCGTGGCTAATGCATTACTGAGTCCCTGCGATTGCAAAATATTCGATTCTTCGGAAATTGACAACAGCGATTCGCTGGTGTCGATGGCAATGGTTTCACTCAATTCAGATGATAACGGTAATAGTCTGCCGTTGGCGGCAGAATTTGCCGTTTCCATCATTTGCCAGAATTGGTTAGCCTGGGAATTCAGGTTGCCTGCAGCTTGAGTTTGCTGCAACAATTGATTAACGGCAGGGAATGCTGGATTAATCCCGGCTTCTATATTTTGGGAAGACAACGGACTCAATTGAGTTGGAAGCTTGGTTCCCAATAGATCCGCTAGAGGCGATTTTAGTGCCGGTTCCGGCAGTGTACTCAATTGATTGATCGGTTGGTTGGGCCTGAACCCCAGTGTTGGGTCGTTTATCAGATTTTGGATAAAACTGCCGGGGTTATCAGGCGCAGCAGTCTTGGTTGTTTCAGCGTTGACATTCTCAGCCGTCGTAGTTTCAGTCTCTTTAGGTTGTTCTTCGGCTTTGGTATTGTTGCCGGTAATGGATGTCTGGCGCGAATCGGCTTTTTGTGAAACTTCACGTTCCAAGATGCTACTGAATTCTTCCGAAACAGGATCGGTTATGCCGAGTAAGCCAGAATCCGGCGTGGCGGCGGAATTTTCTGTTGGCGTTTTTATTGAAGGTGCAACAGACATGTTTAGCATAAGTTTATTCTCGCTGATTGGGTTAATTTCAGATGAGGTTATGCAATATCCATACCAGTTCAACCGATGCCGGTTAAATTATGAGTCAGTCTTGGGAGGATAGGGAGCGTGTCGTGTCGTGTTTGCAGCAAATTCGTCTTGCAGTTTCTGTTCAATTTTGAGTTGCCGCTGTATTTCGGTGAATTGCTGCCGGTGAACGAGTGTGTCGTAGCACTTTAACTTGCGTTGGCAAGACAGAAACTCGTTGTTTCCCGCTGTTTTCTTGTTTTGCATATACAGTACGGCCTGCCGTTGCTCGGCAATCGCAGCATCCAATTTACTCATGAAAGCCATGTAATTGCGCCATTGGATATGATCAATTCCTTGTCCGCTGGTGTTTTCAAGGTTTGATTGATAGCTGTTGCGATATTGCAAAAGCAGTTGTAATTTTTTTTCCGCTTCCTGCTGTTGGTAATTGAGCTTGCCAAGCTGTTTGGCTGCGGCGTCAGCTTGCTGTTTGGCTAAATCCTGCAGAATTTTTAGAGATGATGGTTTGGACATCTTGCTGAAACGTTCGATTAGCGGCTGCCATCGAACTCAAATAGCTTCGATAGCTTTGCAATGCTGGTATCAAAGCCTTCTTGTTGCGTCATCGTTTGTTGCAAAAATCTTTCAAATGCCGGGTACAGTTTGATTGCCCGGTCTAATTCCGGATCAGACCCGGCGACGTAGGCGCCGACGCTGATCAAATCGTGACTACGTTGATACTTGGAATACAGCGACTTAAATTGACGAGCCATTTCCACTTGCCGTTGGGGAACGATGCTGGTCATGATCCGGCTGATTGAAGCTTCAATGTCGATGGCGGGATAATGACCTGCTTCCGCAAGCCTGCGGGATAGCACGACATGACCGTCCAGAATGGCGCGCGCGCTATCGGCGATCGGATCATTCTGATCGTCGCCTTCGGTCAATACGGTATAAAAAGCAGTGATAGAGCCGTCTTTCAGATTACCATTGCCGGCGCGCTCAACCAACTGCGGCAGTTTGGCAAAAACCGATGGCGGATAACCTTTGGTCGCGGGCGGTTCGCCGATTGCCAGGGAAATTTCCCGTTGCGCCATCGCGTAGCGGGTCAAAGAATCCATGATCAACAGAACATGTTTCCCGGAATCGCGGAAGTACTCGGCAATCGCTGTCGCATAGGCAGCGCCTTGCAAGCGCAACAGCGGCGAGGTATCAGCGGGCGCAGCGACGACAACGGAACGGGCAAGCCCTTCTTCACCCAAGATATTTTCGATAAACTCTTTAACTTCGCGTCCGCGTTCGCCGATCAATCCCACCACAATGACATCGGCAGAGGTATAGCGCGCCATCATGCCGAGCAGCACGCTCTTGCCAACGCCGCTACCGGCAAACAGTCCCATGCGCTGGCCTCGTCCCACGGTTAAAAGCGTGTTGATGGCGCGCACGCCGACATCGAGCGGTTCGCTGACGGGGATTCGTTCCAGGGGATTATAAGGACGGCTATATAAAGGTACGCTATGTTGCGCATGCGTGGGTCCGAGGCGATCCAGCGGTTCGCCTAGACCATTCAATACCCGGCCCAGCAGCTCAGGTCCAACGGTGATATGTTTGGCCCGGTCGGCGGCACGTCTTCGCGGGTGTCTCAAGTTCCCAAGCTGTGGCGGTTCCGCAGCAATTTCAGCAGGCACCACTTTGGCGCCCGGCGATAATCCGTAGACATCGCTGGATGGCATCAAGAATATCCGCTCACCCGCGAATCCGACCACTTCGGCCGATACCTGATGACCGTTTGAGAGAAAAATGGTGCAGCTGCTGCCAACCGCTAACCGGAGTCCGACGGCTTCCATGACCAATCCGGCAACTCGCGTGATCGTTCCGCTTAATAGATAAGGATTGGCGGGGGCGACAAGCTGAGCGCAGTTTCGCAGAAAACCGCCCCATTGTTCATGGCGTGCCATATTATTCTGTTCCATCAAACCAGCCGCTGTTCTGACCGATCGCTGCGAGTGCCCTATGCCAGCGTGTTTCGAGACTTGCATTGATTTCACTGCCGCCGGCTTCGATGCGGCATCCGCCTCTGGCGATTTGCGGATCTTCGCGAATTTGCCAGTTATCCAATTCGATTTGATTACCGAGATGCGTATTTACCAGGTTTGCGTCGTCCGGGTGTAGAAAAAGACGTGGATGATTCATGACGCTAGGCAAGTTGCGGATGGCTTCTTGCACGATCGGAATGATTAGCTTGGGGTTTAATTCCAATGCTTGCGCGACGACTTTTTTGGCCAGCGCGATGGCCAGATCCAATAAGTCATTGGCGACTTGCTGATCCAGCTCATGAAGATCATGATCCAGTTTTGATAACAGCGTCTGGAGCCTCACAACCTCGGCTTTAACCTCGTTTTCCGCGATTTCTCTGCCCTCTTTATAGCCTACTGATTTACCTTCCTGGAGGCCGGCTTCATAGCCTACTTCTTTAGCGTGCTGAAAAACCGCTGCTATTTCTTCTTCAGTGGGAGGTACAACCTTGTCCGGTTCCGGTTCTTCTTCTATCTGATTTCCGGCTTCGAGATCTTGATCTTTTTCCAGGCATTCAGGTGTTTCCAGGGAATCCATTTCCCAGCGCTGATAGCCATTTTGCTTCTCTTTCGGGATAAAATCGCTTGTAATCATATTGCTAAGCCTTCAAATTTGCGGCGGACAGAATGGATGTTTTAAATTTTGGAACCGTTTTTTCCTTAAATGAAACCGTCATCGCCTTTTCCGCCCAACACAATCTGTCCATCGTCAGCCAGCTGGCGGACCACCTTAAGAATTTCTTTTTGCTCAGCCTCAACTTCAGAAACACGAACCGGCCCTTTGCTCTCAAGGTCTTCACGGAGAGCCTCAGCGGCACGTTGCGACATATTCTTAAAGATTTTCTGGCGCAATTCCTCTTGCGCGCCTTTCAACGCGATAATCAAGGATTCCGACTGAACTTCCCTGAGCAGCAACTGGATACCGTGGTCGTCAATTTCGATCAAGTTGTCGAATACGAACATTTCATCCATTATTTTCTGCGCCAGTTCTTCGTCGTACTGTTTGATATTTTCGATTACGCTGGCTTCTTGAGCGGATGGCGCGAAGTTAAGAATCTCGGCTGCCGCGCGCACGCCGCCCATCGCCGATTTGCGGATATTGGCGCTGCCCGACAGCAATTTTGTTAACACCTCATTAAGTTCACGCAATGCATCGGGCTGAATACTGTCCAGCGTAGCAATGCGCAACAAAACGTCATTACGCAAGCGTTCGGTGAAAAGGCTTAATATCTCGCTGGCCTGATCCCGTTCCAAATGCACAAGAATGGTCGCGATGATTTGCGGATGTTCGTTTTTGATCAATTCAGCCACCGATGGCGCATCCATCCATTTTAACCCTTCAATACCGCTGGTATCTCCGCCTTGCAAAATACGATCGATCAAATTGGCGGCTTTTTCATCCCCTAAGGCACTGGTTAGCACCTTGCGGATATAATCGGCGGAATCCTGCCCGAGCGTCGTTCTTCCTTCCGCCTCGCTGCAAAATTCCGTGACGATGGTTTCAATCTCGGTGCGCGTAACATTTTGCAATTTTGACATCGTTTCGCCCAGCCGCTGGACTTCCTTGGGTCCGAGCAGCTTGATGACAGATGCCGCTTCTTGTTCTCCCAGGGTCATCAGCAAGATTGCGCTTTTTTTAATTCCTTCGTCATCCATTCTTAGCCATCCAATCCTTGACAACATTCGCTACGATAGCGGGTTCGTCCAGAGCCAGCTGTTTTGCCCGTTTTAGATTTTCTTCGAATATTGATCGCTGTAATGCTTGCTGCATAGACACTCCATCTATCTGTCCGGGTAATCCCTCCAGGGGTGTTCCATCGGCTGCTACAGCCGCAGTTTGATCCGTTAATTCGGGGGCTGGCGGCGGTGGGGGCGCCAGGCTTTTCAAAAATGGTTTGAAAATTTTCAGCAAGAAAAATAACACCACTGCTGCGATTAACAATTGCTTTCCAATGTCCTTCGCGAACATAACGACATCCGGATCTTTCCAGAGCGGAACTTCCAAAACGGGCGTGGAATCTCCGGTAAATATGCTATTCGTAACCGTCAATGAATCTCCCCGTTTTTCGTTATAACCCATGGCTTCCCGGACAAGGTTATTGATTTCCTTGATCTCATCCGCGCTTAGCGGCTCGTAAGTTACTTCTCCGTTTTCATCGACTTTTTTCCGGTAATTGACTACGACAGCCGCTGAAAGCCGCTTGATGTTGCCGCTGGATTGCTGAGTGTGCTGCACGGTTTTATCGACTTCATAATTAGTGGTCGATTCTTTTTTCTTGTCCGTAGGAATCGGAGGCGCTTCCTTATTGGCATCTTCTTCGCCATCAGCATTCTCTCCCCCGGCTTTTTTTCCGCCTGCTTCAATTGGCGCGATCGCCGGTTCAGGCGGACGATTCGACAACGCGCCTGGGATTCCGCCATCAAACTTGGAGCCGATGGACGTTGATTCATGCGTTTGCTGGCTCCGAATCGAGGCGCCTTCGGATTCAGAGTTGTTGGGGCGGTAAATCTCCTCGGCGCGGTCAATTCGCGAAAAATCGACATCGGCAGTCACTTGAGCACGGACATTGGTTGCGCCCGTAATAGGCGTCAAGATGGCTTCGATTCGGCGGATATAATTTTCTTCAATTTCCTGGATATACTCCAATTGTTTTGCATCAAACCGGGAATCTTGTTTTTTGTCGTTTTGAGTGCTCAATAGATTACCGTTCTGATCCACCACCGTTACATTTTTTACGGGCAAATTGGGGACGCTGCTGGACATCAAATGCACAATGGCGCTGACTTGTTCGACGCTCAGCACTCTGCCTGGGTGCAGGTTGAGTAAAACGGAAACACTGGGTTGCTGCCGTTCCCGGGAGAATACTGAAGGCTTGGAAATGGCTAAGTGCACACGCGCACTTTGTACTGCTGACAGCGATTGCACCGAGCGCGCTAACTCGCCTTCCAGTGCCCGTTGGTAGTTTACTTGCTCGAGGAATTGACTCGAGCCGAACTTCTGATTTTCCATGATTTCGAAACCGGCGAGACCGCCCTTGGGCAATCCCTGGCCCGCCAATTTCAACCGTACCTCATGGACTTGTTTGTCGGGAACCAGGATAGCACCGCCGTTCTCGGATATCTTATACGGCACGTTCATTTGTTGGAGCGCGCTGATAACCGCTGCGCCGTCTTGATCTTGTATGTTCGAGTAAAGTACACGATATTCAGGTGTTTGACTCCACATCAATGCGCCTACGAGTAATGCGATAGCCGCTCCAGCCGCTAGGATGACCCCGATTTTTTTCTGATTCGACAACTGATTAAAATGCTCCAGCCTGAATGCCGAAGCAGGTGTTGCCGTATTGGGGGTTTCACTGGGTACTGTCGCCACGCGATGCTCTCCTGCTTAAATGCTCAATTACTATTCAAAGTTTAATTATTAAATCCGGATCGTTGGAAAATCATGTCACATCTATCGAACCAATACGTCATACCGCTACTGAAAACCTCAATCTTGCTATTTCACTGCCGTAAAAAAATTGGCTATCAGTCATTCAGCCTTAATAGACTTTTTAGAATTGATGATTATCAGCAAATTTGTAAGTTCTGATTGTTTGAAAAGAATAGGTTTGTCTGCCTTATTCGTATCAATACCGGGATAGTCTCCAATGCTAAGCTACAGGTAATTTCTATCCACAGAATTAAATTTCGTGCAGACAAATAAGGTTAGTAAAATCAAAAATATATCTGATGATCAAGTGCAGCTGCAACGCGCATTTGCTGCTTTTAATGAGGTATCCGAGCAGTTATCGAGCGTTTACCAGGAATTACAAGGCAAAGTAGCGCATTTGACCCGGGAATTGGCGCTTGCCAATGGAGAGTTGCATAAGCAACTGGTTGCTAAGGAGAATCTGTCGCAGCGATTGGGCTTGTTGTTGAATGCTTTGCCTGGAGGGGTGGTTGCATTAAATGCGCAAGATTGCATTGAACAAGTGAATCCGGCAGCCACAAGCCTGCTGGGAGCGCCTCTGCTTGGTTTAGGGTGGAATCAGGTTGTTCAAGAACGCTTAACCGCTACAATGCTTGTCAGTGAATGGCATATTAAATCGGTAAAAACATCCGAACTTCGCCGGATTCGTGTAGAAAGCAGCGCAACGGATTCGCTTGGCAGAAGAATCCTGCTCATCAATGACATTACCGATGCTTATGCGTTGCAGGAGCAGTTCAGACGAAATCAGCGGTTGACTTCCATGGGGGAAATGGCGGCAAATCTTGCGCATCAGCTGCGCACGCCGCTATCAACCGCACTCATTTATGCAAACCATCTCGGTAGCGATGCGCTGACTTCCAGTGAACGGCAAAAATTTGCTGCAAAAACAATCGAACGCTTACTGCATTTGGAGCATTTAACTAAAGATATGCTCCGTTTTGTGAAAGGTGAAACAAATCAGCTTGAAACCGTCGAGATAACCAGTCTGATAACGGAACTGCAGCAAGTGATCGAGCCGCAGGTGAAGCAAAAGAAGCTGCAGTTGAATATTTATGACCATTGCGGATCTGAAAAGATTATGACAGACCGGTCGGCACTATTCGGAGCGCTGATGAACCTCCTCGAGAACGCCGTTCAGGCAACGCCAATCGGCGGCGTAATCGCTTTCACTGCCTGCCTGGAGGAGGCGCGTATCACCTTAAGTGTGCATGACAATGGACCTGGCATTGATTCGTCTCTGCAGGAAAGGTTGTTCGAGCCTTTTTTTACTACCCGGTCCGAGGGTACCGGGCTTGGCTTGGCAATTGCCAGAAGTGTGATTCAGTCAATGGGCGGCAGCATCCATATTCATTCCACGCCGGACACGGGAACTGCATTTGTTGTGCATTTGCCCAGAAGCAAAGGAGATTAATGTATGAAAACACTACCTATTCTGGTGGTAGAAGATGATCAGGATTTGCAGGAGGCAATTTGCACCACCTTGAAACTATCCGGTTATCAGACTCGGGCCGCGTCTAATGGTACTGACGCAATGAAAATACTTCATGAACATCAAATGGGAATGGTTGTCAGCGATGTGCAAATGAAGCCGATCGACGGTTTTGCGCTATTACAAGAAATTAAAGCGTTTGAGCCGGAGTTACCGGTTTTGTTGATGACCGCTTATGGTGACGTTAAACGCGCAGTGACTGCTATGCAAACTGGCGCTTGCGATTATTTGCTGAAACCGTTTGATCCGGCGATCCTATTGGCGCATGTCAAACGCTATGCGCTACCGGAAATTGAACAAGATGATAAAGTTGTCGCCAAAGATCCGCGAGCGCGGTCGTTGTTAGCGCTTGCCAGGCGCGTTGCCCAATCGCCCGCGACAGTATTGCTGACAGGCGAGAGCGGTTGCGGCAAGGAAGTGATAGCGCGGTTCATTCACATGCACTCGCCACGCTCTTCCAAGCCATTTGTCGCTATCAATTGCGCGGCTATACCGGAGAATTTGCTCGAGGCGACGTTATTCGGGTACGAGAAAGGCGCATTTACCGGGGCATCACAGGCGCAGCCTGGGAAATTCGAACAAGCGGAGGGAGGGACGTTATTGCTCGATGAAATTTCGGAGATGCCGCTGGAATTACAAGCAAAATTGCTGAGAGTCCTGCAAGAAAGAGAGGTTGAGCGAGTCGGCGGACACAAAACGATTAAGCTGGATATCCGGGTGCTGGCAACTTCAAACCGCGATATGCTGGCGATGGTCAAAAGCGGCCGATTCCGCGAAGATCTCTATTACCGTCTCAACGTGTTTCCAATCGAGATTCCGCCGTTGCGCGAAAGACCTCTGGACATCGAATCCTTGGCACTTCGTGCGCTCACTGTGCCTTCTTCCGCGACAGAAAAATCGTCATACCGGTTGACTCAGGCGGCCATTGATAAACTGACGCGCTATGCCTGGCCCGGTAATGTCCGGGAATTGGAAAATGTCATGCAGCGCGCCATGATTCTGGCAATGGATAACATCATCGATGCCGAACATATTCATTTACCGGTGGCGGAAACTGAGGTTGCCGAGATAACTGAAGTAAAAAATCAAACGCCAGCGCCAGCGGCGATGGAAGATATTAAATCGCTTGAACGCAAGCATATTCTGGAAACACTGGCTGCAGTTAATGGTTCCCGAAAACTAGCCGTTAAGAAGCTCGGTATTTCGGAAAGAACGTTGCGATACAAATTACAACAGTATCGCATGACAAGTTGACTATCATTTTCCTATAGACAGATAAATGCGATTTGTTAGAATTTCCGGCCGGGTTAGCAGCTTACCGGTACATTTAAGATGCGCGTAGGGATAAAACATGGATAAATCAGGAATTGACAATATATTGCAGCAATTGCAAGCGGCTTCGGAGCTGGCTTCGGGGGTTAAGAAACAACCGAAAAGCGATGAGGTTGCAAGTGTTGATTTTAGCGAGAAACTAAAGACAGCGATTGATCAGGTCAATAAATCGCAACAGAATTCGGACAGAATGACTGAGCAGTTTGTCAGTGATCAAGCCAACGTCGACTTGCATGAAGTGATGATTTCCCTGCAAAAAGCCAATGTGTCGTTTCAATCCATGGTTCAAGTACGGAATAAATTAGTAACCGCCTACCAGGAAATCATGAATATGCAGGTCTGATCCGTTGCGGTTTGTTGCGCAACGGCTTCTGCCGTTGACTTATTCTTCCAGTGCTGATTCCAACTCAAGCCAACTTTCTTCCAGATCCGTTATTTTTTTCTCAAGCGCCGAAAAAACTGCATTAAGCCGGTCAATTTCTTCCCGCGGGCAATTTGCGTAAGTAGCCGGGTCAGCTAGCCGCCGGTTTATCTCGGACAATTCTTGTTGCGCGCTTGCTATGGCTGCTTCCAGTTTTGATTGTTTCGACAATAGCGTTTTTTTATTCGGCTTGATCGCCGCATGAGATGGAGTTTTCTGCGGCGCGGATTTTGTTGTGGTTTCGTCCGCGGCGCGGCGGTTTTCCAGCCACTTTTTATAATCCTCCAGATCACCATCCAGCGGCTGTATCTTACCGTCGGCAACCAGCCATAATTCATCGGCTACTGCGCGTACCAGGCTGCGGTCGTGCGAAACCAATATGACCGCGCCGGTATAATTTTCCAACGCCAGTGTCAAGGCATCGCGCATATCCAAGTCCAGATGATTGGTGGGTTCATCCAGCAGCAATAAATGCGGTTTTTGCCAGGCCAGTATGGCCAGCGCCAGACGGCTCTTCTCACCGCCGGAAAAACTGGCGACCGGTCGATCCTCGCTGTCGCCGCCCAACTCGAATCGTCCCAGAAATGTTCGTAAATCCAGCTCGGTTTGTTGTGGCGCGATTTCCTGCAAATGTTGCAGCGGTGTCTTCTTGCTGTCCAGATTTTCCAACTGATGTTGCGCGAAATAGCCCATTTGAATATTTTCCGCGCATTCCACTGAGCCGGACGCCGGTTTTATTTCCCCTGTCAGCAATTTAATGAATGTCGACTTTCCAGCTCCGTTGGGGCCCATGAGTGCAATCCTCGAACCCGCTTGCAATGTGAGGTGAACCTGTTGGAATAACATGACATTGCTATAGCCGAAGCTGATATTTTTAATGCGTAGCAGTACATCAGGGCTTCGTTCAGGCGCTTCTATTTCAAGATCGAAATGACCGTCTTGCACATGAGCTGGTGCAAGACGCACCAAACGTTCCAGGGCTTTGATGCGGCTCTGCGCTTGCTTGGCTTTGGTTGCCTTGGCGCGAAAACGCCGCACGAAATCTTCCATATGCGCAATGTGTTTTTGCTGCAGCTGCCAGGCCTGTGTTTGTTGCGACAGTTGTTCGGCGCGGGCGCGCTCAAAGTCATCGTAATTGCCGCTATAAGTTTCAATGGACCGGTTATGGATGTAGGCAATGCGATTGGCGCAGGTATTGAGAAATTCGCGGTCATGGGATACGACGATTACACTGCCCGGATAGCGCAATAGATACTGCTCCAACCAGAGGATTGCTTCCAGATCCAGGTGATTCGTCGGCTCGTCAAGCAGCAGCAGATCGGCGCGATGCATCAACGCTCTCGCAAGATTCAAACGCATCCGCCAGCCGCCCGAGAAATGATTGACCGCTCGTTCCAATACTGAATTTTCAAATCCTAACCCGTTCAATAACTGTGCTGCCCGTGACCGTGCCGTATAGCCGGCGATCGCTTCATAACGTTGCTGTGCCTCAAACCAGGCGGCATCATGCTGTGCTTGCGATAACGTGCTTTCGAGTTGTCGTAGTTCCACATCGCCGTCCAATACAAATTCAAGTGCAGGCAGGCCGGAATTGATGATTTCCTGTTCGACGAAAGCAATCGTTTTACCGGATTGCATACTTACTTCGCCGCTATCCGGTTTGATTACGCCGCGGATTAATTTGAATAGCGTGGATTTTCCGCAACCGTTCCGGCCGACCAGGCCGATACGTTGATTGGCAAAAATTTGCAGATGACAGTTTTCCAATAACGGAGCACCGCCTTGCAAATAGGACAACGATTGAATCGTTAGCATGGTATTTCAGCGATCATAAACATTTATAAAACCGGAAATTAGTCAAACTCCAGTGACAAAGCGCACAAGGTTCGTAAAATCATTGTTGCAAGGTTTGCTGACTTCTTCGATACTGTCAAACTCTATTGCGCGATTACCGTGCTTCGTATTGAGACTCAAGGAAATTACTCGCAAGCTGTCATATTGAAGTTTTTCCGGAAATGGGAATGTTATCAATCACGATAAATTAAAGGAATTTTCACGGCGTTATTTTAATCCATTCCATGGGCAAACTACTAAAAGCCGTATTGCTGGCATTCATTAGCCTTATGATCGTGACCGTATCAGGGCTATATCTATTCCGCCACGCTATCGTTGAAGCCGTTATCAGCGATCAATTGCGTCAGCGCGGTTTTCCGTTGCAGTCGATTGAAATTCCTGACGTTTCGTTTAATTCTCTGCAATTACAGGATATAACGGCCGGAAAAAGCAGCGAATTTCGTTTAAAGAATCTTCGGCTTGCTTGGAATTTTCAAGAACTTTTAGCAGGAAAGCCGGTTTCGGCCACGATCAGCGGCCTGCAAGCAACCATCGATTTAAAAACAGGCGCTTCCAATTTCACCATGCCGCAATCTCAGATGCCGGTTGCGCAGTGGAAAATTTCCATTCCTTGGTTGCCGGAATTGAAACTAAGCGATTCCGCGGTTTATTTTCGCACGGCATCCGAAGACATCACGTTGGCGCTATCCGGCAGTATCGGAGCGATACAATCCGGTAAGCAGGAAATCCATCTGAGTGCGGTAACTTCCGCTTCTTTCTTGCAGGCAACGACCGTGTTTAAAGGCACTTTCGATAATCAGGGAAATCTCCAAGGTAAAATTTCTGTTTCGGAAGCCAGGTTCGATACACCGGAAGCCAAAATTGCGGATTTTTCCAGTGAGACTTCCTTTGTGTTTTCAGCGTTGCGGCCGCAGCAAATACAGACTAATACTTCATTGTCGGGTATCCGGCTGTTGCGAAAAGAGGAGGCATCCGCTACCGAATTGGCATTGGAAGAAATTTCCCTGGCAGGGGAATTTCAGCGATCTGCGGATTCGATGCAAGGTGAGATGGATTTCAGAATCACTGGCGGTCAAGTAATTGCCGATGCGCTGAAGCTCGAGCAACTCGCAGTTTCCATTCCTGTTCAGATCAAACTTCATCCATCATCTGTGCAAATCGGGTTGCGCGAACAGGCACATATCACCTTGGGAAAAATTTTTACCGGCTATCCCCTACAGATCAAAGATTTTAAAGGCTTCTCTATCGATCAGGCCGACCTGGATCTGGCAAAAGATGATCATGGCATAACGCTCCAGCATCGGATTTCGATCCTTCCCGCTAATCTGACATTGCTGGATGAACGCCCGGATTCATCGGCGCGCAAAGTGCAGATCCACCCCGGAACAATTTCCCTGATCGGGAAACTGAGTGATTCCGAGAAATACCAGGGCACACTGGCGATTAGTAATGCAGCCGTTAACTTGCCGGCGCAGATTCAGGCATCGGATATTTCCGTTGCCCTGCACCTGAATGATCAAGAGGATGATGCAGTTGCGAGTTTTGCAATCGGCCGGGTGCATCATCTCGCAGCGGAACCGTTGTTCGCGGCACTGTCCTTTGCCGGTGGGATTCGTGATATTGCCAAGCGCGGTGAGCCTGCTGTTTATGCGCTGACATTGTCAGGCGGTGTGCCAAGACTGGACTATATGAAACTGACGGGTCAATACGCGACCGGTACCGGCAAGGGCAAATTGAAAGCTGAGATCGTGCCGCTCAGTTTTTCACCAGGCGCTTTGCAACCAAGCGATTTATTGCCGTCCTTGGCGCAATTGCAGGATGTGAGCGGAAAAGTCAACGCCTACGCGCAACTCCGATGGGATAAAGATGGCGTGCAAAGTAGTGGCGCCGAGCTGGAAATGCGGGATCTTTCATTCACTCGGGAGACGTTAAAGTTAAACGACTTGAACGCCATGCTGCATTTGGATAATTTAATCGCGTTGAGCAGCGAGCGGCATCAATCGATAACCATCCGCCGGGTTGATTCCGGGATTCCACTGGAAAAAATATTGATTTCTTACCATATCGAAGGTACGACGCCGCCTCGTCTGGCGATACAAAAAGCCCAATTTTCAGTGATCAACGGGATCGTGTCGTTGGTGCCGACGGTCATTGATCCGGCGGCGGCACAGACGGATATTTTGCTCCGTATCGAAGATATTGATCTCGAAACCTTCTTTAATCTGATCAAAATCGACGGACTGGCCGGAAGCGGTCAGCTCGATGGCCAGATTCCGATTACTTTAAAAGATAACGTATTGACGATCACAAATGGTCATCTTGCGGCGAGATCGCCGGGAATTTTGCGGTTTAAATCGGAAAAAGCCTCTAAAATGCTGTCTTCTGCAGGAAAAGAAATGAATTTATTGCTGCAAGCAGCGCAAGAGTTCCACTACACGGAACTTTCGTTGAATCTGGATAAGTCGGGTTTGCATGATTTGGTGGTCAAACTCTCGGTATTGGGGAATAATCCCAACGTTAAAGATGGCCAGCCGTTCCGGCTCAATATTAAACTGGAAACCGATATTGAGAAAATTCTGCAAACGATTAACCAAGGGTATCACTTGTCCCATGAAATTCTGCGCGGCTCATTCATACTCCGTTAATTTGGACGGCGCTAGATTGTGACCATGGAGCAAACAATGCTCATTACCGGCTCCCATCAATTAAAACGGGGCTCATTACAAAAAAGGAGTGCAATCATGCGCAACATTGATCAAGTGGCTAAAATTATGATCGTTAAGGTTTGCCTGATTCTTGTCTGTCTGGTAATCACAGCTTGCGCGCCGACAGTCAAAGTGGAATCACCGCAAGAACCCATCACGATCAATTTGAATATCAAACTGGACGCTGATATCCGAGTCAAGCTTGAGGAAGAAGCCAAAAAAGATATTGCAGCCAATCCCGGCATCTTCTAGAAGTTATAATACAAGGAGAATATTGTGCAGCCTATTGAGAGAACGATTTTGAAGAATCCATTGCCCGGTCTTACGATCGCTTTTTTACTGATCTTTTCACTTTACACTTCACTGACCAACGCAGAAAGCCTGGAAAATCTTCGCGCATCGGGTGCAATCGGTGAGGCCTATAATGGTTATGTCATCGCGCGTCAACCCGAAGCCCAAGCGGAAGCGGATGCAATCAATGTAAAACGCAGAGCCATTTATCAGGAAAAAGCAGCTGCGCAAGGTATTGATATTGATCAGGTAGCCAAGGTATATGCTGCAGAAATCTTTAAAACCGTTCCGGCGGGAACGTGGATTCAAATAGATGGGCAGTGGAAAAAAAAGTAACGCCACCGATGTTTAACAAAACAACGGAATCACACTAAATATTCAGTATTTATTTTAATATCATTTTGTTATGTAAATTTTACCTCTGGAGGGCAATCAAATGACATTCCACGTTTTCCACCTGAACGAAGTCTATTCAAATGCAGACGGCACCATCCAATTCATCGAGTTCATGGGCGATGCCGATGGGCAGAATTTGTGGGCGGGACGTACCATTACATCAACTGATGGCAGCATTACCAAGACCTACAACATTACGGCCAATCTTCCCAATGCTGCGACCCTCAACAAAACCGTGCTGGTTGCGACGCAAGGATTTGCAGACTTAGGAATTGTGACGCCTGACTATATCATTCCGAATGGTTTTTTGTTTCTATCCGGGGGTACCGTCAATTTTCCCGGTATGGATGACGGCAGATTGTCTTACGCCAATTTGCCGGTGGATGGCGTGACTTCCCTGAACCCCGACAGTTCAACCGGCATCAACTCACCGAAAAATTTTGCAGGCAATACCGGAACTGTACCGAGTAATATCTTTACGGGCACGGATGGCTCCGATAATTTAACCGGTACATCGGGTGATGATTTTATTGTTGCATTCGGCGGGAACGATACACTCACTGGTAACAGTGGAAACGACAAATTAAGCGGCGGTTTCGGCGCCGATACCGCGATTTTCAGCAGCAGCCGGGTAAATTATACCGTTGCTGGCACCAGCACTGGTTTTAGCGTATCGGGTCCCGATGGCAATGACACGCTTTTGGGAATCGAACGGTTCAGATTTACGGATAAGAAAATAGCCGTCGATCTCGGTGACGGACAATCCGCCAACAATACGGCTCGCCTTATTGGCGCGGCTTTCGATGCGCCGACCATTGCGCAGCATCCGGATTATGTCGGTATCGGATTGAATCTGTTTGATTCCGGACAAAGCATGCTCGCGGTATCGCAACTGGTGGTCGGCATTCTGGGGTTGTCCAATGATGCGTTTGTCGACAAGGTATACCAAAATGTGGTTGGTAGCTTACCGTCTGCTTCCGAACATGATTTTTATGTGAAATTATTATCCGGCAGCGGCGGTACGTTGAGTCAAGCGCAACTGCTGGAAATTGCAGCCAATACCGATATCAATGAAGTCAATATCAATCTCACCGGGCTGCAACAAACCGGTGTTGAATTTATTTGACGGATTGCCTGAATCAGTCAAATGAGTTCTTTGGCTGATATTGTTAAAGATAGCCGGGAACCGGATTGAATCATGAGATCTCGCTCCCGGTAATGTCGACGTTCCCTCCGTGCAGTTCTTTTTTTATTTTAGAAATCCGTGCTTCGCGCACTTTGTTGTGAATGGCGGCAGGTAATTCCGCTGTATTGGTGATCGTTTGGCTCAATTCAGCGGCAATCGCACCGGCGTCGACTTGCAGCGCCGCCGCCAATGCTTTCCTTAAACGTTCCGCTTGGGTATAAGGTTTGCCGGCATACCCCGGGCGGCCATGAAAATCGCAGGCGCAAGCTTGCAGAAATTCTTCAAATCTGGCGGGTTTCCGGTAAGCATCGACGCCTTGCAGTATATCCGCAACGGTTGCCGCACGCAGTTCTTCGGCGCGGTGCACATCACCATGATAACGAGCGACCAATAGCGCCAGGTCGCGGGAATCTTTGGGAACCCGGATACGCTCGCATAAATTTTTGGTCAGTTCGATGCTGCGCGCTTCATGCCCGATATGGCGCGGCCATTCCTCCGGGGGCGTGGTGCCTTTGCCTAAGTCATGCATCAGGGTTGCAAAGCGCACCGGTAGCGAATAATTCTTGGACGCGGCATAATCAATCGCCATCATGATATGCACGCCGGTATCGATTTCAGGATGGGCGTGCGCCGGTTGCGGCACACCGAACAGCACGTCGACTTCCGGCATGATCCGCGCAAGCGCGCCGCATTCCCGCAGCACATAAAACATCCGGGACGGATGATTTTCCATTAACCCGCGCGCGAGTTCCTGCCAGACACGTTCAGGCACCAGCGCATCGACTTCGCCGTTATGCACCATGTCGTTCATCAATGCCAATGTTTCCGGCGCAAGGTGAAAGCCGAAACGCGCGGCAAAACGCGCAGCCCGGAGGATACGCACCGGATCTTCGGAGAAAGCCGGGCTGACATGCCGCAATATTCCCGCCTCCAAATCGGCAACGCCGTTGAACGGATCAATGATATGACCGGTTTCATCCTTGGCGATCGAATTGATCGTCAAGTCGCGCCGTGCCAGGTCTTCCTGTAACGTGACTTGCGGCGAGGTAAACACTTCGAATCCTTTGTAGCCGCGTGAGATTTTCCGTTCGGTGCGCGCCAAAGCGTACTGTTCATTGGTCTGGGGATGCAGGAAAACCGGAAAGTCTTTTCCTACCGGGCGGTAACCCAATCGTTCCATGTCCTCGGGCGATGCGCCTACGACCACGTAATCATGATCCTGGACGGGCAACCCCAACAATTCATCACGAACCGAACCACCCACCAGATAAGTTTTCACAATCTTTTCTCGAATAAAAAATGGAGTGCGTTGATCCGCTTGTTATTTCGCTGCCCGCACGACTCCCAGGCGCTGTTTGAGCGTCGGTTCATTCCGGTGATCCAGAACTTTGGCGTAGTACATCGAATTTTTCAGAACCTTTTTGACGTAATCGCGCGTTTCGTTGAATGGAATCGTCTCGGCGTAAATCGCGCCTTCCAAAGGCACCGTATTGTCGCGCCAGCGCCGGGCCCGGCCTGGTCCGGCATTGTAAGCGGCGGATGCCAGCAGCGGCTGATTATCCAGCGTGCCGAGCACATGCTTCAAATAATACGTTCCCAGCCGCAAATTGGTATTGACATCGACCACCAGGCTTTGGCGGAAATTCGGTATTCCCAGTTGCTTGGCAACCCATTCGGCGGTAGCCGGCATCAACTGCATCAGACCGGCGGCGCCGGCGTGTGACTTGATGTCGGCGATGAAGCGGCTTTCCTGCCGGATCAAACCGTACACCCAGGCTTCGTCGAGTTCATGTTGCTGCAATACCTTGCGCAGCATTTCACGATGCGGCGATAAAAAACGCAGACTGAAATCATGCTGCGTGACCGTTCGATTAGCGGTATTGATCGCGCGATCGTACAAACCCTGGCGGCGGGCGACTTCGGCGGCCGCCAGCAATTCGGCATCGCTGAAATTGCGGATGGTCCAGCTCCATTCGCGCATTGCTTCGGTGCGCAAATTCATGCGCGAAAACGCCAGCGCGCGCTGTATGCCCGGATTGCGTTCCATCGCGGCAACCTCCGCGTTATTGACGCGGTAAGTTTTGTCGGCAATGGTGAGGATCGCGCCCAATTCTTCGCGCGCCAATTGTCCATAGAAACTGTGCTCATTGCTGAGCGGAATGAGCATCGTGTTGGCATCCAGCGTATGACCTTTCACCAATAAAGCGCGGGCTTTCCAATAGCGCCAGGTATCCACTTGTTGCTCTTTCATTGACATCCGGTTGATGGTTCTCAATACCTCATCCCAGTCTCCAACTCGCAGTGCAGCCCGTGCCTGCCAGCCGAGAACCAGATCCGACGGCGGGTACATTTGCGTGGTGTTTTGCGCTTCCCTGAACCAATCCAATGCGCGGGAATCGTGCCGCATGGCGGCCCGGTAACCCAATCGCGCCAGAAAATAGGACCGGTCCGAGGCAGTCAATTGATTTTTTACTTTAGACCATTGCATATACGCTTGATTGGTATCGTTGCGTAATAAACGCAGTAGCGAAAAAAGCACAATTTCACGGTCGCTGCGTGTCCTGATGGCTCTATTCAAAGTATCCAGGTAGCGCAAGGGATTCTTTGCGGCATTGTTCAAGTCGGCGCTGTTGAGCGTTTCATTGCCGGAAAGATAGCGGTTGACATGCGTGGCAACGCCTGTCTGACCTTCCTCCAGTGCCAGCCGGATACGTTTCCAGATATCGTCCGCGGTCAATTGTCCGCCGTAAATGAGCGACTGGAACACCGGTGTGCAGCTATCGGGCAGACTGGTTGGCGTCAACCATAATGCGCGGATATCCGGCAGCACCGAAATGTCTTTATGGTCTAGTTGGCGTTGATAGTAATAACACTGCAGTTCGGTATCCTTGTTGACCAGCAGCGGGTATTCGGCCTCGAACAGCGGCCACTGTTGATTTTTACCCAGTACCTTGAGCCAATCGCTGCGGAGCCGGTCGGCGACATGATCGCCGTCGTAACGTAACAGAAAATGACGGATCGCTGCGGTATCGGTGGTGCGTAATAACATCCGCTGCTGATAATAATCGACATACGGCCACAGCACGTGGCGTTTCAGTCTCGCGGCAGATTCATCCAGGCGTTTGGCGTTACCGGATTGAAAAGCTTCACGGGCTATCAGGAAATCGCTGTCCTGGCTTGCCGTTGATGTTCCAACGCAAGCTAATAGTATCAATGCAAAAACAAAATTTTTCATAGCTATTAACCGTGCGGACTCACTGACAGGATAAAAAAACGTTGTGACGATATTCTACAATGAATTCGGGCTCTTCCGGCAGCGCGGTAAGAGCCCGATATGGCGTTCAAATCTAGAAATTCAGACAGCGGTTCTCAGAATTCCCTTAACAGGCCGTTGAAAAACGTTTTCGAGGCAGCCGATACAAGGCAAAAACAGGTGAAAAAGCGCAGTTTATGTGCAATAAATGAGCATTCTGAACCTGTTTTTAACACCGTAGCGGCAACGCAGATAGCTTTTAAACAGCCTGTTAAATAACGCCTTGTCCCAGCATCGCGTCCGCCACTTTGACAAATCCGGCAACGTTCGCGCCGTCGACATAATTGATGCTGCCGTCAGACTTGGCGCCGTATTTCAAGCAGGATCGGTGAATGGCCTGCATGATTTCCTTCAGCCGCGCATCCACTTCCTCGCGCGTCCAGGAAAGACGCATCGCATTCTGACTCATTTCCAGACCGGAAGTCGCAACCCCACCGGCATTGCTGGCTTTGCCCGGCGCATAGAGCACTTTGTTATGAATGAAGCATTCGACCGCTTCGGCAGTCGACGGCATATTCGCGCCTTCGGCCACGCAAATCACGCCGTTCTTGACCAGCGTTCTGGCGTCGTCGCCGTTCAATTCGTTTTGTGTGGCGCACGGCAGCGCGACTTGCACCGGGATATGCCACGGTTTTTGGCCCGGCAGGAAGGTGACGTTGACACGTTTGGCGTATTCATCCAGGCGCGCGTACAAATGATTTTTCACTTCCGCCAGCACCGCCAGTTTTTCCGGCGTAAAGCCCGCTTCGTCGACGATCGTGCCGCTGGAATCCGATACCGTCACCACTTTAGCGCCTTGCGACATGGCTTTTTCCACCGCAAACTGCGCCACATTGCCGGAACCCGACACGGACACGCGCATGCCTTCGAGCGAACGTCCGGCATGCTGCAACACTTCCTGCGCGAAATAAACCGTGCCGTAACCGGTCGCTTCCGGACGAATCAGCGATCCGCCGAAACTCAAGCCCTTACCGGTAAACACGCAATCCGCGCGATTCGACAATTTTTTCATCATCCCCGCCATGAAACCGACTTCGCGTCCGCCCACGCCGATATCACCCGCCGGTACGTCGGTATCCGAACCGATGTGACGGAACAATTCGCTGATGAATGCTTGGCAAAAACGCATCACTTCGCCGGGGCTTTTGCCTTTCGGATCGAAATCGGAGCCGCCTTTGCCGCCGCCCATCGGCAACGTCGTCAGCGCGTTTTTGAAAGTCTGCTCGAATGCCAGGAACTTAAGAATCGACAAATTCACCGATGGATGGAAACGGATACCGCCTTTATACGGACCGATTGACGAGCTGTGCTGAATGCGATAACCCCGGTTAACCTTCACTTCGCCATGATCGTCCACCCAGGAAACCCGGAATATAATCACCCGTTCCGGTTCAACCAGCCGATCCAGCAAACCATGCTCGGCATAGCGCGGATGTTCCGTGATAAACGGCCACAAACTTTCAATGACCTCCGTTACCGCCTGCATGTATTCTGGTTGATTCGGATTGCGCTCAGCCACATAGGCACTGAACTCGTCGAGACTCTTATATTTCATTTTATTCCCCCGGTATGTGAAAGGTTATCTGCAAGTAGGGCAATTTTGCCAAATAAATTCACCGGGCGCACTGTATTTTTGTCGGAAAAGGGGATTATTGTCATTGCTGCATGGATAAAGGGTGTTTTGGGCTAGTGGCTAACCCGGATAAGCTCGTGTCATCCAGAACTATTATGAAATTTACCGCCCTGGAACTGCGTATCTGATCTGCTGCTGTTTTAGCCGATGGCAACGTAATTTCATTGATTCTATATGCATGATTGTCTATGCTTGTATGCATTTTATGGGAGGCATAATGAGAACGACTTTGGATTTACCCGAAAACCTGTTAAACGAAGCGATGCGCGTAACCCGCACCGAAACTAAAACGGCAGTGATCGTATTGGCGCTGGAAGAGTTAATCCGCAAAGCAAGAATCGCCGAACTCAAGCAATTCAAGGGAAAAATCGAATTGGATATCGACCTTGATAATCTTCGGGCGCGCCGGTAATGGCCGTGTTGGTGGATACCTCCGTCTGGATCGATTATTTCCGGAGCGGTCAGCAATCCGCCGAATTGAGTTATCTTATCGATGAGAACGTTATCGTTACCAATGATTTGATATTGACCGAATTAATTCCCTTCTTAAAACTGAAGAATCAAATGAGAGTTATCGAATTGTTGCGTGAAATAAAGCGATTGCCAATGCAAATTGATTGGGACGATATCATCGAATCGCAATGGCAGTGTTTGAAATCCGGATCCAACGGAATAGGCATTCCCGATCTCATCATTGCACAAAATGCGAAGGTTAATCACTGCGAAGTATTTTCGCTCGACAAACACTTTCAAATGCTCACGCAAGTGATTACTATCAAACTTTATCAATTATCGGGATAGATACCATCAATCTCGCAACGTTAGAATTTTGATCTGTGGATCTAACATTTTCATGCAATGAAGCCTATATCAGCAGCAACGCAATAAAATTAAGGAGATAAAATGAATTTTGCGTTATTAGATAAGACTTATGACGCAATATATCACGTCATTTCGGACGCCTAATTGTAGTTATGCGTCTAGCCGGAGCTGCGTATGAATTCTATGACTTACCTTGACATTGAAAAGACACAGAAAGGACTTCACGAGAAATTTCAGCGTTTGGTAAGCGTGGAGCTGGACTGGTACGAGAAGGAGGCGATAGCGCTTCTTGGAAAGAGGCGTCTGCCATCGCTTAAGGACGATCAAATAATTCAGCAGATGCTTGCAAAGTCTCCCAACGATGAAAAGAAGAAGTTGGCAGATCCTGCCTATTACACTGCAAACGTGGTCGCCTACTTGAAGGTGTGCAGAGAACTATTGCATCCCGACTTCATTAAGCGCTTTGCGGTCGTACCGGGTGCTGAAATGGATGATCTAGTTGTTTACAACTATCACCGGCTATTTCAAGGGCTACTATTTGATTCACTTGTTCTTCTAAATGAGTTCGCGGTTCGAATAAAAGGCGTTCCAGAACCTTACGGGTGCGGAAAAAATCTGTGGCAACACCATATGACGATGTACCAGTCATTGAGGCAGTCCATATTCGGGCAAGCATCATTTCACTCGTTCATTGAGGTAGAGCCTGATCTGGCAATTTCAATAATTAGACAAATTGTTGAGTTAAGAGTACGAAGAGCGTTTGGTGTTCTTGGTTGGTTTCAGCCAGCTACGCAGTCTCTTGAGCCGCTTGCAATGAGCAAGTTGTTTGAAGAGATAAACAAACACAAAAGTGATGTTGATTTGTCTATCCCGCTTGAGTGCCTTATTCGGATTTATGGCTGGTCCAATATCTTCCTTCACACCGGAATAAAGGAATATGCGTGGAAGCCAATGGTAGTAAAGGAATATCTGAAGGAGTTCTGCTTGGGTAAGAGGGATCAGTACAACGTGAATGGCGGTGTTGTGGTCACAAAATCAGTGCTTGCGGCAATCGTCGCATCGCTAGAACAGGCGCATCCGTCTGGGGCTCAGGTCATACAGATAGAGCCAGAGGCGGTGGTAAAGGACGCATAACAATTCGCTGCAGGCGCGACGGCCCTGTCGGGCCGCGGCCTGAGCTCAAACGTTAGGCCTATCATACGTGCGAGACCCTACGCCTCACTTTGAAGCACTGTTCGAAGTGCTTAACTTCAGCACAAAGCGGGAGCTAGAGAGGCATTGCAAGAACCTGATCATCTACCAGCAAGATCTCGTCGCATTGATCTTGGCCACGCAACATGGTGCTCTAGAGCCATACCGTTATGCAAATCACTTCGACCGCACTACAACGAGCAACCTCTATCCAAACGATACGGAACGATCTGCCATATCCAAAAACGGAATCGGTGAGTTCAAAACCCGAGGGGCTAAGAAGTTCGCCAGCAAGATTTCTCAGCTTTTCAAAGAACAACGGGCATTAGCAGCTCATATTTTCTATTCGCCGAATCATCGCTACTGGCATCTGTTCTACTTCGACAACAGAGATACATCAGAGCACGGGAATCATTGGAAGCATGGTCCGCACGTCCACTATGTTTCAGATCTTTGGCCTGAACTTACTTTGGCGGAAGCGTGGCGACAAGTCACAACCGGAGACTTTTCGTTCCGAAACAAGTTGCACATCAAATACCGTTCAGACTACGAGTAAGCCATGCACGAAACGCCCTTGCTTCGGCCACAAGGCCTAACTGGTCGGTCAAGCGGACGCCAACACTGGCCATGGCTTCGCCATTTTCACGGTCAGTTTTGGTGCCCTGCGCACATTCGGTGCTCCGGCGCCGCTTACCTTGGAGCGTTATGTAGCCAGTTAAAGCAAATAACCTGGATAAGCTTGCGCTATCCCGGGTTGCGGTGAGCTAGTCACATTGGGTCAGCGCGCTACCAAGGATTGTCGGCTGATTTATACGATCCCGGAATCCACCGCTCATGTCAGTTCCAGCTTGTCCACGCCGCTTACGCGTAATACTTCATCGGTGTCGGAAACCAACGGATATCGGGACTTAGAATGGCAGAAGGAGAACTTGAAAAATCGGGGGGAATTGCCATTACGGATTCTCCGCTATCAAATCTCGATACCTGTTGTTGGGGATATGTATAGAAAATAGCAGTTTTCTATACATTTCATTTGGGATATGTATAGAAATTGACAGTTTTCTATACATGTTTTTTGGATGAGTATAGATTTTGTCATTTTTGATGCACGTTGCTTAGAAGATTATAGAGCGCAGTGTTGATGTAATAATTGTCGCGGCCTATTTTGTGCTTTTCCAGCAGCCCGATGCCGATCAATTGATCCAAATAACGAATCGCCGTAATACGGCTCACATTCAACTCGGTCATGACAAAATCGATTTTAGTGTACGGATGGCGAAAAAGGTTGTTAAGCAAATCCTGGCTGTAAATCTTGGGCAATTCACTACGCATTTTTTGTTTGAAAGCCTGCATGATGGTTTTAATGCCTTCGATCAGTGCAACAGTTTGTTTGGCGGTTTGTTCAACGCCTTCCAGCATGAACATCAGCCAAGGCTCCCAATCATCTGTATCACGCGTGGTCTGCAGCAAACGGTAATAATCGATTTTGTTCTGATTGATATACCGGCTCAGATACAGCACAGGGATCTTGAGTAGTCCTTGTTTGACTAAGTACAGGATATTGATAATACGGCCGGTTCTTCCGTTGCCATCGTAAAAAGGGTGAATGCTCTCAAATTGGTGATGAATGACCGCCATTTTAGTCAGCGTATCCCAATCGCACAGGTCATCATCGTTGATGAAGCGTTCCAAATTGGTCATTAAGGTAACGATTTCATCCGCATGTTGCGGCGGCGTATAAACAATTACTCCGGTGAGATCGTTTTTTAACGCGGTGCCGGGTAATTTGCGGAAACCCGCGCTATTTTCTTCGATGGTTGCCTGAATATACAGAACATCGTTATTAGTCAGTAAGCCGTTCGCCTTAACCTGTTGAAAGCCATAATGCAAAGCATTGGCATAGTTGTGCACTTCTTTCGCCGCTATGCTGACAAAAAGCTTGGCGGTGCTATCGCTGCGATAAAGATCGTCGTGCGTCGTGATGATGTTTTCAATCGCGGAACTGTCCTTAGCTTCTTGCAACGAGAGCGTGCTAATGAGAATACCCTCGTTCGGAATACTCGCTGCAATGCCCTTGAGTTCCGCCAGTGCTTGATGTGCCCGAGCGAGTTTTTTCAGCACCGCTTTGGTTTCAATTTCTTGCGGAAATGGCAACAGCTTGAGAGTGCTCATACCGTCACCTCGACAATCGTCATTGTGCCGTTGCCGAAAATATCCGCCACTTTCACTACGATTTTGCGCCGTCCGGGCATGATTTCCTGGAATATGCTGGTCAGTTCCAGCGAGCGGTCTTTTTTTGCACGGAAGCTCTGCCATTCGTATTTGGATGGATTCATTCGCAACGTTGCCATTCCGGACAATTCGCTTTGCCCGGCTAGCCTTTCCAGCAGTTTGATGATGTCGCGCTTTTCGTGATCGGTGAGTTTCATGTTGCCAGCAATTTGGCGGATCCAAAAAGAAGCTAGTCTATCATGAGCAATACCGGGTATTGCGAGGAGCTGGGTATGCCTGCGCCAAGCAGGACTCGAGTAATGCTATGGTTTGCGAAAATTCTCAATCGCAAAGCCCCAACGGTCATTATGCGAATGAATGTAAGCAGCTTTCGCCGGAGGTTATCGGGTCATCACTAAATTTACATTCAATCAACATTTCTCTACACTTGCAGTTCATCTCTGAAGTTCGTGCAGTTGTTGGTCTGTAAATCATTGGTTAGCCGCGGGTTTTTGATCCGGCCGTTTTGATAATACTGAATCACAGGAGGTTGCAATGAGCGAGAACGGTGCGCCCTTTATTCGCCTGGGGGAGGATGCAGATGCCGCGCCCCGGCTGAATTATTCGATTCCGGAATCCACCAATCATGTCGGCGTTAGCGTCATTTCCGTCGATATCGATGAGAATGTTCTTAACGCCGCGACTCTGAAAGAACTCCGGGAAAACGTTGAAAAGAAGAAGGTCAAGCGGCCTCGGCCAGTCGGGCCGGATTTACGCATCGACAACCTGACATTGGTGTCCAAAAGCGATCGTGTAGCGACGGTGAGCAACCTCAAGGCGGTTGCGGAAGTTTACGAGCAATATCCCGCGAGCTTCATTTATAAACCCAGCGAAGGCATGCTCGGGTTTTCCGGAAATTTCGACATTATTCAGCCGAAACCGCGCCCGCCATCGCGGGTGTTTCCAAAAATCCTGTTCTTCGAGAAGCTGCAGATTTCCACTTTTTTAGGCAACTATGGCGCGGGCCGGGTGATTAAAACCTTTTCTTTATTTCCCGGCGAGAAAACCAAGATCTCGCTCAAGACCTACCAGAAAACCATTCAGAAAGACGAATCCAAGGTCAATTTCGGTTCGTCGGTGCTGGATTCCGTGACCGAGGAAGCGGCCATCGACTTCGAGAACAGCCTGCAAAGCGAGTCGTCGAACAAATACACCGAAACCGAAGCGGATATTCTGAATTCGCAGAAAAACTATAACAAAAAAGAAGGGAGCGGCAGCGCCAACGTGCTGTGGGGATTGGTCGAAGCCGGCGGCAGCGGCGGCTCGGAATCCTCGGAAGAGGTCAGCGGGGAATGGGGTACGCGAAGCGCGCGTGAATCCTTTGCCAACACGGTATCGAATGCATTGTTTAAACATTCCGCCCGCGCTTCGTCAAAGCGCGACGTGGAAATCAATACCAGCCAGGAACAAAGTTCCTCGACAACTTCGGAAGCGGGCTCGGAGAGCACCATCGAACGTCAGATCGAAAACGTCAACGTCAGCCGCACGCTGAATCTCGTTTTCCGCCAGATGGTACAGGAATACATTTCGGTGTTGCATCTGACGGATGTGAAGATCGCGTTGTACGATGAATCGCCGGGACCCTATCCGCAATATGCGATCCACGAGCTCGATAAATTCCTGGATGCGTATTTCACCGACGATCCGCAGACACGGCAACGCATACTTAGCGGCATCATCCGCGAAC
Organism: Nitrosomonas sp. sh817; assembly: GCF_030908545.1. Classification (NCBI taxonomy): domain Bacteria; kingdom Pseudomonadati; phylum Pseudomonadota; class Betaproteobacteria; order Nitrosomonadales; family Nitrosomonadaceae; genus Nitrosomonas; species Nitrosomonas domestica. Next base: position 2,898,149 of record NZ_CP133083.1, on the reverse strand, counting down.
TGTTTTTTATCTTCGACTACCGCGACACGCCACAGCAATTTCTGGAACAAGTGAATCTCGAATTTCCTGCGACTTCGATTGCGGGATTGAATATCCGCTTGCCCAGGAACGTATCCTACCTGCGGGTCAATAAATCGCTGAAAACACGACTGGAAGGACGCGAATTCATCGAGGTGCCAGGCGTGGTGCTTAAGGAAAACGTCATCACCATGCGCACCGATGGGGTCGTGGTCGATGGATTCCTGGGTCGCGGCGGCGATCCGGAAGCAGGGCTGCTCGATACGTATTCGGCGAGCTTGCAAACCGAGACAATCCGCGAAATGGCGCTGAAGAATTCGTTGCAGCAGGAAGAAATTTCCAGGATAGCGCTGGGGCGCGATGTCGTAGCCAATGGCGACGAGCAGCAAGCGGAACGGTTCCGCAAGGTTTTCTGCTGTGAACCGGAAGCCGTGAAGGAAGGCGAACAAGGCGGGCAGGATGACAACAACGCTTGAACGCATTCTAAACAAAGCGGCTATCCGTTTCGATGCTGTCCGCGACCGGGTGACGGATAGAGCGGAAGAAGTGCTCGGCTCAAAAAAACGGGTGCAAACACGGGAAATCTGGGCGGTGGGGGATTTTCCGAATCCCTGGCCGTCGGAACAAGCGGAAATCGATGCATTACTAAACGACGAATGGTTTCCCAGCACCAAGGATTTCGCCGCGGCAATCAAAAACAGCGGCGCGAAGGGAAAGAGCTATGACATCGTTAATCACTCCGCCAGCTTCATCAACCTGGTATACCTGCAACCCAAAGGCAGCATTGCCCGGTTAAACTTTGTAACCCACGGTGCCAGCGACAGCATCGGGTTGCAAGGCCGGATCGAAAACGACGGTGTCTATTTCGACGAAGAATTGGAAGCCGGGGTTCTGGAAGGATTTAAGGAAAATGGGATTTTGAAGGATGACGGAACCGTGGTCCCCTGGTCAGACGTTAAAGCCCGCTTCGCGAAAGATGCGGTGATAGTCGTCTATGCCTGCAAAGCGGCCCTGTCCGAGGATTTTCTTCAGACTCTGGCGGATGTGTTTGGCGTGACCGTGCAAGGATTTACCGCCGAATTGCATTACACCTACAGCGAAGAAGCGCTGCAGAATGGCAAGATCGATAGAAAGCAGTTGAAGGTCGACGGTCAATCCGGCATAAAATTACTGAGCCCTAATGTCACCAAAAAACCATCGGCGCCGGTTGAATCGACGCCTCCGTAATGACTTCATGTGATAAAACTTGAATCACCAGATATTTAATAAAATTAATGAGATAAGATGAGTTCTGCAATATTAGACATGATTGATGATGCAATATATCACGTCATTTTCGGACATCTAGTTCAAGTTGGGCATCAAAGCGGCTGTAGCGCAGCTTCATCGCGCAGCGCCCCTGAGCTTGGAAGTTATGCAACCAGTTGAAGTACCACCCGATCTGAACGCCGTCATTGTCGCCGCAGCGGCACAGCGTCGCAATTTGTTCATCGCTCGGGACACGCACTATGACGCTTTCAACATCGAGCTGCGGTGGTGGATCGGTAATCATCTCCATCGCCTGGACTTTCAACCCTTCCCTGAGGGACAAGTCGTTGTTAAAAAGCTGATCGACATCTTTCCGGTAGCTGGGCGCTTGCTTTATTGGGCGCGCAATGCGATACCGATGTTCCCGTACTTAGCGAAAACAGAATCCACAGACCTGGGAACACTGACTCCACCGTTCACGAAACTGGAGCTTGAAGAAGCCGTCGATGGGTTCTTGGCAAGGGCTGCAAACATCACATAGCCTACAGATTTTTCAAATTTTGCAACGGGTACCCTTACCTTCAACTCACTTCCTCCGCGCCACCACCAATCCATCGCGCGTCGGGTTGATAAATGCGTCGAAGTCCGGGTCTTTGAAAATCAGCCGGTTATGTTCGGCGATGGCTGCGGTGGAGCCGGGGGATGCGTCTTGATACGTGTCCATCGCGACCCGTCCGCGCCATAACACGTTATCCGCGATATACAGTCCTCCCGGCCGGATCCGGTCTTTCGCCAGCCGCCAAACTTCGGGGTAGGCGTGTTTGTCGACGTCGTTATAGCAAATGTCGAACAGTCCTTCGGTTTGGGCAAAAACTTCCTGCGCCATGCCGGTGTTGAACTGCACGCGTTGCCACAGCGCCGCTTGCGTTAAGTATTGTTGCGCGCGCTCGCGGTTTTGTGTGTCTGAGTCGCTGCAAATCACCAAGCCATCGTCGCCGACCGCGCGCGCGAACCAGTAGGCCGAATAGCCATAACCGCTGCCAAATTCGAATACCCGCTTGGTGCCGATCATTTTCGCCTGGGTTTCGAGAAAAACACCCGCCAACCGGTTGACGATCGGAAAATTATTGCGCCGTGCATAATCTTCCATATCCAGCAACACCGGGTGATCGGTATGCGCCACTAGCTCGCGCATATAGGTTTCGATGAGCGGATCGACCGGGGCAATGCCGGATCGGTTAGATTGATTGTTCATTTTTAAAATCAGTGAAAGTTAAGAAATCTTCTTGGCGATTAGCACACATTCCTCACCAGAGTTTTTATCGAGCAGATAACGCACGCTGGCAGCCACTTGAAACCGGAATCCCCGTAGCACATCGCGAACCGTGATACGGCCGGTGTCTAGCTGCGCGGTATCCGTTAATTCCGCCGCTGACCGGCTGCTCTGCCCAATGCCGTACGCGCCGACCGGCGTGGTCCAGGTTTGCACGCCGCCGAATCCGGCTTTTTCCGCGAGCTGCGATAAAGTTACACGATTGAATAAATGCAAATGCCGCGGTGGTTCAAGCCCGCGCCAACCGGCGGTGAAGGTGCGATGACCGTAACTGGCGGTATTCGGCGTCAGCAGCACGATCACGCCGTCCTTTTTGAGCAAGCGGTGGCAGGTTTGCAGCATTGCCAGCGGGTCGTGCACATGCTCGATGACGTGACTCATGATAATCGCATCGTAGGGTTCTGCGGCGTCGATCGTCTCCAGCGGGCCCAAATGCACCGCGATTCCGTATTTTTGCCGCACATGATCTGCCGCGAGCGGATCGACTTCCTGCCCGGCGACCAGCCAGCCGGATTTTTGCATTCGCGCCAGGCGCTTGCCGTTGCCGCAACCGACTTCCAGCAACCGTCCCGGCAATGTCTTATCGAGATAAATGCGCTTGTAGCGGCGGCGTTCTTGCCGCAATCCCAACAGGATGACGCTGAGCGGGTGTAACAGGCCGCGCACGATGCGCGCCATGCGCGTGAGCTGCCGGTGACCGGCATGATCGTGGGTATAGTAAGTTTTATAGGCTTTGCCAATGTCTGCGATGGTTGGCCGGGGATCCAGCCAGACCAAACCACAACTTGGCGACGGACAACGTTTAAGCACCCACTCGCCCGGTGCGCCGAATAACCGGTCGGTCAGACGGGGATATAACACTTCACCCGGCTGTCCGCACAAATAACAAACAGGGTTTGACTCAGTAGCGATCGGTTCTGGTTGCATCGCGTTCAAGCGTCCGTTGGTTGCCGCTGCCAGGCCATTGCAATGGCGGTAATGCTCAGCAATAACACCGGCATCCGGCTAAAAATCAGAAAAGCATCGGTTTGCCCCGCCAGCATCGCATAGCTCACCAAACCGATGCCGAGTACCGCGAGCCCATTCCGGTGAAAAGCCTGATACCAGCCCCAGTAAAATAACAGCAAGATCAGCATTCCCGGTATCCCGATATGCATGCCGATCTCGATCCAATCGTTGTGATAATGCGAGGTTTTCTGAAACGCCGGTAAATCACGGTACAAGCCGTCTTTGTACGTCTGGATCGCGGTATCGAAATAACGCGCTGGCGCACCGGTTCCGAGTCCTGTCCACGGATGCTCGGCGATCGCGTGCAATCCCACATCCCACATCGCCAAACGATAACCGAGACTGGAACTGAAATTGCCTTGTTGCAGCAATTCGATATCGCCTTGCGCCAGTCTTATCCGCTCTTGAAAAGCCGGGCTGGTATAGGCAAAAATTCCGGCGGTGATCACAATCGCGATAAAAATTGCGGCAAATTTACGGAGATTGATGCGATAGCGCCAATAAACCTGCAACACGATGGCGCCCAGCGTAGCCAGCAAAAGCACCCGCCCATACTGATGAAATTGAACGTAAATCAATGCGATGACTGCCGCCCACAACACCAGTTGCAATAGCAGCGACCGGCTCATGCAGGCAAGCCCGGCCAGCACGATTGCTCCGGCGCCGAGCATGGCCGAGAAACTCAAATACGACATGTTCAATGCTTGGATGCCTTGTTCGCCGATCACCAGCCACTGATGAATACCCAAACCCAGCGCCGTCAGATAACCTGCGATCAAAGCACCGATTGCCCACGGTAAACGTTCTTTGGTCAACAGCGCATACAGCGGAACCAGCAGCAGCCAGATGAAATACTTCAGCCACTTCAACCGGCCATCCCAAGGTTCATCGCTCCACATCAAACCGGCCACCAGCCAAAGACACAGCAACAGAATTGCTTGCGCCAGCGGTTGCTTGAACGCGTGATGCAACCGGTGCAAGCCGCCGTCGGTCAGCCAGGCGACGATCAGCAATGGAAAAGCGACGAAATTCAATTCGTTGCGCCAAAGTCCGGCGCAAAAAACCATCAATGCAACGCGGATCAACCATTCACGGCGGCTGGCGGTCAGTATCGATGCGCTCATTGCCACCGGCGTATTGCCAATCCGCGCAAACGGCCAAACACCGTCAGTAATATCCGTGCCCACAGGGTAACAGGCGGTAACAGCCAGATCGCGGTAATGCGTTTGTCTTCGCGCGACCAGCCGCGTAACAGGATTTTCAACAATCCTCGCAAACTAAGTTCGCTATTCAGCATTTGCAGGCAAGATAATTTTGCTAACCGGGCCGGTGTGAGCCAATGCAAGCGGCCGCCCTGGCGCATGACTTGCTCGATTGCGTCAGTCAATTCAGCCGGTACCGCCATTCCCGACACCACCAGCACATTTTGCCGAGCCAGCGGGTAACGCGAGAAATACAAGTTGCGATTGCGTTCCACCAGTTCCCGGTATGCTTTACCGCGTCCGAACGACGCGCCGGTTTTGTGCTGCACCATCGCCTCGGGGTGCAATCCCATGCGCCAGCCCTGCTGATCCAAGCGGCGTCCGAGGTCGGTGTCTTCGTAATAACCGCGGCCAAACTGCGGATCGAAGCCGCCCAGCGTCTGAAAAACCGAGCGGCGGATCAGGAAACCGTAGCCTCTGAAGCGGTAAGTCGTAAGGTAGCCGCCGGGTTGCCGTTGATACCGGTTGATTTTTTCCTGCGGCATCGCCGTTTCACTCGGACTGATCACCGCCAGCCGGGGATCGGCTGCCAATGCGGCGCACAGCAACGGCAGGAAATTCGAGTTGATTTCAAGATCGGAATTGAGCACCAGCACCAGTTCGGCGTCCGAGCGCGATACCGCGTCATTGACCGATTTACCGAAACCTTGATTGACCGGTGCGTGAAAAACTTGCACTTGCGGATACGGCAAACTGCCGAGCATGGCCCGCGTTTCTTCGGCGGATGCGTCGTCCTGAATATGAATGGTGCGGATTGATGGATTGAGATGGGTGACGACGGAATCGATGCAACGCCGGGTTAATTCCGGCGCATTGTAGACGGGAATGACAACGTCGATGATGGGCGTATCACTCATCAGTAAATACTAATGCATCAAGCTCTGCCGAAAATCAAATAGGTTTCACCCCAGTTCTTCGACGGCCGTTGCGTAACCACCAGACCGGCTTGTTGCATCAATGCGACAGCTTTATCTTGTTCGGTCGCGGTGCCGAGTTCGATGATGACCGATTTCAACGCCGGATTTGCCAGCACGGCTGCCGCGCCTTCGAGGATCGGGATTTCGATGCCGTCGACATCGATTTTCATGTAATTCGGATACGGAAAACCCCATTTCGCGCATAAGTCATCCAAGGTCACGCCGAACATGCCTTGCACATGCGTGGCTGCCATTTTCATGTTTTCCAGATCTTCATGCCCGAACTGCGAACGGTTGCCGCCGGGGATGAATTTGGGAATATACAATTTGGAAAATTCGGTTTTTCCGGAAACCGCGACGCAGTAGGACAAAATATGCTCGCTGAGATTATTCAGGTAGATATTCTTGTTGAGCGCGTAGTAATTATTGCTTTGCGGCTCGAACGCGAAAGTTTTCACCTGGCCGCCGTATTTTCTTGCCGGATACAGCGAATACTGGCCGATATTGGCGCCGATATCGAAATAATTCGATCCCGGCTCGAAGCTATCCAGCCAATCGAGGGTATCGGGTTCTTTCTTGGAATAAGTCCGGGCGCGGTTGAGCGTGCGTAAGTGATCGACGGAAATGCGCAATTGCTGGCCTCTGACCGTGACATCGGTATAGCCGCCTTTTAGTTTGTAAGCCGACACTACCAGCTCGTTTAAAATATCTTTTACACGCATTTCATCACCTCATGATTGTGACGGCCTGTTAGCAGGTAAATTTTGCGCCGGTTTGGTCAAGGAAGAGACGCAGTCAGCCCGCTGCTTGTTCCAACAGCGCTACGTAACGCGGCAGCACGCCGGCATCCGGATAATCCAGCATTTCTCTCAAGAAATGTTGCCGGTGCTCTTCGATATAGAAAGCATCTGTTCCGTTGGTTAAAAAACCGTTAATTTTTTCATACACATCGTCGCGGCATTTCAGTTCCGTTTCCGGCATGTAATAAGCCACGGCCGAACGCGCGGCAATCAGATAATCAGCGGCCAAAACCGGTTTTTTCGCGCGCACTGCTTCAAACACCACGGATGTGGCCAAGTCGATAATGACATCGGCCCAGTTCATTAAGTGCACCGAATGGGCATCGTCACTGGCGACGCGGACATTCGGCAATTTTTTGATGGAACTGTCGGTCGTTAGCGATTGTTTCCAGCCGCTGCGGGTGTGCGGTTTTATGATCAATTCCACATCGGGAAACTCGGCGATCAGATGCACCACTTCGCTCACTTCTTCCCAGAACGTGGTGAAGTTCGCTTTGCGCAGGAACATGACGATCTTCAAGCGGCTATCGGAGCGTACCAGCGGCGACGGCGGCATCAAACCGGATAGAATCTTCAGCCACTCCTCGCAATAGCGCGGCGAACCCAATACGGCCAGTTGGCTCTCGTTCATAAAAGGACGGAAACGCACCGAGCATAACTCGTTAGGCACGACCACCCGGTCGAAGATGGTTGCCGCCGAAAACGTGACATCGGGTTCGACGCGCCGTTCGCCGCGGCGGATCAGTTGGCTGTAGTGCGGGCTGTCGCCGTGCGGCAGCGAAACCGTGCCGAATCCGCGGTGCCGGGCGATCGCCACGACCACTTCCACCCATTCGACACAAATCACCGAATTACGCTCGATCCAGTCAAACGCGACCACGCCTTTGGTATCGTCGCCGAAGCAGCGGTTCAGTAAAAATTCGGCGGTATGCCGCCACAACGGTTCCCGCTGGCGTTCGTCAAAGCGCTCGGCGAGTTTTTCGGCGATCCTGCCGATCACTTTGATGCGCCGGACATTGCGCGTCAGCATCAGCATTTGCAAGCGCCATTTGACATACTCGAGCAGCGGGAACAGTTCTTTCATGTGCGCAACGCGCACGCCTTGCAGTTGACTCAAATATTTGACGCGGAAGTCGCGGCGGAATTGCGTCGAGCCGATCAGCACCACATCGCATTGATGGCCGGAACTGGTCCACTTGTAAATGACCGGAGTGACATGATCGATATCGTTATAGTGACGTAGAAAAAAAAGAGCTTTCATGACTGTGTTTCGGCGGCAATGATATTCAGGAAACGCAACATCGCAAGTTTTTCTCTCGATTAAACAGTAGATTCTGTGAAGCGCGCCATTTTACTCTGGCAACCTCGCAATTACCAGCGGAGCAGCGATGGGCTGCTGCAAAAAAATGACAGATGCAACAAATCCGTAAAATTTAACAATAAATATTGCTCAGGGTAGTGGAAAAACCTGATAATCAACACATCGATTTTGATCTCAGTTTTTTATCCAACCATTCATTCAGCATACAAAATTTTCATGAAAACCATCGCTGTTATTCCCGCCCGCATGGGCTCATCCCGCTTTCCGGGTAAACCGGTCGCCAAAATCCTCGGCCGACCGATGATCGAGCATATTTATAAACGTGTCGCCATGAGTCAATCCATCGACGCGACTTATATCGCCACCTGCGACGAAGAAATCCGTGAAATTGCGGAAGGTTTCGGCGCTAAAGTGATTATGACCGCCGACACTCACGAACGCGCCAGCGACCGCGTCGCCGAAGCGGTGGCCAATCTCGATGCGGAATTGATCGTGATGGTGCAGGGCGACGAGCCGATGACGCATCCGGACATGGTTGATACCGCCGTGGCGCCGTTCAAGCATGATCCGCAGCTCGGTTGCGTCAATCTGGTCAAAAAAATCGACCACGAAGCGGACTATCTCGACGTCAACACTATCAAGGTGGTGATGGATCAAAAAGGCAACGCGCTGTATATGTCGCGCCGCCCGATTCCGACACTGGCCAAAAGCGGCTTTGCCGATACCGTTGCGTACAAGCAGGTGTGCATCATTCCGTTCCGCCGCGATCTGTTGTTTCAATATACCCGCCTGACGCCGACGCCTTTGGAACAGCTTGAGTCGATCGACATGCTGCGTTTGCTCGAACACGGCTTGCCGGTCAGAATGGTGCATACCGAATACAACACGCAAGCGGTCGATACCACCGCCGATCTGCAGCGCGTCGAGAAATTGATGGCATCCGATCCGTTGCTGTCCCACTATTAGAACCAGGAACCGTCATGTCATTAAAAGCACAATTGAACCGGTCTGAATTGACCATCGGTTCGTGGGTCACGTTGGGGCATCCGTCCATCGCCGAAATCATGGCATCCGCCGGTTTCGACTGGCTGGTGCTGGATATGGAGCACAGCGTGCTGGAGCTGAGTGAAGTGCAAGCCATTATTCAGGTGCTCGACGCTAAACAATGTCCGGCGATCGTGCGGCTGACTTCGAATCATCCCGATCAGATCAAACGTGTCATGGATGCCGGCGCGACCGGCGTGATGGTGCCGATGATCAAATCCGCCGCCGATGCCAAAGCCGCAGTCGATGGCGTCTATTACCCGCCGCGCGGGCAACGCGGCGTCGGATTGGCGCGCGCGCAAGGTTACGGCGCGAGTTTTCCGGCTTATCGCGCCTGGCTGGAAGACAATGCGGTGATCGTCGTGATGATCGAGCATGTCGATGCGGTTCAGGCCATCGATGAGATTCTGGCGGTTCCCGGCATCGATGCCTATATCATCGGTCCGTACGATTTATCCGGCTCGATGGGGCGTCCCGGCGATTTGAATCATCCGGATGTGCAAGCCGCGATCGCGCAAGTGCTCGAAGCCGGACGCCGCGCCGGTAAACCGGGCGGCATTCACGTTATCGAACCCGACCCGCAAGCGTTGCAGCAGCGCATCGCCGCCGGTTTCAACTTCCTCGGCTACGCGCTGGATATCCGCATTCTCGATTCCATCTGCCGCAGCCATTTACAAAGCATCCGCGCAACCCTGAAAAAATAATGAAGACACTGGTTATTTCCACTTCGTCGTTCGACATCGACCGCAATCCGCCGCTGCAGCAATTGCTGCAGAAAGGCTTTCAAATTGTCACCAACCCGCACAAGCGCAAACTCACCGAAGATGAAATCATCGAATTACTGAGCAACGGCGCGACCGGTTTGATCGCCGGTATCGAACCGCTAACCGCGCGAGTGTTCCAGGCGTCGCCGCAACTGAAAGTTGTTTCCCGCTGCGGCGCCGGGTTGGATAGCGTCGACCTCAATGCCGCCAAGCAGCACGGCATTACCGTGTTGAACACGCCGGAAGCGCCAGCGCAAGCGGTGGCGGAATTGACGATGGCATTCATCTTAAGTCTGTTGCGCCAAACCGCTGTCATCGACCGCGCGGTTCGCAACAAGGAATGGCCGCGCACGCAAGGCCGCTTGCTGGCGGCGCAAACCGTCGGCATCGTTGGCCTGGGCCATATCGGCCGCCGCGTCGCACGGCTTTGCCAAGCCTTTGAAGCCAGCGTGATCGCGCACGATCCGTTCGCGTCGCAAGTGCCGGATGGCGTGAAGCTGGCGCCGTTGGATCAACTGCTGGCCAGTGCCGACATCATCACGTTGCACCTGCCGTATTCCGCCGATAGCCATCATCTGCTCAATGCCAAAGCGTTCGCGGCAATGAAGCCCGAAGCGATCGTCATCAACGCCGCGCGCGGCGGATTGGTCGACGAAGATGCGCTGGCCGATGCGTTGAAATCCGGCAAAGTCAGCGCGGCGGCGCTCGATGTGTTTGAGCAGGAACCGTATCAAGGTCCGCTACTTGAATTTGGCCATATCACCCTGACATCGCATGTCGGATCGCTGGCGCGGGAATCGCGTCAGCGGATGGAAATCGAGGCGGCGGATAACTTATTGCAAGGACTCATTCAAACAGGCGTCATCTCATGACAGCAATTTCCAATGAAAAAGTAGTCGTATACGGCGCCAGCGGTTTTCTCGGCAGTCATGTCGCCGATGCCTTGACGGCGGCGGGTTATCAGGTGCGGTTGTTCGACCGGGTGGCGTCGCCGTTTCTGAAAGGCAATCAGGAAATGATCGTCGGCGACATCATGGATCTCGAGCAGGTTATCGAAGCCGCCAAAGGCACTTCGATCGTGTATAACTTTGCCGCCATCGCCGACATCGACGAAGCGCACGACAAGCCGATTCCGACCGCGACCATCAACGTGCTCGGCAACATGCATGCGCTCGAAGCCGCACGCATTGCCGGCGCGCGCCGCTTTGTGTTCGCCAGCACGGTTTATGTGTATTCCGAATCCGGTTCGTTTTACCGCGCCAGCAAGCAAGCCGCGGAACGTTTCACCGAAACCTATTTTGACCGCTACGGACTGGAATACAACATTCTGCGCTACGGTTCGTTGTACGGCCGCCGCTCCGACCGCCGCAACGGTATTTACCGCATGTTGCGCGAAGCGGTGGAACAACATTCGATCACCTACAAAGGCAGCGGCGAAGCGATGCGTGAATACATCCACGTCGAAGACGCTGCGCGCATGAGCGTGCAAGTGCTGGCGCCGGAATTCGCCAACCGCCACCTGATTCTGACCGGTCAGGAGAAATTACGCATCCGCGACGTGATGACGATGATTTCGGAAATGATGCCGTGGCCGGTGGAACTGCATTTTGACGAAGCCAACACCGTGCATCATTACAAGATCACGCCGTATGCGTTTCAGCCGCGCATCGGCCGCAAACTGGTGCTGAACGAGCATGTCGACCTCGGCCAAGGCTTGCTCGATTGCCTGCGTGAAATCCACCAGGATCTGCATGTGGGCAACGACGACGCCATGCCGGCAACACCGGATAATCGCGCATAACCCATGAAGCATTTCGATTGGCAAGCCATCATCTTCGACTTCGACGGCGTCGTGGTTGAATCGGGAAAAATCAAAACCCAAGCGTTCGCCGAGTTGTACCGGCCGTTCGGCGAGGAGATCGTCGCGCAAGTGGTGCAATTCCATACGCAAAACGGCGGCATGTCGCGTTATCGCAAGTTCCGTCACTTCCAGGAACATTTTCTGCATCAGCCGCCATTGACCGAAGCGGAAGAAAACCAACTCGACATCCGCTTTTCCGAGCTGGTGGTCGAAGCGGTGATCGCCGCCGAACCGGTGCCCGGCGCGATCGAATTGATCTGCCAGCAATCCGGCAGAATTCCGTTGTTTGTCGCTTCCGGCACGCCGGAAGTCGAACTTAAAGCCATCGTCGAACGCCGCGGCCTCGCGCCTTATTTCACCGGTGTGCGTGGCGCTCCGGCGTTGAAAAAAACCATCATCGCGGAAATCCTGTCGGCGCACAGCTTGAAGCCCGAGTCGGTATTGATGATCGGCGACGCCATGGCCGACCTGGAAGGCGCGCAAGCCAACAACACTGCTTTCTTAGGGCGCGTCTTTCCCGGCGATCCCAATCCATTCCCGGCGCATATCGAAATCGTGCCGGATCTGCGCGGTCTGGTGCAGTAACGCTCACATGCCGCTGCAGCGCCGGGTTTATCCCGATATCGAATCGCTCAGCCAGGCTTTTGCCGATTTCGCCGCAACCGCGTTGCTCGACAGCTTGAGTCGAAAGCCGCAAGTCACGCTCATCGTCCCTGGTGGCAGCACGCCGCGCCATTACCTGCCAGAGCTTGCCAAACGCCCACTGCCGTGGGACCGGATCACCGTCACATTGTCGGACGAACGCTGGGTTGACGTGAATGATGACCAGTCAAATGAACGATTGGTAAAACAATGCCTGATGCAACATCTTCCGCAACATACCCGTTTCGTCGGGTTGAAAACCCAGCATGACACCCCATTCGACGCCATCGAAACGATTCAGCAACGACTCGACCGCCTGCCGTTACCGGTCAGCCTGACCGTGCTAGGTTTAGGAGAAGACGGCCACATCGCCTCGCTGTTCCCCGGCATGAATCCAGATACGTTGCCGGCGAATCATTGCATCGCCGTCGCCCCTCCGATTGCGCCTTCGCTGCGTGTGAGTCTTTCAATGGAAATGCTGGCTGATAGCGAGCGGATTGTGTTGGTAGTGACGGGGGAAAAGAAGCGGAGGCTGTTGGATCGGTTGGCTGATAATCCTGATCCGGGGTTGCCGATTGCTTGGTTGTTGCACAGTAGTAAATCTGTAATTACAGTTCTTGAAACAAATTAACTGTAAAGAAATCTCTCGCATTGAAGTTTTCTTAACGTTACTCCTCCGGCACCACCCTTGGTTTACGGTTGTTGTCGATAGCGACGTAAGTCAGCACCGCTTCGGTGACTTTGATGCAAATTTCCTCGCCGCCTTCTCGCACACCGCGCTGGGCGTAGACGGTGACTTCGACAGCAATTGAGGTGCGGCCTATTTTGACGATGTCGGCGTAGAAACTGACGAGATCGCCGACGAACACCGGTTGTTTGAATACAAACGAATTGACTGCAACCGTTGCCACGCGACCACGGGCGCGGCGGAGGGCGGGGATGCTGCCGGCGATATCGACTTGTGACATAATCCAGCCGCCGAATATGTCACCGGCGTAGTTGGTATCCGCCGGCATTGGCACCGTGCGTAAAACCGGTTGTCCTTCCGGCAAGCAGACATGCAGCGCCGGATCGTGAGGAATGTTATGCATGGCGGCAGGTATGTGATTGGAAAGATGACAGACTAGCAGATTATCGCTGCTAGTCCAAAGTCAAAATAAAAACGCGAAGGTGAATTCACCTTCGCGATTTCCTCTGAGCTTTTTACTTAACTAACTGCTAACTTATGCTTGCAAGCTTTTGCGTCCGAATTTCCAGCCGAGCAGGCCCAAACCCGACAGCATCAGCAAGTAGGTCGACGGTTCCGGAACTGCCGGAATTTCGACGGTCAAGCTGTACAGTTTGAAGGTATCGCCATCGCCACGCGCGCCGATATAAAAAACAGAATCGGTCAAATCACCGCCTACCGTTGCAAAGTTGAACGTTGCGGTTCCATCGTTGGAACCAGTAATGATAGTCTGATCGGTAAATCTCGGTGTGGTACCCACGAACAAGGAAAAATCATCCATGTCGCTGGCGCTGCTTCCTTTACCGTCCCAATATTTAAAAGTGGCCGATAGCAATGTCACTTCTTGCGAGAAAGTAAATTTAATATCTTCATCCGCACCATTGCTGGAAATGGTATGTTCATCGCCAGAGCAACCAGTTGCCGAGCCGCCGGTATTGGAATTGCCGCCCGAGCAAGCAACCAGTCCGGCGGAATTGGCGCCGACGAATACCCGGGTGCTTGAAACGCTGGTGTCGTTGCCGCCGTTAAAGGCGCCGACGGTTACCGAATCGGTTCCGGAATTGAATACCAAGTCGCTTTTTGTCCATGCGTTGCTGCTGGAGAAGTTAAATGTAACCGCTGCCGCTTGCGTTTGCGAAGCAGCGAGTAAGCCTGTAAGTACAAGTGCAGTTGTTATAATTGTTTTTGACTGTTTCATTTTTGTCACTCTAAAATAATAAGAAATCAAATGGTTGCTAAAAAATTAAGCCGCATTGCGAGATAAAACGAAAAACCACAATGCCGGCCCGATTGTAACCACTTGTTCAATTAAGACCAATAGTTCGGTGTTCCCGGTTTAGTAGTACATTTGTACTAAATTTGTACTGTTTTTCTGATGTCTTGCCAGTTTTTTTACCTGGATCATTCTTAATTACGCTATGGATTCCTTGTTCGATTCTGCGAAACGTTGCTTAATGGCATACGAGATTGAGGAAAAACTGCTTCTAACACGGCAAACCGCGCAAGCATGGCAAGCAGGCGCGTTGTTATTAAGATCGTCCAATAATCCGGAACCCATTACGCAACCTGGTCGTCCGGTTAGACCGGAATTGGTGATGCCTGGCGAGGTTCCGAAGCGCCGGTTCAATACCCGCGCAGGACTGGTTGCATTGATTCATGCGGTTACACATATCGAATTCAACGCGATCAATCTGGCGTGGGACGCGGTGTATCGTTTTCGTGACTTGCCGCAGCAATTCTATAGTGACTGGATTCAAGTGGCCGTCGAGGAGGCGTATCATTTTCAACTGTTACGAGGGCGGCTGGACGAGCTTGGTAGCGATTACGGCGATTTCCCGGTGCATAACGGTTTGTGGGATATGGCGGTGCGCACGGCATTCGATCCCCTGGTGCGCATGGCCTTGGTGCCACGCGTGCTGGAAGCCAGGGGATTGGATGTGACGCCGGGAATGATCAAGCGCTTGCGCCAAGCGGGTGACGATCAAACTGTTGGGATTCTGGAGATCATTTTGCGCGACGAGATAGGGCATGTCGCGATCGGTTCGCGCTGGTTCAGGTTTCTATGTCAACAACGCGGTCTCGATGCCGAGCAAACGTTCGGGCATTTGATATCCGAGCATTTCAGCGGACAAATCACCGGCCCTTTTCATCACGAAGCCAGGCAACAGGCCGGATTTAGCCCGGCGGAGTTGCAAACACTGGAAAGCATGCGTGCACAATCTTTCTATTCAAAATGCTGCGATCATTCACAGTCCGGCAACGAGCGATGATGCCTCAGGCAAACCGCTCAAACCGGTAAAACGCCAGCATGCCGCGCAGATTCGGTAAAAAATTGACCGGACGGTAATCATTGTTCATCACTTTGCGCTCTAAAATTCGCGCATCGCATTGCTGGCATAACGCCTCAAAGTCGCCCAAGGTGCAAAGATGAATATTAGGAGTATCGTACCAGCGATACGGCAACGTTTCCGATACCGGCATATGTCCGGCGATCACCTGCATGCGGTTTTTCCAGTAACCGAAGTTGGGGAACGACACGATGCCTTCTTTGCCGACGCGCAGCATTTCTTCGATGATACCTTCGGTATGACGCATTGCCTGGAGGGTTTGCGACAAAATGACATAATCGAACGAACCCGATGCAAAACTCGACAGCCCCGCTTCCAGATCATTCTGGATGACATTGATGCCATTACGGAAACAGCTCAGCAAATTGCCGTCGTCGATCTCGACACCGTACCCGAAAACGTTGCGGGTATCGCGCAAATAGCGTAATAACGAACCGTCGCCGCAACCCAGGTCGAGTATTTTAGAACCCGGTTTGATCCATTCGGCAATCGCGGCAAAATCCGGGCGTAACGCAGCAGTCGAGGGTACGATGGTTTCAGTCATAATGTTGCTTAAATAGAAATATTGTCCATATATGCGCGCACAAGCTGATGATAACAAGGTGTTTCCATCAGAAATGAATCATGGCCGTGACTGGCGGTGATTTCCGCATAGCTTACGTTGATTTCATTATCCAATAGCGCTTTGACAATCTCGCGCGAGCGCTCGGGAGAGAAACGCCAATCCGAAGTGAACGAGATCACCAGAAAATTCGCCTTGGCCACCCGGAAGGCGGCGCTCAGGTCGCCGTCATACGCTGCCGCCGGATCAAAATAATCCAGCGCCTTGGTCATCAGCAGATAGCTGTTGGCATCGAACATGTCGGCAAACTTGTCGCCTTGATAGCGCAGATACGATTCGATTTCAAATTCGATGTCAAAACCGAAAGATAACTCGCCTTTGCGCAGACTGCGGCCAAATTTCGCCGCCATGGAATCATCCGACAAATAGGTGATGTGTCCGAGCATGCGCGCCAGCCGCAAGCCGCGTCGCGGCAGTGTATTGTGCGCATAAAAATTACCGCCGTAAAACTCCTGGTCGGTCATGATCGCCTGGCGGGCGACATCGTTAAACGCGATATTTTGCGCGGTCAGTTTCGGCGCCGCCGCAATTACCAGCGCATGGCGCACTTTTTCCGGGTAATCCAGGGTCCATTGCATCGCCTGCATACCGCCCAGACTGCCGCCCACGATTGCGGCGAATTGTTCAATGCCCAAATGCTCGGCCAATTGCGCTTGCGCCTCGACCCAATCTTCCACGGTGACGATCGGAAAATTCGCGCCGTAATGCTTGCCGGTGCGCGGATCGATGCTGGCCGGACCGGTGGAACCGTGACAACCGCCGGGATTATTCACGCCGATCACAAAAAAACGATTGGTATCAATCGGTTTGCCAGGGCCTACCAGATTATCCCACCAGCCGATGCTTTTCTCATTCTCCGCGTAATAACCCGCTACATGATGATTGCCGGACAGCGCATGGCAAACCAATACCGCATTGGAGCGCGCGGCGTTGAGTTGTCCGTAGGTTTCGTAAACCAGATGGTAGCTATCGAGCGATGCGCCGCTTTTCAAATGTAGCGGCTTGCCGATTTGCACATACTGCGGCGCTACGACACCGACTGATCTTGAATCTTGCATTTATCTTATTGAGTTCTAAGTGATGACTGAATAACCGATGGATCATTATATCGCCAAAAAAAAGGACATTCACTAAGGAAAACTCTGATTTGACGCTGTGAAATGTTTGGCAGGCTGTTAAGGAAATGCTGATTAATTCGGCGAACGAGAGGAAGCACGAGGCGCACGGAGCGCAGCAACCGAGACATATCAACAAGATAGGCGAGGATGCGAGTACCGCGCAACAAAGTGATTCGCTCGTGCAGTCAATTAATCAGCGTTTCCTTAAAGATCATTCAGCTTGACCATCAATGCGTTCATTTTTTCCGGTTGATCGGCTTTCAGGATTTTCTGCGTCAACGGGATGATATCCGGTAAATGGCTTTTCAGGATCTGGTTCTTGACGTTCAATATCTGCGCCGGATACATGGAGAATTGCTTTAATCCGAATCCCAGTAACAGCCGTGTGAAGTGCTTGTCGCCCGCCATTTCTCCGCAAATCGATACCGGCACCTTGGCGCGATTGGCGCTCTGAATGATATGCGAAAGCAGCCATAAAACAGCGGGGTGCAGCGGATCGTATAGATGTGCTACGGTATCGTCAATGCGATCAACCGCCAGCATATATTGAATGAGATCGTTGGTGCCGATCGACAAGAAATCCAGTTTACGCATGAAAATCTCCAGGCTCAGTGCAGCCGCCGGTATTTCGATCATGCCGCCAATCCTGATATGTTCATCAAACGGAATCTTGTCGTCCCTTAGCGTCTGTTTTGCGTAGTCGATGTGATGCACGGTCTGATCAATCTCTGTGACATTCGACAGCATTGGTACCAGAATGCGCACATCGCCATATTTTGAAGCGCGCAGAATCGCGCGCAATTGCGTATGAAACATTTTCGGTTCCGCCAGACTTAAGCGGATCGCGCGTAAGCCCAATGCCGGATTGGCCGCCATCTGTTCACTGCCTTTAAGATTTTTATCCGCCCCGAGATCAAATGTGCGGATGATCACTGGTTGCTTTTGCATTTTGACAGCAACTGTGCGGTAGGCTTCAAATTGTTCATCTTCTCCCGGCAAATCATCGCGGTTGAGAAACAGAAATTCGCTGCGGAATAATCCGATACCGGTCGCGCCACTTTCTTTGACCTGAACGATATCTTCGGGCAATTCGATGTTGGCGAACAGGTCGATAGCCGTGCCGTCCAGCGTTACCGCGGCAACACTTTTAAGACGCTGCAGCTTTTTCTTTTCCAGCTCAAGCTGGCTTTGCCGCAGGCGGTATTCATCCAGTACATATTTATCGGGATTGACGATGGTGATGCCTTGCGTGCCATCGACGATCAGACAGTCATTCTCGACAATGAGCTGATGGGCGTGATGCAAAGCGACGATCGATGGGATATTAAGGCTGCGCGCGACGATCGCGGTATGTGAAGTTTGGCTGCCTAAGTCGGTCAGGAATGCGGTAAATTGGTGTTGTTTGTATTGCATCACATCGGCGGGACTTAAGTCATGCGCAACCAGGATGCTGTCGCCGGTCAATTTCGATGCGACCGGCAAGTAGCCGGGATGCCCCAGCATGGCTTTGAGCACGCGTTCAACCACTTGCATCACGTCGGATTTGCGCTCGCGCAAGTAAGCGTCCTCGATTTCTTCAAATTGCGCCATTAACACTTGCATTTGCTGCGTTAAGGCCCACTCAGCATTGCAGTATGTTTGGGCGATGATGCTGCGCGTGGCTTCTGACAGTGTCGGGTCATCCAGGATCATTAAATGCAGATCCAGAAAAGCGCTGAATTCTGCGCGCGCATGCCCGTCAGCCACTGATTTTTGCAAGGCCTCGAACTCCTTACGTACTACCGCAAATGCGCTATCGAGCCGGGCGATTTCTCGCTCCACTTGCTGCTTGGGAATCAGGTAATGAATGACCTCGAGCGCAGCGGGTGCAGCTAAATGCGCATGCCCGATGGCAATGCCTTCCGATACGCCGATACCTTGCAGAATAAAGCTCATTCACCTTCACCAAAAAAATCTTCAACCAGCGCAGTCAAGGCAGCCATTGCTTCCACTTCGTCGTCTCCTTCGGTTTCAAGTTGAATGCGGGAGCCTTTGTTGGCCGCAAGCGTCATCACCCCCATGATGCTTTTTGCATTGACGCGCCGGTTATTGCGGGTGGCCCAGACTTCGCACTTGAATTGACTGGCCAATTTGGTCAACTTGGCCGATGCGCGTGCGTGCAACCCGAGTTTATTGACAATTTCAACTTCTTTGATTTGCATGATTACGATTCCGCTTTAATGTGCACCACCCCGCACTGACCGCCGCTCAATCCCTTTTCAGTTACTACCGGAAGCGGCTCGGTGCGATATGTCAATGCCCGGACTAACATTGGCAAGTTAGCGCCCGCAAGACACTCCACTTTACCCGGTTGAATCAAACGGCTGGCAATATTACAAGGTGTTGCCCCGAGCATATCCGTAATGATTAGCGTGCCTGCTCCGCTGTCCAATTGCGTTAACAAGTTGCGTGCATTGGAAAGCACGGTATTGGGATCATCCTCGACAAAAACGCCGAGATACGCGAGTTGCGGCGGCTTCGTTCCTAGAACATGGCTGGCGCAACGGATCAAATGTTCGCCTAATTCTTCATGTGTTATTACTAAAATTCCTATCATCTTGTTTGCATGAATCCTTGTTTGGGTTCATTTTAGCATCGACAGTGCTTGGAAATAGCCAACTATCAAGCGTTATTATGAAAATCTTTTGAGAAACGCGTATATTTCTTAACAACGCTACGATTCGTTGCGGTATATTTTGAATTAATAACTTTGGAAAAATCAAAATCGAGGGTGAATAACAACAATCTGTTCTAACTTTCTTAATGATCCGGTTAGCCAAAACATGAAAAGAAATGATCGAATTCTAGTCTTGCAGAAAGCAGCGGAAGCGATGGCACGGGGTGATTTTACACTGGATATTCCAGTTGGCGACGATGAGATCGGACATTTGGGCAAGTCGCTGAAGGCGTTGTCCGATTATCTTCAGAGACAGTCAGAAAGAACACAATCGCTCTATCGGATCATGCTTGAGTGCAATCTCAATCTTCATCTGATCGATGTGTTGAATCATATTTTTGAGTCATTTAAGCAACATTTATCTTATGATCGTATCACCTTGGCACTGCTGGAGAGCGAAGGGAATAAGCTGAAATTGCATTGGTCGCGGGCTTGCTATCAGCGTTTGGTATTAAATATCGGACAATCAATTCCAATGTCCGACAAAGCGCTGCAGACTATCCTCAATTCCCGGGAGATGCTGATAATTAATGATCTGAATTCTCACCTTGAAGAATTTCCCGCATCCCGGCTGACACAAGCAATTTTTCGTGAAGGAATTCGCTCATGTCTCATTTGTCCTTTGCTCGCAACGGGGAAAGTGCTTGGGTTCGTTTTTTTCTCCAGCCGGAAAAAGAATGTTTTCAAAGACTCGAACCTGTATCAA
This sequence comes from Nitrosomonas sp. sh817, assembly GCF_030908545.1. Lineage (NCBI taxonomy): Bacteria > Pseudomonadati > Pseudomonadota > Betaproteobacteria > Nitrosomonadales > Nitrosomonadaceae > Nitrosomonas > Nitrosomonas domestica. The sequence goes on along the minus strand of NZ_CP133083.1, from coordinate 2,877,694 downwards.
GGCTTGCCTTTGCAGATCGCCAGTCAGTTATCCGCCTTGATTGAAAAAACACAATTATATCGGGGGGTCAAACAAAATAAACAACTCATGGCACAGAAAAGGTCTTTGGAACAGCGTGTTACGCATGATGTGCTGACCGGATTGCTCAATCGGATGGCCATTTTCGACATTTTGCACAAACAAATTCAAAGAGCCAAACGGGGGGGGTATGGAATTGCTGTCATCATGATTGACATCGATCATTTTAAAAACATCAATGATACCTATGGCCACCTCGCAGGCGATGCGGTATTGTGCGAAATCGCCGGCCGGTTATCGCAATCAGCGCGCGTTCATGAGTATATCGGTCGTTATGGCGGTGAAGAATTCCTGGCGATCATTTCTCCCTATGACCGGGATGGAGCCATTAAAGCAGCCGAAAGACTTCGCGCAGCCGTTGCCTGCAAAGCAATTCAAGCCGACCATTCGCTGATTCCGGTCACAATTAGCCTGGGTGTTGCCATTGGTTCGATTCCGGATATATTAGACGCCAATCTACTGCTACGTCGCGCTGATAAAGCGCTCTATTCGGCGAAGCATCGGGGCAGGAATCGTGTTGAGATTGCTTCAGAAAACAGTGCCGAAGAGCGTTGCGTCAATAGCCCTGAGAAATAGATAACCGGTGGTATTACACTGAAGTAACTTCGGTTACAATAATTGTTGTTTTGGTACAACACCATTCCTAATATTGCCTTGACATGAAAAAGCTCATTATATAAGCTGCGGTGTGGTCAAATATGACACACTCATATTTTTAAGCAATGTAAAGTGGTGAGCGTTTGAATGAAAATTTTCCAGCCAGCAATAATATCGTCATCAAAAATTAATAATAAGAGTTGGCGCGCTCAGCCGGTATATCTTGCTTTAGATAGTAAGATAACAAGCACTATTACTTCGAGGGGAAGATCTTGAGTTCGACAATAACCAAGTTGAACGCTCCGCTAACGCAGGCGTTTGATTTTCAACCTTCAAGCGAAATACAATTAACACCAACGCCAACACTTAATTCTCTGTCACAGAGATTGGCTGGTTTTGATACTCTAACGAGTGCATTGGAATACGCGGCACAAGGTACGACAGGCTATAATTTTTACGATGCCAAAGGCAATTTACGCTCGGTACTGCCCTACAGCAGGCTCAGAGAAAACGCTCGCGCTTTAGCACAGAAGCTGGCGGGTTTTGAGTTATCGCCGGGTAGTCGTGTTGCAATTATTGCTGATACTTCGCCAGAGTTTATCGAATTGTTTTTTGCATGTCGCTATGCTGGTTTAGCACCTTTTGCAATGCCAATACCCGTTAATCTCGGCAGTCATGCCATCTATGTTCAGCAATTACGGGGAATGCTGGAAAGCAGTCAAGCTAGCATTGCATTAGCAAATCTTGATTATATTGGTTTTCTTGAAGAAGCGACTGTTGGGGCAAGCTATTTGCAGTGGGTTGGTACACCTGGAAAATTAAGCGAAGCGCCATCGAAAGATATCGATTTCCTTCCGAATCATCCTGAAGAGATTGCTTACTTGCAATTTACCTCGGGCAGCACGCGTACGCCAAGAGGAGTGGTTATCACGGAGCGCGCTTTAATGAGCAATTTGCAAGGAATTGTCCGGAATGGTTTGCAAATCAGACCTACAGACCGTTCCGCCTCATGGTTGCCTTTCTATCATGACATGGGATTGGTTGGACTGGTTTTGGCTCCTATGGTCACGCAAATTTCCGTTGACTATTTGGCAACTAGGGATTTTGCAATTCGGCCTCTGCAATGGCTTCGATTGATTAGCAGAAACCGTTGCACTGTTGCATTCAGTCAGCCTTTTGGCTTGAAACTTTGCACATTGCGAGTGAGAGAGTCTGATCTTAAAGAGCTCGATTTAAATTGCTGGCGAGCTGCCGGCATCGGTGCTGAAATGATTCGCCCGGAGACCTTAAGGAACTTTGCAGAGAAGTTCGCTTCGGCTGGATTTGACAAGAATGCGTTTTTGCCCTGCTATGGCTTGGCGGAATCTACACTTGCTGTAACCTTTTCAAAAATTGGCGAAGGTTGCAAAAGCATTCAAGTCGATAGCAAGACATTGATTGATAAAAAAATGGCTGCAAGATTGCAGGCAGATGGCCGTAAGCAAAATGAATTTGTAAATTGTGGTCGTCCTCTACCCGGACATACCGTAAAGATTGTCGATGAAGATGGCCAGCAGTTGTCGGAAATGATGGTTGGCAGTGTCTTAGTGCAAGGCGACAGTCTGATGACTGGATATTACAATAATCCTGAAGAAACGAATAAAGCGCTAAAAGCTGGTAACTGGCTTGATACCGGAGATATTGGCTTCTTGTTTGAAGGAGACTTGTATATTACCGGGCGAAGGACGGATGTCATTATTGTCAATGGCCGTAATATCCGTGCGCAAGATATCGAAGAATTGGCAGAGCAGCAACCGGAAGTGCGGTCACGTGAAGCTTCTGCTTTCGGTGTGACGGATGAAGACGGCACCACTACGATCGTTCTAGTAATAGAATGCAGGCTTGCCACAGTAACCGAGCGGCAATCATTAATAACCAGATTGCAGCAATTTGTTTATATGGCGTTCGGTGTAAATTGTGTGGTTGAATTGGTTCCACCTCATACTTTACCAAGGACCTCTTCAGGTAAGCTTTCTCGCTTTGCCGCAAGACAAGGTTATATTCAAAGAGCGAATGTTACCAATCAGCTTTCTTTTGTAGAGTCGGGCGATAGATAATAATCGTGTATGCCTAAATTAGTAGCCGTCACAGGTGCTACTGGTTTCATAGGAAGCGTACTAGTACAGGCATTAATTCGTGAAGGCTGGTCAGTTCGTGCATTGACACGGACAGGCCAGCCGGATACAAATAAAGAAATTCAATGGATTCATGGTGATCTTGACAATATCAAGGCACTGGACCAATTAGTCAAAGATGTTTCGGCTGTCATACACTGCGCAGCTACGGTAAGAGGCGGTTCGTTCAAGGAATTTCTGCAACCCAATATAGCCGGAACAGAGAATCTTCTCTCGGTTCTTCTGAATCACAGGCCTTTCCCACGCTTTCTACTAATTTCATCCTTAGCAGCCCGCGAACCGGAATTATCGTGGTATGCGCGAAGCAAATATTTGTCCGAGCAAAAACTGATTAATTGTTCAGAAGCGCTACCGTGGGCTATCTTTCGTCCTACGGCTGTTTACGGACCGGGTGATAAAGAACTAAGGCCTTTATTTGAGGCTATGCACCGTGGATTCCTTCCTGTAGTAGGCAACATCCATAATCGTTTCGGATTAATCCATGTGTATGACTTGGTGGCTGCCGCACAGACTTGGCTCGCAGCGGAAAAAAATGTTAGCGGAATTTTCGAGCTTGATGATGGCACGCCCAATGGATATAGTTATCAGCAGTTAGCTAATCTGGCTGAACAAAGATGGATGAGGCCGGTACGCTGTGTTACGATACCAGATAAACTCATTCGTTACATTGCATGCTCAAATCTCATGCTATCCCGTATATTTCGTTATTCTCCGATGCTGACGCCAGGAAAAGTGAATGAATTGCAACATAGCAATTGGGTTTGCGACAATACGCCTTTAATGCGAGCGTTACCTGCCTGGGAGCCTAAAATCCGCCTGCAGGATGTGCTGACGGAAATGGTTTAATTATTCAAATTAACTCATTCTATTTATGACTGACAGTAATTACAAAGAAATCACAGCACTGCTTTGTGAACGACTGAGTGCGCTTACAAATGTAGATGTAGAAATTTCCCCAGACACCAACCTGATTAGTCAATTATCCATTGATTCAATTAAATTATTGAATCTGATCATGGAAATTGAAGATACCTTTGATGTATCAATTCCAATCAATGCATTAGCGGATGTTCAGACAGTCAGAGAACTGGCTGACTTGGTATATAAAATTAAATTTGCATCATCATGAATTTACTTGAGAAACTGGATGCTGCTGCCGCAGCAAGAAAAGCGCTTTTACCCGATGGTGTTGGTGCATTTGGGGTGCCGATTGAAGAAGTGTATTCAGCAACCGAGGCAAGAATTGGTGACCGCCGCGTGCTGTTGCTGGGTACCAATAACTACCTGGGGTTAACCTTTGCGCCCGAATGTATCCGGGCAGCGCATGAAGCGATTGACAACGAAGGTACCGGAACAACCGGATCGCGGATGGCGAATGGCAGCTATTCCGGTCATCGTGCGCTGGAGCGGGAATTCGCCGAGTTTTATCAGTGCAGTTCCGGCATCGTATTTACGACTGGGTATCAGGCTAACTTGGGCACCATTTCCGGATTAGTCGGCCCCGGGGACACGGTATTGATTGACGGAGATTCACATGCGAGCATCTACGACGGTTGTATTTTAAGTGGCGCGGATATCATCCGCTTTAAACACAATGATCCTGCCGACATGGAAAAACGATTGCGTAGACTGGGTGGTCGGGTTGAGACGACGCTCATTATCGCTGAGGGAATCTACAGCATGCTGGGAGATCAGGCACCTTTGGCCGAAATTGTGGAGATAAAAAAAGCTTATGGCGGTGTTTTGCTTCTCGATGAAGCGCATTCTCTGGGTGTGTTAGGTGAAACGGGACAAGGCTTGGTTGAAAAAACCGGGTTGCTGAAAGACGTTGATTTCATTACCGGTACTTTCAGTAAGAGCTTATGCAGCATCGGTGGATTTTGCGTCAGCAATCATCCGCAGCTCGAGCAACTTCGCTATGTCAGCCATCCCTATATTTTTACCGCTTCACCATCCCCTGCAACGATCGCATCGACTCGCGCGGCATTGGAATTACTCAGAAAAGGCAATCATCTACGTGAACAATTATGGCGTAATTGCACACAGCTTTATACGCAACTCAAAGAAGCCGGGTATAGACTCGGACCGGATCCCGGTCCGGTGATTGCGGCTATTGTCGACACGCCTCAGCAGGCTTTGATGCTTTGGCAGAAATTGCTTGAAAACAATATCTATGTCAATCTGATTCTCCCGCCGGCTGCGCCGGAAGGGAAGTCTCTGGTTCGTTGCAGTGTTAATGCAGCGCATACGCAGGAACAAATTCAATACGTCGGAGATGTGTTTACCCGTCTGCGCGCTTTGATATAAGTTTTGCGTTTCATCGCTGGGGAATATATCCCAAGTATTCGCATTTCATCAATGAGGAATCCTCCATGAAATCACCGTTAATACTACTTTTAGTGTCATGCTTATTTCATGGGAATGTTTCAGCGACCAGTATTGTATACAGCGGATTTAAATGTTTGAATGCGACGGATGCGAATGATCCTACGCCGAGTAGCGTCGTTGTTCAGAGCAGATTCGAGGTAATAGAAGATGTTGGCGGCGGGATGTATCGGCTCAATTTAACCGGTGGGATTCCAAGAGTTATCGATAACAACCCGGTGACATGTATCGATAGCGAAACTGCGATTGGTTACGCCGGGATTCCCGAATTTGACGGAATACCGAAACCGCTAGATTCGATAGCTGCAACCGCTTTTTTTAATGGTAAAGACTTATTAATCGTTGTCAGTTCACTATTTACCGATTTGAGTGCAAGAAGAAATCCGCTTTCATCGTTCAACACCAGTCTCATTTTTACTTTCACCAATACCTTAATTTTGGAATACAGCCCGGCTGAATCTATTTTTAGGTTGAAAAAAATAATCCGCAATCGCGGTTTCACGCATACCAGTGGATCAACCAATTCAATACTTCCGTTTTTTGAGACGATTCTGCCGTCTTTTAATGAAACAGCACGCGATCAACCTAAGATTTTAACGCCGAACATTGCTATTGATTATTTGCTGGAGAAATAGCGGATCCTGGGAGCAACTACAAAAAAACAAGCCGCAGAGAGTGATCTCTGCGGCTTGTAATTTTTTATTAGCTTCTATTGTATCTAATTAAGCACTACGACGGCGCAGTGAGAAGCCAATCAAACCAAGGCCTGCCAGCAACATGGCATAGGTTTCTGGTTCTGGAACGGCCATGATGTATTCATAACCGAAGGTAACCGTTTGACCTGGGAGAATATCGCCCAGATCATATGCCAAGTTGATGGAATGATCAGCAAAACCGTAACCACCGACACCTTGGTTTTGTGCGAAAATGAATGCTGGATCGATTGGAGAGCAGCAGCTGCCGAATACCGTATCAACATAAGCTCCAATAGCATTTGCACCAGCACTGGTAGTGTTTTGCAGTGTTAAAGAATAACCATCAGAGCTCGTTGCTTTAACTGCGGAGCCGGTTACACCCGTTGCCAGAATTTCATTGGTTGTAGCAAAGTCGCCGTTAAAAGGAACGCCTTGGTCCGGATCGACACCAACGCTCCACAGTACATCGCTAGCAACTGATGATGATGTATTGGTCAGGTTGATCATGACAGAAACATGGCCGTCTGAAGGAATCGATACTGTTTGAGTAAAGGTCCAGCCATTCGCGCCAAAAGGCAGGTTGGTGTTAACTTCTACCGCACCGGTCACTGGGATTGCAACAGCACCCAACGGGTTGCTGGTATCGCCACCAACTGCTTCATCAGCAACTGCAACGAGCGCTCCACCAACGCTTAAAGAATAGTTGGAAGCCCAGGTGCCATGATTAACAAATTCACGGCCCATAAAATTCATGCCTAGACCGCCCGGTGCTGTTGCAGAAAAATAGCCTGCGTCAGCGATCGCAGCGGATGTGTTGAAGTTGCTGATAACAACTGGAGCTGCTTGGGTAGCTGCAGCGAATGTTCCGCATAATGCAACCGCTACAACTTGTGAAATGGTTTTTTTCTTGAAAGTCATAATTGAAACTCCTTTATTTTTTAAGGTTAAAGCATTTACAGCAAAAAACAGAAAGCCGTTGAATTTTGAAGCCACACATAGTTTATTAACTACGATAGAAATGCTAACTTAATTGTTAAATTAAAAAAATAGTACTCGATAACCTTTTATCTAGGACATCTGTACTAGAGATTGTCCTGGTATCGACGTTATCTGCAAACGCCTTGTTTGCTTGGAAAACTTTCATCCATAGGACGAATGAGAAAAAGCAATTAAACTATCGCTTATTCCTACACCATTTTATACGATTTTTCTATTCTTGGCAGTTAAATCAGCTTAATAACTATGGATTTATTGACTCAGGGGTTACTGGGCGCCACGATGGCGCAGTCCGGCGCAAACCGGCAAGAGACGCGAATCGCAACCGGCATTGGTTTTGCCGCCGGTATCGCAGCGGATGTCGATATTTTGATTCAATCGGAAAATGACCCGTTGTTGAATATCGAATTTCACCGGCATTTCACCCATTCGCTGTTTTTTGTGCCGCTCGGCGCCTTGATTGTCGCATTGCTGCTTTGGCCGTTTCTGCGTAAGCGCTTGCCGTTTACCCGGTTGTATCTGTTCACGTTTCTTGGTTACTGCTTGAGCGGCGTGCTGGATGCGTTCACCAGCTATGGCACGAATCTGCTGTGGCCAGCAAGCGATGAACGCGTGGCGCTGAATATCATTTCCGTGCTGGACCCGGCTTTTACTTTGATTTTGCTGATTGCTGGCGCAGTTGCATGGAAGAAATACAGTCATGCCGCAGCGCGAATCGGGCTAGTGCTGGCGGCAGCCTATCTGTCGTTCGGCTGGGTGCAGCTGCAACGCGCCGAGACTGCCGCTACTGCATTGATTACCGAACGCGAGCACCGCGCCGAACGGTTGCTGGTCAAACCGACGCTTGCCAATTTGGTGTTGTGGCGCTCGATTTATGAATTCGACGGCCAATTCCATGTCGATGCGATCCGCGTCGGTTTGTTTTCCGAACCGCGCGTCTATCCTGGAGAATCGGTTGAAAAATTCGTCTTGGAACGTGATTTGAACGGATTGCCGGTTTCATCCGTGCTGGCGCAGGATATCGCGCGCTTCAGTCACTTCTCGTCGGGATACCTCGCCATCCGCCCGCAACAACCGGAGGTGCTGGTCGATGTGCGCTATTCCAATTTACCGACGACGACCGCACCGTTGTGGGGTATCGAAATCGATCCACAGCAACCGGACCGGCATGCGCAATACAAGCTTTACCGCGATTCATCCAAGGTAACACGGGATAAATTTTTGCAATTGTTGCTGGGCGAACATCTGCTGGAATGACCGGCGCATTCATTTCAAATGTGCCGTCCATTTCCGGTACAACTGCTCCGCCACCGCATTCAGGGCGGTTACACGCTCGGGCAAATTCTTCTCGATTTCTTCCAGCGTTTGCACCGACGGTTGATTCAAGCTGGCGAGTTCTTCCGCGCCGACGCTGCACCAATCGATCACCAGCCGCTCGGTCATTTCGACGTGGCATTGCATGCCGAGGTGCATGCCTAGGGCGAAGGCTTGATTGGCACAATACGGGCTGGATAGGATGCAGATGGCATCTTGCGGGATGCTGAACGCTTCGCCGTGCCAGTGAAACGAATTGAAGCCGGTCAGATCGCCGAACCATTCGCGCGCCACCGCATTATCCGGCACCGTGACTTCACCCCAGCCCATTTCCTTGACCGGATTGGCACTAACAACACCTCCAAGTGCTTTGGCCATGAGCTGTCCGCCGAGGCAGTGACCCAGCACCGGCACATCGGCGGCGACCGCTTGACGGATCAGCGACAATTCCTGCCCGATCCAAGGCAGATCGTCGTTGACGCTCATGGTGCCGCCCATGAACACCAGGCCGCTGAATTCATCGATGCTGGCCGGTGGTTTTTCTCCGGCGTCGATTTTAATGAGCCGCCACGGGATATGATTGTTGTCGAGAAATGTGGCAAAATAGCCGGGGCCTTCTATGGGTATGTGTCTAAAAATTGCTACCGGTTTCATGAAATTTCCTGCCATAATTTTGAAAGATTTAATTGCGGATTTTAGCCTGATTTGTGCTAATTTCTGACACCTTTTGCTTCTGACTGTGAATTCCCACTCATGCCACACCCTGCTTTGATTTTTACCATTTGGAATTAACCGGGAAATGTCTGTAAAAAAGTATGCTTTTGCTGATTTGGTGCGCATCGAACAATTGCGAGCGATCGAATCCGCCAAAGCGGAGCAATTATCGTATGCCGGTATCCGCGACATGCCCGGTTCCGTCAACGGAGATTTCAACTATCGTCAGTTTGTTAACCGGCTTACTTTCCGCGCTCAACAGCTAATCCGGGAAAATGCATTGGAGAATGCGCTGCAGCAGCCGGACAAGCAATTTACCCGTGCGCGCTGGATTTGCTGGACGCTCGCGGCGGTTTTAGGCGCGTTGGCCGCCAGCCAGGCTGTCAGCGAATCATCGACATTGAATATCTACTGGCTGCTCGCGGTGCTGCTTGGGTTTAACTCGATTTCTCTATTGCTGTGGGTATCGGGCATGACATTGAACCTGCAAAGCTTGAGCAGCGGTATCGTGGCGCAATTTGTCAGTTGGTGGCCATACCGCCACAAAAAAGAACCGGATGTCCAATCGCTGGCTTCGCATGCTTGGTGGGAAAGTTGTTTAACCGGCACGGTTGGTAAATGGCGCGTCAGTGTTCTGACGCACCAGTTTTGGCTGGTTTACCTGACTGCGGGGTTGATTTTGCTGATCATGATTATGATGGCGAAACAATACAACTTCATCTGGGGCACGACCATTCTGCCGGATAGCGCTTTGCCGCAACTCACGCAAATGCTGGGTAAGCCGCTGGAAGCGTTGGGATTAAAAATACCGGATGATCCGCAAACCATTGCAAGCCGCGTCGGAACAGGTAAGCAGGATGCGGAAACCCGCACGGCATGGGCAGCGTTTTTGATCGGCGCCTTGCTGGTTTATGGAATTTTTCCGCGACTGTTGCTGCTGGGGTTTTCATGGGTTATGCAGCGATGGGCTGAAAGCCGCTTCAAGCTGGATCTTTATTTGCCTTATTACATTGAATTGCGTCAGCGGTTGATGGCGCGCGAAGTTAAAGCCGAAGTCATCGACGCCGATCCGCAAGCCGGTATCAAACCAGCCGAAGTTACCCGGCCGCCGGAACATGTTGCTATTCCTGCCAATGCGCACGCAATTGGTGTGGAATTGGACGACAGCACGGATTGGCCGGAACCGGTTATCTGTCGTCTTAACATTATTGATCAAGATTCGCATGAGCAAGCCATCACGATGATCAGGAGCCTAAGCGTTCCTCTGCTGCTGGGTGTCGCCGCGCATCGCTTACCCGATCGCGGCATACAACGCACGATTAAGGAGCTGGCCGATAGCAGTCATGCAAGACCCTGGTTGATTTTGCTGAACAAACCATCGGCGCCGGTCACGAGCGCGCGTGAATTTGCTTGGTTCCGGCTGGCCGAGGCTTGCGGTATTCCCGCGGAACATGTTATTACGCGATAAATCATGATTGTCAATAATTCCCGGCAAGCGCAAACTGATGCGCTACTCAATATCGCAGTGGTCGGTCATACCAATACCGGTAAGACATCGTTGATCCGCACCATGCTTCGTAGTACCGAATTCGGTGTGATTGAAGATGCCGCGGGCACCACCCGGCATGTGGAACAAGCCACCATCTCAGCCGATCATACCCCCGTTTTGAATTTGTACGACACACCCGGTTTGGAGGATTCCCGGGCATTATTCGCTCATATAAAAAAGCTGCAGGAAAAATCCGCGGCATTGCGGCCACCGCAAGTTCTGGAACAATTCGTTACGCATGTGACTGTCAACGATCCGTTGGAACAAGAGGCGAAAGTCATCCGCCAAGTGTTACGCAGCGACATCTTGTTATACATCATCGATGTCCGAGAGCCATTTCTGGAGAAATACCGTTTGGAACTGGAAGTTCTGACACGAGCGGGAAAACCGATAATCCCTGTCTTCAATTTTATCGCGGGTCACGAACGGGAACTTGGAAAGTGGCGTGAATATTTGTCCGCCTATCAAATGCACACAACGCTGGAATTCGATACAGTCGCTTTTGCATTTGAAGCGGAGAAGCGGTTGTACCAGAAAATGCAATCGTTGCTGGAATCGCATTACAATCATTTACAAAAACTTATCGACTACCGCGCTAAGCTCTGGAATCAGTTGTGCTTGTCGGGCGCCAGGCGGATTGCTGAGCTGATTGTTCAAGTGGCCTGTTATCGTGAAAGTAAAACGGTTAATAATCATGCAATCGCCAATACACTGCTGGAAGACCGGCTGCAGGAATTTGTCCGCAAGGCGGAACAACAGTGTCTACACGATTTATTAACGATCTTCAATTTCTCGGAAAAGGATGTGGCAATTCAAAATATCCCTGTCAGCAATGGCCAATGGCAATTGGATATTTTCGCGCCGGGCATTCTTAAAGCTTATGGATTGGATGTGGGCAGCGCGGCCGCCAAAGGTGCCGCTGCCGGTGCCGGTATTGATTTGATGGTGGGCGGCATGAGCCTCGGCGCCGCCAGTGCATTGGGCGCGTTGGCAGGTGCCGGCTGGTCCACCTTCAAACGCTATGGCGATGAAATTAAAGCGACTGTCAAAGGCACCCAATGGCAATGCGCCGATGAAACCACGGTGCAGATTTTGTATTTGCGCCAGAAGCACTTGTTGAAGAAATTGATGCATCGCGGTCATGCCGCGCAAGATACGCTGCAAGTGGATAAAGCGGATACCGAAAAATTGCCGGATCAGTGGCAAAAGATGATCAGTACCTTGCGGCAGAATCCCTCGTGGCGGGAGCCTTCACCTGCCCGCAATGGCAATGCGCAATTTCAGCAATTGGAAACTAAACTGGTTGCGGCGTTGCTGGATGCTTAGCCAGTTGTATACAACTTCGCGGATTTATAACGATTTGCAGCATCCGGCTCAGGTGTTGTTATCCGGTAATGATGACTGATAGCGTGCCATAAACGAACGGTCTATCCAGTTTTTCCAATGCCATACCCACTTGCCTTGGACAAAAAAACTTCCCCAGGAAGCAACGGCATAACGATCACCAGTGGTTAATAGGCTTAAGTAGCGCCGTTGGGGTTTATAAGGAGAAAGCGGCTGGTTCTTTATCAGCGCGGCGATATTCTTCGCCAGTATCGGTCCCTGCCGTACCGCATATATCCCGGCTTTGGGCAATGGAGCCGGCGTAAACGATGCCGCATCTCCACTGGTGAAAATTTCCGGATGAGAAATGCTGCGAAGATACTGGTCCACCAGGACGAAACCCTTTTTGTCGCATTGGATGCCGCTTTCTTTCAACCAAGGCGGCGCTGTTGCATGAATGCACCAGGCGGCGAAGTCGTAATGCAGGGCAGTTTGGTCATCGAGTAATAACTGCTGCCGGTCAATCGCTATGACCCGCTTTCCACGGATGACCGTAATTCCCGATGATTGTAGATATCGGTCAAAAAAGTTCCGTGCTTGCTGGTTATGCGTACTGAGAATTTGTCGATCGGCGCACACTAACGTGAAGTCCGATCGTTTTGGGTACCGGCGGGATATTTTGTAATGCATTGCCAGTAGTATTTCGATCCCGGCAGCGCCTCCACCGATTACCACTACGCGCTGCGGCCGAAGGGAATTCCGGTCGGATTCGAGCCAAGATTGCCATCCTTGAATAAAATTTTTTATCGGTTTCACAGGGTGGCCATATTCAGTAGCACCATGAATTTGGTGGAGTGCCGGTTGAGAGCCCGTATTGATAGACAGTAAATCATAATGCACAGGGGGATGCTGATCACAAACAACCTGTTTGGTTTGAAGATCCATTGCTTGGATTTGACCGCTGACAAATTGCGCTCCTGCCCATCGGCAAAGTTTCATTAAATCAATGTGGCAATCCTTAAATGCATAGTGTCCCGCGATCAATCCTGGGATCATTCCTGAATAGGGTGTCAACGCATCCGGACTGATAAGCGTTAGACTTGCGCCTGGTATCGGGTGCATTCCAAACTGCTTGATAACGGCAATATGGCTATGTCCGCCGCCAATTAAGCATATGGCTCTTTTATTTTTTGTGGTGTTAAACTCCTCATTAGTCAATTTTTTTTTCGATTGCGTTATGATTAGAAAAGTGTGATAGTTCACATCGCAGCATGATGCGTCAGTTCATGACGCTATAAATATAACAATTAAATGAATATGGTTTCGTAGATTATTCGAAAACAGACGGAAGATAAAAAGGCTTTTCATTGGAATGCGTAGCTTACGCAATTTAATGATTTTTTTGAAATTTTTCATGGAGAATAGTAATGAGAATTAGTAAAACCAATAAATTTACAACTTACACGATGCTTTTTTTGGCTGTAGGATTGTTATTTGGTTGTAAACCTATTTTTGAAAAAAAACCACTTCCTCCCAAAGATGATCAAGCAGCAACTGCACCCGCAACACCAGCGGCAGAACCAGCGCCAACGCCTGCTGCAGAATCAACGCCAATTGAAGATGTACAAAGTCTAGAAAGCATCGAATCAACCGACGAAGCTGCCGCTGCAATTGAAGAAGAATCCGCCAGTGTTGCTGCTGTGGAAGTAGCGGATGATGGTGATGATATTGTCAAAACAACCCCGGCATTGATGAAAAAAATTCAGCAAGCGCTCGTGGATGCGGGATTGAATCCCGGGCCTGTTGACGGAGTAAGTGGCGCCAAAACTGTTGCCGCGATTGAAAGCTTCCAGAAACAAAATGACATTACTCCCGGGAAAATAACCAAAAGAACACTCCGTACACTCGGTGTTGCGTTCGAATAATACGTCACGCTTTATTGCTGCATTACTTACACCAAGAGCCCACGGTTCTTGGTGTGTTGTTTTGTCCCATAAAAAGTCACGATTGATCTGTTTTTTTGATAGTTGTCCGTAATAAATCCACTGACCTGATATAAAATATTTGCTATGGAAGGGTTCATGTTCTATAGTGGGGTCTGGAGTGCTGATTCTAATGCCTTTTCAGATAATTATAATGCTGTAGATGTTTAAAAAATCCAGATCGCTTTTATATTTACTGCAGCATCTTTTTCAGTATTCAAGAAGCCATGTAGCAAAAACAGATCGCTTGTCTGCTAGCGCTTATTGAGCGAGCTTTGCTTTTCAGGTTTTTTTCGTGCCAAAAATTTTTTGGTCATTCATTTGCATTTGAAGTATTTTGGGAGGTTATATTCATGGGTGTTCCTTTACGCCAACAAATAGCGGTCGGTACTTATCTAATCAAGCAAAAGATAAGAGGGGTTAAAAAGTATCCGTTGGTGCTGATGCTTGAACCGTTGTTTCGCTGTAATCTAGCTTGCGCCGGGTGTGGAAAAATCGCTCATCCGGAAGATGTTCTTGATCAGCGGCTTTCCTATGAAGAGTGTATGCAAGCCGTTGACGAATGCGGCGCTCCGATGGTTTCGATCCCCGGTGGCGAGCCGTTGTTGCACAAGGAGATGCCGCAAATTGTCGCCGGCATCATCAAGCGCAAAAAGTATGTTTATTTGTGTACCAATGCATTGCTGTTGAAGAAGCGAATTGACGACTACACACCTTCTCCTTATTTGACGTTTTCCATTCATCTGGATGGCATGAAAGAGCGCCATGATGCTTCGGTTTGTCAGGAGGGTGTTTTTGACCGGGCCGTTGAAGCAATCAAATTAGCCTTGGAAAAAGGATTCCGGGTTACCGTGAACTGCACGCTTTTTCAAGGTGAAACCCCTGAAGATGTTGCGGAATTTCTTGATTACGCCATGGAGCTCGGGGTTGAAGCAGCGACTATCGCACCCGGATTCAGTTATGAAAAAGCACCCAAGCAGGATGTTTTCATCAAAAGCCAGGATACCAAAAAACTGTTCCGCGGTATTTTTGAATTGGGTAAGAAACTGAAACGTAAATGGCGCTTAAATCATTCCGCACTGTATCTGGATTATTTGGCAGGCAATCAAAATTATAATTGTACGCCTTGGGGTAATCCGACCCGCAATGTATTCGGCTGGCAAAAGCCTTGCTATTTATTATCTGACGAAGGGTATGCCAAAACATTTAAAGAACTTCTGGAAGACACTCCTTGGGAAAAATACGGTACCGCCAATAATCCCAAATGCGCGCAATGCATGGCACACTGCGGATACGAAGCCACCGCTGTTGAAGACACGTTGACGCATCCATGGAAGGCGCTGATAACTTCGATCAAAGGTCCCAGAACAACCGGACCGATGGTTGAGGAGCCCGCTCCGAAATGGGCGGCAGAAGGCACTCAAGCTGCTAAAAAACTCTCTGACATTACCGTGTCAGTAATCAATAAGTAAACAGGAAAATTACGCATACTTTTTGGTCTACTGAATGCAGGAATCAGAGTGGTTTTAGTTTTATATTTGTCAATTTTTGGCGCAATATGCTGGTGGTCATTGGTTTTTTTGCCCTGGAAACCCTGGAGCACCCGGGAAAAAATAGAAGTTCAACAAACAGTGGTATTGAATGAAGCGTTGCAGGATATTACTGTGCTTGTTCCGGCCCGTAATGAAGGCCCTTATATTCAGCACACTCTCAGCGGTATTCAATCCCAAGGGTGTGAAATGGCTATCATCGTGATTGATGATCAATCGTCAGATAATACTGCCGAGCAGGCTATCCGATGCGGAGCGACGGTTATCCCGGGCGTCGCGCCGCCAGCAGGCTGGAGTGGTAAATTATGGGCCTTGGAGCAAGGTTTAAGAGCAGTCAAAACGCCTTATACCTTATTGCTGGATGCTGACATTGAGCTTGCGCCGGGAATAGTTTCAGCGTTGCATCAAAAAGCCCGCCAAGAAAATCTTGCATTGGTATCGCTGATGGCAGAGCCGCCGATGCTGAATTTTATCGAACGTTTGCTAATGCCCGCTTTTATTTTCTTTTTTAAGCTGTTGTATCCATTTGCATTAGCAAACAAACCCGCGTCGCGAATAGCAGCTGCAGCAGGCGGTTGTATTCTAGTCGAAACCCAAGCGCTACGATTGGCGGGGGCTTTTTCAAGCCTACAAGACGCCTTGATCGATGACTGCACGCTAGCCGCCCATATCAAACGTGCTGGCTTGCGGACTTATTTGGGGCTCAGTCGCGCCGCGCGGAGTCACCGCGGGTATCCTGGATTAAAGCCGATTTGGGAGATGGTTGCCCGAACCGCTTTTACGCAGCTAAGATATTCGATAACCTTACTGCTCATCTGCACATTGATTATGATCGCCATGTTTTGGGCAGCTCCTTTCGCATTTGTGATTGTGCCAGCACAAGAGATTTTCCTGATGTGCCTGCTGGTCTGGGCTGCCATGTTTTTTACCTATTTACCAACCTTAACTTATTATCAGCGTTCTCCCTTCTGGTGTTTGGGATTGCCTGTCATCGGTACTTTATATCTGGCGATGACTTGGACATCAGCTCTGCGTTACTGGCGCGGAGAACGCGCGAGCTGGAAAGACCGCCGCTATGAAAGCAAAACAAACAGTTAATATCCTTGAGTGGTGCTTGATGCTGGTTATGCTGTTGCCGATTTCAGCGGCACTCAGTGCCGCTGAATCAGAAACCAGAAATCCGGAACAAGTGATTCAATACCTGCAATCATCGTTACTGCACGTCATGCAGGATGGCGAGAAACTTGGTTACGACGGGCGGTACAAATACCTGGAACCGGTGATTGATCAATCCCACGACGTCGATCTTATTATCAAGACAATCCTGGGCGCGACATATTGGTCGCAATTAGACGCGACGCAACAAAATCTGATGGTGGAGACATTTCGTCAGCTCAGTATCGCTACCTATGCCGGACGTTTTACGCATCATGAAGGCGAGCAGTTCCGGATTATTGAACAGCGCGATTTACCACGTGACCAGGTTCTGGTGCGCAGCCAGTTAACTCAGTCTGATGGCGGAACGGTGAATTTTGATTATGTGCTCCATCAAGACCAAGGCCACTGGCGGATCACCAATATCCTATTTGACGGTGTCAGCGACCTGGCAATCAAGCGCGGTGAATATCGCGCCATACTCCAACGCAGCGGTTTTCAAGCGTTAATCGATATGCTGAAGGAGAAAATCACATCGACCCGGCTGAATCCGCAATGAGGTCTGTTCATTCTTTTGCAAACGCTGTAAAACGTGCCTAGCTCACAAAGCTTTAGCGTCCGGTTTTTTTCACGCTGGGTTATTTTTTCGTATCGGTATGCGGTTTGGATTATTCTATTAATCCTGGCGCTTACAACGTTCAGCACGCTTTATACCGCCGAAAATCTTGGCGTTCATACCGACACCACCGATATGCTCTCCGAGGAAGTTCCCTTCCGCGCAAACCATATCCGCTATATCCACTCATTTCCGCAGCATGAAGATACACTTCTGCTGGCGTTGAATGCCCCTACTCCCGAGCAGGTGCACGAGGCTGCCAAAGCATTCACTGTTTTTCTGAATAATGATCATCCGCATTTCTCCGGCATTCATTATTTGGCGGGCGAGCCATTCCTCGAGAAGAACGGTTTATTTTTTAAAGACCTGGATGAGCTAGGCCGCATTTCCGACTATCTGGCAGCGGCTCAGCCGTTGATTGCCCGTATCGCGGAAAGCCCGACGCTTTATACGTTTTCTGCCGTCCTGACGGATGCTGCGGAGGAATTGCGCAAAGGCCGGAAACTCGATCTGGAACCCGTCTTCAGCGCTGTCAGTGCGACACTGGACGCCCGGATCGCGGGCCAATCCCGCGCCCTATCCTGGCAAGCCTTATTGGGCGGTGAAGCGCAAAAAAGTACCTATCAAGAACTGATTATCGCCAAACCCAAGCTAGACTATTCGCAAATTTTTGCCGCGGAAGAACCCATCAATGCTATCCGGATGGAAGCCGAAAAGATGGGATTCGCCCCCGATGCGGTAAAAAATCTCCGCATTACCGGTGAGGTGGCATTGGCGCATGACGAACTCAACAGCGCGATGTACGGAGCTCAGGATGCCGGCCTGCTGGCATTGGTTCTGGTGGCCGCGGTGTTATTGCTGGCTTTTCGTTCAGCCGGCGCTATCGTCACGGTGATCATCGCTCTGATTCTCGGATTATTATTGACGGCGGCATTTGCAACCGTTGCCGTCGGGCATCTCAACTTGATTTCAATTGCATTTGCGGTGCTATATATCGGTCTTGGGGTCGACTATGCGATTCATTTCCTGCTGCGGCTGGAAGAACTGCGAGACCCTGAGCAATCTTTCTCGGAAGCGTTGAATCACACTGGCGGTGATATGGGGCAATCGCTGCTATCCTGTGCGATCACAACAGCGATCGGTTTCTATGCTTTCATGCCGACCACGTATCGCGGTGTTGCAGAGCTAGGCTTGATTTCCGGCACCGGTATGCTGATCAGTTTCCTGATCACGATGACATTGATACCTGCGTTACAAAGAATTTTTCCGGTGAAGACAAGAAAATTACCGGATTCGGCCCAATCCATTAATCATGTATTGGATTTGCCCAGACATTCGCGCAAACTGATCTATTTCTTGACCGTGGCGGCGATTGCAGCTTCTATCTTGGCGTTGCCGAAAATCAGATTCGACTACAACTTACTGAATTTGAATAATCCTCGTGCGGAATCTGTGCAGACATTCCAGGAGTTGCTGGGGAGTGCCGAAGATTCTCCTTGGCATATCAATATTTTAGTGAATGATTCTGAAGAAATCGAACCGATTGTGAAACGCGTCAGCGCGTTGCCGGAAGTTAAAAGCGTGATCAGCATGCTGGATCTGGTTCCGCAACAGCAAGAAGACAAAAGTTTATTGATCGAGGAAATGGCGATGATTCTGGGGCCAGTGTCGTTTTCACCGACGGCATTCCTGATCGCCGATCACTATACGGTTGCGGAACAGCGGGGTGCGTTGGATCGATTGAGAATCGCGCTTGAACGTTTAGTCGATGAACAGCCGGAGCACGTGGTCGCCAATTCTGCCGGGAAATTGCAGGCATCCCTTGCGAATTTATTGTTGCATTTGGAAAAACTCTCCGATGCGAGCGATGGGGGTGATACAAAGGCCCGGGTGCTTCGCGCGCTCAACGATGATTTATTGAGCTTACTGCCAGGTTCGATTCAACGCCTGCAATTGGCGCTTTCGGCACAACCGTTTGGCGAAGATGCGCTACCCGTATCGATCAAGGAGCTCTGGCAGGGCAGTGACGGCGTTTATCGCATTGCTGTTTACCCGCAGGAAAACATCAATGATAACGATGCGCTGCGCCGGTTTGTCCGTGCCGTGCAAGAAATCGCGCCGTCTGCCACCGGGATTCCGGTGATTAGCCTGGAAGCCGGCGAAGCTGTCGTGGATGCTTTTATCCATGCGTTTACTTTGGCGCTATTGGGTGTTGTCGTGGCGCTGTGGATCATGCTCAGAAGCATCGCTTCGACGGTGCTGGTATTGATACCGTTACTGTTGTCAGCGTTGTTCACTTGCGCCGGTACCGTTTTGCTGAATTTGCCTTTCAATTTTGCCAATATCATTGCGTTGCCGCTGCTACTCGGCATCGGTATCGACAGTAGCTTGCACATGGTGCACCGGAGCCGTTCCGGCGTTGTTTATGAGAGTCTGCTGCATACCAGTACCGCGCGCGCCATTTTTTATAGCGCATTGACCACGCTGGTTGGATTCGGCAGCCTGGTGTTTTCCATGCACCAGGGTACTTCCAGCATGGGGCTGTTGTTGACGATCGGTTTGCTGATAACGATCGTTTGCGTACTGATTATTTTGCCGGTATTGCTGCAATCAGCGGACAAACAACAAGGAAATCCTGCGTAACCGTTTTCCGGCTAGTGATCGCTGGCGTGCTCCAGCGCTGCGGCAAAAAAGCCGTCGGTTTGATGTTGCTTAGGAAATAATTGCAAGAATTCGCCGGTATCCAAAGGGATTTTTTGCTGTGCCAGGATTTCGGCGCAATTCAGGAGTCTGAATTGCGGGTGCGTTTCAAGAAAAGCCTGCACCACTTGCTGGTTTTCTTCCGGCAGAAAGCTGCAGGTGGCATATACCAAGCGTCCGCCCGGTTTGAGCAAAGCCGCGGCGGCAGCCAGAATTGCCGCTTGTTTAGCTTTTAGTTCCTCAATGCTTTGCGGTGATTGACGCCATTTCAAGTCGGGGTTGCGGCGCAACGTGCCAAGCCCGCTGCATGGCGAATCGACCAATACCCGGTCAATCTTTCCGGATAAGCGTTTGATCTTAAGATCGTTCTCGTTTTCTATCCGTTGCGCGTGCAGATTCGACAAACCGGAACGCTTGAAGCGCGGCTTCAGGTTGTTCAGCCGTTTTTCTGATACATCAAAAGCATACAGCCGCCCTTTGGAATTCATCAGAGCTCCCAGCAATAAGGATTTGCCGCCGGCTCCGGCGCAAAAATCAACGATCATTTCGCCGCGTTTGGGCGCCAGCAAATAACCCAGTAATTGACTGCCTTCGTCTTGAACTTCGATTTTTCCCGATAAAAACAAGGCATGGCGATTAATCGCCGGTTTACCGGTCAAACGGATACCGCATGGCGAGTAGAGCGCCGCTTGTGCCGGAATGCCTTCTTGCTGAAAGATGTCAAGCACTTCGGCGCGTTTTGCGAGCAGCGTATTTACTCGCAAATCAAGCGGTGCGGGCTTTTGCAGCGATAAGCCGAGATCCAGAATTTCGTTATCAGGCATAAACGCCTGCAATTTTTCCACGAGCCACGCCGGGAATTCCGCTTGAATCGCCAGCGGCAAAGTATCCACCTTAACGGCCTTGATTTCGGTGAGCCACCTCGCTTCCGTTTCGCTCACCAGGGGTGCCAGTTCACGCAAATTGGTTCCTTGAAACTTGACGAGATAAGCCAATACCAGCGCACGGGGGGTCGGCAGTTCCGTCAGGCTTTCGAGAAAAAAACGGTGGCGCAGAATGCCGAAAACCGTTTCAGCAATGACAGCACGATCTTGCGCGCCCAGCATGGAGTGATCCTGAAAATGACGCCGCAGGATTGCATCGGCAGGGTATTCCAAAGGCAACACGGCACGCGTGGCAACAACCACTGCGTCAAATTGAGAAGGAGTTAAGCGCATGAATGATTGAATATTTCTGAGAATAGCATTACTGTTGCGGTTTATAGCGGATATTAATGCCGCTGACTATTTTCTCGATTTCGCGGCCGTTTTCTTCGACCGAAACGATCCGCACCGGCAACATGTGATTGTTCAAGGCTAGCCATAATTTTCTTTTCAGCTTGGAACCTTTTTCTTCCTGACGGGTTAACACGATCGTTTTGATTGCGCCCAGCCGTGTATCGAGAATTTCTTCAGTTATGGTGAAACGCGATAACTGCACGTCATGACCATTGGTTACGTAACGTTCCACGTGTTTTTGGGGAAGCGTGGCAAACATAAAGTTATACGACAAGCTCAGACGATCCAGCGTACCGTACGGCAGCTTTGTCGTTATTTCATGACCCATGTGATTGAGCGTGATACTGTGATCGGCCCAATCGAAAACAGCCAGGCTGGGTATTTTTTTTCCACGCTTTTCGTAAGCACGGGTCGGCTGCAAACCTTGTTCAGTAATAAAGCCTTCGCTATGGCGCACGATTCTATTCGGCTCGATCAACTTGTACATGCCGGTCGCTTGCGCGACGCTATTGATAGAATAACGATAATGATCGCCGGTATGACGAATTTCCATGACTTCACTGATTTCACCTTCCCCGATATCGGTTATCACGTGATAGTTGATTTCAATCCGGGACGGTATTTCCGTCGCGTAAACCGGGGAACCGAGCAGCCATAGAATTAAAAACAATGCCGCACGTTTCATTCGGATAGCTCCGGCGAATAGAGCGCTGTTTCGATGGCGCCGGCATTCAACACTTCCACGCGGTTATCGGTCAGCCGGATGCAGCCGTCCATAAACCAGCGCACTGCTTGCGGGTAAATGCGGTGTTCCAGCGCCAACACACGGTTGGCCAGCATTTGTTCGGTGTCGCCCGGCAATACCGGAATCGCGGCTTGAATTACGATCGGCCCATGGTCCAGCGCCGGCGTGACGAAATGAACCGTGCAACCGTGGATCTTGACGCCTTCTTGCAATGCCCGCGCGTGGGTGCCCAGACCGGGAAACGCCGGGAGTAAGGAAGGGTGAATATTCATTAACCGGCCCTGATAACGTTGTACAAAGCAATCGCTCAGTATACGCATGAAACCGGCCAGTGCAACCAATTCCGGTTTGCAGGCATCAATTTTTTCCGCCAAGGCGGCATCAAAAGTTTCCCGATCCGGAAAAGAGCGGTGATCCAGAACAGCCGTTGCAACGCCATGCTTTCTGGCAATTTCCAGCCCGGCCGCATTGGGATTATTAGAGATCACCGTAATGCTATCCAAAGGATAACCGGCTTCCAGCAGCGCTTGCATATTGCTGCCGCGGCCTGAAATCAGGATCACTAAAGATTTCATCGGGGGACGAATCACTACACCAATACGGTAGCTGCTTGATTAGTCATACGTGGTTTAATTTCACCGATTTGCCACGCGGTTTCGCCATTTGCACGCAAACTGTCGAGCGCATCAGCCCCATGCTCGGGCGCAACCACGACGATCATGCCGATACCGCAATTAAACACACGCGCCATTTCCGCATCTTCCACGTTGCCTTGTTGTTGCAGCCATTGAAACAACGGCGGCATCCGCCAAGTGTCTTTTTGTAAAACCGCCGTGAGCGAATCCGGCAAAATGCGCGGCACATTTTCCACCAATCCGCCGCCGGTAATGTGGGCCAAGCCTTTCACTGGAAATTTCTTGATCAATGCCAGTACCGGCTTCACATAAATGCGCGTCGGCGCCATGATGGCATCGGCCAGTGTTTGATCGTGAAAATCCATCGATAAATCGGCGCGGCTGTTTTCGATAATTTTACGAATCAGCGAATAGCCGTTCGAATGCGCGCCGCTTGATGCGATGCCCAGCACGCAATCGCCGGCTTTGATCGACGCGCCGCTGATGATTTGATCTTTCTCGACAGCACCTACGGCAAACCCGGCCAAATCGTATTCATCATGCGGATACATACCCGGCATCTCCGCCGTTTCACCGCCGATCAAAGCGCAACCAGCCAGTTCGCAACCTTTGGCAATGCCGCCGACCACTTGGGTCGCAGTTTCCACATTCAATTTGCCGCAGGCGAAATAATCCAGGAAAAACAACGGTTCCGCGCCTTGCACCAGAATATCGTTAACGCTCATCGCCACCAGATCAATGCCGATGGTGTCGTGGCGGTTGAGCTGGAACGCCAGCTTCAGCTTGGTGCCCACGCCATCGGTGCCGGACACCAGCACCGGATTACGGTATTGCTTGGAAATCTCGAACAACGCGCCGAAACCGCCGATGCCGGTCAGAACTTCGGAGCGTAAGGTACGCTTGGCAAGTGGTTTGATATTTTCCACCAGGCGATCGCCGGCATCGATATCGACACCGGCGTCGCGATAAGAAAGATGATTGGTATCAGGGTGATTGGAATTGCTGGAAGTCAAGTTGAACTCTCAAACGAATAAAGGGTTTGCATTAGGCGCAAACGCAATTTTACCGCAAATGCCCGGCCCGTATGGCACGGAAATTAGCGATCAGCATCGCTTAATTTACTTTACTTCAGTACTCCAAGGGATTAGACTGATAATTCAACTGAAGATATGTTATTAAGTGCATGATAGATTAGCAGTTTCTGTAATTTTTGCCAACCGGGTATAACGTTCAAGGCCCGGTGTAAACGCTGTACCCGTGAAGCAATTGATCCACTTAATTTTTGGAGATTAAAAATGAAATCAATTCATGGTCTTAGTTTGGGGTGGCATAGAGAATTACCGGATATGCGCGATCATACGCAATCGACCGAATCCGTCGCCAAAGTACTGGCAAAATCGTCACCGTTAAAGAAAGCAGCGAAATCGCTACCGGCCAGCGTCGACTTGCGCAAATATTGCTCGCCGATCGAGGATCAGGGATCGATCGGCTCCTGCACTGCGCATGCTGGAGTGGGAATGGTCGAATATTTTGAACGCCGCGCTTTCGGCAAACACATCGACGCCTCGCGCCTGTTTCTCTACAAAGTCACACGTCAATTGATCGGTTTTACCGGTGACGACGGCGCCTACTTGCGCGATACCATGAAAGCGCTGGTATTGTTCGGCGTGCCGCCGGAAAAATATTGGCCGTACGACGTCAAACGTTTCAACGACGATCCTTCCAGCTTTTGTTTCTCTTATGCGCAGAGTTATCAAGCGATCAATTATTACCGGCTCGATCCGCCCGGCGCCTCAACCAGCACATTGCTGGCAAATGTCAAAAAAAGCTTGGCAGCCAATCTCCCGGCGATGTTCGGTTTCTCCGTCTATAGCTCGATGCCCGGCGGCGGTGATGGCAAAGGGGAAATTCCCTATCCCGGCAAGGGCGACACGCTGGAAGGCGGTCATGCAGTACTGGCGGTCGGTTACGACGACCAGAAAAAAATCGGCTCCACCAAAGGCGCGTTATTAATCCGCAACTCATGGGGAAAGGATTGGGGCGATCACGGCTATGGCTGGTTGCCGTACGCGTACATTGAGGATGGGTTGGCTGACGACTTCTGGTCGCTGGTCAAAGCGGAATTTGTCGACAGCGATTTGTTTAAGTAAATCGTTTTTTTAAGAATCCCATAGATAAAATTTATGTAATCAATAGTTTATTATCTATTCCTATGAATGAAAAGTGAGTGGTTTCAGCATTTAAGATCAGTTTTGTGAATTTTATGTAAATTTTTTGTGAATATTTTGTGAACTTTTGTGATTCCTGGTTGCCTCATTATTTGTTTTTAACTGACTATCAATGAGGAGAGAATCTTGGAAAGATTAGGAAATGCTTATTTTGCAATTATATTTATTCTGTTTATGCTGATTACACTGGAATCATTCTCGTAAGCAGTAATCGTTAATTTGAAATAGAGCATTTGCATAAAAAATGCTCTATTTTTTTATGCTTTCCCGCGCAGCGGCAGTAAAGTTCAAATCCGGTATGAAATCGTGCCGCATCCTAAATGTAAAAAAGCCACAGGCATGCCGTCCAACCTCGCTAAATTGGAGATGCTTCGCTTAAGAGGCTATCCGTTTGGGAAGCGCTGATTAATTCAACGAACGTGATGAAGGGCGAGGCGCACGGAACGCAACAGCCGAGACATATCAATCTGATAGGCGAGGGAGTGAGTGCCGCGCAGCGAAGCAATTCGCTCATGCAGTCAATTAATCAGCTCTTCCTTAGCGCTTGCGTGGAATACTGGTATGTCTTTGTCATTCGCGCCTATTGCGGCTTTCTAAAAGAATGAAATTTCCTTTGGGAAGGTTGTTTCTCGAAGGATTGCATCATTCGCATCTAAATCCATTGGTTTTGCGTCTTGGGATTTTTCTTTCATTCAAATCGCCTCATGTTTTTAACAGCAAAAATATGTGCAAGAATGGTATGATCTGCGCTAATTTTTATTGTTCTAATACGGTTTTGCAGTAGTTTTTCTGGGTGGGGTCAATTAATCATTTTTCCAGCGTTGCTGGCTGGTTTTCCAACACCGGGGTAGTTCATGTCTTTCAGTATCGCCAATTTGTTAGCCCAGCATCGTACCGACAAGTTTGATCTGCACGAGCAGTATCTGAATGCGCAGATGGTGCGGGTGCTGAAGACGATCGGTTACGATCGCAACTATCAGCGTGCGGTGGGGCAATATTTATACGACGAGCAAGGCAACGAGTATCTCGATTTGTTGAGCGGTTTCGGCGTGTATGTATTCGGGCGCAATCATCCGGTGATCGTCAATGCGTTGAAAGAAGTGCTGTCGCTGGAAATGCCGGATTTGGTGCAGATGGACGTGTCGATCCTGAGCGGCTTGCTGGCGAAGGAGATTCTGGCAACGGTGCCGGATAATCTGGAACGCGCGTTCTTTTGCAATTCCGGTACCGAGGCAGTGGAAGCGGCGATCAAATTCGCGCGCTACGTTACCAAGCGCAACCGTATCGTTTGCTGCGACCATGCCTATCACGGCTTGACGATGGGCGCGCTGTCGCTGAACGGCGAGCAGATTTTCAAGGACGGCTTCGGCCCGCTGCTGCAAGACTGCGGTTCGGTGCCTTTCAACGATCTGGCGGCTTTGGAACAAGCGCTGAGCGGCCGCAATGTCGCGGCATTCGTGGTCGAGCCGATCCAGGGCAAGGGTGTCAATATTCCGGACGATAATTATCTGCCCGAAGTCGAGCGGTTGTGCAAAAAATACGGCACGATGTTTGTCGCCGATGAAATCCAGACCGGCCTGGGCCGCACCGGCACATTCTGGGCGATTGAGCATTGGGGCGTAAAGCCCGATATGATTTGCATGGCGAAAGCGTTGTCCGGCGGTTTCGTGCCGGTCGGCGCGGTGGTGATGACGCAGCAGATCATGGAAAGCGTGTTTAACCGCATGGATCGGGCGGTGGTGCACGGTTCGACGTTCTCCAAAAACAACATGGCGATGGCCGCGGGGCTGGCAAGCCTGGAAGTCATCAGAACCGAGAAGCTGGTCGAGAACAGCGCCAGAATCGGCGCGGACATCATCGGCCGGATCAATGCTTTAACCGGCCAATACGAATTTTTGAAAGAAGCGCGCGGCAAAGGGTCGATGATCGCGGTGGAATTCAAATCGCCCAGCAGTTTCTCTCTCAAAGCCGCATGGATGATGCTGGAAGCGGCCAACAAAGGGTTGTTCTGCCAGATGATCACCATTCCGCTGTTCAAAGAGCATCGCATCCTGACGCAAGTCGCCGGGCACGGCATGAATGTCATCAAGCTGCTGCCGCCGTTGATTCTGACGCAACAGGATTGCGACCGTGTCGTGCAGGCATTGACTGAAACCATTGCCGATACCCATCAAGTGCCGGGTTCGATTTGGGAGCTCGGCAAGAATCTCGCTAGCCACGCGCTGAAATCCAAAGCCGGTCAAAGTTAAATCTGCCGATGAGTAGCGAAGAACACGCTAACGATTTGCATTACCTCTGGTGGCTTCTACTGGCATGCGTGACCGGCGGGCTACTGTATCTGCTCAGCCCGATCTTGACGCCTTTCCTGCTTGCCGCGGTGATCGCTTATATCTGCAATCCCATGGTATCGCGGCTGGCCCGCCATAACATCCCGCGCACAGCGGGGACTATTCTGGTGATGTTGTTGTCGCTCGTCGCATTCGGCGCGTTGATTCTGATCATGGTGCCGCTGTTTGAAAAAGAAGCGAGCCGCTTGCTGGATAAAATGCCGGCGTTTCTCGATATGCTCAAGAATCATATCATTCCGTGGCTGGAAACAAGGCTGGACATCAGTCTGGAGCCGGATATGGAATTGTTGAAGGAGGCGGTATCGGAACATTGGCAAAGCGCTGGCGGTGTCGCGGCTAAAATCCTGCCGTCCATTACCAGTGGCGGCATGGCGGTTGTGGAATTTCTGGTAAACCTGCTGCTGGTACCGGTGGTGTTATTTTACTTGTTGCGCGATTGGGATGCGTTGATCAAGCAAATCGACGAAATGATTCCGCGTTACTGGCATCAGCAAGTTTCGCAGCTGGCGCATGAAACCGACCGGGTTCTGGCGGAATTTTTGCGCGGGCAATTATCAGTCATCGTGCTGATGAGCATTTGCTATATCACCGGTCTTTGGCTGGTCGGGCTCGAATTTGCTTTGCCCATCGGCCTGGTTGCCGGTATTCTGGTATTTGTACCGTACCTCGGCATGATTGTCGGTTTGACGCTGGCCACTTTTGCCGCCATCATGCAGTTTCAGGGTTGGGCAGGCGTGATTCCGGTCTGGATTGTTTTCGGTGCGGGGCAATTGCTGGAAGGCATGCTGATTACGCCGTGGCTGGTTGGTGACCGGATCGGTTTGCATCCGGTCATCGTCATTTTTGCGTTGATGGCATTCGGCCAGTTATTCGGTTTCTTCGGCATTTTACTGGCGTTGCCGGTCAGTGCGGTGATGCTGGTCTGGTTGCGCCATTTGCATCAACGCTATCTCGGCAGTAATTTCTATAATTAAGCGGTTACGCAAACACCCATTGCGCAACGATCATGCAACAATTGCTGCTCGATATTAAACCGGTGCCGTCGCCGGTGCTGGCGAATTTCGTGCCGGGACGCAACGCCGAATTGCTGCAAACATTGCAAAACTGGCCGGCGGAACAAGCAGCGGAGCGCTTTGTCTATGTGTGGGGCACGCCCGGGTGCGGTAAAAGCCATCTGCTGCAAGCAACCGTTGCAGCCTATATCCAAAAAAAATTAAAAGCGGTATATTGCTGCGCCGGAAAACTCGGTAATTTCCAGGATATGGATGAAAATACCGCCGATTGTCTGGCAATCGACGATATCGAGAATCTTGATGCACCAGCGCAAATCGCGTTATTCAATCTCTATAACCGGTTGCGCGACAGCGGACGTACTCGCTTACTGATGAGCGGTTCCGCCGCGCCGATGTATCTCCAATTGCGCCAGGATTTGGTCACGCGCATCGGTTGGGGGTTGGTGTATCAGGTCCATGAATTAACCGACGAAGAAAAAACACAAGCGATGCAAACGCACGCCGCTGATTGCGGCTTTGAGCTATCGCACGATATTTGCAGGTATCTGCTGCGGCACGGACGGCGCGATTTGCCGTCGCTGCTGATGACGCTGGAAGCGCTGGATCGCTACTCGCTCATCCATCAGCGCCCCATTACCATTCCTTTATTACGAGAATTATTACAGGTGACTACATGAATTTAGCTTTATTTGATCTGGACAATACGCTGATCGCGGGTGATAGCGATTTTCAGTGGGCGCAATTTTTGATTGAAAAGAAAGCATTGGATCGCGAGTTGCACGAAGCGAGAAATATCGAGTTTTACGAGCAATACAAAGCCGGAACGCTGGATATTCACGAATTTCTCGATTTTCAACTGAAACCGCTGGCGCGCCATCCGCGCACGCAACTGGAAGCCTGGCGTAAGGAATTCATGACCCAAAGGATTACCCCGATCATCGCACCCGGCACCCGGGAATTGGTCGAGCGGCACAAATTGGACGGCGATTTATGCATCATCATCACCGCCACCAACAGCTTCGTCACTGCGCCGATCGCCCACGCGCTCGGCATCGAGCACTTGATTGCAACCGAACCGGAAGAAAAAGACGGCGAGTTTACTGGCCGGGTATCTGGCACGCCTTCGTTCCGGGAAGGAAAGGTTGAACGGCTGGAGAAATGGCTGGACGCGCATAATCTGACCTGGCTGTCGTTCCTGCGCAGCTGGTTTTACAGCGACTCGCTCAACGACTTGCCGCTGCTCAGCAAAGTCACCCACCCGGTCGCCGTCGACCCCGATCCGACATTGAAAAGCCACGCCGAAAGAAATAATTGGCCGGTTATCAGTTTGCGTTGATGGGGTGGGTTGGCGATTGAAGGCTTAGGGAATGCTTTTTTTCCCGGATGACGTAAGCTTATCCAGGTTAATTGCTGATCGTGGCAAATGCGCAAATATTCCCGATGGGGAATATTTTCTCAAATAAGATGAGTTGAAGCATAATTTTTCCCGATCAGGAAAATTAACTTGCTCAGATGTGTGCTTTGTTTCATAATTTCCCGAACGGGAAAATCGATAAAGTGAAATCCATGATCCGCATCCACAGCACTCAATCACTCGGACTCACCCTGCGCACAGCACGCAAGCAGCTTGACCTGACACAATCTCAATTGGCTTTGGCAGCCGGTGTCGGGCTACGCTTCATTGTCGATCTCGAAGCGGGAAAGCCCACGTTGCGACTAGAGCAAGTTTTACGGGTCATCGACGCCTTAGGCGGTGAAGTCGTTCTTGCGGGCCTGCCGGAACAATCCGCGGTGATAAAGATAGACAAAGATGGTGCATGAACTCGAGGTCTGGTTGTTTGCCGATCACGCCGGCACTTTGTCGCTGCAGGAGGGGCGGCTCAGTTTCCGCTACCGCGAAAACTGGCTGAATCGTCCGGGAACCGTTGCACTGTCTTGCTCGCTCCCCTTGCAATCGGATGCATTCGATGACATCCACACGCGCCCATTCTTTGCCGGTCTGCTCCCCGAAGGTCATCTGCGCCGCTTGATCGCACAGCAATTTCAGGTATCGGGTCAGAATGACTTTGCCTTGCTCGATCACATTGGCGGAGAGTGTGCCGGAGCCATTACATTTCTGCCGCCCGGAATACCCCCTTCACCGCCCGGGGATGAGCACGTCCAGTGGCTGAGTGATAATGAACTGACTATCATCCTTGATGAGCTGCCCCGCCGTCCGATGATGGCTGGCAAGGATGGCTTGCGGCTATCATTGGCCGGTGTGCAAGACAAATTGCCGGTTGTTTTTGACGGGCAACGCATTGGCCTGCCGCAAGGAGGGCAACCCAGCACCCATATTCTGAAGCCACCCATTCATGGCGTGGAAGATAGCGTTACCAATGAAGGCTTCTGCCTGACTTTGGCCCGTGCCATGAAGCTGCCAGCGGCTCAAGCGCAGATTCGAACCATCACTAGCCGGCGCTTTCTGCTGGTGGCGCGTTATGACCGGCAAGCCGATACGCAAGGCCGTGTAGCACGCCTGCATCAGGAGGATTTTTGCCAGGCACTCGGCGTGGTACCCGAGATGAAATACCAAAACGAAGGAGGGCCGGATTTTGCCGCGTGCTTCAGCCTGTTGCGTCATGTTACCCGGCCTAGCGCACCGCAGGTGCTGCGCTTGCTCGATTACGTGGTGTTCAACGCCTTGATCGGCAATCATGACGCACATGCCAAGAATTTCTCTTTGCTCTACACCGGCGAGTTTCCGGTACTAGCGCCGTTGTACGACACTCTGTCGACGGCGATATACCAGAATCTCACGCCCAAGATGGCGATGAAAATCGGCAGCAAATACAAGTTCAGCGAGGTACAAGCCCGTCATTGGGACCAGTTCGCCGAGAGCGCCGGATTGGGCCGGGCCCAAACCCGCAAGCGCATTCTGGAACTGGCGCAGAGCCTGCCGAAGACTGCTCGCCAGCTTCAATCGCAAAAAGAGCTTGGATTCTCTGAAAACCCCTTGGTCGAGCAGATTATCACCCTGATAGAGCAACGAGCCGCGCTGACGATACGCCGGCTCACCGAGCCGAAAGGAGAAGCATAGACTCGATGGGCGCAGTTCGATCTAATTTAGGAGTTGAGCCGCGCGTCCTCTGTTTCAAAATGTAATCCTGTGATTGATTGAAATTGGGGAAGGAACGAAAGATACCAGAATATGAAATGACTACAGCACTTCACGGTTGAACCAACAGTACCGGGTTATCTATCAAATCAACAACAATGAAGTGTATGTTCTCGTTGAACAAATCTCACCGCACGATTACCGGAGGAAAAAATGAACGAATATCAACTGGCAAAAAAACATGCGATGTATCGGTCGGCGAATCGGTAAAAATTATCCGTGAACTCCAGGGATTAAGTCAGAATGAACTGGCGGCCCTCTCCGCCATCGAGCATGACAAGATCAACTTAGGGATCGAGCACGCCAAAATATTGGCAAAAGCTCTCAAATGCCACCCTGCGGTACTGGTTTTCCCGGGGTGGGATATTAAGCTGCTGTATAACACTCCTGTGCAGTGTGATGTTGGGGTTTCTTCGGCAGCCTAACCTGCCGTGTTTGCTTTGTTCCGCGTCCAAGTTGATGGTGTTGTTAGGGTGCATTGCCACTGCTGATATCTCTTTCAAGTTCGTTAATAAGTTCGTCAAACTGTCGGTACTTCTGAAAGAAGCCCACCGTGCGCCCAGCAAGGGGCGTATGGCCGAAGTCCACATTGTTCATGAATTCGAGTGTCTTCCAGACCACTTGAAACACTGTTAAGACATCTCGTCGATCCACAGCCATTGGGTTGACATTCAAACTGAGCTTTAGAGTTCGACGTGTCAGAACATCGACTATGTCAGCGTAGTGCTTGTTGGTCTGAAATCCAAGATCCTGCGGCGTAGAAATGGTCCGCAGCTCTGCCTCGTAGTTCGATACGTCCAAATGCCAGATGTGGTTGTGCACGACCACATTTCGAAGAAGGAAAACTTCCACGAGATCCTCCTTCGTGGGAAGTTCTGGAAAATATTCCGCAAGTAAGTCCGGCGTACTGCGACCTCCTGCAACGAGCTCAGAGTTACGCACGAACCGAAGTCTAGAAGTAAAGGACTCTAGCATTGCTACCAACAGCACGATGATGGATACCGCATACCCATTCTCGCGCACGCCAGAGCCGCCCGGAAAGGGTCCGCCAGGCTTCTTGCGGAGAAGGTTCTGGACGAGATCGGCGATCGGTTGATAGTACGCCGAGCCTACTACAGTTACTACATCATTGAGGGGGGAAGAAGGCATGCCTCGATGCACCCTAACTAAAATTAGACAGCTAATTAAAAAAGCAAAACACAAAGGATCAAGTCTTGTATCTCTTTTCCACAAAAATCCCGTTGCGTAAGCATTGGGGAGTTTTCAACACATTTTCTAATCCTCCCGCCGTAACTGCGGAAACAGAATCACATCGCGGATGCTCGGGCTGTCGGTCAGCAGCATCACCAGCCGGTCGATGCCGATGCCTTCCCCGGCGGTGGGTGGCAGGCCGTATTCCAGTGCGCGAATGTAATCCGCGTCGTAGTGCATGGCTTCGTTATCGCCGGCGTCCTTGGCTTTGACTTGTTCCAGAAAGCGTGCCGCTTGATCTTCCGGGTCGTTCAATTCCGAGAAGCCATTGGCGATTTCGCGTCCGGCGATATACAGTTCAAAGCGGTCGGTGATTTCGGTGTTGTTGTCATTGCGCCGTGCTAGCGGTGAAACTTCCGCCGGGTAATCGACGATGAACGTGGGTTCGAATAGCAGGTGTTCCGTGGTTTCGTCGAACAATGACAGTTGCAAACCGCCGATGCCGTCGTTCGGGTTGTAATGAATGCCGAGCGCTTGCAATTTGTTGATCAGGAAATCGCGGTCGTTCAATTGCGCGTCGGTGTATTCCGGGTGGAATTTCCGGATGGCTGCGGTGATGGTCAGCCGGGCAAACGGTTTGGCCAAATCCATGGTTTTACCTTGATACGTGACTTCGGTCGTGCCTAGTACTTTTTGCGCGATTTGCGCCAGCATTTTCTCGGTGAAGTCCATCAGATAGGTAAAGTCCTGGTAAGCCTCGTAGAACTCCACCATGGTGAATTCGGGATTGTGCCGGGTGGAAATGCCTTCATTGCGGAAATTGCGGTTGATTTCAAATACCTTTTCCATGCCGCCGACCACCAGCCGTTTCAGATACAGTTCCGGCGCGATGCGCAGGTACAGTTCCATGTCGAGCGCATTATGGTGTGTCATAAAAGGCCGGGCGGTGGCGCCGCCGGGAATCGGGTGCATCATCGGGGTTTCGACTTCCAGGTAATCGTGCGCGACGAAAAATTCGCGCATCGCCTGGATGATTCTCGAGCGCGTCGTGAACACGTTGCGCGCTTCTTCGTTGGTGATCAAATCCAGATAACGCTGACGGTATTTCTGCTCCTGATCGGTCAAACCATGAAATTTCTCCGGCAGCGGCCGCAGCGATTTGGTCAGCAGTTGCAGGCCGGTCACGCGGATTGAAAGCTCATCGGTTTTGGTTTTGAATAACGAACCTTGTGCCCATAGTATGTCGCCCAGATCATAATGCTTGAACGCCGCGTGCGCTGCCTCGCCGGTGTGATCGTTGGAGATATACAACTGAATGCGGCCGCTCATGTCCTGGATCGTGGCGAAACTGGCTTTACCCATGACGCGTTTCAACATCATCCGTCCGGCCACTTTGACTATAACCGGCGATTCTTCCAGTTGTTCCTTGGTGAAGTTGTCGTATTGCCGGTGCAAATCCGCCGCCAAATGCTCGCGCCGGAAGGTATTCGGGAAAGCGTTGCCTGCTTGCCGCCATTCAGCCAATTTGGCGCGGCGTTCGGCAATGATTTGATTTTCATCGAGCGGCGCGGCCGCCGGTTGGTTTTCTTGAGTCATATTCGATTTATTTTGTGTAAGATGTCTTTCAGGCAGTGGCTGCAACCACCAGATAATTCCGCGCAATTATACGCTGCTGCTACGAATTTTCCGAAATGAAATCAATCAGCCCGGGTAGTTTTTGCAGTCTTTGCTATGCGTTACGCTAGCGGAAAATTCTATCGACCAGGTTCCGGAATACAGGGGATAGCGAT
The DNA here is from genome assembly GCF_030908545.1 of Nitrosomonas sp. sh817. Lineage (NCBI taxonomy): Bacteria > Pseudomonadati > Pseudomonadota > Betaproteobacteria > Nitrosomonadales > Nitrosomonadaceae > Nitrosomonas > Nitrosomonas domestica. The sequence goes on along the minus strand of NZ_CP133083.1, from coordinate 2,843,482 downwards.
AATAAGAGCAGGAATCCGACAGGGAAAGCAATGCCCCAGGAATACAGCCACTGTTCGAGATATTCACCGGAAAAACCGAGATTGACGGCAGTTACGGTTGCGGATACGCAACCGGTCATTGTTGCTGACATGATGAAGCAATAGAGGCAATGCTGTAACAATTTGCGCTTCAAAAAATTATCCTTATTATGCTTTGTGTTGTCATGGGAGGTATCCGGCATGTCCCATGTCAGTTCTTGGAATTGGAACCGGGACGCTGGCGGTTATAAAGCTCTCCAGTGTAACTTTGCAATATTTCCATGGATTGCGGCCGCATGATTCCGGTGGTTACGGCGATACCTCTTTTTTGCAGTTCCTCGATCCAATTTGCGGGGCGGGGACCTTCGTCAAATCCGATAGCTTGCGCGTCCTCCGAATACGCGCCGCAAACGACCGAAGCGACACCGGCCCATATTAATGCACCCAAACATTGACAGCAAGGCTCTACGCTGGTGACCAGTTCAAATGAACCCGATTGGGCTAATTCATAGCTGCCGAGCGATCGTTCCGCCGATGCAAGCGCCATTATTTCGGCATGCAACAGCGAGGACTTTCCCGGTACCACCCAGTTGACACCAGGTGCAATCAGCTTTCCGGAAGCAGATTCAAAAACAGCCGCTGCAAAAGGGCCGCCGCCTTGTTGCACGTTGATTCTCGCCAAATCGATCGTTAATGCCATCCGCTGTTCCGTCGTGGGAAAATGCGTTGGTTTGCTCGCAATCCTGATACTCAGCCAATCCGGAACCGGCAATAGGATGTCGATCCATTTTTTCATAATGTCATCAACAGGGGTAGGTTCGTCATCTTGGGGCATCCCGAATAATAAAGGCGGATTATTCCGCATTTTTCTGGCGGAAACCAGTCATCCATGCTTTCTTGGGTAGCCCGTTTTATCTCAATCGGCGTGATTCAGGAGTTTCTTGCGGGCGTTGCGATGCGATAAAACCGGGACATGGGGCAAGTGGTTATATCTCCTGGCAGTTTGGTTTATTAATTGGTATAGTTGGGGATAAAATACGGGCGGGCAATGTGCCGCCGTAGTGTGTCAAGATTATTAATCAATCAATTTTTGGAAGGGATGATATGCAAATTCATGTGTATGATACGTATGTGAAAGCGAAAGATGGGCATACGATGCACTTCGATGTTTTTACAGCCGTGAAAGATGATCAGAAAGCGGTTGAATACGCCAAGCAATGGCTTGCTACGATCGGAGAAGGCGATGCCGTGGTTACGAGCAGGGAATGCAGCTTTTGCCATAGCCAAAGCGCGCCGCCGAATGTCATTGATGAAATTAACAAAAATGGTTTTTTCATCTATAAAATGGAAGGCTGTTGATGATTGCTTGCCGGTGACGGGTGAGTTGGATTTAGGGCTGGCGTCTTAGGCCGGTCAGTCAATTGCTGAAGTCGTAACGATAGAGTTTTCAAGGCCATTAGAAAATGAAGCTGAAATTTAATAAATTGATATTTGCGAGTGCTGTTTTTGCATTTTGCGGTTCGGTGCAAGCCGCTGAACCGAAGCTTTTGGGACAGCATGGTGATTGGGCGGCCTATATGTTCATGGAGAACAATAGCAAGGTTTGCTATATGGTGAGTCAGCCGAAAAAATCCGAGGGGAATTATACAAAGCGTGGGGATGTTTATGCTTTGGTTACGCATCGTCCTTCCGAGAAAAGTACGAATGTTTTCAGTTATATTGCCGGCTATCCCTATAAACCGGGCAGCGATGCGACAGTAACTGTAAATAACCAAAGCTTCCGGCTTTTTACTCAGGATGATTCAGCCTGGGCGCCCGATCAAGCCACTGACAATAAGATTACGGATGCTATCAAGCGCGGTAATTCACTGGTAGTTAAGGGTGCATCGGCACGCGGGACTAGCACGGTCGATACCTTTGGATTGAGCGGATCAACCGCGGCCCATAAGGCAATCTCGGCGGAATGCGGCATCAAGTGAAGTATTTTTGTTTTATTTGTTATCATTTTAAGTTGTCATGAGCGAGAAGATTGTCATTTATCAGAAGCCTGCTTGCAGCAAATGCCGGGCGACCATTTCTTTGTTGCAGGAAAGCGGTCAGCAGTTCGATTCTGTTAATTATTATGAAGCGCCTTTAACAGTCGAGGAGTTGCGCAAACTCATTCAAAAACTGAATTTGCCGGTGCGCGATGTGCTGCGTAAGGATGAACCTGCTGCATGTAACCTGATTGAAGCTTCTGATGAAGAGATCATTAGGGCAATGGTCGAGAATCCGGATTTGATGCAGCGCCCGATTGTGGTCCGGGGTGATCAGGCCAAATTATGCCGGCCACCCGAGAATGTGATGGAATTACTCAAATAAGTAAGAAAAAAAAAGAGTAGCAGCTTTGCTGCTCAGGGAAAAGCACTGATCAGTGCGACGAACAGATAGGTTGGGGAGAGAGGCCACGCAACGAAGTGATGCGCTCGCACAGCCAATTAATCAGCGTTTCCTTAAATCATCAAAAACCCCCGTCCATTTTGAATAACGGACGGGGTTTTTTATTGTGATTGCGGTACAATTTGGCTGCTTATTCTGATTCTGGCGCGGCAGATTCTTGTTTTACTGCTGCATTGCTGCTGCCAAGACGAGCCGGAAGTTTCTCGCGGATACGAGCCGATTTTCCTGCACGATCTCTCAGATAATACAGTTTTGCGCGGCGAACGGCGCCGCGGCGTTTGATTTCGATGCTAGCTATTAATGGAGAGTATGTTTGGAAGGTACGTTCCACGCCTTCTCCGCTTGAAATCTTGCGAACAGTGAAAGCTGAGTTGAGGCCGCGATTGCGCTTTGCAATAACAACCCCTTCGTACGCCTGCACGCGTTTGCGATCGCCTTCGACGACATTGACATTGACAATGATAGTATCGCCCGGGGAGAAATCAGGTATTTCTTTATTTAGGCGTTTTATTTCTTCTGCTTCCAATTGCTCAATAATATTCATTTGATTCTCCTTTCTGCTGATTCTATCTGAATTTACAAGTTTGTTTAAATTCTTCCAATAATTCTTTTTCGTCCGGTGTTATACCATGCTGCTCTAATTTTAGCTTCAAGAGGTCGGGGCGTTTTAACCATGTTCTGCCCAGCGCTTGCTGCAAACGCCAACGGCGGATCTGCGCGTGATTTCCAGACATCAATATTTCAGGGACATGGTCACCTTGATACACCTCGGGGCGCGTATAATGCGGGAAATCTAGTAATCCATCAACGAATGAATCCTGATTTGCCGATTCCGGATCACCCAAGCTGCCCGGTATTTGCCGAATGATACAATCAATTAGAACCATTGCGGCTAATTCGCCTCCGGAAACGACGTAATCCCCAATCGAGATTTCCATATCCACTTGACGGCTGATCAAACGTTCGTCAATTCCCTCGTAGCGGCCACATAATAAAATCAGCCCCGGCATCTTGCTCAGTGTTGTAACTTGATGGTGGTCAAGCCTGTTTCCCTGAGGCGTCATATAAGCAACTACGGTTTGCGAGATTCCTACTGCGGTTTGTCTCGCGCGTGCCTGGGTAATGGCATCCTCCAGCGGTTGCGCCATCATGACCATACCCGGCCCCCCACCGTAGGGGCTGTCGTCCACGCTATGACGATTATCATATGCAAATTTGCGCGGATTCCAGGTATTAAGGTTAATAATACCGTTTCTGAAAGCTTTTCCTGTTATACCGTAATTAGTGACGGCATCGAACATTTCAGGAAATAACGTGATGACATCGCATTCAAAAGGCATTGGCCGACTACCTTAGTAATAATCCATGCCCCAATCAACCGTAATTCTGGAAAGTTTCAGATCTACTTTGATGACGAACTGTTCAATAAAAGGAATGAGGATTTCTTTTGGTTCTCTATCAACTGCTTGAACGCGCAACACATCGTTGGCGCCCGTTTCAAACAAACCGAAAACTTCGCCTAACCGCTCACCTTTTAAATTAATAACTTCAATCCCGATTAAATCGGACCAATAATAACCATCTGTGCCGTCTTGAGAAAGCACCGGTAACTGGTTTCTCGGAATCGCAACTTGCAATCCTTTGAGTTTTGTAGCCTGCGTACGATCAGTGTATTCTTTTAATTGTGCTACCAATACCTGGCCATTAACATGACCGTCTGCCACATGTACTTGTTGCCATTCTATATTATCGTTGCCGAGCCACCAGGTAGAATAATCCATTAGGCCATCAATGAATTCCGTGTATGGATTTATCTTTATCCAACCATATACGCCAAATGGGCCCATGATATGACCCATGATGACCATCGATTCAGTCGGCTTATTTGCTGGTGTTGCTGGAGGACGCTTCTTTATTGGCGACAAATTGTTTGACGAGCCGGGATACGGTTGCCGATAATTGCGCACCTTGAGACTGCCAGTACGCGACTCGATCCAACTGAACTCGCAGCGGCTCTTCACCGCCTGCTGCTCTGGGGTTATAAAATCCAATGCGTTCTAAAAATCGACCATCACGAGGTGAGCGCGAGTTCGCAACCACCATGTTAAAAAAAGGACGTTTTTTTGCACCACCGCGTGCCAATCTGATAATAACCATAGAATTTTGTAGCAAAAAGTATTATGTAATCTTCTATTTTACAATAATTTTCATGCGAATGACAAGGATACTTGTGATTGATATGATGATCTGGTTTGCTGGGATAGAATAGCATCCGGACAAATCGTCATTTTATTTATAAGAATTAATTAATTGTCTCAAACTATCACAAAAAATAAAATAATTGAAAAATCCAATCGATGCGTTTCTTGCGGATTGTGTTTGCCGCATTGTCCGACGTATCGATTGTTGAAATCGGAGGCCGATTCTCCGCGCGGGCGTATTGCGTTAATGAATGGGGTTGCTGGCGGCCGGATTCCTTTGAATTCGAAATTTATTCAGCATATGGACCGGTGTTTGACATGCCGGGTATGTGAGGCTGTTTGCCCGAATGATGTTCAGTATGGTGCATTGATTGATGAGACGCGGCATCTGATTGGACAATCCAAAATTGATAATTCGGGAAGGAAATCATTTCTGCACGATTTGTTTCTGCAGTTGTTGTCTCATCCAGTCCGATTGGATTACATGCGTCGCTTATTCTATTCGGCGCAAAAGAAAAGCTGGTTTCGCTGGGCCGGAAAAGTCGAATTTTTTGCCGGTAATGCATTGTTCAAATTGATTCTGCAGCTTCCGCCGGTAAGGTTTCCACTCGCAAGGATAAATGCTGGCGAGGTTACTGTTGGTAATCAATGGCAGAGATTATATCCCGCGATCGGCAAACATCGTGGCGAAGTTGGATTGTTTTTGGGTTGTGTGGCAAGGCTGACGGATGTCAGAACATTAAACGCGAGTATTGCTGTGTTGAATTATTTGGGTTATGCCGTCCATGTGCCCAACGATCAAACTTGTTGTGGTGCATTGCATCAGCATCGCGGTGCGATCAATAAAGCTGGTTTATTTGCGAAAAAAAATCAAGCAGCTTTTGCCGGTTCCAATATTCAAGCTATTATCGGCACAGCATCGGGATGCGCAACGCAACTACTCGAATCCGGTGTTGGCGGGGACAATGGCCGGATAGTCGATATCAGCCGGTTTCTTGTATTCAGTGAAGGGTGGGAACGTATTGAAATCGCCCCGCTGGCGGAGAAAATTCTGGTGCATGATCCTTGCAGTCTTCGCAATGTGCTGGAAGGGCAGCGGTATCCGTACCAATTGCTCGAGCGCATACCGAGCGTGCAAGTAGAACCGCTAGCCAATAATGATCAATGTTGCGGTGCTGCCGGAACTTATTTTATAGATCAACCGGAAATCTCAGGGATGTTGCTCAATGACAAGATAGCTGCGATCAGGGAAAGCGGGGCCCGTTACTTGGTGACTTCAAATGTCGGGTGTAGCATGCATATCGCAAACGGATTGTACGAAAACGGAATAGAAGTTGAAGTATTGCATCCGGTTACATTGCTGGCAAGACAGATGGGTTTGGAATTATAATAAAAACAAATTTTTAGTCGGTGTATCGCGGAGATTTCCGCGATACTTGAATAACTACTCTGTTGGGTGCCAAAACTTTGCTTTCCTTACACGGATTATAAAGACTATGATCAATATTGATAAACTTATCATTGGTTTCGATAGCGCATTGCGAACTTTATTGACCCCGGCCCAAACTGTCCGGCCCGTGCCCGGCAATGAATTGCCGGAAGCCGATTTGACGGAAGTGGAGAAACGGCTTTCATGTGCGTTGATGCGCATCAATCATGTCGGTGAAGTTTGTGCTCAAGCCCTGTATCAAGGGCAAGGCTTAACCGCGAGAAATGAAGTGGTACAGCAAACTCTGATGCAAGCGGCGAGAGAAGAAACGGAGCATTTGGCATGGACTGAGCGACGGATTGCGGAGCTGGGTGGCCGGAAAAGTCTTTTGAACCCATTATGGTATGGCGGATCGTTTACAATCGGAGTTGTCGCAGGGTTGCTGGGGGATAAATGGAATCTGGGTTTTCTTGCTGAAACCGAGCATCAAGTGGAGGAACATTTGGCGGGACATTTGCAACGTTTACCCGATCAGGATGAAAAGAGCCGTGCAATTGTCGCGCAAATGAAGATTGATGAAGCGAGTCACGCAACGATGGCATTGTCATATGGCGGAGCGGAACTGCCGTTGCCGATCAAAATTACGATGAAACTTGGATCAAAGGTAATGACTCATACGTCATATTGGGTATAAGCCAATCCCGTCATTTAGACGGGAAGTAAGACAGTGTGAGTATTTACATCATAATTTAGAGTCTTTGCTATGAAAAATGTCAATCTGACACACCATTTTTTGATTGCAATGCCAACAATGGTGGATACTGTATTTTCCAAGACATTGACTTATATTTGTGAACATAATGAACAAGGAGCCCTCGGTCTCGTCATCAATCGGCCGACGGATCTTACATTGATGAATCTTTTTAAACAGCTCGGAATTCCGCAAACCGTTTCAGAAGCCGAAGCAATACCGGTGTTATTCGGTGGGCCAGTGCAATTAGATTGCGGATTTGTATTGCATCACCCCATAGGAAACTGGCAGTCGACACTTGTCGTTAATAAGGAAGTGGGGTTGACTACATCCCTGGATATCTTGAAAGCGATTGCGAATGCCGAAGGTCCGGATCAAATTCTTATTGCAATGGGTTATGCGGGCTGGGCTGCAGGTCAGATTGAGCATGAATTAGCGCAAAATGCATGGTTGACCGTTCCGGCCACGGCTGATGTTTTGTTTGGCTTGCCATCCGAAGAACGGCTGCCGGCAGCAATGCAATTGCTGGGAATTCAAGACGCGAATATCTCGAATGAAGTCGGGCATGCATAATTGCTTGCGGTTACGGTGACGGATTGTTTTTCCCGAGGTTTGGCCGCACATCAACAATCAGAGAAACAATTGGTTGACGGAGTTGTTTTGGCTTTTGATTTTGGGAAGAAGCGTATTGGTGTTGCGATAGGCAATACGGCGCTGGGTATGGCAAATCCACTATCGACCATTGATGCGGAAGTGACTGAGCAGCGCTTTGCCAGGATTGCAACATTGATAGCAACTTGGCAGCCTGTGTTGCTGGTGGTGGGGCTGCCCGTGCATAGTGATGGAACCGCGCATGAACTGACGCGCCTCAGCCAGCGCTTTGCGCGTCGGCTAGAAGGCCGGTTTAAGATTAAGGTAATTATGATTGATGAGCGGTATACCAGTGAAATAGCAAGCGCTGCTTTGAATGCGGGCGGGATTTTCGGAATAAAGCAAAAACCTCTGTTGGATCAATTTTCTGCGCAACAAATTCTGCAATCATTTTTTGATGAACAACATGCAACTACCAGACGCTGAGGAAGTTTTTAGAAACTTTGCAATAAAGATCCGGGCGGATCAATCGAAAAATTATTCGCTGGTGGGTATTCGTACGGGCGGCGTCTGGCTGGTGGAGCGATTACATCGGGAATTGGCGATTGCAAAGCCTTTTGGCATACTCAGCGCATCTTTTTACCGGGATGATTTCGACAAAATCGGCTTGCATTCACAAACGAAGCCTTCCGAGATACCGTTTGAGGTTGAAGGAGCGCACATTTTGTTGGTGGATGATGTGCTAAATACCGGGCGTACGATCCGCGCAGCGATTAACGAGTTATTCGATTATGGTCGTCCTGCCTCGATCAGTTTGGCGGCTTTGGTCGATCGCGGAGGCAGAGAACTGCCGGTTGCTGCACAATATGTCGGGGTAGCGCTCGCATTGCCAGCGGATAAGATGTTGGAACTCAAACGCGATGTGAACGGGAAGTTGAGTTTTGACCTATACGATAAGAATCTCTCGGAATGATTAATAGAAACCCGCAGTTGGATGAGCATGGCGTGCTGCAGCACTTGCTGACCACGGAAGGTTTGCCGGCTTCAATTTTGCAGAATATTCTGGATACCGCGGAATCATTTGTAGGTGTGACCGAGCGGGATATTAAGAAAATTCCCTTGCTACGCGGCAAATCGATCTTCAATCTGTTTTTTGAGCCCAGCACGCGTACCCGAACGACGTTCGAGATTGCCGCAAAGCGTTTGTCAGCGGATGTCATCAATCTCAATATCGCGGTATCGGCGCAATCGAAAGGCGAGACATTACTCGATACCGTGAATAACCTATCGGCAATGAATGCCGACATGTTTGTTGTCCGGCATGCGCAGAGCGGCGCGGCTCATTTAATTGCAAAGCATGTTCGCCCCGATATTCATGTCATTAATGCGGGTGATGGCAGCCATGCGCATCCGACGCAGGCGTTATTGGACATGTTCACGATCCGTCGCTATAAACAGGATTTCCGCAAGCTGCGCGTGGCGATAATCGGCGATATTCTGCATTCCAGGGTAGCGCGTTCGCAGATCCATGCGCTCACTACTTTGGGGGTGCCGGAAGTGCGTGTAATTGCGCCAAAAACGTTGCTCCCGAAAATGGTCGAGCGCCTTGGTGTGCATGTTTACCACGACATGTCGAAAGGGCTAAAAGATATCGATGTGTTAATGATGTTGCGCCTGCAAAATGAGCGGATGAAGGGCGCTAATTTACCCAGTGCCGAGGAATATTTTAAATATTACGGATTGACCTCTGAGAAACTGTCCCTCGCGCGGCGCGATGCCATTGTCATGCACCCCGGGCCGATGAATCGTGGAGTGGAGATCGATTCGGCTGTGGCTGACGGCGCGCAATCGGTGATTTTGCCGCAGGTGACATTCGGCATCGCGGTTCGCATGGCAGTGATGTCAATTTTAGCGGGCGCTTAACGTTGTGCTATGAAAATTCATATTAAAAACGGACGGCTGATTGACCCTAAAAATGGGGTTGATGATATTCGAGATCTCTTCATTTCCAAGGGTAAAATTTTAGCCATTGGTTCGGCACCGGATGAGTTCCAAGCGAATCGCGTCATTGATGCGCAATCATTGATCGTGTGTCCGGGGCTGGTTGATTTGTCCGTGCGTTTGCGCGAACCCGGCCTTGAATACAAGGCAACTTTGGAGTCCGAAATGAATGCGGCGGTGGCTGGGGGTGTGACCAGCATTGCTTGTCCGCCGGACACCGATCCGCCGTTGGACGAACCCGGTTTGGTAGAGATGCTGAAACATCGCGCTAAAAGTCTGAATCAGGCGCATGTCTATCCGATCGGTGCTCTGACGCAAGGATTGAGGGGTGAACGATTGACAGAAATGGCCGAGTTGAACGATGCCGGATGCGTGGTTTTCGGGCAGCCGGATGGTTTGCTGGCTAATTTGCGGATATTGATGCAGGCAATGCGCTATGCGTCGACATTTGAGTTTAGCGTGTGGTTACGCCCCCAAGATATCAGTCTCACGAGTGATGGCGTTGCGCATGACGGTGAAGTCGCGACCCGCTTAGGCTTGCCGACTGTTCCGGTTTGCGCCGAAACAGTCGCCATCTCGAATATTATTCTGCTGACTAGAGAGACGGGTGTCAGAGTGCATTTGTGCCGGATTTCCAGTGCGGAAGGTTTGGCAATGATTCGTAACGCTAAACAACAAGGCTTGCCGATAACATGCGATGTCACGATTAATCATCTGCATTTATCGGATATGGATATCGGGTTTTTTGATTCCAATTGTCATCTGATGCCGCCGTTGCGAAGCTCCAGTGATCGGGATGCATTACGTTATGGTTTGCTGGACGGCACGATCGATGCCATTTGTTCGGATCATGCACCGGTCGATGAAGATGCGAAATTATTGCCATTCGGACAATCCGAGGTGGGTGCGACGGGCGTGGAATTGCTGTTGCCTCTTGCGCTGAAGTGGGGTCAAGAAATGCGCTGGCCGTTAGCCAAGGTTTTGGCCAAGATTACTTCTGAACCAGCCGGAATATTGGGAATAGAAGCCGGTCATCTATCGGTTGGCAGCGCTGCGGATATCTGTATTTTTGATCCGGATCAGTATTGGAAGGTGACTGCGTCGGCGATTTCAAGCCAGGGAAAGAATACGCCATTCATGGGAATGGAATTGCCCGGGAAGATCAAACTTACCTTGGTCAATGGACAAATCGTTTATGAAAACTGATTTTTGTTATTTTTTAATTTTTACTGGATTCTATTAACTCCTATGTCAAATCCATTGCTAGATTTTTCCGGGCTGCCCCGTTTTGCTGAAATTAAGAATGAGCACATTACACCGGCTCTTGAAGCATTGTTAGCAGAAAATCGTGAAGTAATTGAGAGAGCACGAACGGACGGCGGTGTTCCTACTTGGCAAACGTTTGTGCAGCCGGTCGTGAATGCCAATGAACGCTTGTCCCGGGCCTGGGGGCAGGTGTCGCACTTGAATGCGGTCATGAATAGCCCGCAGTTGCGCGAAGTTTATAATGCCAATCTTCCGGCAATTACGCAATTTTATGCCGAATTGTCGCAAGACCTGGCGTTATTCGAAAAGTATAAAAAATTGCGTGCAAGCCAGGAATTCGAGCAATTGCCGCCAGCGCAAAAAAAGATCATAGATAATGAACTGAGAGATTTTCGTTTAGGTGGCGCGGAATTACCGGTTGAGAAAAAGCAGCGGTTTTTGCAAATCCAGGAGGAGTTGTCGAAGCTGTCTTCCGAGTTCAGTGATAACTTGCTCGATGCGACTAATGCTTATTCGTTGATTATTGAAGATGAAGAATCTGTGGCAGGTATTCCTGCCGATGTGTTAGAGGCAGCGCAGCAGCTAGCTGTATCGGATGCCAAGCAAGGCTGGAAATTTACCTTGCATATGCCATCCTACTTACCGGTAATGCAATATGCAGATAATCGTACACTCCGTGAGCAGATGTATCGTGCATACGCAACGCGCGCCAGCGAATTTGATTACCAAGCCGGTTCAGGTAAAGATAATATGCCGCTTATCAATAGAATATTGGAGCTTCGCCAGGAAGCGGCTCATTTGCTGGGTTATGAAAGCTATGCTGAAGTTTCATTGGCTACGAAAATGGCGGCGTCTCCCCAGCAAGTTCTGGAATTTCTGAGAAAATTGGCCGATAAAGCCAAACCCCACGCTATGCGGGATCTGCAAGCATTGCGGGAATTTGCTGCGGAGAGACTGAATCTGACAACACTTGAAGCTTGGGATCTGGCTTATGTTAGCGAGAAACTTCGCGAAGAGCGTTATGCATTTTCTGATCAGGAAGTGAAACAATATTTTCCCGAAGCAAGCGTATTGGCCGGCATGTTCAGCGTGGTGGAGAAACTGTATGGCATCCGCATTACGCAAGCGGATTCATCGCGGAATATCCAATGCTGGCACCCCGATGTTAAATTTTTTGACATTCATGATGCTGATGATCAATTGATCGGTCAATTTTATCTGGATTTATATGCGCGACCCAATAAGCGTGGCGGCGCGTGGATGGATGATGCGATTACGCGCAGGCGGATTGATGGTCAAGAAGCCGGGCAGCAAACGATTCAGATTCCAGTTGCGTATCTTACGTGTAATTTCTCGGCGCCTGTTGCAATCAACGGTCAACTGCGTCCGGCGTTATTTACGCATGCGGAGGTAATCGTTTTGTTCCATGAGTTTGGGCACGGTTTGCATCATTTATTGACGAGGGTCGAGGATCTTGGGGTATCCGGTATTAATGGCGTGGAATGGGATGCAGTCGAATTGCCGAGCCAGTTTATGGAGAATTTTTGCTGGGAATGGGATGTTTTGGCTGGAATGACTCAACATATCGAAACAGGAGAGACTCTTCCCAGAATGTTATTCGATAAGATGCTGAAAGCGAAGAACTTCCAAAGTGGATTGCAAATGCTCCGGCAGATTGAGTTTGCACTATTTGATATGCATGCGCATTTCGACTATGAGCCGCATGGCGATAAGACAGTATTGCAAATGCTCGATGATATCCGCAGTGAAGTCGCGGTGGTTATCCCGCCATCATTTAATCGTTTTCCGAACAGTTTTGCGCATATATTTGCGGGAGGCTATGCAGCTGGCTATTACAGTTATAAGTGGGCGGAAGTGCTATCGGCTGATGCCTACAGTATGTTCGAAGAAACTGCTGCAGATGGTGTGGTCAATGCTTCAACGGGTTCCCATTTTCTTGAGGAAATTCTTGCTGTGGGCGGTAGCCGTTCTGCTTTGGAATCATTTGTTGCTTTCCGTGGACGCGAACCAGAACTGGATGCGTTATTAAGGCATAATGGCATGGAAGTATCTTGAAGCTAAAATGATGCCGTGTTTCGGGGTTATTTAATGGCACTAGCAATTTCATTAAGTATCATAATCCTATTGTCGTATATACATGATGCTTAATGTTTGGTTTAATAATCGCTAATAAATTTCTGAGATTTGAGAAGAGTGATTGGGTGAAGGTTTGAAATACCTTAATATCGAAGCGTATTGAACCTGTTTTATAAATGTGGCAAGATTTGTTGAATTTTTATTAAAAGAAATAAGAACATGACTAATATTTTTCGTTCCAAAGCTGTTGCTATACTTGTTTCTGGTTTATTTTTAAGCGGTTGTGCTTCAATGAAGACAAATGACCAGAGTAGTCCTTCTGATCCTTTGGAGCCGATGAATCGTGCCGTCTTTAATTTCAACGAGAAGGTCTACGACAATGTGTTTGACCCTGCAGTCAGACAGTACAAGAGGATCATGCCGGATCCGTTGGAATTGATGGTAGGAAATTTTTTCTCGAACCTCAATGAAGTAGTCGTGATCACTAACTCGGTTTTGCAATTAAATTATGAAAGTGCGTTGGCTAGTAGCGCAAGATTGCTGGTTAACACTACATTCGGGGTGTTTGGTCTGATTGATATTGCAAGTGATATTAGCGCGGTCAGTGATGTTAATCTGAATAAACGAAATGAAGATTTCGGGCAAACTTTGGGACGTTATGGAGTTGCAAGCGGGCCTTATATTGTGTTGCCTTTCTTAGGACCAAGCTCGGTTCGTGATACATTCGGACTGGCGGTGGATAGCTTCTTTATGGATCCTGTCACCCAAGGGGTAACAGGTGTATTCTTGAATAATGTTAGTTATATCAACTCACCAGCATTACGCTTCCCAGTTGCAACAGCACGGACATTCAACAATCGTGCGGAATTCCTTGAACAAGACAAGACACTCGAAGAAGCTGCTTTAGATAAATATGAGTTTATCCGAGATGCCTATACTCAAAGGCGAGCAAGTCTGGTTAAAAACAGTGAAGAGGATAAGTAACGAAAATATCTTGTAAACTTTGAATGCAATTATCCTATGTGTATTCAAGTTTAATGGATTGGAAACAAGGCACACTGGTTACTGGATAAATCCAAAGAACCAGTGTGTTTTGTTTTTTTAGGTTTAGTAAAAAATCATAGAAAGTCCCAATGCAGTTTTGTGATTTTCTTGATACAAAATCAGTTAATGATTTAACGTACTAATAGTATTGTATTGGTAGGAATGAGAAAAAGAGGTTCTAAAAGCCGGGCTTCTTTGGGAATGTTGGAGAAATGGGTAAATGTTTAAGCAGATAGTGATTGTTGGAAGTGGATTGGCTGGTTATGGGGTGGCGCGGGAGCTTCGCAAGCTCGATGCCGAGATACCGATATTAATGTTATCAGCCGATCATGGTGGTTTTTATTCCAAGCCAATGTTGTCAAACGCTCTGTCATCAGGAAAAACTCCAGATACGCTGTTAAATAGTGATGCTGCTCAAATGGCTGCACAGTTAAAAATTGTAATACGCCCTTACTGTCGAGTCGCAGCACTTGATCATCTAAAAAAAGAGTTGATTTTAACTGATGGTGAAAACATCCTTTACGACCGGCTGGTTTTAGCATTAGGCGCGGATCAAGTGCGCTTGCCGTTATCAGGTAGTGGTGCGGGAAAAGTTTTGACAGTTAACGACTTGGATGACTACAGAAAATTTCGCGCAGAATTAGATGGAAAAAAAAGAGTCAGCATTATTGGCGCGGGTTTGATCGGATGTGAATTTGCAAATGACTTGGCTTTAACCGGTCATCACGTGGATGTGATTGATATTGGCACTCAACCGCTCGGGCGTCTTTTACCCCCTGCTAGTGGAGTTTTTATGCAAAAAAGACTTGAAAATGTCGGCGTTTTTTTTCATTTGAATACCTCGACTAACTCGATTGATCAAGTGCAGGAGCATTTGTGTTTGACTTTGGCAAATGGCAACTCTATAGAGTCGGACGTTGTCTTATCAGCAGTTGGATTGCGTTCACGTACCCAACTCGCGGCAGCAGCAGGGATTCCGGTTAATCGGGGGATTGTGGTGAACAGATTTCTGCAAACGCAAGTGAATGATATTTATGCTTTAGGTGATTGTGCTGAAGTTGAAGGCAAGGTGTTGCCGTTCGTAATGCCCATTTCTCATGCCGCTAGGGCGCTTGCTGCAACGCTTGCGGGGCAGCCAACGTCTGTTCATTATCCGGCAATGCCAGTTATTGTGAAAACTTCGTCATGCCCGGCTGTGGTTTCGCCGCCGGACTTTGGTGTTAATGGCGCATGGAATGTGGAAGAAGATGAGAACGGCATTAAAGCGCTTTATGAAGACGATACCGGGAATTTAATCGGATATGCATTATTGGGCGAGGCAACAAAAGAAAGAAACAGTTTGACTGCGCGATTGCCTGCTGTATTGCAGTAAGACGGATTTACACTGTTATTCACTGATTGCTTCTGATATCAATTGATGGTTGGTGCTGATGAAACTCTTGTTTGATCTATTTCCAGTTGTATTATTTTTCTTAGCTTATAAGCTTCACGATATTTTTGTAGCGACCGCTGTTGCAATAGCTGCAACTTTTGTGCAAATCGGCTGGCTCTGGATACGCCATCGCCAAATTGAGAAAATGATGTGGATAAATTTGGCAGTAATTATGGTATTTGGCGGTGCAACCTTAGTTTTTCAAGATGAAATGTTTATTAAATGGAAACCGACAGTTTTCTACTGGCTGATTGGGTCGGTGTTGTTCATATCCAATTGGCTATTCAGTAAGAATCTGATCAAGGTGGCGCTTGAGAAACAGATGGTATTGCCAGCGGCCGTATGGAATACCCTTAATTTGAGCTGGATTGTTTTTTTTGCAATCATGGGTTGTGTCAATCTCTTTGTCGCATTTAATTATTCTTTAGATACCTGGGTTTCTTTTAAGCTTTTTGGAGCAACCGGTTTAATGCTTGTTTTTATAGTGGCGCAAATAATTTTTTTGGGGAAATATCTAAAAGACACAGCGGTATTGGTAGTTGAGAATACGGATAATGCCGATGACGGAAAGACGAAATCGAAAATCGAGTGAGTAAAAAATAATGATGTTATATATGATTAACGGAGAAGATGTGCCGGATAGCCTGGAAAAACGAATGACGGTACGTTCGCAGCATTTAAGCAGAATTCAGGCATTACAGGAAGAAGGCCGGTTAATTTTAGCCGGTCCATTTCCGGCAATTGATAGCTCAGAACCCGGGCCTGCGGGTTTCTCGGGTAGTCTGATTGTAGCGGAGTTTGAATCTTTGGAAGCTGCGAAAGTCTGGGCAAACGCGGATCCTTATGTAAGTGCGGGAGTGTATCAGAGAGTGACTGTTAAGCCCTTTAAAAAGGTGTTGCCAGGTTAAATCTTAATCAGTGTTGCTTTTTCCGGGGAATCAAAATACTTATGAAGATAATAGGTTAGGTAAAGATTCACGTGCATTCGGTTAAGGCGTATACTTTCTGCGTATCATGTTTTGAAGAATAATTTTGTTTAATTACAGTAGAGGAAATTCCATGCGTTTGATGAGAGTCTTACAAATAATAGTAACCGGTTTTTTAAGCCTTATCGCCATATCAGCTCACTCTCAATCGGGCGGGGTCATGGCTAAAGTTAATGGTATTGCGATTCCGCAAGCGCGTTTGGAATTGATGGTGAAGGCGAATGTAGCACAGGGACAGCCCGATGGGCCTGAAATGAGAAAAGCGCTGCGTGAAAATTTGATTGCTGAAGAAATCCTGGCTCAGGAAGCTGTTAAAAAAAGATTGGATCTGGATCCGGAGGTCATATCGCAACTAGAAATCGCCCGTCAGGCAGTATTGGTGAGGGCGTATCAAGCTGACTATATCAAACACAATATTGTCAGTGACGATACCCTGCGCAAGGAATATGAGATGCTCAAGGTGCAGATGGGCGATAAAGAGTATCGAGCGCGCCATATTCTTGTCGGTAGCGAAAGTGAAGCGCTGGATATTATCGCTCAGCTTAAGAAGGGTGCTAACTTTGCTAAATTGGCCGAGCAAAAATCACTGGATGACGGCAGTAAAGAAAATGGAGGTGAACTTAACTGGAGTCCGCCGGCTGCTTATGTCCGGCCTTTTTCTGAAGCGTTGGTGAAATTATCGAAAGGGGGAAGAACGGATTTACCTGTTCAAACTTCATTTGGCTGGCATGTGATCGAATTAATGGATATTCGTCCGATGGCAGTACCGCCGTTTGAGGAAGTTAAACAGAATATTCAACAACGTGTGTTACAACGTGAATTTGCAACGGTTGTTCAAGATTTGCGCAGCAAAGCGAAAGTGGAATAATTTTTTTGTTGCTATGGGTTGAATGGATTCGGGGTGTTTCTAACGCATCATTTTCCTTTTAACCCTTGGCGCAACCGCACAAAGTAGCTCATAGCTGTTCGTGTTGGCATAGTGAGCTACTTCATCAACAGGCAATCCCTCACCCCACAAGATTACCGCACTATTCAGCCCTGCATGTTTGATATCTGTGAGGTCCACAGCGATCATATCCATGGAAACTCGTCCTAATAACCGGCTGCGTTGATCATTGATTAATACCGGTGTATTTGTGGGTGCGTGTCGCGGATATCCGTCGGCATAGCCACAGGCCACAATTCCGATACGCATCGGACGATCTGCTTCGAAGAGAGCGTGATATCCGACTTTATCGCCGATCTGTAAATCATGAATCGCAATAATTTTGCTCGAAAGTGTCATCACCGGCTTTAGCCGAAGTTCGGATGCGGTTTTATCCGGAAAAGGCGACGAGCCGTATAACATGATTCCAGGCCGTACCCAGTCGGATTGCGTTTCGGGATAGCGGACGATTGCCGCAGAGTTTGAGACTGAACGAGGGTAATGATAATCCCGGGTAATAGAAAGAAAGCTTTCAAACTGCTGGATAACGCTTCCTTTTTCCGAAGGAACATCCGCGTTCGCAAAATGCGTCATTAATGTCAGACTTTTGGCGCATTGACTATCGATTAATTGCTGGATTATCAAAGAAAATCGATCGGGAGTCAGACCAAGGCGATTCATCCCGGTATTGATTTTCAGGAATATGTCCAGCGCATGCTTCGATTTCGTTAGCATGGCAACTTGTTCTTCGTGGTGAATAACCGCGCTCAATCGATAACGCTGAAATTCTGCTATTTCTTCGGTCGAGAAAAAGCCTTCCAGAAGAAGAATGGGGCGCTGATAACCTGCTTCTCGTAATGCGATCGCGGCATCCAGTTCGAGTAGCGCAAAGCCATCCGCATCATTGAATCCACTCACAGCCGAAAATAATCCATGTCCGTAAGCGTCCGCTTTTACGACAGCCATGATTCGCGCTTTCGTTGCATATTGACGGGCAACAGCTAAATTCTGACTGAAAGCGGAAATATCAATTGTGGCTTGTATTGGACGCGGCATCGATTTAGAAAGATAATTTATTAAGCCAGGATATAACGATCGTAACCTTTATTTGGTGCACCAAATATTCTTTGAAGCGTTGATGCGATGATATTCGGCATTATGTGCTAATCTCACGGACTAAATTACGGTAAGTGGCTAATACTATCACTCTGACCGGTTTCATGGGGCAGTTCAATTGGTAATTAACGTATCTTGAATAAAGCATCAAAATAGGGAAAAAGTTTGGAACGCGGTTTTTATACAATCATGGCGGCGCAATTCTTCTCATCGCTGGCCGATAACGCGCTGCTGGTTGTGGCGATTGCATTGTTAATTGATTTACATGCTCCAGCCTATTTAACACCGATGCTTAAGTTTGTTTTTGTGGTGTTTTACGTCATTCTCGCGCCTTTCGTCGGCGCTTTCGCAGACTCGATGCCGAAAGGGCGGGTAATGTTTGTCAGCAATACCATTAAAATAGCAGGCTGCGGTTTGCTATTCATCGCGATGAATCAGTACTTTGCATTGGCATCCTATGCGGTTGTAGGTCTGGGAGCGGCCGCGTATTCCCCCGCCAAATACGGCATATTGACAGAGTTATTGCCGCCTGAAAAATTAGTGATTGCGAATGGTTGGATTGAAGGATTGACAGTAGCCTCGATCGTATTGGGGACGGTTTTAGGTGGCGTGCTGATCACACCGGTAGTGTCCAATATGTTGTTGGAGTTTGATTTCCCGATGATTGATACGGGTATCGATAATGCTTTGGAAAGCAGTATTCTCATCATTGCTGTTATTTACGCCATAGCGGCGGCATTTAATCTGTATATCCCGAATACCGGTGTCGATCATCGAATTCCCAAAAAAAACCCGCTCTATCTGGTTCACGAGTTCAGTCATTGTATAAAGTTATTATGGACTGACAAACTCGGTCAAATATCGCTTGCGGTAACCACCCTGTTCTGGGGAGCCGGAGCAACATTGCAATTTATTGTGTTGAAATGGGCCGAGGTAGCGATGGACTATCCGTTGAACCAGGCCGCGCAGCTGCAAGGTGTGGTGGCTTTGGGTATTGCCGCCGGTGCTATCCTGGCCGCTAAGTGGGTTTCATTAAGGCAATCTGTGAAAGTGATTCCATTGGGAATCGCGATGGGTATTGTTGTGACCGTGATGATTCTTGTCAGGGATTTATGGATTGCGATTGTACTGCTGATGTTGATCGGTGGTTTGGCCGGTTTTTTTGTGGTGCCGATGAACGCGTTATTGCAGCATCGCGGGTATATTCTGATGGGCGCCGGACACTCTATCGCCGTACAAAATTTTAATGAAAATTTAAGTATCTTGGTGATGTTGTCACTCTACGCATTATTGATTTTCTTCGAAGTACATATCTATATTGTGATCGCAGCGTTCGGTTTGTTCGTGTCAGTCATGATGACTTTGATCAGGAGATGGCATTTATCGAATCAAAGTAAAGAAGACTCACTGCATTTGATCGGTACGAGAAAAATTCACTAACTTTATCGCAATTAACCCATTACTTGGGTCGAGAAATATTATTTCAATGATTGCATTGTCGCATTTGCAAAACACAAATCCTTCCATGCTTTTGCTTTTTCCGGCAGCGATCGCAGCAAATAAGCCGGATGATAGGTAACAATCAGCGGGATGTTAGAAAAATAATGTACTTTTCCGCGCAGGCTTGAGATGCTGTCGTCGCATTTGAGCAGGTTTTGCGCAGCGACCTTTCCCAATGCGACGATGAGTTTTGGCTTGATTAATTCTATTTGACTTATGAGATAGGGCTCACACTGCCGGGCTTCGTTTAGACTGGGATTTCTGTTACCAGGCGGGCGGCATTTGACGATGTTGGTGATATAGACGTTATCGCCTCTTTTTAACCGGATCGCCGCCAACATTTGGTCGAGCAGTTTGCCGGCTTGTCCGACAAAAGGTTCGCCGGTTTCATCTTCTTTTGCGCCGGGACCTTCACCGATAAATAACCAATCGGCGTTTTCATCGCCAACACCGAAGACAGTATGCGTTCTGGTTTCGCTTAATTGACAGCGGAAACAATCGGTAACTGCCTGTTTTAACTGAAGCCAAGCCGCTTGGTCGGATTCTTTGCTGGATTGATTATCTTCGGCTGAATAAAGCACGCTGGAGGATTCTTCCTGTGATCGCGCGTTCCGCTCTGAATGATTCGATTTCTGCCGCCATACCGGCAGCAAGTTCAACTCTTTGAAGCTATGCGTGCGCCTGTCATTCATAACAATAATTGCATGACGCGCGCATCTTCGCGCCCGCACATTGCCGGGTAGTAGCCTTTACGCGTCGCGATTTGCTGAAAGCCCATTTGTTGATAGAGCTGAGCTGCGCCAAGATTGGATTCTCTAACATCCAGCAGGATCGATTTTGCATTCATGTTGCGGGCGCTTTGTATGAGGTGCTGCAGCAATTTTTTTCCGAGGCCTTTTTTTTGCCAATTTGCCGCGATTCCTAATGTGAGGATGTGAGCTTCATCAGGACTCATCATCATGATCCCATAACCCACTATCGTGTCAGCTTGCTCCATGACCTGACATAAATAACCCGCGTCAATTGAATCCGAGAAATTACCGGGCGACCATGGGAAAAGAAAAATTTCCCGTTCGATCAGGATGATCCGATCCAGATCAGCTGGATGCATTACCCTGATTTCAAAGGCTTGTTGCAACGTCATACTTTCCGCTCATTTTCTGTTAATGCAACTTTATTACGGATATAAACAGGGCTTGCATCAGCAGGATGCAAGCGGATACCTTCGCCGAATTGATAACAAGCCAGTTGCACGACTTCCGTGGCGTGAGGGTGAAATCCGCTGTGAATCTGTTGGATAGTATCACAATAAATCGCCGTCAATTTTTGGCGATAAACATCGAAGCCGCTGCCGCATGCTATCCACGCGTTGCCTGGTAATAAAGGTGCGTTATCCGGCGAGCACAGCATGGGAGGGCTGATAATTTTCCAATTACAGTTGGAAATTTTTTGATACGCGGCATGATAAATTTCTCCCATGCGAGCATCCAGCGCTACGACGGCAAATGGCGCCGCTGTTTTCTGCGCTAGCGCTTCGAGGGTATTAATCCCAATGATGGGCAGATTGGCGGCATATGCTAAACCTTGTGCGACGCCGCAGGCGATGCGCAAGCCGGTAAAGGAGCCTGGGCCGGCGCCAAAAGCGATTCCGTCGATTTGGTGTAAGTTTAACGCCGCATTGGCCAGTAATTCTTGAATCATCTCTAACAGTATTTCGGAATGTCGTTGCCCCGCAAGGATTTCGTTTGCGAGAATTCTGTCATCCGACAGCAATGCAACGGAACAGAATTCCGTCGAGGTTTCAATGGCAAGGAGTTTCAAGGCCAGTGCTCGCTAGAATGGATAAAGTTGCAAAAACGTACATGCGGAAGCTATTTCAGGGGCCAATGTGCGAGAGAGATATAATCGGCTCCCTCCGGGCCGGATTTCGACTGTACCAGGTGCCATTGACCGATAGACCACAAAACCGGTTTCATCGGTTGGTTATCGATGGGGCGAAAGGCTTTTCTGATAAGCGTGATATGCGGTTTGTAGTTACGGTTATCAAATAAAAATCCCGCTTCCGTCAGCGAATTCTTAAGTGATTCCACCAGCACGAACAATTCGTCAGGATAATGCGATGCTCCAGCAAAAACGATTTGGTTGTGTTTCCAATAACTGATTTTATTGAGTTCCAGCTCGAATCTCTTCACAGAAATTTTTTTCATCGTTTCCAGCAATGTATCGATGCGATCCATGTTTGTGTCGCCGAGAAATAGCAGTGTGAGGTGAACGTGATGCGCCTTGATGACTCGTCCGCCGCACATTGCCTGGATTTCCTCGGCTTCCCGGATCAGTTTCTTTTGAGTCATTTTATTTGGAAAGGCGGCAAAGAAAATCCGGCGCGATTGTTTTTCCGGTACGTTGCCATTACCCAGCACGCTGATTATTGTGCCCGAGTGATCAAACAGACAACTTCAACGGCGATACCTTCTTTACGTCCAAGCGCTCCCAAGTTTTCCGCTGTTTTGGCTTTGATGTTGACGTTGCCGGTGTGAGTCTTGAGATCTTGTGCAATGTTGTGCCGCATGGCAGGGATATAAGGCGCCATCTTGGGGGCCTGGGCGATAATGGTCGCATCCAGGTTGCTGAGCGTATAATGATCGTTTTCCAGCAAACGGTATGTTTCGCGAAGCAATAAGCGGCTATCAATGTTTTTGAAGCGGGGATCGGTATCGGAGAAGTGCTGACCGATATCGCCTAGAGCGGCAGCGCCCAGCAGCGCGTCACAAATCGCATGTAAGAGTACATCCGCATCCGAATGACCCAGTAATCCTTTTTCATGCGGAATCGTAACACCGCCGATAATCAGTTGGCGTCCTTCAACCAATTGATGCACATCATAACCTTGTCCTATCCGTATTGCGTTCACTGACTATTCCTTTGCTGTAAAATTAATTCCGCTAATGCCAAATCATTAGGGTAAGTGACTTTGAAATTGTAAGAATCACTCGCAACAAGCTTGGGGCGAAGTCCAATGGCCTCAACCGCGCTGGCATCATCCGTGATTTGTGTATTTGCCGCATTTTGCAATGCCTGGGCCAATAGACCGTAACGGAACATTTGAGGTGTTTGCGCTTGCCACAGATGCTCTCGAGGCTCGGTGCACGCCACCCGGTTTTCTTGATTGCTGCGTTTCAGCGTGTCAGCGACTGGAACGGCGAGTAATCCTCCCACTGCATCATCCGCCAATTCATCAATTAATTTGTCGAGCTGCGATCGCGATAAACATGGACGGGCCGCATCATGCACGAGAATCCAATCCTCTGGACTGATGCCAAGCGCATGCTGCGCGGCGGTCAGGCCATTAAGAACACTGGCTGCCCGCGTATCGCCGCCGCATTTAAACACACGCAATTTACCGGAGAACTCAGACCAATCGTATTTATCCCACTCGGAATCGCGGGGGGCAAGTACAATCAAAACATCAGCGATCGACGGATTCCTGCATAGCGTATTGATTGTATGATAGATCATCGGTTTGCCGCTCAGTGGTAAGTATTGTTTGGGAACATCGTTACCCATCCGGGATCCCGAGCCTGCTGCCGGGATTAGTGCGAGGAACTTCGACATGGCGGAATCTTCAGGGAAAACCGGTTAATGAAATAATTGAGTTATTGGCAATCGAAGGACTTATTATATTTTTTTTTGGTTTGCCATGGTTTGGAATTTATTATGGATGCTCTGGAAAGGTTAAACGGGATTTGTCATGCCGGAAGCGCGGTTGCCATATTGAGAATTTGTAACGGGTATAATGCAGGCCTTTTAGTGAGGTGAATTTTATGGAAGCTGAACGTATTAATGCATTATCGAATCAACTCGCGGATCTCGGTGACCGGACCAAAGAATTACGGAGGTTTCTTTGACTTCGAGAACAAGCAGACAAGACTGAGCGAACTGTCATTATTGCTTGAGGATCCGGCTATCTGGAACGATAGCAAGCGAACCGAGGAGATCGGACGCGAGAAAAAATCATTGGAAGACACCGTGCTTAATCTGGAGTCCATCGATCAGCAATTGCAGGATGCGCGGGAATTGTTTGAGCTGGCCAAGTCGGAAGAAGATGAGCCGGCGCTTGAGAGTATTGCGGTTGATGTCGGGAATGTAGAAAAAGCCGTCGCAGGCTTGGAATTCAGGCGGATGTTTTCCGGCCCGATGGATCCGAGTAATTGTTTTCTCGATATACAATCCGGTTCCGGTGGAACGGAAGCGCAAGACTGGGCGGCAATGCTGGAACGTATGTACCTGCGCTATTGCGAGAGGCAAGGGTTGCAAGTGGAGGTCATGGAAGAATCACCGGGAGATGTCGCCGGCATCAAAAGCGCAACGTTAAAGGTGACTGGCGACTACGCTTACGGATATTTACGCACGGAAACCGGGGTGCACCGTTTGGTGCGAAAATCACCTTTTGATTCCGGTAATCGCCGTCATACCTCGTTTGCGAGTGTGTTTGTGTATCCGGAAGCGGACGATAATATCGAAGTTGAAATTAACCCCGCCGATTTAAGGATCGATACATTCCGTGCTTCGGGAGCAGGGGGGCAGCATATCAACAAGACGGATTCGGCCATTCGTATCACGCACAATCCGACCGGGATCGTAGTTCAATGCCAAAGCGGGCGTTCGCAGCATCGCAATAAGGCGGATGCGCTGGCGATGTTGAAATCACGGTTGTATGAAGCGGAATTGCGTAAACGCAATGAAGAGAAACAAGCGGTGGAAGAATCCAAAACGGATATTGGCTGGGGTCATCAAATTCGATCGTACGTTTTGGATCAATCGCGAATCAAGGACTTGCGCACCAATGTCGAGGTTGGAAATACCCAAAGCGTGCTGGATGGCGATTTAAATGGTTTTATCGAAGCGAGCTTGAAGCAGGGTGTTTGATAAAGTTTGCCTGGATCACTGATAAGTCGCTAGGTGCGAGATAAGCCGCAGTTTATGAAATTCTGAAAATCCGGCAAAGATACGGTAGCATAGCGGCATTCTAAACACCGCAAAGATTTTACTATGCCAGTTAATATTCCCTCTTTATCTCCTGAACAATTGTTGCCCGTTGCGGGTGTAACGCTTGGCATTGCCGAAGCCGGTATCAAGAAACCCGGGCGCAAGGATTTGTTGGTGATGGCATTGGCCGAAGGCGCCCAGGTTGCCGGTGTGTTTACACAGAATCGTTTCTGCGCGGCGCCGGTGATCGTGGCAAAGCGGCATCTGGCGCAATCGGTGCGGGCGTTGGTGATTAATACCGGCAATGCCAATGCCGGTACCGGAGAACCGGGCATGGTTCATGCGCAAACGACCTGCGCGGCATTGGCCAAACTACTCAATCTAGCTCCGCAACAGGTGTTGCCGTTTTCAACCGGCGTGATCATGGAACCGTTGCCGGTGGAACGGATTATCCAAGGATTGCCTGCTGCTGTGAGGGATTGCAAAGCAGATAACTGGTTCCATGCCGCGCATGCGATCATGACCACCGATATCGTGCCGAAGGCGGCGTCAAAGCAAGTGCAAATCAAGGGCAAAACCATCACGGTTACGGGTATTGCTAAGGGTTCCGGCATGATCCGCCCGAACATGGCGACGATGCTCGGCTATGTTGCGACCGATGCGGCGATCACGCAACCGTTGTTGCAGAAGCTGGTGCAGCACGCAGCGGATCGCTCTTTCAATCGCATCACCGTGGATGGCGATACCTCGACCAACGATGCCTTCATCGTTATCGCAACCGGAAAAGCGGGTAATAAAGAAATTTTCAATCCCCATACTGAAGAATTCTGTTTGCTGCAGGATGCGATTACCGAGGTGGCGGCAGAGCTTGCGAGAATGATCGTGCGTGACGGCGAAGGCGCAACCAAATTCATTACCGTGCAAGTCGAAGGCGGCAGAAGCAAGGACGAGTGCGCTAAAGCGGCTTATGCAATCGCGCATTCGCCGCTGGTCAAAACCGCCTTTTTTGCGTCCGATCCGAATTTGGGCAGAATCCTCGCGGCGATCGGTTATGCCGGGATTGATGATTTGAATGTCGACGGTATTCAACTGTATCTGGACGATGTGCTGGTGGCGGAAAAAGGCGGCCGGGCAGCGGATTATCGCGAAGAGGATGGTCAGCGCGTAATGAATCAAGCTGAAATCACCATTCGTGTTGTGCTGAATCGCGGAAATGCTTCGACCACGGTATGGACCTGCGATTTCTCCTATGATTACGTGAAGATTAATGCAAGCTACCGCAGTTGATGGTTGGTAGAAAATACGATGAGTGATTGGGATAAATGGTATCAGCGCGCGAACCAATTATTGGATCGTTTGGAAGCGTTTTTGCCGCAAACGGCTCCGGAACCGGATTGGCAGGCATCGGCGGCTTTTCGCTGGCGGCGCCAGGGGAATTCCGGGTTCATCGAAGCAGTGACGCATCCGCACCGTATTGCGCTCGAAGCATTACGCGGCATTGAACGGCAAAAGCGCCGTATCGACCAGAATACGCGGCAGTTTGTGCAAGGCTTGCCGGCGAATAATGTGCTGCTGACCGGCGCGCGCGGCACCGGTAAGTCATCGTTGATCAAGGCATTATTGAATCAGTACGCGACAGACGGTTTGCGTTTGATCGAGGTGGAGAAGCATCATTTGGTCGATTTGCATGATATCGTGCAAAAGATTTATCAACGTCCGGAGCGGTTCATTTTGTTTTGTGACGACTTGTCGTTTGAAACCGACGAGCCCGGGTACAAAGCGCTGAAAGTGGTATTGGACGGCTCGATTGCGACGGTTTCCGACAATGTGCTGATTTATGCGACATCGAATCGCCGCCACATGGTGCCGGAATTCATGCGTGACAATCTCGACACGAAGCATATCGGCGAGGAAGTGCATCCGAGCGAAGCGATCGAAGAGAAGATTTCACTGTCGGAACGCTTTGGCTTATGGGTGTCGTTTTATCCGTTTAATCAGGATGAATATCTGGATATAGTGCGGTACTGGCTGGGTTATTTCGGCATAGCCAGGATGACCGGACGAGCTCGCACCGAGGCATTGCAATGGTCGATTGAACGCGGTTCGCGCAGCGGGCGGGTAGCTTGGCAATTTGCACGGGATTTCTCCGGGCGGCAAAAAACGCGGCATTAGCGGCGGAAAAGTATGGAAGTTAGTGTTCAGGCGGTTATGCATGCAACTCCGGTCGTTGAAGTTGTTGCCGCAGTGATAATACAAGCGGATGGACAGTTCCTGCTGGCGCAACGGCCGGAAGGAAAGGTTTATGCCGGTTATTGGGAATTTCCCGGCGGTAAGGTAGAACCGAGTGAATCGCCGATGCACGCGCTGGAACGCGAGTTGTGGGAGGAGCTTGCGATCCAGGTCCGGCTTGCTTATCCATGGATCACGAAAGTTTTTGAATACCCGCACGCGACGGTCCGGTTGAATTTTTTTCGCGTGGTGGCGTGGGAAGGCATGATGATACCCAGAGAAAACCAGAGCTTGTGCTGGCAGCTGCCGCAACAAGTGACAGTCGCTCCGGTTTTACCCGCCAACGATCCGATTCTACGGGCGCTGTCACTGCCACCGGTTTATGCCGTTACGAATGCTTCCGGAATAGGTATTCAACCGGCTTTGGACAAGATCGAACGAGCACTGTCGCAAGGCGTACGTTTGTTGCAAATCCGTGAAAAACAGATGGCGAAGGCGGAATTAAAGAAATTTGCGGGGGATGTGTTGTCGATGGCGCATCGTGCGCAAGCAAAAGTTCTGATAAATGGCGATCTGGCGTTGGCGCGCGAGCTTGGCGCGGATGGCGTGCATTTGACTGCATCGCAACTGATGGCTTTGCCGTCTCGCCTCGATCCGGATGATGGATTGTGCGGTGCGTCTTGTCATAATAGTGAAGAGCTTGTTGCTGCAGAACGGCTGGGCTTGGATTTTGCCGTGCTGGGGCCGGTGCAGCCGACTTTGACGCATCCCGGTATGCCGCCCTTGGGTTGGCGCAGGTTTGCTGCCTTGATTCGCGGCTATTCGTTACCGGTTTATGCGCTGGGCGGATTATGTTCAGCCGATCTGGCAATAGCGCAAGAGTTTGGTGCGCACGGGATTGCGATGATGCGCGGAATTGGAGAGTCGAATGAGTCCGCGTTTCCTTAGGGAAGCGCTGATTAATTGGCTATACGAACGAATCACTTCGTTGCGCGGTACTCGCTTTCCCGCCTATCTTGTTGATATGTCTCGGTCGCTTTGTGCCGTGCGCCTCGTGCTTTATCTCGTTCGCCGAATTAATCAGAACTCCCTTAGAGAATGCGGTTGACGTAAACCGCGACCTGGTTTCTGCCGCCTTCCTTGGCTTCATAAAGAGCCTTATCTGCGCTATCGAGCAAGGTTGAGCAGATAAAATCCACATCATGTTGCTGCGCGGTTAACAATCCTCTCAGACTGGCCATTCCGATTGAAATGGATACCTTGAATTGTTTATTCAGAAAACTCATGGGTGTGGAACATATTGCCAGACGCAAGCGTTCCGCGATTTCGTGCGCTGCCTGCAAGGTGGTGGAAGGTAACGCGACAACAAATTCCTCGCCGCCATAGCGCGCTACGATATCGCACGATCTAACTTGTTCTTTGATCAGGCTGACCATTCGCCGCAGTACCAAATCACCGGTTTGATGCCCATAGGTATCGTTTATTTTCTTGAAATAATCGACATCGAGAAACATGCAGATCAGATCGTCGTCCCAGCGTACACATCGGGCGATTTCGTCTTTAAACCGCAGATCAAAGTAGCGCCGGTTGTATGCTTGCGTGAGTACATCCTGATAACTGATTTCCTTCAATCTTTGTTGATTGAGGCAATTCTCTACCGCCACTGCCGTCATCGCCGATAATTTCTGCAGAAACAGTGTCCCAACGCCTTCTTGGTAACGATGCGGATCATGGCTAAGCATTAATAACGCACCGATGACTCGATCGCTGCGCAGCAGAGGCAAAAATGCAGCGCTTCGAATTTGATTCTTGGCTTTCAGATTGGCGATCATCCATGGGTATTTTTTGAGCGCATCCACTCCTAGCAAGGGACGGTTTACCAGCGATTGGATGATTTCCGCGTCTTTTAAGGTATCGAGTATCTGTAGCTTGTTTTCAAGTTGTATGCGCACTTCTTCATCCCGGTCAAAAAATAATCGTTCAGTGTCTTTATGATGATCGATGAGGCATAACACCACATCCAATAGCTGAAAACGGGAAACAATCTGAGACAACAACAAATCGCGCAATTGTTTGGGTGTGCTGGCGCCGATGATTTCAAAACCAAATGTTTCATATAACTCTTGTTTCTTTTCATTGGCTCTGGCCTGCTTCAGCAGTTGATCCAGCTTGCGCTGAAGTTCCCGGTTCTGATCGTAGATTGATTCATTCATCATGTCGACTCAGTGCCTGTGTTATCTTCGGGATTGGTTTGAGAATCCGGAACGCGGTACGATTCTTGTGCCCATTGCGACAGATCGTTTATCTTGCAGCGTTCGGAACAGAATGGCCGGAAAAGGCTGGAAGTTTCCCAAGCGACAGGCTTACCGCATTGCGGGCAGTTAACGATGCGTTGTTGCATGGTAGCAAACCTTTAGGTTGGTTGGTAATCGCGGCTTTTCCTTGGGGAAACACAGATTACTTACCTGCGTCAGCGATTTGCTGCGTTGGGCGGCATCCGGAAGCTCACTGATCTTTATGAAATGTCTCATTTCCTTGATTTGACTTCATCCGACTTGCATCTCGTTTTGGATACCGATTTATTCTGCATTTCCTTGGATTTATTGGAGAAAAACTTTCAAACTAATAGTCATGAACCCTTGGGGTGAAGAAATGACGGGTTTATGAAGTAATTTATCACCCATTTTACAAAAATTTTACATTGATTATTTTAAACTTTTACACATGCGTTTTATACATTCCTAAAGGTTGCTATCCTGGCTACTCGACAAGAACTTTCAGATTTTCTGGCTGCAACCGAGAGGCGCGCCTATAAGCAAGCCATATTTGCGGTTCATGATGAGCAGGCTGCATTGGATATCGTACAGGATTCGATGATGAAACTGACTGCGAACTATGCTGGACGGCCCGCTGAGGAGTTACCGCTGTTGTTTCAACGCATTCTGCAAAATACCATTCGCGATTTCTACCGCCGGCAAAAAATCCGCACGCTTTGGACCACGCTCTTTTCTGCGTTCACGCCCAAGGATCAGGATAAGAATCAGGAAGAGTTCGACATTCTCGAAACGCTGCAAGTTAAACAAGATTCCAATGACCCGGAAGCTCAAATTGAGAAAACACAGCTCATTGCGCTAATTGAGGAGTCGCTTCAAATTCTCCCGCCTCGTCAACGCGAAGCCTTTATATTGCGTTATTGGGAAGAAATGAGTTTAGCGGAAACGGCTATCATTATGAAATGTTCGGAAGGAAGTGTTAAAACACATTGTTCCCGTGCAGCTCATTCTTTAGCTACAATACTCAAAGCAAAAGGAGTGGAATTATGAACGAGCATGAATTTGGGAAGAAAGTTGTCACGCTGTTGGATCAAAGTACCAACGAGACCATAAAGCAAAGTACTTTGTACCGGCTGCAATCCGCTCGCCGGGCTGCATTGGAACAATGTGAACCTGAATCATTGAAGTTAATCAATTCCGGCCGTGGCAATTCGGTATATGGAAGGTCCGGTGGTCATCATGATGCCGGGAAGTTGTTATTATTATTGACCGTCCTGTTTATAATGATGAATGTTTTTCTTACGCAATTTTTTGAACACGATAATAACATGGCTATTGATGTTCAAATCTTGGCTGATGAATTGCCGGTTGATGCCTACATAGACAATGAGTTTGAGGAATGGCTGGATATCGATTAATAGTACTCTGCGGTTTGTATTTGTTTTTTACTTTAGAGGCTGTTGCTGAACCTAGCAGACCGCGGTGGAAAGAGTTAACTATTCAGCAGCAGAAAATTCTGGAACCGCTGGCGGAATTCTGGGACGATATGGAATCCGCCCGGAAGAAAAAGTGGTTAGGCGTTGCAAGGCGCTATCCTAATATGAATCCGATTGAACAACAGCGCGCTCAATCACAGATGCAAAGCTGGTATTTATTAACCGCTGAGCAGCGAAAACAGGCAAGAGAACGATTCAGGAAGTTGGAGCAATTGCCTGTTCAAAAACGTCAAGAGATCAAGCAGCGCTGGTACGAGCAATTACAGCATAATTAAAAGAATACTCTAAATCCCGGTATCGCAGGGAACGGTTTTGTGCAAAGGCTTTTTTCTATTTTCCTATGCAAAAGCGGGAAAAAATTTCACCCAATAAATCGTCGGCAGTAAATTCTCCGGTAATGGATGATAAGGCACCTTGCGCGAGCCGTAATTCTTCTGCAAGGATTTCCAGTTGATTTTCCCGCATAGTCACTGATTGTGCATTCGTAACATGTGTTTGGGCCAGCTTCAAAGCTTCGAGATGACGCTGTCTGGCCATGAATAAACCTTCTCCCGCATGATTGAATTGCCACCCCGCCAGATCCAGTATTTTCTCGCGCAGCAGGTCGATTCCTGCTCCGGTTTTCGCGGAAAGATAAATAATGAGTCCATTTTTCAGTTCATTAACTTCAGGCTGCTGGTGAATTAAGTCAATTTTATTGAATATCGTGATTTGCGGTTTACCGCTTGGAAGAAACTGCTGAATCGGATCCGCGGAATTGATCGGACGCTGATTAATGTCGATCAAGTAAAGCACCATATTGGCACTGTGAATTGCGGCATGCGTGCGTTCGATACCCTTTTGTTCGACAATATCATGGGTTTCTCTGAGTCCGGCTGTATCAATGATATGAATCGGGATTCCGGCGATGCTAATGGTGCGCTGAATGGAATCACGGGTCGTGCCGGGAATGTCGGTGACTATGGCTGCTTCTTCTTGCACTAACTGATTAAGCAAACTCGATTTTCCTGCATTCGGGGCTCCCACAAGCGCGATCCGGATACCTTCCTGCAACATGTTTCCTTGCTGTGCTGACAGCGTTATCTGCTCCAGTTTTTGATGAATTTGCACCAGTTTTTCGTCAATTCCCAGGGCATCCAAGTTCTCGGTCTCATCTTCGGGGAAATCCAGAGTTGCTTCAATGAGCATGCGCAGCGTAATCAGTGCGTTGACTAGCTCGTGTATCTTGGTTGAGAAATTACCTTGTAAAGAGCCCATCGCACACCGGGCGGCTTCGTTTGTGCTGGCCTCGATAATGGCCGCAACACTTTCAGCTTGAACTAAATCAATTTTATGATTGAGATAAGCCCGGAGCGTAAATTCGCCGGGTTGCGCTAAACGCGCTCCGGCTGCAAGACAATTTGCAAGCAGTAAATTCATCACAGCGGGGCCGCCATGACCTTGCAGTTCCAGCACATCTTCACCGGTATATGAATGGGGCGCCGGGAAGTAGAGCGCAATGCCTTGATCAACGATGTGGCCTTCAGTATCCAGAAAATTGCTGAAACTGGCGAAGCGTGGTTTTGGAAGCTTACCGAGTATTACTTTGGCAAGTGTTGTTAGATCCTTGCCAGAAATGCGAATTACCCCGATTCCACCGCGGCCGGGTGGAGTTGCAATGGCGGCAATGATTTCAGTGCTAACGATTAAATGACTCCGGAGACTGCATCCGCAAAAAATAAGGCCGGTTATTCAGAAGATCAACCGGCCATGCAGAGTGCTATTTTTTTCTGGTTTTCCTGGCCGGAGTCCCGCTTTTAGCTTTTGCCGGTGCTTTGGTTTTTGTGGAAGCTGCTGCCGGTTGAGGTTGTTGCTCCACTTTTTGTTCGGTGCTGACAGCCGTAGTTGTTTCCGCAGAACCTTCCTTTTCCACAGTAGCAGTCAAAAGAGGCTTCTCGGAAACCGGTTCAGGCTTACCCTTGCCTTTCTTCTTATCTTTATCCTTGCTGGCATCACTTTCTGCTTTATTTTCATACATGCGGGTGATTTGCCATTGCTGGGTGATCGATAGAATATTGTTACACAGTGAATAAAGTACTAATCCTGCTGGAAAGAAGAAAAAGAAAATACTGAAAGCAAACGGCATGATTTGCATGACTTTCGCTTGTATCGGATCGGTCGGAGTGGGGCTGAGTTTCGATTGTACCCACATTGAGATCCCCATGATTACCGGTAAAACATAATAGGGATCCGGTACCGACATGTCGGTTATCCACAGCGCAAGCGGTGCGTAGCGTAGCTCAACAGCTGCCATGAGTGTCCAGAACAACGCGATGAATACCGGTATTTGCACTAGAATCGGTAAACAACCTCCCATGGGATTAATTTTCTCTTCTTTGTAGAATTCCATCATGGCCTGATGCATGCGTTGCCGGTCACTGGCGTATTGCTCGCGAATGCGTTGCAATTTGGGTGTTACAACCCGCAGTTTTGCCATCGAGCGATAACCGGCGGCGGATAATGGAAAGAACAGGAGTTTGACAGTAACGGTCAAGAGGATAATTGCCGCCCCCCAGTTATCTGTCCATGAATGATAAAAAGACAGTAACCAAAATAGCGGTTTAGCCAGTACGGTTAACCAACCGTAGTCCACAGTCAATTCAAGGCCCGGCGATAACTCAGCCAGTTTGTCTTGTTCTTGTGGACCCGCATAAAACGGTATCGAGATATTCTTGACCTGATCCGTTTCAATTACGCCAACGGGTACAATCACACCCGCTGTGTATTGGTTGGGCGCCAGTCGCTTGGCAAAATATTCACGGGGTGTATTAGGCGTCGGCAGCCAGGCTGTCAGAAAATAATGTTCCAACATGGCAATCCAGCCATTATCGTCATTATTCGGATACTCCGCTTTTCCTTTATCCAAATCGGAAAATTTAATTTTCAGGAATTTTTCGGAATCCGTATACATTGCGGGACCAGTGTAAGAGTGAACCAATGCACCGGCTCCCGCTGGTTCGTTTGCGTCCCTAAGCATTTGGAAGTAGGAAAATGGAATAATCGCAGATCCGCTATGGTTGGCAATTTCAAATTCAACATCAATGACATAGCTGCCGCGATGAAAGGTATATAGCTTCGTTACTTGGATGCCATTTTCTTCAGGTGCCTTCAGGCGCACTACGATTTTATCTTGGCCAGGTTCCAACTGATAGCTGTCAGATTCTGCCGAGTATTTGGTTTTATGATTAGGTAATCCATCGCCGATTAACCCCGATTGGGAAACCTGGAATCGTGCTGTTTTGTCTAGCAATAACTCATAGGGCTTATTGATGTCTTCCCTGGAGGGATGCAAGATCAAGCCGAGCTGACGGATATCGCCACCCGCTGTATCAATTTCAGCGACAACCATATCGGTTTGTACTTTAATTTTCTCGCCGATACTAAACAGATTGGGTGTTACTGACGGATTGACGCCTTCCACTTTGGAAGCCGCGCCGGATTCTGCCGTTGCAGAAGTTAGTTCATCACCTGGCACGGGTAATGGATCATGATGCTGGTTAGTAGCACTCGAGGTTGCTCCAGGCATTGCTTGCGAGGCTGGAGGATAAACTTCTTTCTGCCATGAGTCCCACAAAAAAAGTAGTGACGTAGAGAAGATGATAATTAATATAAGTTTTCTTGTTTCCATTATTTCTAATCAAGTTGTTTTTCTAGCACAAACATCATATAAAGTGATTGTTTCAGCATCGAGAAAATGAATATTTTTTATTGTCCAGATTTTATCTCAATAATTTTGATGGCGTGATCGGGGAAATCGTTATGGTACAGGTTCGTAACCGCCTTTACTCCAAGGATTACATCGCAGGATGCGCCATACGCTTAAACGTGTTCCTCGCAAGAAACCATATTTCTTGTATGCCTCCCGAGCATATTGGGAACAAGTTGGACTAAAGCGGCATGAGGGTGCGAAGAAAGGACTGATGCAGTACTGATAGAATTTAATCAAGGCAATAACTAATCGTGACATCGCTGTAATTGAAACATTAATAATTGCATTTCGGAGACCAATTCCATGGATTCATTTTTGCTTAATGAACGCCTTATTCGGATTACCCAATCCAGTGTTTGACTGCCTGACTCAGACCGGTGCTTCCGGAAAGTTTCGCGTAATATTCGCTTAATCCGGTTTCTTTTGACCGCATGCCGTTCAATTTTCTTAGAAACTATTAATCCAAACCTCGCGTAGCCCAATCCGTTCGGTTTTGCGTAAATTTGAATTAAATTCCCGTTGACTTGATGCTTAAAATTAATGACCGCAGCAAATTCCGTTGCACGGCGTAGTTTGCATCGCTTTAACAGAAAGTGATTCTTAATAAAAAAATATAAAAAAATTTAACAAGCAATTAAACACTGAGGCGAGCACGCCCTTTTGCCCGGCGAGCGCGAATCACCGCAGCGCCGCCACGCGTTTTCATGCGAACTAGGAATCCGTGTGTACGCTTTCTTTTTGTAACTGACGGTTGATAAGTACGTTTCATTTTTTTCTCATAATTTAGTCAATATAGAACCGCATATTAGAACTTGTTATAGCGTTCGATGTCAATTTTTTTGTTGAAAAGACAGTAAAAAGTTTGTTGCAATGCTCAACATGCAGTTTTACACTGACACCTTTCATATTACGCTGTATTATTTATATATTGTTTCTTAATTAAAAACAACGTTTTGATATATATGAGATGCATATAAGTTCGAGATGTTAAAAGGAGTGATACATGGCAGATTCGATTGCAGTTTTAAATATTCGAGGGCAGGATCGGCGTCAAGAGATGCCTTTTTTTTGTGCCTATCATTTGGGGATCAGGAGCGGCCGGAGGACTGGCGAGCGCCGGATAACTACAAGGGGGAAACCGGTATATGTCGATCGTTATGCCAGCCATTTAATGCTGTGCGCCATTGCGGTACTTTTCTTGAGCGCCATGGATGCATTCCTTACACTCAATATTCTTGCTAATGGCGGTAAAGAACTGAATTGGTTTATGGAAGTTTTAATCGAAGATAGTACAGAAAAGTTTGTGGCCTTTAAGCTTGCACTCACGTCATTGGCGCTTGTCATGCTGATAATTCATCATGAAGTCCATTTGTTCAAGGGTATTCGAGTGCGGCATATTAATTATTCGGTTCTGGCCGGTTATGCGATTCTGATTGGCTATGAATTGCATCTGATTGTACTGGCAATGAGTGGTTATTAAAAGAATCATCATGTTGATCGCTCAATTCCCGCCGGTTTTAAAGTAATTTGCAATGTTTCGTAAATCTTCCGGCGCCAGTGTACCGGCAGCGAGTTGCAAACGAAGGTAAGTGAGTAAGTAACCATATTTTGCCTGAGCGAGATCGCGCCGTGTGGTGTGTAATTGCTGTTGAGCTTCCAGTAGATTCAAATTGATGCGGATGCCGCCGCGGATGCTTTTTTGCGTGGCCTCTACCAATAGCTCCGCGGATTTAACCGCAAGTTCCAGCGATTCAATCCTTTTAACTCCGCTTATCAATAGATTGTATTGCTTGCGAAGTTCGACGAGAACCTTATCGGTCATCGCATCAAGATCAGCCTCGGCGCGTGCATGATTTGCGGTAGCTTGGGTCGTAAGGGCGCTGACGCGGCCTCCCGCATAAAGCGGCATATTAACTTCGATGCCCACCGTACCGAATTCTGCGTCCAGACCACGATTAATAAAAGAACCTCGTTGATTTTTCGTAAGGCTGGCGACAAAATCGAGACGAGGCATATGCCCTGCGCGATTTTTCTTGATTTCTTCTTTGCCGGATGTGACCGTATGCCGCTGCGTGATTAATTCCGCATTTTGTTCAAGTGCCAGGGTGTGCCAATTATCATAATCCGGTAATTGAATCGACTGGGTGCTGAAGGATGGCGAGAGCCGATCCAATTTTGTTATTTCTTGTCCGACAATCGCTTCGAGTTTAAGCTTTGCGATTTCCAGCTCGTCTTTGGTTTCAATTAATTTGGCTTGCGCGATCGCATGTTTTGATAGTGTTTCCAGTACATCGGTGGTCGTGCCTTCACCTTTCTGCAACATCCGCTCGTTGACGCGTTTCAGCTCTTCGAGTGCTTCCAGTTGCGCCTCGGCGATTGTCACATGATCCTGCGCCAATAATGTTTCTACATAAGCTTCAACCAGACGGACAACGAGTTGTTGGCTATTACTGACAAATTTAGCGCGGCTCGAATCCGCTTTCGCTTTTCCTTGCTGATAGCCTGCGATGGCTTCCATGTTGAACAAAGGTTGGCGGAGCGTCAGCGTGCTGACCTGGCCGTCGAAATTGAGAGGCTCGGTGACATTACCTTGTGTCAAGGTACCTGCATTCTTATTTTGCGCATGGGTGACGTTCAAGCTTGGTAAAAGCCCAGCGCGACCGATAGCTTCGGCTTGCTGTCCCGCTTCGTTTTCGTGTACCGCCGCGCGAAAAGCCGGATCATGATTCACTGCTGCTTCGTAAGCATCCAATAAACTCAAGGCGACAGCTTGCGTCGTGGTATTTAGAAAGATCAAAAAACCAACGATCGGCAGCAGCTTTTGAAAATCAGGTTTCATTATGATTATTCTTCGCTCAGTGCTGAATGGGCGCGATCAAGGATTGGTTTGAACAAATAGCTCATCAATGAACGCTCGCCGGTTTTGATGAATACTTCTACCGGCATGCCTGCACGGATCTGCTGATCCGCCAATTGCTTCATACCTTCCTGGGTGACTTTGGCTTTAATGTTAAAAAATGGCAGGCCGGTGCGCTCGTCGATCAGCCGGTCAGCCGATACTTGCGTCACGATGCCGGGTATTTGCGGCGTCTTTTTTTGATTAAGCGCTGTAAAAATGAGATCGACCGGAAGATCGACGTAAATCTTGTCGATCAAATGAACCGGAACTTGGCCGGTAACAACGAGCACGTCATCGCTCGGGACGATGTCCATTAATTTGAATCCGGGGCCGATAACGCCGCTTTCGGTAAATACATTCATTCCGACCACGGTGCCTTCAACCGGGGCCTTGACTTCGACATTCGCCAATTCGAATTCTTGTGCCTGCAAGTGGCTGCTGAGTGCATCCGCTTCTTTTTTAATATCGGACAACTGTTGGCGTACTTCCTTTTGATATTCCTGCAGCCGGTGAATGCGACGTTGCTCAAGTTCGGCTATTTGGCGTTGAATGCGGCCGGCATTGCCGGTATCCGAAGAAATCTCGCCTTGTAGCTGCGTGTAAGTGCGTTCTGTTTCCAAAACACGGTTTCGTGGCACAAAACCATCTTGCGCTAAATCTCTCAGATTATCCAATTGTTCTTTCAAAAGCGCTAATTGCTGGTTTTTGCTGCTGCGCGTGGCTTCAAGGCCGCGCAATTGAAATTTAAAACCGGAAATGCTTTCGTCAAGGGCTGCCAATTCATGTTGCAAAGCCAGTTTGCGTGCTGTAAATAACTGATTCTGGATGAGCACGTTATTGGCGATGCGGTTATCACTATGCAGCACCAGCAATTCATCGGGGAAAATAATCTCATTGCTGCCGTCGCGTTCAGCCAATAACCGCGCTTCAACAGCGCGCGCTGTATAAAGCTGATTTCTGGTTATTTCCGCTTTGGTTTTGATTTGTACATCATTCATGCGAACCAGTACTTGGCCGACTTTCACATGATCGCCTTCCCTGACCAGGATGCTGTCGATAATTCCACCGGTCTGATGTTGCACGGCTTGCAGGTGGCTGGAAACCGTTACGGTGCCGGAAATTGGAACCCCTTTATCCAGCGGTGCAAAAGTTGCCCACAAAATAAAACCGCCAAAACCGGCTAAGACGATCCACCAGCCGAGTTTAGTATAAGCGGTATCGTCTGTTTGTACCTGATTGGGCAGATGGGCCGGAGCGTTTTCAATCACCGTATCTTTTTTTTCGGCAACAAGTTTCATGAAAATTCCCGGTCGATTATTGGTATGTTTCCAAAGGTATAAAAAGCCGCCATATTTCGTGTCGTTAAGGATTGTTGGTTGCTTGGGGTGCTTGGTTCTGCGTTGCCGGATCGTCGGCCTTTTTCTGAGCCAACTGCGCTTGCTGTTGTTTGGTCAGTGCTTCAATGACTTGTTGCGTAGGGCCATAAATCTTCGCGGTACCATCGTGCAAAAGCAGCAGTTTGTTGGTTGCGCTCAGAATACTGGTGCGATGCGTAATCAACACAATGGTTTTGCCCCGTTTGCGTAAATCAATGATGGCAGCCAGAAGCGCCT
Source organism: Nitrosomonas sp. sh817 (assembly GCF_030908545.1). Taxonomy (NCBI): domain Bacteria; kingdom Pseudomonadati; phylum Pseudomonadota; class Betaproteobacteria; order Nitrosomonadales; family Nitrosomonadaceae; genus Nitrosomonas; species Nitrosomonas domestica. The sequence goes on along the minus strand of NZ_CP133083.1, from coordinate 2,804,442 downwards.
GTTCGCCGGTGTCATCGAGATTTGAATTGGGTTCGTCGAGAACGATCAAAGAAGGATCGTCGTACATCGCCCGGGCCAAACCAAGGCGCTGTTTTTGTCCGCCGGATAGTCCGGCGCCGCCGTCGCCCAGGTGCGTATCGTAGCCTTCCGGCATGTTGAGAATCATTTCGTGAACGCCGGCGCGCTTGGCAGCCAGGATTACCTTTTCCGCATCAATCTGGCCAAAGCGCGCGATATTTTCTGATACGGATCCAGCAAATAATTCGATATCTTGGGGCAAATAACCCACATGCGGGCCTAACTCATCTTTGTTCCAAAGATACACATCGGCGCCGTCGAGCCGTACCTTCCCGGCGGCGGCCGGCCATACGCCGACCAGCAGGCGCGCTAAGGTTGATTTTCCGGAACCGCTTGGGCCAATGATACCCAGGACTTCGCCCGCAGGAAGAGAAAAAGTTAATCCCTTGATCACCGGGATTTTACTGCCGGGGGGCGCCGCTGTGACATTCTCGACGGTAATCAGTCCTTGAGGCTTGGGCAGCGCCATTCCGGCTTTGCGTGCCGGGTTGTCGTCAAGCAATTTGACCAATCGGTCATAAGCACTGCGAGTACCGCCGATTTGCCGCCATACACTGATTAACAACTGAACCGGAGCGATCGCTCTGCCCAGCAGGATCGATCCGGCAATCATCATGCCGGGTGTAATGCTGTTATCCAGCACCAATAAAGCGCCAAGACCCAGCATCATGGATTGCAATGCGACGGTGGAAGATTTGGATAGCGCCGTGACAATGCCGGATTTCTCGCTGGCTTCCGCTTGCAAATTAAGAAAACGGCTGTGCAACTGGTACCAGCGGGATTGAAGATTCGGCAACATTCCCATTGCCTCGATGACTTCAGCGTTGCGCAGATTGTTTGTGGCCAAATTGGTGGAAGCGACCGCAACCGAATTGGCGTCGGCCAGCGGTTGATGTGAAATTTTTTCGTTGATATAAGCCAGTATGATCAATAGGGTGGTGCCGCATAGTGCAAATGCACCCAATACCGGATGAAACATGAAGATCACGAATATATAGATCGGAAACCAGGGCGCATCAAAAAAAGCGAATAACGCATTCCCGGTAAGAAATTGCCGGATGTTGGTTAAATCTTTCAAAGCCTGACCGGCGTTGGTATCGCCATGTTTTAAACTGGCTTCAAAGGCGGCGGTGTAGACGCGCCTGTTCAGTTTCATGTCAAGCTGTGCGCCCACGCGGATCAAAACAAAGGTGCGCACATATTCGAGCGCGCCCATAAAAACGTAGGCGCCGAGCATGATCAGCGTCAGCATCAACAGCGTCATCTCATTGCGGCTGGTCAATACGCTGTCATAAAGCTGGAGCATATAGATGGCGGGCATGAGCATCAACATATTGATCACCGCGCTAAAAACTCCGATGTTCCGGAAAGTTTTCTTGAAGCTGGTTAATGCAAGCGCAACTTCATTCTGCGGTGCTTTCAGTTTGATTTTCATCGGTCAATAATCGTCATGAAGGTGTGCTTTTTGTGATTGCTTGCAAAAATAAATGGGTTTGGTATGAGTTGTCTACTGTCTGGACTGATAAGGTAAATCCATAGCCGTAAGCTTAAACGGTCTGGGAACCAGTTTAAGATCCCGCTGCGCTTCCGAACTATCGAATTTTAAATCCTGATTCATTCTTTCGGCCATTGCCGGTGACCAACTGCGATAACGAGGCAGCCGCTTTAATCCCCAGAGTGCGATTTTAAATAGCCACATGGGCACCGTGAACATTCTTGTGGGAAGATTTTGTGCTTCGAATACCCGCCGGACCATTTCACGAAACGATAAGACTTCTCCACCGGTAAGATTATAAGAACGATTGGCCAAATTTAAAGTATCAAGTGCATTACAACAAGCCAAAGCAACATCTTCGACATGAATAGGTTGCCGCAATCCTTGCGCGGCGCCAAACAAAGGGAAAAAACCAAACCGGCGGATGAACGCTGCTATTTCACTGATATTCTTATCGCGACCGTGCCCGTAAATCAAGGTGGGCCGCAAGATAATCCAATCAATTCGATGCGCGGTTGCCCAGGTTTGTAATTTGTCTTCGCTTGCTATCAATCGCTGCACAATTTTTTTTTCCAAAGGATCGGATGAAATTTCCTTGGTAAAGCGACTGGTGGAAGATAATACTACAACTCGTTGCGCGCCGTAGGCTATTAGCAAATCAAAGTATTCGGGTAAAACCCAGATGGGAGCCGCGCATAACCAGTAAGGAATCGGATTGTCACTGCTGTCAAAGTCTGCCGGCTGGGTTGGATGAATCCGCCTCCAGGTTATTTTCGGGTGGTGGTCAATAATTGCCTGCCGGGAAAATGCATGCACATGCCAGCCCTGTTGCACCAATTGCCGCAGGATGCACTCACCGGTCAAGCTTGTCGCGCCCAGCACGCCTACTTGTTTTTCAATCATGACCGGGTACCAATTTGCGATAGCCGTTTCTGAGGACGTAATAAATGACGGTGGCGCTGAAGCGCAGCCATACAGCGCAAGTAATCAATCCCATCAATACCCTCGGGTATTCCTGGCGGAAAAATTTGCGGTAGAAACGCAACATGCCTTTGTGTTTGTGCCAAGCGACAAAGAAAGGCCGGGCGCGGCTGCAAGTTCCTTGATAATGGATAACCGGCGCATCCGGCACAAAAACAATTTTCCAGTTTTTTTGTTGGAATCGCATGCACCAATCCAGATCTTCACAATGCAGAAAATATTGCTCATCCCAGGAACCTGCATCATCAATCGCTTGACGCCGCACCAGCATCAATGCGCCGGATATCGCCTCAACTTCGACAGGTTCTTGGGGGAGAGGCTGTTGATCCAGATGAAAATCAAAAAACACTTTTGGCCAGTATTTTGCCAAGCGATATAAGCCGAAAGCGCGTACAAAAGCCCGCCACGGCGTAGGAATCGCCCGCCGCCCGCCGCCCTGTTCGGAACCGTCGGGGTTAACAAGATAACCGCCAACCATGCCGATCCGCGGGTCTGATTCTAGTACTTGTACCATGCGCTGTAATGAATTTTCCTGCAGGATGCAATCCGGGTTCAGAAAAAGAATATAAGGTTGCGTTGATGCGCTAAGGCCGGTATTACAACCGGCAGCGAAACCGCGATTATGGGGCAAGCGAATGGTTTGGAAGCGCTCGTTGGAGGAAAAGCGCTGTTCGAGTTCTGTCAAACTGGAATCAGACGAGGCATTGTCGACAATAATCACTTCCCGTGCTTGCTCAAGCGCAGCATGCACGCATTGATTCAGCAGCGAGCCGCCGTTGTAGTTGACAGTGACGATGGATACTGGCTGCCAGCGATGTGTTTTAATTTCCATCTGAATTTTTCGAAGCGCTCAATAATTTTCCGCTGCGGTTGTTGAATCCGTGCCACAAGCCTTTCAACATCATTGCAAGATTGGCAAGGCGATTGGATGAAAATATCGTGAAAAAAATCAAAGCCGACAAGGTGCGGAATTTATCGGCGCGTTTCCAAGCACTGGGCATGTAGGAGCGCTTCCAGAGCAGCACACTGTTCCGGAACATATAGTAATAGCGGAAAGGCTGGTGGAATGCGATGGTCCGCCACCGGCCCAACCAGACACGAACCTGGCGGTCTCCCAATGCATGCCGCATGACGGCATGACAGGCGCCGAATACTTTGTATCCTTTGGATTGCGCACGGAAACACCACTCAGTATCGATGTGATCGATAAAAAGATCTTCATCCATGCCGCCGATTTGATCCAATGCTTGGATCGAAATCAGTGTCCCGGACGATATCAGAAAATCGGTTTGCACAAAATCTGTGCGGCCCTCGCAATGAATCTTTGCAAGACCGAATTGTGTCAACCGGGTAAAAGGCGCCAGTCCTTCATGTGTCTGATTTCGATAGCTCGCGCCGACTGCGGCAACTGGTTTTTCCTGATGAGACAATCGAGTATGAATACGACGCAATTCTTGCAACATATCCGGTTCCGGAATGCTGTCCTGATCCATCAGCAGTACAAATGCCGCATGCATATTCCGGGCAATAGCAATACCGGCATTAAAAGCTTTCCCAAGCCCGAAATTTTGGTTCAATGCCAGAAAACATAGTGCATCGGGTTGTGGCAGTTGCAATTGCTGCAGTAATGAGCCAACGTCATTATCCGAGCCATTGTCGACGATGACGATGATTTTAACCTGTTCGAGTAATGCGCTAATACTGGCAATCAGCGTGACTTTGTCAGGGTTGTAGGTGACGATAACCGGTATGATGTCCTCACACAATGGTTTCAATGCACAGGTTCCTATGGATGGCTTCCGGAGATTGTATTTATGGGCGTTTCATCAGCTTGGAAATGATCGAGCGTGAGTGGCGTAAGAACCGGAATACCGGATAGCCATAGTGAATCAGCAGAATTGACACGAAGTCACGCCATTGCGGTGTTACGGGCAAGTGTTTTTTTTGATTGCCGGCGGCAAGGTTAGAGATTTTATGGATCAAAAAAATTTTGAGTAACTGCCCGCTGGTACAAGCATTAAGATCGAATTGGTTGTTAAAGTGCAATTTCTTTATCATTTTGATTTCAATAAATCGAACAGCCGTAAAACACTATTTAAACCCGGAATACCCAGCGATGAGACAGTGCCGTATTTCCAGTTGGCGCTCTTTAACATCCGGTAGAGATTGCCGGGTTTCAACAAGGCATTCCAGCCATGAAGCTTTTCTTGCTGAAAATTCATGGTATTTTCCGTGCCGAAATCTTCCGAATGGTTCAATTGCATGAGCTGGTTGCATTCTTCAGTAGTTGGAAATGCAACGGCTCTTTCGGCCAAGGTTAGTATAAAAGGCTTGATATCATTAAGGCGATAGCCGGTCAAATCAATTGCGCGCGCAAATTCGCTGGTAAAATCCAGGACCCCGGTTTGAATCTCGTTAATGTATTGATTGGTGAACGATTCTGTGTTTTTAGTATCACCGGATAGCGGTTTGAAAATGGGTACTATCCTATCGTTTTGCTGATCGAATTGATAGCCGATCGTGGTGGGGTGAAGCGCACGCGCACCTTCTTCAAAAATCTCTTCGAACCGGCTAAAAATATCTCCCGGCCTGGTTTTGTTCCGTTCATCGCACAGGATTCCCAGCAAGGTATTTTTTTTAGAGTCAAATTGGTATTTTCTGCCGCCAATAAATCCGAAGTAAAGTCCCATTACATGCGGGTAATTTTCATCTTGCCCAAAAGCTTCTTGCAAGAATTTCTGGGTCGTGCCATTCCAGCCGATATCCACGATCGCTACTTGTTTTTCAGTGAAGAAATGCTGTTGTTCCAGATAGCGATGCAGTAGATGCCAGTTTTTTCCAGCATGTTGCTGAGCAATCTTCTGAAAATCGGGATCGTTCAGCATTTCCCTAAATTGAACCGACTCCCAATCGGCAATAGGCTGCCGGATTTCGGGATAGCCGTGATTCCGGCAAATTGCGGAAAATGCTTCAGGCGGTAAATCAAATGCTTGAAAAATCGAGTACCAGCCTTGTTGTTTGGGATTGAACAACGGCGTGATGGCAATTTCATGACTCAATCCGCGGTGCGCTGCTGCGGAAGCAGTCGATCGACGGGATACAAACAGATAATGCGCGGATGGTATCTGATCCGGTTCGAAGCAATCCGGGCAAAGCATATTGAATAGCTTCATGAACAATTCGCCTTCCCTGGCGAGGAAGAACACTTGCTTGATATGGTGCTTTTTTACTGCTTCGATAACGCCAAGGATAAATGTTGCATATATCGGGCCTAATATTTCATAGCCGTAGTTATAGTGAAAGGATCGGGCTGCTGCCGGACGGATGAGCTGCAATAAATGACGGCCGCGCCAAAAGGCGTTTTTTTGAGCAAGCTGATGATACCAATGCGCGGTTTGCGTTTGCCTGTTATCTGCAGCGTCGTCAAATAGAATAGTAGTGATGCCTAATTCCGTCAATGGCCGCTGATTGAATCGCTGATCGCTATCGATGTGAATGACTTCATGCGGGTGTAAGCCTTCCTGTTGCAACAGGGATTCGAAAAATTGTTTGCGCGGTATTGCAGCATTGCATTCCGGATAAACATAAATGCGTCCGGCATGCGCGATAAGTCCTTTATCTTCCAGAAAGCTTTGGAAATGCGCCGGATCGATGACCCTATCGGATATTGCGATAATGCGAAGATTTTGATGAGTTAGCCACTCCAATATAGACGCCGTGCCGGTTTTGACCAGCAAAACTTCCGTTTCAACCGCGCGCATGTGCGCAATGATCCTGCCGGTTAATGTGGCTGAGTCAACGGTATTGTTTTTGATTAGAGCGCGCGCCAACGCTTCCGCAAAGTCTGCGAACCGGTAGGGGGTATCGCCGGGCGTGTTTGCTGGATTGTTTCTCAGCGCATTTTCTATGGTTTTGATTAATTGCTGCAAGTTCTGAACGGTGCAGGCAATGCCGAAACGATCGAACATCGTGCGGACGATCCGCCGAGCCAGCATTTTTTGGCAGTCTTCGATCGTAACGGCGTCTCGTTCCAGCACGGTATTAAAAATATCAATCGAGACGGCTTTAATCCGCGGGATGTGACGTTCAATTTCCGAGCGTAAGTCTGCTGCGGTACGAATCACTTGCGAGTTCTTGAGTGTCACTTCCCTGGCCACTTAGACGCGAACCAGCGATAAGGCGCGGTAATCATGCGGCCGATTCGATAACTTTTGGAATTTTCGAATAACGCCAACTGCCGGATCAACCGCTCGCAGCGATCGTGCAACTGATGGTGCTGATGTTGCAGTTGATCATTCTGTTGGCGTAATGCATGAATGGATTGGTTAAAGTTATGTTGCTGAATTTTCTTGATGTAATTGTCAATTTTGCTTAGATAAGCGACCGGTGCGCGTAATTCATCGCCGAAGTATTTGCTGATCGATTGCTTGATGAAATAACGGGTTTCAATATTGGCGAGGAGCCGGTTTTCCATGATGGTATTGCTCGAATGCAAACGATAGTTGAGCAGCTTTTGGCCAATAAGAAAAGAAAAGGTCCGCGGGGTGATCAGCGCCGCACGGAAAACGTAGTCATAATCGAGAATATAGCGAAACGGCCGGAAGCCGCCGAGCTTATTTGCCAAACTCGCACGAAAGAAAAAATTGGACGATGAAATCGCATAATTCCCGGCAAGTAATGTGGCGGCCGGCGATGGTGTTTGCTGATATCTTTGCTTGACATCCTCATACCATGTCAACCACCAATGGGAAGAATCAACGATAATTTCAGAATACTCGTTAATCAGATTGATATCCGAAATGACAAAATCCAAATTGCTTTGCTGTAAAGCGTCGAACATGATTTCCAGCCGGTTGGGGAGAAACACGTCATCGGAATTGATAATAGCGAGATACTCGCCTTGCGCCAGCGCGATACCGCGATTGAGCGCATGATGGGCGCCTTGGTTGGATTGCGTAAAATAGCGGATGCGCGAATCTGCAAATTCCAGAATCACCTTTTCGGTATTGTCGGTGGAACCATCATTGATAATGATCAACTCGATGTCTTGCAACGTTTGTGTCAGCACGCTGCGGATCGCCTCAGCCACGAATGCTTGGTGGTTGTAAGCCGGCATGACAACGCTGATGAGCGGTTTATTCAGTGAAGTATTCATAGCGTGGCTTCATGCATTACGCAGGTCGAATGCTTTTTTCCAGTAAGCGCGCTGCCGCGCCTCGCGATATTCCTGGCCGCGTTTGCGGATAATAGTGTCGGGCAGCTTTTCCGCGATATATAAGCGTTTACTGGTATCCGATGCGGTATCGGAGTGCGTCAACTCGCCGAGCAGGTTGGCTTCCTCCCGGGATGGATTGTTGACCAAACGGAAGAATGGGTCGGCCCATCGCTGGGAAACAAAACTATCGATGCCGATTGCCAGAACCTGTGGCAACACTTGATCGATGAAATCCAATGCGCCGCTTTGCACGCGCTGGGACAATTCCTGAATCGCTTGATCCGCTTTGTTGTTTTCCAGCACCGGAACAATTTGGTCATCTTGCTCGCGGTAACCGAGAGTCGTGCCGTGAGGCGCCATCAAAGCAAACTCGAGCAGTTCCACGCCACCGTTGATCAGGCTGTCGGATAATTTCAATGGCTCATTCTCGTTGACCAGGTAGCCTTGATATACATTTCTCGGCAAATAGTTTTGATTCAACATTTCGAATGTTCCCAGATAATAGCCATTAATTTGAAAATCCGTCCGCATAAGCTGCAGCAGCCGTGAAAATCCTCCTTGCATGTTGCCGGTCCAACCGATGTCGACAATGCCTAGACGCGTGACTCCTTGCGCCAATCCGGCAACATAGCGCTGTGGCAGCGATCGCTTTCTTTTGGCTTCGAGCAAAATATGCGGCCATAGTGAATTTAACAGATTAAACATGCGCGTGTCGCCATTCGGGACCATTTCATCGATCGAGCGGAAACCGGATCGCTGGATTTGAGCCATGAATAAATGCGGGTTAATGCCCAGCTTGTTGAGATGATACCCGACCGTACGCGTGGCCCGGCCGCTGAACAGATGCCGGACACGATCGACCGGCATGTCGACAAAGCTGGGAAGCAGTAATGCAGCCCGGGAGAAATAACAGTATTTCAGCTCGACTTGCGGACCGAGCAGTTCCGGGTAGCGCTGAAAGACATTGTGCAGCAAGAACGCATCGCGGGCGAAAAACAGCATGCGTTCGATGCGATGCCGGCGCGCCAATTGTGTCATCCATAAGATTTTTCCAAGAATGAGCGGGCCGAATACTTGTAGTCCGATGTCTTCCCAGAAGCCGTATGTCTTATCCATGAGCTGCCGGCGGATCGAACCCGTCATCAGCGACCATACATGGCTATCCGCCGCGGGTTTCTGCAGCGGGACCCGGAGCCGGGGCTCGACACGGTCTTGCAGATAATTGAAAAACTCGGGTTGAATACCGATTTTTTTGGCAATCTTAACATCCGCATGGGCATTGTCACCGAAGTGAATCACATCAGGCGGTTGCACGGAAAAATGCTTCAGCACTTCGTGATACATGGATCCTTCGTGCTTGCTTTTGCGCTGATCTCCGGAAACCAGCAAGGTGTAGGGCTTAATATAACCGCACTTGGTCAGTAGCTTTTCGATGAAATCAGGCGGAAGATACATATCCGAGCACAACGCGACGTGTCGGCCGTTTTGCCCGGCCAATGGGAAAAGCAGTTGCATGACCGGATTCGGGTGGCACAATTGTTCTTCCAGTGCCAGTTCCTGCTCGATCAGATATTGCCGTTGCTCAGGTGATAATTCGAGATGCTCCGCAAGGACGTCATAGATTTCCTGTAATCCGACTTCCGGTGTGCCCTGTGCTGCTACTAACCGTTCCCGCGCTTCGGTTTCCGCTGCGATTCTCTTATGTGCAAAATTGCTCGCTATTTCCGGATTCATTAAGCCGAATTCATTGTGCCGCAATCTGGCTGCAACGGTGTCGAATAGATCTGTTGGCCGATGGACGGTACGGTGGATCAGCGTGTCGAAGATATCGAACGAAACGATCTTGAATTCCGTTAATCTGGCCGAGTAATGTCTGAGTAATTCGTCATTATCCATGCGCGATCGATCCTTGGAAAACACCATTAATTGCCGCCCCGGCTGAGATACCACGCCTTGATATGCTGAATTGTATTGCGGATACCGCCGGAAAGCAGGATTTGGAAAAACTTTTTAATGGTGGCGATTTTTTGGCCGGATGACAACCACAATCTGATCAGCTTGAAGATGCGCAGCAGCCGCACAGCAGGGCTGGATACAATAGGCTGAGGGTGTGGTTGTGAGGTATTCGCGGTGGCGTGCATTGTTTGCTGCAAGGCGATCATCATCCCGATACCAAATCGCCGGTCCTGGATGTCTTGCCGCAACCATTCGTTTTTAAGCATCTTGGCGTACAATTCATGCTGACTCTTACCAGCGTGGATGGTGTTGCCGTATCCGCTCTGATCCGTAATCCGGTGATGATAAAACGCCAGAAATTGCGGGATGATGAAAATGTCATGGCGCGATAACAAACGAATGTTGAAATCCCAATCACCGAGGACGGGCAAATCCGCTCGAAAAAAGCCGATTGCTTCTGCTGCATCATAGCGGAACAGTAATTGAATTGGCGCAAACTGATTGTCAGCCAGTAACTCGCTCAAAGATACGAAACCGCGTTTTGCGGAAGTCCAATAGGGTTCGGTTCTGTCGATGTGAACAATATTGCCCTCGACACGCTCGTAAATTGCATTTGCCAGGGCTATGACACCGGCGACTTGCGGAAATTTTTGGCGGATTTGTTCGATTTCCGCAACCGCGATGGTCAGAAATTCCGGCGCCCAGCTGTCGTCATCGTCATGGATCGCCAAGTAACGGGTTCTAACCGATTGTATGCCTTTGTTACTGGCGGCCTCCATGCCGAGAGAAACCGGGTTGTGAATGATCGATACCCGGCCGCGGAATTGTGGCGCATAGTGATTTACAAGCCGGTCAACCGTTGCAGGATCGCCGCCATCGTTGACGATTACCAATCGCCAGTCTTCGTAACTTTGATGGATAACGCTTTCCAAGGCGCGTTTTAATAGTACAGGCCGGTCTTTTGTGCGTGTGATGATGCCGACGGTTGCGTCTAAGTTGAGTACTTCGGTGTCTATCATGGTTCCTTTATCAATTGCGGAGAGTCGTTTGGAAGCATGTTGAAAGAATCGGTTTTATTTTCGCGGATAGCATCATAATCGGATCATAGGTTTTTGAAGAATGCGCTGATAGCGCGCATCGGCTGGGTGATACGCCAGCTGGTGGAGTTCCTCAATGCCGCAATTTGATGATCGCGCTCGGCGATTGTCTGCTGGAGTTGCAATAGTGCATGTTCTTTGGCAATAGCGATTTTATGGTAACGCGCGTATTCCAGGACTGACCCTAATGTGCCATCGCTCCAGCGCGGGATCCATTTTCTGTAAATAGCAATCATCACTTGCCGGGTATGAACCTTGTTGTCTCGTATACCGGAACCTTCACCCTTCTGGAAGCGATAAACCGCGCCGATTTCCGGAACAAACTGAAAATCCCCCAGCTCCGCTAATTGTAGCCAGAAGTCCCAATCTTCGCATAGATCCAGAGCAACATCAAAGTGAGCGCCGTTGTCCAGAGCCTGGCGTTTGAATAGGACGGCATGAATGGGAATGAAATTTTCAATTCTTAATTGGACCGGATCAAATTGCTCGGCGTAACGGCGGACTTCTTCACCAATTTCATTGACACACTGTATTCCGGCGTAAGCGGCAATGGCAGCTTCATGAGCAGAAAGGGTTTGCTGTAATTTTTCAATATGATGCGGCAAAAACCAATCGTCATCGTCGAGAAAAATCAGGTAATCGCCTCTAGCGGCGTGCAATCCGATGTTGGCAGCCTGGCAGCGATTCATCGATTCCTGATTACCCGCTATCCGTATCGGGTGATTGCCGCATTCAGTATTCAACGCGCGATGATTCTTGCCTTTGGCATTGACAATCACAACTTCAATATTCGGATAGGTTTGCGCAGCGACAGAATCGACCGCTTCGGTCAATGTCGGGCGATCCATGCTGCGGATGATGACACTTACAAGCGGGTACACAGCACTGTTTTCTACAGGCATCCTGGAATTCCGGAATCAGTTTGGATAGAAAAACTTAAACTCAAGAAGTAAGTCAAGTTTAACGCTTCAATAGGTTTTCAAGATAGAGCCGCAAGTTTAGCATTTTTTGCAACAAGCCTCCAAAAGCGGCATGCTTTTCCACTTCGGTAAAAGCTTCGGCATAATTACCGTCTCGCTTGCCAGGCAAATAAAGACCCCGGTAGCTGGCTAATCCCAAACTGGCGGAGAGATAATCGCAATGCGCCAGCGGTAAGGCGTAGCAGGAAATCGCTTGTTTCTTGATGTCGATTACGCTGCCGATGTCGATGACATGGGTGGCGGGAAGCGGGCACCAGATTTCGTAAATGAACGCGCGACCCGGCATCTTCCGGTTCTGCCAGCAAGAAAGAACGGCTTGGCCGATGGCGACATGGTCGCGGTGGTAATCCAATACCGAAGGCACGAACAGCCAATCCGGTTGGAATTGCTGCAACAATTGCCCGACTTTTTTCTCAAAACCGGATGAATTGCGGAAGCTGCCATCCGGTTCATCGAGGAATTCAATGTCGTCGATTCCAAGCACTGACAAGGCGGCAATGGCCTCCTTGCGGCGGATGGCGGGAGCATCGGCACTAAGGCTGCCGGCGCCAGCGCCGTCGGTGACGAAAACAACTTTTATCTTACATTGTTTCTGCCGTAGCAATGCCAGAGTGCCGCCGCAACCCAGCGTTTCATCATCCGGATGCGGTGCGAAAACAAGCACAGCGCCATGCTCAATCGGGGTGAGCGGGGCCGGCAAGGGGCAGAGATCCAAACGGGCGATTTTAGCCTGCTGCAGCTTGGCGATAAATTGTTTCATAGTGATCGGTGATTTTAGCGATATCGGGCCACGCCTCAGCTCTTGCCCGGCCTTTTTGAACAATTCTTTGACGCAGTTGAGCATCATTTAACATGCGCTGCATCGCTTCTGCAAGCGCGCCGGTATCGGGTGCGGATAATAATGCGCCATCACCGGTAACTTCCGGTACACCGCCAACGGCTGTGCACACTGCGGCAGCGCCTGCGGTCAATGCTTCCAGATTGGCCAGGCCGAACGATTCCGACGCCGAAGCGCTGACATACAAGTCGGCGGCGCAAAGATATAAACCGATATCGCCGGTAACCGCGAACAGGATTTCACGCTGGAATCGCAGTTGCCGCGCTTGCTGCTGCAATAGGCGGTGATCGCCTTCGCCGAGGATGACCAGTTGCAAATCTTTTTCCAGAATCAATTGGGAGCACGCTTCGATGAGCATGGGAAATTGTTTCACCGGCGCGATACGGCCAACGCTGAGAATGTAAATAGCCGTGTCGTTCCAGCCCAGCCGCTGCCGCGCTTCCTGGCGGCTATAGAGATTAAGCGAAGGACGTGCATGAACGATGGAGTGCCAGTTTTCAGGAAGCGGGGTAATTTTCAAGTCACCGGCGATCTGATTCAGACACCGGCGGGTCGGCGCGATCACCCAGGATGCGGCGAGCAATGTGCATGCTTCCCAGCGGCGCATGATGCGCATGATTGGCCGGCTCATGTGAACGCCGTCTTCGTGGATTGCTTGCGCATAGCAGCCGAAGCCATGCTCGGTGACGCCCCAGGCGATGGAGCGGTTGCGGTGAAAATGCAAAAAAAAACGCAAGCCTGCGGCGATCAAAGGGTCGTGACAATGCACATGCGTATATTGCTGCGAAACCGAAAGCTTGGCGGCGAGGCGGCCCATGTTGAGCCGCTCCAGCAGCACTTGCAGCAACGCTGAGAAATTAGTGCGGGCAGGCCATTTACTCAGCAGGAATGAACCAATGGAATGGCAACGGTGCTGCCAAAATAAGGCGCGTTGCCCTAAATCGGCCTGGCAAAGATAGTCGGCGGCAATACCGCGGCGGCGGAGTTCTTCAAGCAGCGGCGCAAGGCTGCGGCCAAGGCCGTAACGCTGATCGGCCCGTGTTTCGCGGGTAACCATGAGAATTTTCATGAAGATGGATTATTTAACGGAAATCCATATCGCCGGACATCAGCCACCAGCGGTCGCGCAGCAATTCGATGGCCGGCGCGCAATCCCAGATGCTGGCCGGAATACGGAAATCCAGCGCTTGCTGGATGCCGCCGGTAGCAGCGAAATGCGCTGCAAAATTTTCGGTTATTTTGCAATAAAGCCGCTGATGGCCGTTAATGCCTGCCAGCCGCCTGGCGTGCAGAATCAATTCGGGGATTTCTCGGAGCGCTGCCACCAGATCGACCACTTCGCAGCCATTGGAATCATGACGCAACACGATAATTCCACGCGCTTTGCCGCCAAAGCGGCTTTTTACCAGTACGATTTGGTAGTGATTCGAGGGGTGATTCAGGTAACGGTGCTGCAAGTAAGACCAATCGCGAATGCCGACGAGGGATCCGGATAAATCTTGCGCCATTTTCCGCCAGCAGTGACCGGCAGCGGCAGCGGCGTAGTCATCGCCGGTCCGGTCAACCGCATATAACCGGGATTTGATGCGTGGCCATTTGGGCAGCGGATCCCAGGAGAATTCGACCATTCTTCCGACTTCCGCGTACAGTCCATAGCGCTCCGCAACTTTCATCGCCCGTTCGTTTGGAAAACCGAATCCCAATAGATAAGGTTTGTTGTAACCAATGTAACGTTCCAGGAAAGTTGCGGCCATCAGAAAGAAGGGCCCTTTTTTCGTCAATGTGCCGCGTTCACTGCTATCCACCATGACATCGCCGATTTGCACAGCAGTTTGCGGTTGACCGAAAAAAAGAATCTTTCTTGCGATGCCGCCATAATGCGCGATTAATTGATGTTCCCGCCAGACCCCGATCTCCCGTCCTGGGAGAGTGTTGTATTTCCAATGCCAGACTGCCGGTGTCATGTCGTGATTGAAGGTTTTTCTGAACAGATCAAACAGTGCCGGGAGCTGATTTTTTTTCAGCAGTTGCAGGCGCCATTTGGGTTGGGTTTTCTTTCTGAACAGCAGCAGCGCATAACCGGCTTGCTGGTTGCGGTACAGGTCGCGGAAAACCCGGTTGGATTGTTCGAGTTGCGCAAGTTGTTCGTGACTCAGCGACAGATCCTTGATTAGCCGTTGCCGGTGCGTGGCGATGATTTGCAGACGGTAATCCACTGCCGGTGCGGCTAAAGCGGATAGATCCGTGTGTTCGATAAGCTCGAAACCGAACCGGCCAGCCAACGTGATCATATGATCCAGGTAGTGAAGATTCGCGGGGTTGCGTAAGGTTGCATCGTTCTTCAGCAGGAACTCATCCATCAAAAGCAAGTGCCCGGATGGCGCCAGTAAATCTTGTGCTTTGTTGAAAATTGCCAGTGGTTCGATGGTTTGTGCCGAGTCCTTAAGCAGAATGGCCATGAAGCTTTCCGGTTCGGCTCTATAAGTTTCCAGTTCGTGGTTGGTGACGAGGTTGTCCGCGCTTGATGCATCTTGAACATAAGCCATCGCCCGGGTAGCGGCAGTGATGCTTTGAACGGTGTAACCGCGTTGGCTTAACCATGAAAGAGCGGCGTCTGAACTGCTGCTACCGATTTCCAGAATCTGTCCGGGAGGCGGCGGAAGTTTGGTCAAAATCAAGTCCGCGAATTCCCGTTGCGTAACTGGAGAAAAGCGTGTGCCATCCGGGAACGGGGCGTGATGAAAACCGGCGGATTCACCTTCCTGCAGCATCCGGGCGTGCGCATAAACGTTAAACGGAAAAGCAAGATTCCTGTGCGGCGGCGGAGCTGCGCTTGCGGATACCCGGTGATCCGCGTGCCGGTATAGTTGCATATCCGGTTTCATGAGCTGGTGTTCTAGAGATTTCGTCATACTTTAGCCATCAAGCGTATTTTCCCATCGGTGCGGGATCGAGAAATAACCCTGTAAGCGGCCTGATTGTTTGATCTGAAGCGTGGCTGCCGCAACCGCTGTATCATAAATGTGCAAACCGCGTTCACACATCAGATAGATATTAATCAGATAATCACCTTTAAGTAACGGTATTTTGTCTAGTTTAAGGCTGACTTCGCCCTTTCCTTCCGCTGTCCGTTGCAGGATGAATTGATCTTCCCACGTTGCCGCGCTGGTAATCGTGCGCCCATCCGGCGTTTGCAGCGTCATTGCGACATTGGGGCAAGGCAACAGCGGATCGGAAGCAAAGGCAACCGATACCCGAACGCTGGATTCGCCGCTCATGATAATAGCATGCTGCACATTCGCATTATTCTCTTGCAGTTTTACTTTTAACAGCCGGGCGGTGCCGGAAGGATGTTCATGACTTTCCGGCGCAACAGTTTGATTGGTATTGGTAATAGTATCAGGCACTGTATTCGTTGCATTGCTGTTCTTGTCAAGAAATGCTTGATAGGCGGTTACGACTCCGGCTGATTCTCCGTCCATCATCATGCGGCCGTGATTAATCCAGATCGTCCGGGAGCACAACGATTCCACCTGGAATAACGAATGCGAGCAAAACAAGATGGTTTTTCCTGCGTCGCGCATTTGCATGATACGCGCAAATGATTTGCGGGCGAAGGCGCCGTCGCCGACGGATAAGGCTTCATCAATCACCAGAATGTCGGGGTCAACGTTAATCGCGACGGAAAAAGCCAGGCGCACATACATGCCGCTGGAATAGGTTTTGACCGGCTGGTCGATAAAGTCCCGGACACCCGAGAAATCAATGATGTCATCGATGCGGGCGGCAATTTCCGCTTGACTCAATCCCATAATCGCCGAGCTCATCAGAATGTTTTCACGTCCGCTAAATTCCGGATTGAAGCCGGCGCCAAGCTCCAATAGCGCGGCAATCCGGCCATTGACCCGGACTTCGCCGCTGGTGGGCGTTAAAGTGCCGCAAACCAATTGCAGCAAAGTGGACTTGCCGGAGCCGTTCTGCCCGACGATACCGACCACTTCACCCGGCATAATGGTTAAATCGATTCCATGCAGTGCCCGCAATTCCCGGAAAAACAGCCGCGGCCCTAACCACTGGTGAGGCCATAAAAATTGTTTCAACCGGTCTTTCGGGTGCTGATACAGTTGATAGCACTTCGATAAGTTGACGGCTTTTATCGCCGGTTCGGAATTAATGGCATCAAAGGACATCTGCAAAACCTTTCCGGGTTTTATGAAACCAGGTTAATCCCATCCATGCAATGAATGCAGCCAGCGCGTAATATACGATCAGACCCATCCAATCCGGCATTTGACCGTAGAGAATGACGCTTCTCGCTTGCTCGATAATAAATGTCAATGGATTGAGAAATAAATAATCGCGGATGGATTCCGGCAGTGCCGATGCAGGATAAAAGATCGGACTCAGAAATAACAGCATGGTTAAAAGCAAGCCGATAAATTGACCAATATCGCGTACAAATACACCAATGGAGGTGAGCATCCAGGATAATCCCAGCGTGAGTAAAACAAACGGCAGCACAATGATGGGTAGCAGCAGCATGGTTAAATGAAGCGGGTGATTGATGATCAATAAAAAGCTAATCAATACCAGAAAGCTGATACCGGCATGAAACAAGGCTGATCCTAGCGCTACCAGCGGCAGAATTTCCAGCGGAAAAATGACTTTCTTCACATAGTTTACGTTGGCGAGTATCAATCCGGGTGCGCGCGACAAGCATTCCGAAAATAAGTTAAAGAGAATCAGACCGGTGAATAAAAGAAGCGCAAAGGTGAATTTATCTTCGTAAAAATCATTGTTCTGGGGGTCAAGCCGCACCTTAAATACAACACCAAAAACAAACGTGTAAATAGCGAGCATCAAAATGGGATTGATGAATGACCATAATATTCCCAGAAAAGAACCCCGGTACCGGGCAACGATCTCCCGTTTGATCATTTGCGCGATCAACGGGCTGTGCTGCCACAGGTTGGAGAAATTACTCGGATAGTTGAGTTTGGACGGATGCAAGAAATTGAATAAGGAAAATAACAGTGTGCTTTCTAAGACTAAGACCTAAGCGAAAAATAATAATCGATAAACGTTCACGAGTTGAGTTCGCTGATAATGGTCAAGCTATAAGTATTATATTGTATAATGCCTGACCAATTATGAAACGCGAATGTTGTCAGCAATAGCGCCTTTGATGTTGTTATCTACCATATTTTAATAAGTGCCGGTAGCAGGGATTTGCAATTCAAGTTGAAAAAATTATCCGCGTTACTGGCTTTTTAGATTAATGACCTAAAATCATGGCTGTTATTATTCACGAGAAATGTTGCAAATAAGCAACAATCCTAGAGAAAACTTCCGTAGCAGACTTGCATTGAAAGATTGTTTTGGGCAGAATGCACTTTAACTTGGCTTTTGTGGTAATTTCTGCTAGGCAAATTGCTGGTTTTCACAGAGGTTACAAAGAGACATAGTGAAAAGTGAAAAACTTGCAAGTAATTTACTTTCGTAATTATTTTTAATTTTTTATCAAGGGAGCTCCCATGGCTATTACGAGTGCACAACAAACCGAAATTCTGAAAATTGTTGCAGGCTTATTCAATGCAGCACCGGGCGGTAGCAATCTGTCCGAGCTGGCAAATTTTGTTTCAAACGGTGGCACAACCCAGCAATTATCAAATGCATATGCTGCTCTGCCATTGTTTACCACAGGCATTCTGGCCGGTAAAGTGACTGTTGAAGATCAAGTTGATGTTCTGATGAAAAATTTCGGTCTGACCGATAGCGATGATGCGGCAAGCGCAGGCGCCCAAGCGCATGATTATTTTCATGATCGTATCGAAGCTGGGGATGGCTTCGGTGCTATCGTTTATGATGCGGTGACTTTCCTGTCGACAACTACCGATACGGCTTTTACTGAAGCTAAAACGTTGCTGGATAACAAAGCATTAGTTTCTGCAGCTTATTCAAAAACCAGTTCAGCATCTGATCTGGATACGTTGCAAAAGGTTTTGAGCAATGTAACCGGCACGGCGCCTTATACCGATGAAGATGTGGCAAATATTCTGGAAGGCAGCGGCTCAACCGTTGGCAAAACATTCACGCTGACAAACACAACCGATGCATTCACAGGCTCTTCCGGTAACGATGTGTTTATTGGCGATAACGTTTCAGCATCCGCAGGCGATACCTTGGTTGGCGGAACGGGAACCGACATACTGAAAATCTACGGAACTGCTACTGTTCCTAATATTTCAGGCATTGAAAACGTTTACTACAATGCGCCGGGCGGTAACATCGATTTTTCAGCTAAATCGGATGTGACCTCGATTGAAGTCGATGGTTTCGGTACCCAAACCTTAACGGTTGGTGCAAGCCAGGCGATCAAGCTGACCAATCAAGCAGGCGGTACGACAGCGACTATCGCAGGCAACGATCCAACCACCTTGGCAGTGACGCTAGATAAAGCAGGTAGTAAAACGACTGACGCAACTGTTGCACTGACAGGAACCGCAGTAACTCAATTGGACCTAACGGCTTCCGGAAACGACAGTTATGTGACATTGACCGATGCAGGTGGAAAACTGGCAACCATCAATATTGCTGGCAGTAAAGCGCTGGATTTGCAGCATGCATTGACGACGGTTAAAACCATTAACGCAGGAACTGCTACCGGTGACGTGACAATCAGCGGTTTGGGCGCGTCTGATCTGACCTTTACCGGCGGTAAAGGTAATGACAAGATTGTAATGGGTGCAACAATCGATGCGAAAGATGTTCTGACCGGCGGTGACGGCACCGACACATTGAGCGTGTCTGACGCGGATACCGTGGATACCGCGGCTGAAGTGGTTGGTATCACCGGCTTCGAAATATTCGAGGTGGCCGGAGCCGATGCGACAACTTACAATCTGTCAATCATTGGCGCTAAAAACACCATTACAGGCTTGGTGATTAGCGAAACTGGCGGTGCAGCAACTGTTTCAAATATCAATGCTGCTACTACCGGTAATATCACTATCAACGGTGATGCACCAACGACATTGACACTGACCGCAAGCGATTTCGTATCGGGCGGTACCAGCGATACCACAACCATTTCACTGGATAACAGTGTAACAAAAGCCGCTGACGGTATCGATGTAACCTCGCTGGTATTTGCAAATGCTGACGTGATTAATCTGAAATCGATCGGTGACGGTTCTTCGACCAAAACCGTGGGTGGCGCGGAAGAGAATTCGGTGACACTGACTGCAACTGATTCTGAAAAAGTTGTGATCACAGGTAACGAGGCATTAAGATTAGTAACAGCGGCCAGTACCAATCCGACTGAAATTGATGCGTCTGGTTTGACTAACGACGCGGCTGTATTTATCGATACTAGTTTATCAACGATGACTTCTCTGCTGGTAAAAACTACCGGTGGTGATGATACTATCGACATCGATAATGCTGCTACCATCACTTCAACTTTGTATCTAGGTGGTGGCTCGGATACCGTCACAGTCGCTGGTGGTGGTACTTCCGCGCATACTCTGAAGTACGGTGCAACCGCATTGAATGCCGGTGATATTAAAGCAGGCGATTCTTCAACACTGACTTTGACCGGCGTAGCGGCAGGCGATACCGTAACGATCGACTTCACCGCTGCATTGGAAGCATTGTTGAAGAGCGGCGGAACGGTGCTGTCAGCAACTAGTGCAAATGTCAATGTTTATGATGGAATTACAGCTACAACGCTTAGTGCTACCACCAATATCGCTGCTTCACAAGCGGGTGGTACATTGACCCTTCAAATTGACTTGAACGGTGACGGTTCGTATGCAGCAGCAGATGACTATCAATTGACGATTACCGGTACAGGTACCAATGATACGTTAATCTACAACGCATCTACTGATCAGCTGGTATTCACAGTAGTAGCGTAAGGGAAAAAAACGAACTTAGCAGTTTTAAGTTTGTAACTACAAAGGCCAAATCAATTTTGATTTGGCCTTTGTTTTTTTTTTGCGCGAAGAAATCGTGATGCTCAAAGGTGCGGAAGTACTGAACCAAGGAATTTCGAGTGCATCAATTCGACGTGAGAATCAAATATCAATTTTCAGAATAAAGCGTTATGAATGACTGGACCGGTGGCTATGTAGCAGATATAGGTTATACCTATGGATATTATTCCGAACTTAATCCATTGCGCATCAAGCAACTATTCACTCATGCAGGACTTAAGTTCCCAAAAATTAATACTGCATGCGAGCTAGGGTTTGGGCAAGGATTAAGTATTAACGCCCATGCGGCTGCTTCCCAGATCGAGTGGTATGGCACCGATTTCAATCCATCCCAGGTTGTATTTGCCAAAGAATTGGGAGAGGTTTCAGGAGCCGGTGTAAGACTTTATGATGACAGTTTTAGTGAATTCGCTGTGCGCACAGATCTGCCGGAATTCGATTTCATAGGGGTGCACGGTATCTGGAGTTGGATCAATGACGAAAACAGGACGATAATCGTCGATTTTATTAAAAGAAAATTAAAGGTCGGCGGCGTGTTATACATCAGCTATAACACTTTGCCCGGCTGGTCGCCGTTTTTGCCAGTTCGTCACTTATGGACTGAGCATGCAAAAACACTGGGTGCTGAAGGTCACGGGATTGTCAATCGCATCAATGGTGCGCTGGATTTTTCTGAAAGGTTATTAGCGGTAAATCCGATATATTCGAAAATTAATCCGCAAATTGCTGAGAGAGTGAAGAAAGTAAAGGCGCAGAACCGGCATTATCTGGCTCATGAGTATTTTAATCGCGATTGGCACCCGATTCACTTCGCAACCATGATGGAATGGCTTGCACCGGCAAAATTAAACTTTGCATGCTCCGTAAACCCAATCGACCATATCGATATCATCAATTTGACCGAGGCGCAGCAGAATTTATTAAAGGAAATTCCTGATGCGATGTTTCGGGAGAGTGTAAGAGATTTTATTGTTAATCAGCAATTCCGCCGGGATTACTGGGTGAAAGGCAGCTGTAGTATTTCAAAACTAGAGCAGATCGAAAGGAATCGCGAGCTTCGGATAGTATTAACGGTTCATCGCTCAGAAGCGGAAATGAAAGTAACGGGCGCACTGGGTCAGGCAACGCTCAGCGAAGCTGTATATGGTCCCATTCTGGATGTGCTAGCAGACTATAAGATTAAAACGGTTGGTCAACTGGAACAGACCTTGCAAGGCCGGCAAATCACGCTTGCGCAGATCGTTCAAGCTGTCATGATATTGACTGGCTCCGGACAATTGTCATTAGTTCAGGAAGACAGTGAAATCAGCCGGGCAAAGAAACAAACCGATAAATTGAATCAATTCCTTTTGAAGAAATCCGCAAGTTCAGGTGATATCGCATGTTTAGCGAGTCCGGTGACTGGCGGCGGTGTCGCGATAGGGCGATTTCAGCAGTTATTTCTGCTTGCGATGAGTAAAGGCAAGAAAAATGCCGATGACTGCGTGCAATTTGCTTGGCAGATACTGGCGGGACAAGGTCAGAAAATTATCAAGCAAGGAAAAACACTTGAAACGGATCATGACAATATCCAAGAATTGAAAGAACAAGCAGAGAAATTTCTAGAGAAACAATTACCGATATTGAGAGTGTTGCAAATAGTGTGATCAGATCAGCTTGAAGTTTGTGGCAATAATGCAGCAGATACAGATATTACGATTGTAAAATAGCGATTTCAGCATTCAATCGCTCACATGTGAGCACCGGGTCTTGCGCTTGCGTGATTGGCCGGCCGATTACCAAGTAATGTGCGCCATTGATAATGGCCTGAGCGGGGGTTGTGATACGTTTCTGATCGCCGGAATGAGCATCCGCAGGCCGTATTCCAGGTGTAACCAAGCAAAAACTATGTCCCAATGTTTGCCGAAGCTGAATGGCCTCTTGAGCAGAGCAAACAACGCCATCCATTCCGCAGTCATACGCTAAGTGCGCCAAGCGTTGAACGATATCGGCTGGCTGGCCCGGCAAGCCGATTTCTGCAAGGTCTTCCTTATCCAGACTTGTCAGTAAAGTGACCGCGATTAATTTCGTTGAAGTAGTCTGGATCGCATCACGTGCCGCCAGCATCATTTTCCGCCCGCCTAGGGCATGAACATTGAGCATCCATACGCCGAGACCCGCGGCAGCTTTGCATGCCTGCGCAACAGTATTGGGGATATCGTGGAATTTCAAATCAAGGAAAACGTCGTACCCTGTGGATACGAGTTTTTCAACAAAGCGCGGACCTGCAATCGTGAACAGTTCCTTGCCGACTTTTAACCGGCACAGTTGCGGCTCTAATTTGTTGATTAAGTGCCACGCATCGGTTTCATTCGAATAATCCAGTGCAACAATGATGCGTGATTCAGGCATGCAAGAGTAGGAGAATGTTTTTAATCAGTATGGCAACGGCATCGAACCACAACCGCCGCAATGAGCGCACCCGCAGCAAAGAAGATCAGCAAAGCAACACTTAAAGGAAGTTCTATTGATTTGTCGAAGTAGTATTGCAACGTAATAAGCTGCGTGTTATTAGAAGCAAAGACCGCAAGCGCTACAAAAATAAAAATGCGTGAAAGCCATGTGATTAGTTTCATCATGATAAGAATAATCCATACAAGTTATTGATTATGATAAAAAACTAAAAGCAGTTTATACAAGTAACTAATCACGAGGGATTGCAAGCGAAATCAAGCAATTTCTCGTGATTAGAAAGTAAATCTACTTCTTATCTTTAAAATCAACACGTTCGCGCATTTCTTTGCCAGCTTTGAAATGCGGAACATATTTTTCCGGTACTTTAACTTTCTCGCCTGACTTAGGATTACGGCCGACGCGTGGCGGCCGGTAATTCAGATCAAAGCTTCCAAAACCCCGGATCTCGATTCGCTCGCCCTTGGCCAAGCTTCTGGCCATGGCATCGATAATCGTTTTAACGGAAAGTTCGGCATCTTTAGTCACAAGCTGCGGAAAACGTGCCGCAAGTCGAGAAATCAATTCAGATTTTGTCATAAAATTCCTTATTGCTCAGTACTTTTGCTATCCATTTTAGCTTTTAGAAGCGCACCCAGGCTGGTTGTTCCAGCGTTAGTCGGCGCTTTAATTTTTTGCATAGCGCTGGTTTCGTCTGACTTATCTTTTGCTTTGATCGAGAGATTGATCGTCCGATTCTTGCGGTCGACGTTGATAATCATGGTTTCAACCTTATCGCCTTCCTTCAAATGGGTGCGGATATCTTCAACGCGATCGCGCGAGACTTCGGAAGCGCGCAAGTATCCTTCCACTTCATCGGTTAAAGCAATGACAGCGCCTTTCGCATCAATGGATTTTACCGTGCCTTCAATGATGCTGTTTTTGTCATGTTCCGCGACAAAACTGGTAAATGGATCACCTTCCATCTGTTTGATACCCAGTGAGATCCGCTCTCTTTCGACGTCGATGGATAGGATAATCGCTTCAACCTCATCGCCTTTCTTGTAGTTTAGAACCGTTTCTTCGCCAGGTTGATTCCAGGATAAATCGGATAAATGCACCAGACCGTCAATATTGCCGGGGAGTCCGATAAATACGCCGAAATCGGTAATCGATTTAATCTGTCCGCGAACCTTGTCGCCTTTTTCATGCGCAGCAGCAAACTCTTCCCATGGATTTTGCTGGCATTGTTTCATACCCAGGGAGATACGGCGCCGTTCTTCATCAATCTCAAGGATCATGACCTCGACTTCGTCTCCGAGCTGCACAATCTTGGATGGGTAGACATTTTTGTTGGTCCAATCCATTTCGGAAACGTGAACCAAACCTTCGATGCCCTGTTCAATTTCGATGAATGCACCGTAGTCGGTCAGATTGGTAACTTTTCCAAACAGGCGGGTGCGTGCTGGGTAACGGCGTGATAATCCAACCCAAGGGTCCTCGGTGAGTTGCTTCATGCCCAAGGATACGCGGTTCTTTTCTTGATCGAATTTAAGAACTTTGGCGGTGACTTCATCGCCGATAGTAACAACCTCGGAAGGATGTTTGACGCGGCGCCATGCTAAATCGGTAATATGCAATAGACCGTCAATACCGCCCAAATCGACAAATGCACCGTAATCCGTAATATTCTTGACGATTCCATGAACAATGGCGCCTTCTTGCAGATTCGATAGCAAGGTTTCACGATCGGCGCCCTGTGTTGCTTCCAAGACTGCGCGGCGTGACACGACCACGTTGTTACGTTTACGGTCTAGCTTGATAACCTTGAATTCCATTTCCTTATTTTCATAAGGCGTAGTGTCTTTTACCGGACGTATATCGACTAGCGAGCCTGGCAAAAATGCGCGGATACCGTTAATCATCGCTGTCAGGCCGCCCTTCACCTTGCCATTGACCATTCCGGTCACGATTTTTCCGCTTTCCATGGCTTCTTCCAAATCATGCCACGCGGTGAGGCGTTTTGCCTTGTCGCGGGAAAGGCGTGTTTCTCCAAAACCATCTTCGAGCGATTCGATGGCGACACTGATAAAATCGCCGGGTTTTACTTCAATTTCGCCGCGGTCATTTTTGAATTCTTCGACCGGAATAAAACTTTCTGATTTAAGGCCTGCATTGACAACAACAATATTGTAATCAACGCGAACCACCTCGGCGGTGATAACTTCGCCGATGCGCATTTCCTGGCGTGTGAGACTTTCTTCAAAGAGTTGAGCAAAACTTTCGGGGGATTTCTGGGTAGCAGGGGAAGCATTAGTCATTCGTAAAATACCTAGTTAAACAGTCCTGCCGGAAAAATATCCAGCGGGCTGGGTTAGTTAATAGATGCTTGATATAAAAATTTCGTAAAGAATAATTGAATGTTTTAATTCAAGCGCTGGTTTTCGCACAGATTGCATTATACCAGGCGAGAACAGTGTCTTGCGCCTGGGATATGGTTAGCGATGAGGTATCCAGTAATCGTGCGTCACTACATTGCTGTAAAGGTGCAATACTACGATTGCTGTCGCGTTCATCCCGTTTCTCGATATCTTGCAAAAGGTCGGCAATATTAGCACTTATTCCTTTCTCTATCAACTGGTTATGGCGTCTTTGCGCACGGATTTCAGCACTTGCAGTTAGAAAGATTTTAAGAATTGCATCCGGAAAGATGACCGATCCCATGTCCCGGCCATCGGTCACCAGCCCGGGAGGTTGACGAAATGCGCGCTGGCGCTCAGTCAGCGCGGCACGGACTTGCGGGTGGGCTGCTAATTTTGATGCTAAGTTTCCGCACTGCTCGGAGCGAATCTCATCGGTAACGATTTTTCCGTCCAGGCAAATTTGGTTATCCTTAAAAACCGTATCCAATTTTCTGGCTAAGCCGGCAAGTTGCACAGTATCGTCAATATCAATGCGGGATTGCAGCGATTTTAATGCAACTAATCGATACAGCGCGCCGCTGTCCAGATAATGAAATCCGAGTTTATTGGCAACCAGCTGGGCGATGGTGCCTTTTCCGGATGCTGATGGACCATCGATGGTAATGACGGGGATCGTATGAATGTTCATTTGGATGTTTCGCGTATTAAATAAGTTACCAAGCGAGTTATATTTTTGGAGAGTGAACGAGTTGCGAAAATAACTCAAAATAATCGGGAAAAGTTTTTGCAACACAACCGGGATCGTTGATGCGAACCGGCGTTCCCAAGGAAACAAGCGAGAAGCACATCGCCATGCGATGGTCATCATAGGTATCGATGGCGATATCCGGCGTTAACCCGTGAGCGGGTGGCGTGATGCGTAAGTAATCCGCTCCTTCTTCGACTTGCGCGCCTAACTTTCGTAGTTCGGTAGCCATAGCCGCCAACCGGTCGGTTTCTTTTAATCGCCAGCTGGCGATATTGTAAAGCACGGTAGTGCCTTCCGCGAACAAGGCAGTAACCGCCAGTGTCATGGCGGCATCCGGAATGTGGTTGCAGTCAAGCTCAATGGCATGCAGCGGTTTTTTTCCATTGGCTGCAGTACTGCTTGCTTCGATCCAGTGGTCTCCCATCGAAATTTTAGCGCCCATCATTTCAAGCGCCGCTGCAAACCGGGTATCGCCTTGCACGCTGTCACGACCCACCCCATGAACGCGAACCGGTCCATGTCCAATTGCACCGGCAGCGAGGAAATAAGAGGCGGAAGAAGCATCGCCTTCAACGCTGATTTGGCCGGGACTGCGATATGCTTGCTGCGGCGGAATAATAAATTGCTGCCAATCACGCTGTTCGACTTCAACACGGAATCGCCGCATTTGGGCAAGCGTCAGTTCAATATAAGGTTTTGAAATTAAATTACCGGATACATGAATGATGGATTGTTTCCCGGTTAGCGGTAGAGCCATCAAAAGACCGGTTAAGAACTGACTGGAAACATTACCCTTCACGTTAACCGTCAACGATTCATCCCGGTTTTGCATATCGGCTGGTCCGATTTCCAGGGGAGGATAACCGGGATTGCCCAAGTATGTGATGTTTGCACCGATTTGCCGCAACGCATCGACCAAATTAGCAATCGGGCGCTCGTGCATGCGCGGCACGCCGGATAAACGGTAATGCCCTTGCATCAGTGATAGTACAGCAACCAAGGGACGGAATGCAGTGCCGGCATTTCCGAGAAATAAGTCGGCTTCAGCTACTGGAAACTTGCCGCTAGCTCCTGTTACGCAATAATCATGCTCGGATGATTGCGAAATCGTAATTCCTAATTTGGTGAGGGCTTCGAGCATGCGCGCAGTATCATCAGACGCCAATAAATCTTGAATATGCGTGGTGCCTTCCGATAGTGCGGCGAGTAACAGAATCCGGTTGGAGATACTTTTGGAACCGGGCAGCTTCACATTGCCGCGCGCTTCTTTTGAGAATGGAAGATCAAGCCATTTCATAGTGTCTTGAGTGTGGAAATTGGTAAATGATATCCCATAAAAAAATTTTTTAGCGCAATTTTATTGATGTATCAGAAACGTAATTTTGTGGAGATCATTCGAACCCGGGAAAAAATCTTTATTAGACGATGCAGTTTAAGGTAATCTATCGTCATTGATTTTTGATGATCGATGAGTGAACGGGTGAGTATGGTCTGGAGACGTCATGTGAAGCTCGTTGCTTGTGTGTAATAATAAATTTTAAAAATAGTTTTTGTGAAAGAGGTTAATGAATGGAAGATGCAGAAATTGCTTTGATGTTTTCTTTGCTGATTATTCCGGTTGCGATCTGGTTGCAGTTATGGGTAAAACGGCGCAGAGAAGACCGGAAAAATGCGCAGGGAGAAGAGGAGTTTGATAATGCGGCGCGTGCTTTTGTTTCTATTATCCTGGAAGGTGCTGCTATTGTTGGCGGGCTAATCATGATTATCATGGGTTCGAGCGGCGTCATCAAATACATCCTGAAATTTTATAGTTAATGTTGTATTGCTTGATTGAATGGCAATAACCGGGAGTGGTTGTTTGATTGCTCCCGGTTATTCCTTAAAAAAATCAAGGATGGCAACAAGCCGAAAGCAATCTTCCTAGTTTTTTCGCTAAGTCGCGGTCTGGCGCGAAGTCTTGGTTTTCGTTGTCTTGGATTTGGGTTTGGTATCCGCTGTTTTTTTGGGAGTTCTCGGTTCAAATTCAAATCCAATTTTTCCATCCGCGGTTCTGATCAAATAGGCAGAGAATGGTCTGCCCTTTTTGGAAATGAATCGTGTCAATAAATCAGTTTTTCCTGTTTCCAATAGTTTCGAGATTTGCTCGCGTTCGATGGGGCGTTCCAAAATAATTTTTCCGGTTTTAAAGCTGCAGCTCTTGTTTGCACCCACTGCTTTTTCGCAAACATAATGCAACCCGTGCTCATAAACCGCGTGCCCGCATTTGGGGCATTTCCCTAAGGAAATTTGATTGCTGAAGTCGATTTCTTCCTGGTTTTCATCTTCATTGCCAAAATCAAACTTCATTTCGAAATTATCAGTCAATCGGATGATTGCGTTGAACGGTTGTCCCATTTTGCTCCGGAAACCTTGAAGTGGTCCCACTGCATGCTGGGTAATCAGGGTTTCCATTTCGGCAACCTCAAATTGCCGGCCTGCCAGTATTTTCCAGAGTGCAAAATCACAGGATTGGCATTGGAATTTTTTATAGGTTTCGTGCACAACGTTGCCACATTTGGGACAAGGCGTTTTTAGCACCGCGAAATCCCCTGAAATGGTTTCGCCGCGATGGTTTTTGGCTTGTTCAACAATATGCCGGGTCATCTCGGCAATTTTTTCCATGAATGAGCCGCGTTTCAGATGACCTTGCTCAATCTGGCGCAACTGAAATTCCCAATTTCCGGTTAATTCGGGAGAGATCAACTCCGGAATCTTCAAACCGCGCAATAATGTGATAAGCGAAAAGGCTTTAGCGGTGGGATGCAATTCCCGGCCTTCACGCTGGATGTAGTTTTCCAGGACCAGCCCTTCGATAATGGAGGCCCGCGTAGCCGGCGTTCCCAATCCTTTTGCGCTCATAGCCGCGCGCAATTCTTCGTCTTCAACGAATTTTCCCGCGCTTTCCATGGCTGAAAGCAACGTGGCTTCAGTAAAGCGTGCGGGGGGGCGGGTCTGGTGATTGGCAATCTCGATGTCTTCGGTAACGACAGTTTCGCCTGGCTTTATCGCAACCAGTGAAACCGTTTCTTCCTGCTCATCGGATTTGGCCATTTTTCCATAAACCGCTTGCCAGCCAGGATTGACCAATACCTTTCCATCGGTTTTGAAAGGCTCGGCTTCAACTCGTGTGATGCGTGTGGTTATCAGATACTCGGCAGCGGGGAAGAAAATAGCCAAAAAGCGCTTCATGACCAGATCATAGAGTTTTGTTTCCGCTTCGTTTAACTTGGCTGAAGTCAGTGCGGTCGGAATAATCGCGAAGTGATCGGAGATCTTGCTGTTGTTAAAGATCCGTTTATTAGGTATTACCCAATTGGATCCGAGAATCTGCTGGGAAAACCTCCCATATTCGGTATTGACAAGGTTCTGCAGGATATCTTTAACTGTAGCGATATAATCTTCAGGCAGCGCGCGTGAATCTGTCCGCGGATATGTCAATACTTTATGTTTTTCGTATAAAGCTTGTGCTAATCCAAGCGTTGTTTTAGCGGAGAATCCGAAGCGGCCGTTGGCTTCCCGTTGCAAGCTTGTCAGGTCATAAAGTAATGGACATATTTCTTTGCTGGGTTTGCTTTCCTCGCTAACTATCCCTGGTTTACCTAAACATTTGCCGCGAATGGTTTCCGCTTTGGATTGTTCCCACAACCGCTCGGGTTTCAGCTCCTGATTCGCTGCATTCTTGCCGAATTTCTCGTCAAACCACCTGCCTGTGTATTGGCCGGTCGCCGCTTCAAAAGTGGCATGAACTTCCCAGTATTTTTGCGGCAGGAATTTCTTGATTTTTTCTTCACGCTCTACAAGGATCGCCAATGTTGGGGTTTGTACGCGCCCGACCGTGGTTTTATGAAATCCGCCTTCCTGGGAATTAAAAGCCGTCATGGCGCGTGTGCCATTGATACCGACCAGCCAGTCTGATTCTGAACGGCTGACCGCTGCTTCCGCCAGCGATTGCACGGCGGTATTATCCAATAACTTGGTAAATCCTTCACGAATCGCATCCGGTGTCATCGATTGCAACCATAATCGCTTGACGGGCTTGCTTGATCCGACATGGCGCAAGATATAGTAAAAAATCAGTTCGCCTTCACGTCCCGCATCACAAGCATTGATGAGCATATCCACATCTTTGCGTTTAATCAGCTTATTTAATAGCGTCAAACGGGATGATGTTTTCTCGATCGGGTTTAAGGCGAAGTGGGGCGGGATGACCGGGAGATTTGCAAAACTCCACTTGCCGCGTTTGACTTCGTATTCCTCAGGAACGGCCAATTCGAGCAGATGCCCGATTGCCGAAGATACGACATATTGATCATTTTCGAAGTAATCCGTATGTTTGGTGAAACCGCCCAGCGCTTTTGCAATATCCGCTGCAACCGAAGGTTTTTCAGCAATAATTAATGTTTTACCCATGAATAATCTGGAGAAAAATGTTTACTAATCCTGATCGATTGTAACGATCGGACCAGGCGGCTTGATATGCGTGTCTATTTAGGATTGCAAGCATGCTCATGCGCGAATTGATTTTTATTAACCCTCGGGCGGTAAGGGCGATTTCCCGGATTTTTAGTGCCGGTAATGAGAGTCGCTTACAATCAGTAGTTTCTCCAATATGGCATCGTCTGTGAGCTGATTCTGAATCCACAGTTCAGTTAAGACAATCAGCTTGATTTTTTCCAGACTGGAAGAATCTTCATCCATCGCCAGCACCCGGTCAATCAGCAACTCGCGTTGTAACGGATTGATAATACCGGCCTGCTCGAGGAAAAAGATAAATCCTCGTCCTTCCGTGTCGATTCGCTCGATTTCATAAGCTGTGTAGCAACGGAACGAATCGTTTTTAGCGAAACTTGCAGGATAATTGCCAATATCATGGCGTTCCAGCTCTGAGAGCCAATTCAGGGTTTCGCTAATATCTTCATCGGCGAATCCGGCCATGGCAAGCTTCCGCGTTAATGTGGCGGAATCAGGATAACTTCCTGAGTCAAAATAATTTTCAAATAAATAGACAAGTATGTCGAACATAATAGTACTTTGTAATTGCTGGAATTTTTTTAAATCTATGCAGCGAGTTGCCAGCAGTTTTATTGAACCCGCTGGTAGCACCCTCCTGGCAAACTGCTAACCCGGCCATCAAGCTCAAGCGTTAATAGCATGGCTGATACAACTTCCGCCGTCAAGCCGCTACGCGCGCACAAGGTGTCAATGTCAACGCTATCATAACCGAGGTGTTCAAGTAATA
This sequence comes from Nitrosomonas sp. sh817, assembly GCF_030908545.1. Classification (NCBI taxonomy): domain Bacteria; kingdom Pseudomonadati; phylum Pseudomonadota; class Betaproteobacteria; order Nitrosomonadales; family Nitrosomonadaceae; genus Nitrosomonas; species Nitrosomonas domestica. The sequence goes on along the minus strand of NZ_CP133083.1, from coordinate 2,772,926 downwards.
CGGTATCCTCAGACGGTTCTACCGGATCGGTTTGTTTTTTTTCAGTGTTATTTCCAGGGTGGAATAAAGGCAGAAAATTTAATTCATCCAGGATGTCCTGGGTATTTTCAACCAGCTTCGCGCCTTGTTTAATTAATGCATGACATCCTTTCGATAGCGGTGAATGAATGGAACCGGGGATGGCCATTACTTCCCGGCCTTGTTCCAACGCTTGACGGGCTGTAATCAGAGATCCGCTTTGCAAGGCTGCTTCAACCACAAGACAGCCTTGGCTCATGCCGCTGATGATACGGTTCCGCCGTGGAAAATTCCTGCCTATCGCAGGGGTGCCCAGCGGAAACTCTGAGATCAAGGCGCCTTCCTTTGCCAATTTGTGAGCGAGTGGATGGTTTCTTGCGGGATAAACAATATCCAACCCTGTGCCGATGATCGCGATGCTGGCTGCCGCACCGCGTAAACCGCCATGATGGGCGGCGGTGTCGATACCCAAGGCCATGCCGCTGATAATGCAAAGTCCGGCGTTGCTGCTCGCTTCAGAAAAAGCTTCCGCGTTCAATAGACCCTGCGGTGTTGCATTGCGGCTGCCCACGACCGCTAAGGCCGGGAGCTGCAATAATTCCCGCCTGCCTTTAAAGTAAAGTACGGGAGGCGGATCGGCGATGTTCAATAATTGAGCCGGATAATCCGTATCGGCGAGCGTGATGATTGCATTGGCGGGATCTTCCAGCCATTTCATGGCATTGGTTATTTTGTTGCGATCGGCGCCCTGCTTGATACGTGCGGCGATGGGTTTTTTCACCAGGCGTTCCAGTGCAATCATCGGTGCTGCAAGAATCGCGGCAGGATTACCAAAAGCAATCAGGAGCCGCCGGATGGATTCTCCGCCTAATCCGTCAATCAAAGTCAGATTTAACCATGATTCGATATCCGTTGCTTGCTTCATGGTACTCAAATTCAGGGTGTTCTAACGGCATCCAGCGTTCTGATGGGTTGTGTGCTTTGTACAACTAAGGCATAAGCGACTTTATCAAAGACACGGAAGACAAAGACCAGTCCGGCTCTTTCATCAGGCAGCTGGAGCGTCTCGCCTTTAAGCGATTTAACCTGGTTTCTCCGGTAGATGGCAAGTACATGCCCCATTTCCAGGCCATGCGATTCACCTTTGTTCAGGGTTACGATGTCACCTCGCCCGATTTCGGTAACACCGCCGTATACCGAAATAATTCTTCCCTTAATCTGAAAGTCGGGAGCGTGGGGCGCATAATTGTTGTATAGGGTATCGGGTGCAGGAACCAGGCGATCGCCTTTGAGGATTTCTTCCGCGGCACGCGTGATCGTCATCGTACTGATCGCGTCGAAAACTTCGGCTTTGGCATTTCCCAGGTAGGTCGCTTCATATCCCAGAATCAGCCCTTTCTGATCAGGGTCTTTTAGCGCTTTTCCGGGGCGGAAAATTTGCCAGGTCATACCTTTGTCTTTCGGAAGTCCATGGATATAAGCTTTACTGCCTGCCGTTAAAATAAAACGGCCTTCACTGGAACCCAACACATACGGTGCGTTGGCCAGACTGTCTTTTTCTATGACTAATGGCTGTCTTAAGAAAGGTTCAATGGCGGTAGCCGGAATACTCGGGATCGCCGCTGTACTTGACTGCTCGTCACGTATTTTCGGGGAGAGCTTTACAATCCTGGTGCCTTCCTCGTCCCCCGCAAGCCTAAGCCGCGTGCCCGAAAGTGTTTTTTCTAAGAGAATGATGTCGCCGGGATAGATTTTGTGCGGATTTTTTACTTGTTCACGATTGAAGCCCCAAACTTCCGGCCATCGCCAAGGGTCTTTCAGAAACTTTGAGGCGATGCCCCACAAAGTATCGCCAGGTACAACGACATAGCGGCTGGGCGAATCGCTACGCAGAATGCTATCGTTTGCGTTTGCAGTAGCGATATTAAGCAAGTTTAGAAAAAAAATCGTAGCTATAATAAGCTTTTGCATGGATGATCCCGGTGACTGGTTGGAAAGGGTGAAGAATAACCTGCAAATGATACGATCTAAATCGGTAACTGAGTTTACTAAACTATACAATTTTTTATGGCTATTCTTAAAATATTACAATATCCGGACGAAAGGCTGCATAAAAAAGCGCTTCCCGTTGCTCAAATAACCGACAAAACGCGCGCACTGATTCACGATATGGCGGAGACAATGTACGCTGCGCCCGGCATAGGGCTGGCGGCGACACAAGTGGACGTGCATGAGCGTGTCATTGTCATAGACGTTTCCGAAACCAAAGATCAGTTATTGGTGCTGATTAACCCTGAAATTGTTGCAAGCAGCGGCTTTTCGGATTATGAGGAAGGCTGTTTGTCGGTTCCGGGGATTTATGGCAAAGTGAATCGCGCTGAGTCAGTGACTGTTAAAGCCTTGAATGCGCAAAACGAATCGTTCGTTCTGGAAGCGCATGGATTGCTGGCTGTCTGTATTCAACATGAGATGGATCATCTGGAAGGAAAAGTGTTTGTTGAATATTGGTCAAAACTGAGGCAGACCCGGACGCTGGCGAAGCTGAAGAAAAAACAGCGTAGTACAATGTAGCAAGGATACTCGTATACTCATAGAAAAATAAATCGAAGTTTCTTGTTGAATGTGATTGGTTTTGCCGGTTTTCAGCAACAACGCAACTCCGCCTATCTCATTATCAATTTTTTCCATAAATATGAAAATCATCTTTGCCGGAACTCCGGCATTTGCTGCAACGGCATTGGATGCGTTGGTACAAACCGGTCACGATATTGTGATGGTGCTAACACAACCCGACCGGCCCGCGGGACGAGGCATGCAAATGACCGCAAGCGCTGTCAAGCTGCTGGCGCAGCAACGTCAACTTCCAATCTTGCAACCGCTATCGCTCAAGAGCGGCGGCATACCGTTGCAATTGCAATCGTTGAACGCCGATGTCATGGTAGTGGCTGCCTATGGATTGATTTTGCCGCAAGCGGTACTTGCGATTCCCCGACTGGGTTGCCTGAATATCCATGCTTCCTTATTGCCGCGCTGGCGAGGCGCTGCGCCGATTCAACGCGCTATCTTAGCGGGCGATCATGAGACCGGCATTACCATTATGCAAATGGATGCCGGATTAGATACCGGCGCTATGTTGTTAAAGCACGCTATTGCCATTGCACCGGACGATACCACCCAGTCGCTGCACGACAAACTCAGTTTATTGGGCGGACAAAGTATTGTTGAAGCTTTACGGTTACTGCAACAATGCCAGTTGACGCCTATTCCTCAAGATGAGAGCCAAGCGAGCTATGCCGCTAAAATTACCAAAGCGGAAGCGGAAATCGATTGGCGGCAGACTGCGCAACAGATCAGCCGGATGGTGCGCGCGTTTAATCCAAGCCCCGGTGCTTATTCTTTTTTTCGTAATCATTTGTTAAAGATCTGGCAAGCGTCGGCCATTCATGGCGGTGAAGGTAAACCGGGTGAGATTGTCGCATTGAGTGCGGATGGGATCGTGGTGGCTTGCGGTTCCGGTGCGCTGCAGATAGAAATGCTGCAAAAATCCGGCGGCAAAAGAATGACTGCCGCAGATTTTCTGGCTGGCAATCAGGGAATTCTTGGCGAGTTTCTGGAAGCCATCGAGGGTTCGGCATCCGCGCATGATTAAAACACAATTGGCTGCAGCATCCATAGTCGGGAAAGTAATGGCCGGGGCGAGTTTGACCGAAGTTTTGGTGAATCTCTGGCGCGCAGATCCGGCGTTATCCAAGCAACAAAAAGGCGCCATTCAGGATTTTAGTTATGGTGTGTTGCGCTTTTACGGGCAACTGGAAGCCATTTTGAATGCTTTGCTAACAAAACCACTTCATGATAAATGTTTAACCCGCCTTTTGTTGGTAAGCTTATATCAGTTGCTTTACAGCAAGACTCAGCCCCATGTCATCGTTGATCAGGCTGTTTCGGCATCCCGGCTATTGGCCGGTGGAAAGGGAATGCAAGGGTTGGTGAATGCGGTATTGCGCAATTTCATCCGGCAGCGCGAATCCCTGGTGGAGCAAGCGGCAGCTGGAGATACCGGACGTTATTCTCACCCGCAATGGTGGATCGGCAAATTACGTCAGCAATATCCGCACAACTTTCAAACTATTTTGGAAGCAAGCAATCAACGTCCGCCCATGACCTTGCGAGTGAATCAGCGCAAGATTCCGGTAGACGATTATTGCCGGCTGCTGGCCGGGAATGCGATACAAGCGCAATGGCTTGGATCCAATACCGTGCAATTGGAGCGGCCGCTTGTGGTGGAGCAATTACCCGGTTTCACCGAAGGTTGGGTCAGCGTGCAAGATGCCGGTGCTCAGCGGGCGGCGCCGCTTCTGGATGTGCGGGATGGAATGCGGGTGCTGGATGCTTGCGCTGCGCCCGGCGGAAAGAGCATGCATTTACTGGAATCCGCCAGTGTATCGCTGACGATATTGGATAATGACGCATCGAGGCTCGAACAGGTCCGGCAGAATCTTGAACGCTTGCAGTTGACTGCTGAACATTTAGTCTGCGGAGATGCTGAAAAAACCAGTGACTGGTGGGATGGGCGGTGCTACGACCGGATCTTGGCGGATGTGCCGTGTTCCGCATCCGGTGTGGTGCGCCGTCATCCCGATATCAAATGGTTGCGCCGCGAGAGTGATTTGGTCAAGTTTGTAAAAACGCAGCGATCAATTTTGAATGCATTGTGGAAAATTTTAAATAAGGATGGTAAGTTGCTTTATGTGACTTGCTCAATTTTTGCTGAAGAAAATATCAACCAGATCGAGAAGTTCCTTAAATCACATCCTGATGCGCGCTTGTTGCCGTTAGGTGGGGAAATCCCGGTCGATGGCCAACTGTTACCGAATACTCAACATGATGGTTTTTTTTATGCCTTGCTGCAAAAAAACTGACTCTTGTCAAAAGGGAGGGCTGTCGCAGATCGTACGGCTGCTTGTGCAATTGCTGGTACTGTTGCTGCTTCCGATGGCTATTGCTCAAGCAGAAAGCATTCAAATCAGATCCTTCAGTTTGTCGGCGACTGATAGGGGTTATGAAATGAGCCTGGACTCTGAAATCACGCTGAATGCGACTTTGGAGCAAGCGCTCGAGAAAGGCATCGTGCTTTATTTTGTAACGAAATTCAGTTTGATTGATTCACGCTGGTATTGGTTGAACGAGGAAGTCGCGCGCAGTAAATACCGTGTCGGGCTTCGCTACTATGCGCTTACACGGCAATATCATTTAAATCATCCTTCATTCGCACAAAGCTATAACTCTTTGAGAGAAGCTTTACAGGCATTGGGGCAATTGCGGGACTATCCGGTGACTGTCAAAGCCGAGTTGAAACAGGATGCTGATTATATTGCGTCGATACGAATTTGGCTCGACCTGACGCGTATGCCTAAACCATTCCAGATCGAAGCGCTTGGTTCCAGTCAATGGAATTTGCGCTCGGAGAAACTGGAATGGCGCATGAAGCTGCCGGTGCCGGAACAGCCGTTCGACTATAAGGACCGGTAATGAAATACGTGCTGATTGTGGGAGCAGGGCTGGGAGCCGTGATGCTTTTCCTGCTAGCCACAGCCGGTGCCAATACCGAGTTCTTCGAGCGGAAATACCGCTTGCTGCTCGTTATTAATATTGCCTTTGTATTGTTTCTCATGGTGATCGTGGGATTTTTGATGTGGCGGTTCAGGCGGCGGCTGAAGTCGGGTGTATTCGGTTCCAGGCTGGCGCTTCGCTTAATGCTGATTTTCTCATTGATGGCGATATTGCCCGGAGCTTTGGTTTATGCCGTGTCGGTGCAATTTCTCGAAAAGAGCATTGAGTCTTGGTTCGACGTGAAAGTCGACCGGGCGCTGGAAGGCGGCTTGAATCTCGGGCATACCATGCTCGAGAATTTATTGGCCGAGCTGCAAAAGAAAGCGCAGACAACCGCGCTGATTCTGACGGAATCCTCTAATCCGCCGTTGCTGGTACTGAACGAGCTATTATTGCAATCGCAAGTGGAAGAGGCAACGCTGTTCAATCAGGATGGCAAGGTAATCGCTTTTTCCAGCGACAGCAATTCGGCATTGTTTCCGGATGCGCCTAATGCAGCGGCCATGCGTCATATCAGAATTCAAAAGGCTTATAGCGCAATCGAGTCGGTTCCCGATAAAGGCCTGTATCTGCGGGTGGTTTCTCCGGTTAATGTATTGAGCCTGGAGGAAGATATCCGCATGTTGCAGCTATTGCAGCCGGTCCCGCGGCAATTGGCCAAGGATGCTGAACGCGTGCAGGCAGGTTATCAGGATTATCAAGAGCTTTCTTTGTCCCGGCAAGGATTAACCCGGTTATACAGCGTTACGCTGACATTGGCATTGTTGCTATCGCTATTTTCGGCGTTAGCATCCGCTTCGCTGTTGAGTGAAAGATTGAGCGCGCCGCTCGGCATGTTGGCGGAAGGCACGCGTGCGATCGCGCAAGGTGACTACAGCCGCCGTCATTTGGTTCAGAGCAGGGACGAATTGGGTGTGCTGACGGAGTCGTTTAACTTGATGACGCAGCAGCTTGAAGAAGCGCGCGCGGCGGCTCAGCATAATCAACAGGCGGTCGAAAGCGCGCGCGCGCATTTGGAGAGTATTCTGGCCAATCTTTCATCCGGTGTGCTGGTGTTTGATGGACAGTTGGTTTTGTCTAAAGCGAATCGAAGCGCGGAAAAAATTTTGCAGGTGCCATTAATCAGTCTGGATGGTTCAATTATTGAAGGATGCGTGGGCAAAGAGCCGCGGCTCGATGCGTTGGTTGCGGAAATCCGGGAGGGATTTAATTCCGAAGAACTTGGTGTTTGGCAGCGCCAATTGACGCGCTCAGAGGATGGTCACAATCAGGTTTTGCTTTTGAGAGGTACGCGATTACCCAAACTATCGGGCGGCGGCGGCGTGGTGGTTTTTGATGACATTACCAATCTTTTGCAAGTTCAGCGTGCTGTAGCTTGGGGAGAGGTGGCGCGCCGGCTTGCGCACGAAATAAAAAATCCTTTAACGCCCATTCAACTTTCCGCCGAGCGGGTACAACATAAATTGATCAATAAACTCGGTGAGGAAGATGCGAAGATATTGAGGCGTTCCACCGAAACGATTGTCAATCAGGTGGAAGCGCTTAAAAGGATGGTCAATGAATTTAGCCAGTATGCGCGCGTTCCGGAACTGGAGTTGCGCCAGCTTGATTTCAACCGGCTGGTGCGGGAAGTTTTGTCACTGTACGAAACCGCGAGCATGGCTTCGGAGACAAGCAAGCATATCCAAATCCGGCAAGAATTGACCGAAGATTTGCCGGCGGTTAAAGGGGATTCAGCGCAGTTGCGGCAAGTGCTGCACAATTTGCTGCAAAATGCGCAAGATGCGCTGCTTGATGAACCAGAGCCATTAATTACGGTGAAAACTGAAGCGGTCCATGGCGGCGTGCAATTGAGTGTGCGTGATAACGGTTGCGGTTTTTCCGACGAAATCAAAGCCCGGGTGTTTGAGCCCTATGTGACCACAAAGCTTAAGGGAACCGGTCTGGGGTTGCCGATCGTCAAAAAAATCGTTGAGGAACATGAAGGATTGATTCATATTGAAAACGTCAAGCCGCACGGCGCGCAAATTTCGATTATTCTGCCGGCGATCGAAAAAAACCATGCAATCGGAAACAGTAAATTGACACATAGTTAGAAACGGAAATAACTCGCTAAAAATAGAAACGGTCAATGAAATCATCGCATCCGGGAATCTTTAGTGCTGAAAATGTGAATTTGCGAGTGATCGTGAAATTTGACAGTTGGAGATAAGCTGATTAGATTTCGGATGCGGAGAAACTGTAAATGATAACTAACAATACTATTTTGATTGTTGACGACGAAATTGGCATACGCGAACTGCTATCTGAAATTTTGCGCGATGAAGGATACCGGGTGGCACTGGCGGAAAATGCCGAGCAAGCCCGGGTATGGAGAAGCCAGACTCGTCCGGATCTGGTGCTGTTGGATATATGGATGCCCGACACCGATGGCATTACCTTGTTAAAAGAATGGGCGAGCAACGGTATGCTGACGATGCCGGTGATCATGATGTCGGGACATGGAACCATTGATACCGCGGTTGAGGCTACCCGCATCGGTGCATTTGGTTATTTGGAAAAACCGATTCCGCTGCAGAAATTGCTCAGCACTGTCAGTAAAGCATTACGAGGCGGGCAGAATAAGCATCAGTCGGCGCTTTCTCTTGCCAGTTTAGGTAAAGGACCTTTGATTGCCGACCTTAGAAGAAGGCTGGAGCAAGTTGCCAATTTGAAAACGCCGGTGCTGCTCATGGGCGAACCCGGCGTGGGAGCCGAGATATGCGCCCGGTTTTTGCACCGACCGAATACGCCATGGGTGGAGCCTGAAAACCTGACATCGCTGGCGGAATCGCCGCTGGATTTACTGGAGCTGGCAAGAGGCGGTTTACTCTTTCTGAAAGATGTCGGCGAAATCAGTAAGCTGGCGCAAAAAGGCCTGTTGTTACTGCTGAGTAAACTTGAGAAGTATAACGTGCGGCTCATTTGCGCAACGTCCCAGCCGCTGGCGGAATTGACCGCGCAAGGTACTTATCATCCCAAGTTATACGAAGTTTTGAGCAGCTTAAGCATCGGTATTCCCGCATTGAGAGCGCATCGCGAGGATATTCCGGAATTGGCCGGTCAAATTTTATCGCGTTTCGCGGAATCGGGTGAGGCGCCCTCCGCGCTGCAGTTTAGTACTGCAGCGCTCAACTGTCTGCGGAATTATGATTGGCCGGGCAATCTGACGCAGCTGACGGGCGTAGTGCATTCGTTAGCGCTGACATGTTCTGGTGATGAGATCTCGGCGGAAGCGGTACAACAAGCGATGGTTTTTCCGGAGTCTTCTTCCACATCGGTTGCGCCCGAAATTCCCTTGGATTTATCACTGCGAGAAGCCCGTGATTTGTTTGAGAAAACTTATTTTGAAAGATTGATTGACCAAGAAAATGGCAATATGACGCGCGTTGCCGAACGTGCCGGGCTGGAAAGAACCCATCTTTACCGGAAAATTAAATTGCTGGGTATCAAATTGCGCGGTAATTGATTCCATCAAGGAATGAGCTTGTTACGCAAATTGCTTTTAAGTGTAATTTGCTTTCCCATGGTTGTGATCTCCCGCTTCTTAAGCGATAATACGCGCTTTTATATCGTTTTTTGAAAATATTAGGGAGTTAGCATCGATGGGGACATTTAAGGATTTTGACGCGCCGGTATTTAGAAACTTAACCAGTGCGATTCGCGCATTGGCGATGGATGCCGTGCAAAAAGCCAATTCCGGTCACCCCGGTATGCCGATGGGTATGGCTGAAATTGCTGAGGTGCTGTGGATTCATCACCTGCGTCATAATCCTGGCAATCCGCAGTGGGCTGATCGCGATCGTTTCATTCTATCGAACGGGCATGGTTCCATGCTGATTTATGCATTACTGCATTTGACCGGCTACGATCTGCCGATGGAAGAAATCAAGAAGTTCCGGCAATTTCATTCTAAAACGCCCGGACACCCGGAATATGGCTATACCCCTGGGGTAGAGACAACCACCGGTCCTCTCGGTCAAGGAATTACCAATGCAGTGGGCATGGCGCTGGCGGAAAAAGTGCTGGCTGCCGAATTTAACCGGCCTGGATACAATATTGTTGATCACTATACTTATGTGTTCCTGGGTGACGGTTGCATGATGGAAGGGGTTTCTCACGAAGCCTGTTCGCTTGCGGGAACATTGGGTCTAGGCAAGTTGATCTGTTTTTACGACGATAATGGCATTTCCATTGACGGCCATGTAGAAGGCTGGTTTACCGATGATACGCCGAAGCGCTTCGAGTCTTACGGATGGCATGTGGTGCCCGATGTTAATGGTCATGATCCGGTAGCGATCGAAGCAGCGATTGAAGCCGCTAAGAAAGTCAACGACAAACCGACGATGATTTGCTGCAAGACAGTCATCGGCATGGGATCGCCGAACATGGCCAATACCCACTCCGTTCACGGCGCGGCTCTGGGCGATGCGGAAATCGCTGCGGCGCGTCCGCATATCGGCTGGCATCATCCGCCTTTTGAAATTCCCCAAGAAGTCTACAGTGCGTGGGATGCCAGAGCGAAAGGGCAAAAGCTGGAAACCGAATGGAATGAGAAATTTGCAGAGTATGCCGGGAAATATCCGGTAGAAGCAGCGGAATTCAATCGCCGCATGGCTGGCGAGCTGCCGGCTAACTGGCAGAGTCATGTCGAAAGTGTCGTTAACCAGATCGACGCCAAAGCAGAAACCATTGCCAGCCGGAAAGCTTCACAAAATGCGATTGAAGCACTTGCGCCGGTATTGCCTGAATTGATCGGCGGTTCCGCCGATCTTGCGGGCTCGAATCTGACATTGTGGTCGGGTTCCAAAGGAATTGGTAAAAATAACGGCGGCAACTATGTGTACTACGGTGTGCGCGAATTCGGCATGAGTGCCATGATGAACGGATTGTCACTGCATGGTGGCTTGATTCCTTACGGCGCGACCTTTCTGATGTTCTCGGAATATGCCCGCAACGCATTGCGTATGGCGGCATTGATGAAGATTCGCAATATTTTTGTCTTTACGCACGATTCCATCGGTTTGGGTGAAGACGGCCCAACGCACCAACCGGTCGAACAAACGGCGACGTTGCGTTACATTCCCAATATGGATGTATGGCGTCCTTGCGATACCGTGGAATCCACGGTTTCGTGGGCGCGCGCGATTGAGCGTAAAAACGGCCCTTCAACCTTGATATTCAGCCGCCAGAACTTACCGTTCCAAAAACGCGATGCGGCAACCGTCAAGCTGATCGATAAGGGCGGTTACGTATTGTCGGAAGCAAGTAACGGCAAGCCGCAAGCGGTATTGATCGCAACCGGCTCCGAAGTCGGTTTGGCGATGAATGCGCAAAAGGCATTGGCTGATGAAGGCGTTTTTGTGCGCGTGGTATCAATGCCGTGTACTAATGTATTCGATCGCCAGGAATCATCGTATAAAGAGAGTGTTTTGCCAAAAGGCGTCAAGCGTGTTGCCATCGAAGCGGGGGTAACCGATTTTTGGCGTAAATACGTCGGCTTGGACGGCGCAGTAGTGGGTATCGATACATTCGGTGAATCGGCGCCGGCGGATGTGCTGTTTAAACATTTTGGTTTCACTGTCGAGAATGTCGTCAAAACGGTTAAGAGCATTCTCTAAATCAATAACATTTTAAGCACAATGGCTCGTTTGACTTGATCTGAGCTGTGGTGCGCAGGTTTTTTATTTAAGGAGCATAGAATGACAATAAAAGTGGGTATCAATGGGTTTGGTCGTATCGGGCGTATGGTTTTCCGCTCGGCAGTACAAAATTTTCCGGACATTGAAATCGTTGCGATCAACGATTTGCTGGAACCGGATTATCTGGCGTATATGTTGAAGCACGATTCGGTGCATGGCCGTTTTAGCGGTGATGTGTCGATCGACGGTAACACGCTGGTGGTCAATGGCAAAAGAATCCGTCTGACAGCCATCAAAGACCCGGCGGAATTGAAGTGGAATGAAGTGGGTGCGGAGGTCGTGATCGAATCGACCGGCTTGTTCCTGACCAAAGAGACTTGTGAAAAGCATCTAGCTGCCGGGGCGAAGAAAGTCATTATGTCGGCACCATCGAAAGATGATACGCCGATGTTTGTTTATGGTGTCAATGATAAATCGTACAAAGGCGAAGCGATTATTTCGAATGCTTCCTGTACCACCAATTGCTTGGCGCCGATTGCCAAAGTGTTGAACGATAAATGGGGCATCAAACGTGGCCTGATGACCACCGTCCATGCAGCGACCGCTACACAAAAAACCGTGGATGGTCCGTCCAATAAAGATTGGCGCGGCGGCCGCGGTATTCTGGAAAATATTATTCCTTCATCGACCGGGGCGGCTAAAGCAGTGGGTGTGGTAATCCCTGAACTGAACAAAAAACTGACCGGTATGGCTTTCCGTGTACCGACATCGGATGTTTCGGTCGTCGATTTGACGTGCGAACTGGAAAAAGAAGCGACCTACGACGAAATTTGTAAAGCGATGAAAGACGCATCGGAAGGTTCTATGAAAGGCGTATTGGGTTATACCGATCAAAAAGTGGTATCGACCGATTTTCGCGGTGAAAGCTGCACGTCGATTTTCGACGCCGAAGCAGGGATGGCATTGGATAAAAGCTTTGTCAAAGTTGTCGCTTGGTATGACAACGAATGGGGCTATTCCACCAAAGTGCTGGAAATGGTTCGTACCGTTGCTAAGTAATTTCGTACCGATAGTGGTGTTATCGTGGTTTGTATCCTGATTGCGCACCGCTTTGAATTTTAATTCATTAAAACATAAAGGATAGCGTTTGCTATCCTTTATACTTTCTCAAAGACAATTCTGGAGTTTGCCGTGTCTGTTATTAAACTAGTTGATCTTGATCTGAAAGGTAAACGCGTATTTATACGCGCCGATCTGAATGTGCCTGTCAAAGATGGCAAAGTAACCTCGGATGCCCGTATTACCGCCTCTATGGCAACGATTAACCATTGTCTCGGGCAAGGCGCTAAAGTGATGGTGACCTCGCACTTGGGGCGGCCCGAAGAAGGCGTGTGGACTGAGGAAAATTCTCTGAAACCGGTTGCCGATAATATTGCTGATCGCCTCGGAAAACCCGTTCGTTTGATTAAGGATTGGGTGGACGGCGGTTTCGATTTGGCTGCCGGAGAATTGGTAGTGTTGGAAAACTGCCGTTTCAACAAGGGCGAGAAGAAAAACGTTGAAGAAACCTCGCAGAAATACGCAAAATTATGCGATGTTTTTGTGATGGATGCATTCGGCACTGCGCACCGCGCGGAAGCTTCGACACATGGCATCGCGAAATATGCGCCGGCTGCTTGCGCAGGCATATTGCTGACCGAAGAGTTGGATGCGTTGACTAAAGCGTTGTTGAGTCCAGCACGGCCAATGGTGGCGATTGTCGGCGGCTCAAAAGTTTCCACCAAACTGACGGTGCTTGAATCGTTATCCGAAAAAGTCGATCAACTGGTGGTTGGCGGCGGTATCGCCAATACCTTCCTGAAGGCGACCGGCAAAAATGTCGGTAAATCGTTGTGCGAAGATGATCTGGTGCCGACCGCCAAAGCGTTGATGGAGAAAATGGCGAAACGCAATGCCTCGATCCCGGTTGCGGTCGATGTTGTCGTCGGCAAAAAATTCGATGCGAACGAACCGGCAGTATTGAAAGACGCGGGTAATGTGGCGGATGACGATATGATTTTCGATATCGGCCCGAAAAGCGCGCAAGAATTGGTGGATATCATCATGAAAGCAGGAACGGTGGTATGGAATGGTCCTGTGGGTGTGTTTGAATTCGATCAATTTGGCGCCGGCACCGAAAAAATAGCCAGAGCTATCGCGGAAACCAAGGCTTTTACGCTAGCTGGCGGCGGTGATACCATCGCGGCGATTCAAAAGTATGATATCTACGACAAAGTTTCTTATATTTCAACCGCAGGCGGCGCTTTTCTGGAATTTCTGGAAGGCAAGAAATTGCCCGCAGTCGAGATATTAGAAATGCGTGCTAAATAATCGTCAGGAAGAACATGATCCGAAGAACGAAAATCGTTGCGACGCTGGGGCCTGCTTGCAGCAATCCTAAAATACTGGAGCGCATGATCCGAGCCGGTGTCGATGTTGTTCGGATCAACTTCTCCCATGGTACCCGGGAACAGCATATAGAATTTGCCGAAATGACACGTTCGATAGCGCGAGCTGCTGGCGTTACAGTGGGTGTATTAGCCGATTTGCAAGGGCCGAAAATCCGGGTCGGCAAGTTTGAACACGGTAAGATCCGCCTGGAAGTGGGCGATCAATTCATTCTGGATGCCACTTGCGAGTTAGGGAATCAAGAAAGAGTCGGTCTCGATTATAAGGAACTGCCGAACGATCTGGAGACCGGCGCCACGCTGATGTTGGATGATGGCCGTATCGTGCTGGGTGTTTCGCACGTGAAAGGTCATCAAGTATTTTGCGTGGTCGAACAAGGCGGAATCTTGTCCAATAATAAAGGTATTAATCGCAAGGGCGGCGGATTGGGCGCACCTGCGTTGACCAGTAAAGACTTCGAAGATATCAAGACCGCCGCCGAATTTGGCGCGGATTATCTGGCGGTGTCGTTCGTACGCTCAGGCGACGATATCCGGCAAGCGCGCTCGTTACTGCTGGAAGCGGGCGGAAAAGGCATGGTTATGGCCAAGATTGAACGTTCGGAAGCGATCTTGGCGCTTGATGATATCCTCGATGCCTCCGATGCGATCATGGTCGCGCGCGGTGATTTGGCGGTGGAAGTGGGAGATGCGGCGGTTCCCGCGCTGCAGAAGCGTATGATCCGCTCGGCGCGGGCAAATAATAAAACCGTCATTACGGCAACGCAAATGATGGAATCCATGATCACCAATCCGATCCCTACCCGTGCGGAAGTGTCCGACGTGGCCAACGCGGTGCTGGATGGCACCGACGCGGTGATGCTGTCGGCAGAATCCGCCGCTGGCGAATATCCGGTTGAAGCGGTTGAAGCGATGGCCAGAGTGTGTCTGGAAGCGGAAAAGGAATACCTGGTGAACGTCGACCGGCGTATGCAAAACATCAATCCGGCTTCGATTGAAGAAGCGATCGCCAGAGCGACCATGTATACCGCTGGCGGCTTGCATGTGCGCGCCATCGCGGCGTTAACGCAGAGTGGCGTGACGGCATTGCTGATGTCGCGCAGAAGTTCCAAAGTACCGATTTTTGCGCTCAGTCCGAATGAAGAAACCCGCCGGCGTGTTACCCTTTTCCGTGGTGTTTATCCGGTGGAATTCGGCGCGGGATTGAATGATTCCGAAGAGATTCTGAATTTAGCCGAACAGGAGTTGCTCAGCCGAGGTGTGGTGCGTAACGGCGATGTCATGGTGATGACCATCGGCGAACCGGTGGGTAAAACCGGCGGCACCAATACGATGAAAATTATCAAAGTCGGTGAATGGAAAACAAGACAAGGTATTGATTCATTGTAAGTTATAAGATTGTCTGGAATCCGAGCCGACGCGCGAGGAATCAAGAATCAAGCAGCAATCATCAAGAATAATCGCTTATACTTATGCAACATAGAATTTTATTAAGATATTTTATAAGGAGATCTAAATGGCACTCGTATCACTCAGACAACTACTAGACCACGCGGCGGAAAACGGCTACGGCTTGCCGGCTTTCAACGTCAACAATCTGGAACAGATTCAAGCGATCATGCAAGCTGCGGATGAATGCAACAGTCCGGTCATCATGCAAGGTTCCGCAGGTGCCAGAAAATATGCCGGTGAAGCGTTTTTGCGTCATTTGATCGCAGCAGCGGTTGAAGCGTATCCGCATATACCGATCGTGATGCACCAGGATCACGGCGCATCGCCTTCCGTATGCGTGAATGCAATCCGCAGCGGTTTCTCGAGTGTCATGATGGACGGTTCCCTGCAAGCCGACGCTAAAACCCCTTCGACCTACGAATACAACGTGAATGTTACGGCGGATGTTGTGAACATTGCGCATTCGGTTGGCGTTTCGGTAGAAGGCGAGCTGGGTTGCCTGGGTTCTCTGGAATCCGGCATGGGCGAAGCCGAGGATGGCCACGGCGCGGAAGGCGTGTTATCGCATGATCAACTGCTGACCGATCCGGAAGAAGCCGCCGATTTCGTGCGTAAAACCGGCGTCGATGCTTTGGCGATCGCGATCGGCACTTCGCACGGCGCGTATAAATTCACCCGTAAACCCACCGGCGATATTCTGGCGATCCAACGCATCAAGGAAATCCACGCACGTATTCCCAACACCCATCTGGTGATGCACGGCTCCAGCTCGGTACCGCAAGAATGGCTGGAAATCATCCGTAAATTTGGCGGCGACATCAAAGAAACCTATGGTGTCCCAGTTGAGGAAATCCAAGAAGGCATCAAATATGGTGTACGCAAAGTCAACATCGACACCGACATCCGTCTGGCGATGACCGGCGCGATCCGCCGCAGCCTGGAAACCGACAAAAGCAACTTCGATCCGCGCAAATTCCTGAAAGAAGCCACCGCTGCCGCCAAAGAAATTTGCAAAGCGCGTTTCGAGGCCTTCGGCTGCGCCGGCCAAGCCAGCAAAATCAAAGCGATTTCATTGGAAGATATGGCGAACCGCTATGCCAAAGGCGAATTGAACGCGGTTATTAAGTAAGTTAAAGCAAGCAGTATTCAATATAAGCATATGAGATTGTGCGGCTTGCACAATCTCATATGCTCCAAAGAAGTGGTTTTCTAGCAAGTATCCATAAGTTTTGTATCCAATCGATAGCACAATGCTGATGTTTCCTATTCCATAGGAAATCAGTAAATTGTATCGCTTAAAATGCACAGGAGAGTTTAAGTGACGTGGATTCGCGAGCATATTTCCGAAATAATCGTTCTAATAGGCGGATTTGTTGTTATGAATCTGATCTTTATAGCTGAGGTATTTCGCGCATCGGACACTGTTGATCCAGAAGGGGCAAGTCAACTAGGAAATTTCGTAGGTGGCTACGTGGGGACGCTCTTTGCACTTGCGAGTTTTATGCTACTTCTTAGAAATTTAAAGAATCAACAGAAATCTTCGGAAATTCTGATGTTTGAAACTAAGTATTTCGAGTTATTGCGATTGCATCGAGATAATGTTGCTGAACTTGAAGTTGAAGGAATATCTGGTCGGAAACTGTTTGTAGTGCTTATCAGAGAGTTTAGGCTAATCCTCGAGATTGTTATCGAAATAGCGCGTGAGTGTAGTCAGAATCTTAATAAAAAGGAGTTATTGCATATCACATATTATTGTCTTTACTATGGTACAGGTCCGAATTCTTCGAGAATCTTAAAGCTATCACTGGCAGAGTTTGACTCGAAATTCATAGGAAGATTGGAAGACGAACTAAATGATCAAGAAAAAAAGAAAATGGTTAAATGTGAAAAAAATTTTCCCTATATACCTTTTGAAGGTCATCAATCTCGTCTAGGGCATTATTATCGCCATCTTTATCAAGCTGTGAAGTATGTGGATCAGCAAGAAATACTGACATTCGATAAAAAATATGAATTTGTAAAGACTATTAGAGCTCAGCTATCTAATCATGAGCAAGCACTTCTTTTGCTGAATAGCATTTCACCAATGGGCAATAGATGGTGGAGTGACGACTACATGCGCAAATATGAAATTGTAAAGAATATTCCTCCAGAGTTCTTCGATTGTAAAAAAGAAATAGATATGTCAGATTATTTTGAGCCGGGATACTTCGAATGGGAAGATGTTAAATCTGGAACATGATTTTTGGAAGTAATCTATTGATACATTTTAGAAATCAGGATTTGTTCTCAGGGGGCACATACCCCGCCGCCTGTTCCGCACCTTCCCCAAAAAAATGCGCTTCCATTTGCTCTGCAAGGTATTTTCGCGCCTTCGGGTCGGATAGGTTCAGACGATTTTCGTTGACCAGCATGGTTTGATGTTTGATCCACTGATTCCAGGCTTCTTTCGATACGTTTTCAAAAATCCGTTTGCCGAGTTCGCCGGGGTAGGTTTGAAAGTCCAGCCCTTCGGCTTCGCGGCCCAATTTGATGCATTTCACCATTCTTGTCATTGCGGGTTCGTCCTTGGAAAAAACGGGCATTATGAAACGTTCGTTTCGTTGCGTAAACCGTTTGCGTGAATTTTTTGCTAATCGCCGAGGTGTTTGATGAGTACTTTCGAGCGGCGCTGATAATTGTACAAATTCTGCTTGGTTTTCGGCAGCTCCGCTGTCGTAGCCGCGTTGAAGCCGTGTTCGATGAACCAATGGGTGGCATGGGTGGTGAGCACGAACAGTTTGTGGATGCCTTGCGCAATCGTTTTGTTTTCGATGTGTTTAAGCAAACGCTCGCCGTGACCCTGGTTGCGGTAATCCGGGTGAATCGCCAGACAGGCGAGTTCACAGGCGCGTTCTTCGGGGAATGGGTACAGTGCTGCGCAGCCGAAAATAATGCCGTCGTGCTCGAAAACGGTAAAACGGTTGATTTCAATTTCCAGCAGTTCACGGCCGCGCCTGACCAGAATGCCTTCGGTTTCGAGCGGTTCGATCAATTGCAAGATGCCGCCGACGTCTTCGATTTTTGCTTTTCTGAGGGCCTGCAACGATTCTTGCGTGATCATGGTGCCGATGCCATGATGGGTGAACAGCTCTTGTAAGATAGCGCCATCGCAATGGCGGCTGACCAAATGCGCGCGGGTGACGCCCATTTCGCAAGCTTTGGTTGCTGATTGTAATGCTGGCAATAAGGTATCCGGTACTCGAGGTGTGGGAGTTGGAATTTTATGTTCCAGCAATAATTTGCTTTCGGCAATTGTCAGTTCGCGCGGCAATTTTCCTGCTTTATTTTCAGCGGACGCAGTGCAATCGACGGTATCCAGCAGCAGAATCAGTTTTTCGGCACGAAGCGCGATGGCGGTTTCAGTCGCGACATTTTCCATCGTCAAGTTAAAGATTTCACCCGTCGGGGAGTAGCCGAGCGGTGAAATCAGCACTACGTCGCCTTGTTCCAGACGGGAATGAATGGCTGGCGCGTTGATCTTGCGCACTTTGCCGGTATGCATCAGGTCGACACCTTGAATGATGCCGTACGGACAGGCTGTGACAAAGTTGCCGCTGGTGACGCGAATGGCGGCATTGGCCATCGGCGAATTCGGCAATCCCATCGATAGCAGCGCGGCAATTTCGTGCTGTACGCGCCCGACTGATTCCTTGACGCACTGTAGCGCGGCGGGATCGGTGACGCGCATGCCCATGACCGTTTGGGTTTCCAGTTGCGATTCGTCCAGGCGCAATTGAATCTGCGGCCGTGCGCCGTGCACGAGCACAAGCCGCACGCCGAGGCTGGCGAGCAGGTTGATGTCATGAATGAAGTTGACGAATTTGGCATCGGTGATCATTTCACCGCTAAAACCGATGACAAAGACCTTGCCGCGAAAGGTATGGATGTAAGGTGCTACGGAACGGAACCAGGCGACAAATTCCGCGGTTGTATCCGGCTTATTATTGACGGCCGTCATCAGTAATCTCCCCAAAGCGCTTGCATCGCCGCAATTGCGGCGAGCGCGGCGCTTTCCGTGCGCAAAATGCGGCTGCCAAGATGCATTGGCGCGAAGCCCGAATGCTCAATCGCGAGTTCTTCTTCCTCGGTGAATCCGCCTTCGGGACCTATAACAAGAGCCACTTTAGCATCGGCTGCCGGTTCGGGTAAATCTTTCAGGCTTTGTGCCGCCGTGGTGGATAACATGATAAGAATATCTTGCGTGGTGCGATGCATTTTTTTCCGGCTCAGCCATTCCGGCAGAGTGATCAGTGGATATATTTGCGGCACTTGATTTCTGCCACATTGTTCGCATGCTGAAATGACGATCTTTTGCCAGTGCTGCAGCCGCTTTCCGGAACGCTCATCCGATAGATGCACAATACTGCGGGCGGTGGATACCGGCTGGATCGAAGATACGCCGAGTTCCACCGATTTTTGTATGATCCAATCCATTTTTTCATTGACGCAGATGGCTTGGGCCAGCTCGATATGCAAGGGCGATTCACGGTTGGTGTCTTGATAGCTGCCGACCAATACCGTGATGCTATCTTTGCGGATGGAATCGATCCGCGCGCAAAACTCGCCGCCGTGACCATTGAATAACGTGACCAGGTCACCATCTCTAAGACGTAATACCCGTGCGGCGTGATGCTTGTTTTCAGCCGATAGGGCAATCATCTGTCCGACGGTGATTTCTTCAGGATGGTAGAAACGAGCGTGCATGATTAATGTCGTTGCCTGGGAGCGGCGATTTCAACAAATAGAGTCATGATAATATAGCATGTTATGCACCCGGCATTGACTTGGTAACATCAATGATTCCGTCATGCATCAAGCCGGGAATAATTTTTCAAATAATTTTTAATCGATGGAGTAAGTATATGGCAAGTTTAGAAACACCAGTCTGTGATTTCGGTTGGAAGGCGGTCGATTTTGATTTGCCGGGTGTCGATGGCAAACGCTATGACCTGGCTTCGGCTAAAGGGGAAAACGGGCTCCTGGTTATGTTCATTTGCAATCACTGTCCGTATGTCAAAGCGGTGCAGGATCGCATTATCCGCGATGTCAATGAATTGAAGCAGCACGGCATCAATGCCATTGCCATCATGTCCAACGATCCGGCGGATTATCCGGAAGACTCGTTTGAGAACATGGCGCTTGTCGCGAAGCAGTTGAATTATCCGTTTCCGTATGTGTGGGATGAAACACAGGAAATCGCGAAGCAATACGGCGCGGTCTGCACGCCGGATTTTTTTGGATTCAATGGCAAGCTGGAATTGCAATATCGCGGGCGTCTCGATGCATCGCGTAAAGAAGCTGCCCCAGCCGATGTGCGCCGGGATTTGTTCGAAGCGATGCTGCAAGTTGCGAAGACCGGCCGCGGCCCGGCCGAACAAATTCCCAGTATCGGTTGCTCAATTAAGTGGCGTTCGGAGTAACTGTGCTAGAAAAAGTCATTGCGACAGTCAGAAACGTCGCTCAGGAAGTGATCATGCCGCGCTATTTGCGCGTAGGCCGGCAAACCAAATCGGATGGCAGTTTTTATACCGAAGCGGACGTGGCGGCACAAAATGCGCTATTGGATCAACTGCAGAAAATCCGTCCAGCGGCGGCCATGGGCGAGGAAATGACCGAAGCGGAACAACAGGCCGAGTGGATCAAAGGGGAATCGGGTTTGTGGAGTGTCGATCCGATCGATGGCACCTCCAATTTTTATAACGGTTTGCCTTACTTTGCCACTTCCGTGGCATACATGGAGCAAGGGCGGAGCGTACTCGGCGTGATCTATAATCCCGTAACGGATGAAATGTTTTATGCGACCAAAGGGAATGGCGCATTTTTAAATGGTATCGCATTACCTCTGAAGAAGCATGCGCCGCCAATGTCGAGTGCAATGGCGAATGTGGATTTGAAGCGGCTGGACCGGAGCTTTGCTGCCAGAGTGGCCGCTGATCCACCGTTTGCGTCGCAGCGGAATTTTGGTGCTTGCGCATTGGAGTTGTGTTATACCGCTGCTGGCTATTTTGATTTGTACCTGCATGGCGGGCAGAAGCCGTGGGATTACGCCGCCGGTTCTCTGATTCTGGCGGAAGCGGGCGGCAACTTGTGCGGCTTTGAGCACGATGATTATTGGACCAGCCCGGCATGGCATCGCTCGGTAATTGCTGCATTAGATCCCGTATTATTTGCGCAATGGCGGGATTGGGTGCGGGAAAATCGCAATAAATAGGTACCTGAATTGAAAATTATTATTTTAGGTGCCGGTCAAGTCGGCACATCCGTGGCTGAGAATCTGGTCAGCGAAGCCAACGATATCACCATGGTGGATGTCGATCCCAAGCGCTTGGCGCTCTTGCAAGATCGTCTGGATTTGCGGACGGTCACCGGCAATGCTTCGCATCCTTCGGTGCTGGTTAGCGCGGGCGCGCATGACGCAGATATGATATTGGCAGTCACCGAACACGATGAAACCAATTTGGTGGCTTGTAAACTCGCCGCTACGCTATTTAATACCCCTACGAAGATCGCCCGCATCCGCTCGACCGAATATCTGGAACATCCGGAAATTTTTTCGACCGAGAATTTTTGTGTGGATTTTGCGATTTGCCCTGAACAGATCCTTACGGAATATATTGAAAAGCTGATCGAGTTTCCGGAAGCGCTGCAGGTGCTCGATTTCGCATTGGGAGAAGTGAGCCTGGTGGCGGTTCGGGCGCTGCAGGGAGGGTTGCTGGTCGGTCAACAGCTACAGGAATTACGCAAACATGTTCCGAATGTCGATACCCGGGTTGCGGCAATTTTCCGCAAAGATCGCCCGATTATCCCTGAGGGGAATACCGTCATCGAAGCGGAAGACGAAGTATTTTTTATTGCGGCGACAGAAGATATTCGCGCGGTCATGCGGGAATTGCGCAAGATGGATAAACCGGTCAAGCATGTGATGATTGCCGGGGGAGGTAAAATCGGCAGACGGCTTGGCGGTACGCTAGAGAAAGATTATCAGGTCAGAATCATCGAACGCAATTATCAAGCCTGCGAGCGATTGGCCGGCGAACTGAGCAATGCGCTGGTGCTGCATGGGGATTCTACCGACGAAACCTTGCTGGAAGATGAGAACATCGCCGAGATGGATATGTTTTGCGCACTGACGAATGATGATGAGAATAACATTATGTCAGCGCTGCTGGCGAAACGCATGGGGGCGCATAAGGTTATCGCACTCATCAATCGCGGTGCTTATGTCGATCTGGTGCAAAGCAGCGGGATTGATATTGCGATTTCACCGGCGCAGGTAACGATCGGTTCTTTACTGGCTTACGTCCGGCATGGTGATGTCGCCGCCGTGCATAGTTTGCGGCGCGGTGCGGCGGAAGCTTTGGAGTTGGTGGCGCATGGCGATGCGAAATCGTCCAATGTGGTCGGGCGCAGGATCGATGAGATCAAATTGCCTAAAGGCGCGACGATCGGCGCTATCGTTCGCGGTTTAGCCAAATCGGATGGATTGTTCGGTGAGAATCTGAGCAATGAATCAGGCCGGGCGGCAAATGCCTCAGGCGGTGCGATCAAGGTTGTTATTGCGCACCACGATACAGTTATTGAGTCGGGAGATCATGTGATTTTGTTTGTGGTCAACCGCAAGATGATCCGGGAAGTGGAGAAGCTGTTTCAGGTTAATGTCGGCTTTCTGTAGAGAAATAGTCCATGTATCGATTGCTTGTGGCTGTTAACGTACTTGGCAAAATGGTGCTGGTATTCGGATTAACGATGCTGGTTCCGCTTTGCCTGGCGCTATGGGGGGATGACGGCGCAGGATTTGTTTTCAAACAATCGATTTTAATTACGCTCGGATGCGGTTTGATGATGTGGTTGTTTACGCGTCCATTTAAACGTGAATTGCAAACCCGGGACGGTTTTTTGCTGGTAGTGCTGGTGTGGTCAGTGCTGCCGGCTTTTGCCATGCTGCCGCTACTTTTGTACTTGCCTCAGCTCAGTATCAGTATGGCTTATTTCGAGGCGGTTTCAGGCTTGACCGCAAGCGGCGGTACTGTTTTGTCCGGATTGGACACGTTGCCGCCATCGATCAATTTATGGCGCGGCGAGATTGTCTGGCTTGGCGGCATGGGGTTAATCGTATTGGCAGTCGCAATTCTGCCATTACTGGGGGTTGGTGGCCGGCAGCTGTTAAATGCCGAGATTCCGGGCCCGATGAAAGAGAATAAGCTGACCCCGCGTATTGCCGAGACGGCTAAGGGCCTATGGTCCATCTATGCCTGTTTGACTTTGATTTGCATCGTTGCTTATAAATGGGCCGGCATGGAATGGTTTGATGCCGTGATGCATGCCTTTACAACGCTGGGCTTGGGAGGATTCTCATCGCACGATGCCAGCTATGGCTACTGGGATTCTCCATTGATTGAAGCGGTTGCGATTTTTTTTATGTTGATTGCCGGAATCAATTTTGCAACGCATTTCCTGGCATGGCGAGCGAAAAGTTTAATTTCTTATCGCCATGACTCCGAAGTTGGCTGGTACATCCTGATTATCTTGATCAGTTGCTGTGGACTGGCTTTTTATCTGTGGTTAGCCGGGGTTTATCCGGAACCCCTGACGGCATTACGTTATGCGGCTTTCAATATTGTTTCGGTGGCGACAACGACCGGTTATAGCAATACCGATTATAGCCTCTGGCCAATATTTATTCCGCTATGGATGTTGTTTTTGTCGAGTTTCTGCACTTCATCCGGATCGACCGGGGGCGGCATCAAAATGATACGGGCGCGAATCTTGTACCAGCAAGTGTATCGAGAAATTATTACGATTATGCATCCAAACGCTGTTATTCCGGCAAAATTGGGCCGGAGCTTGCTGGCAAATCGAGTGATTCTTGCGGTATTGGTATTTTTGTTTGTGTATGCCACCAGCATCGTTGTAATGACACTATTACTGACGTTAAGTGGGTTGGATGTAATTACTGCCTTTTCCGCTGCGGTTGCTTGTCTCAATAATCTGGGTCCGGGTCTAGGTGGCATTGGACCAGCGGCGACTTATGCCTCATTAACCGATTTTCAAATCTGGATATGCAGTTTTGCCATGCTGTTAGGCAGATTGGAATTTTTTACGGTGCTGGCAATTTTTATCCCGGCATTTTGGAGAAAATAAAGTTTATGCCGGCGCTCGAGTAACGTGTCTGCTGCTTTGCGGATCGGGATGCTCATGCGAAAGAAGAGTTATTTCAAAGATCAATCTGAGAGGTGGCGAAGAAAGAGTTATTTATTCTTGAAAAATTTAATATTAGTAATAAGGAGCTTGAGTGGACAATACCGATGTCTTAAAAGGCATTAAGGTTATGGTAATTGACGATAGTAATACAGTTCGGAAAAGCGCCGAGCTTTTTTTGCGTCCTCTGGGATGTGATGTCATTTTGGCTGAAGACGGTTTTGTAGCGATGTCAAAAATTGTAGATAACCAACCCGATATTATTTTTGTTGATATAACAATGCCGAGATTGGATGGGTACCAAGCCTGCATGTTAATTAAGAAGAATCCAAATTATCAATCAATTCCGGTTATTATGCTCTCCAGTAAAGATGGCTTATTTGATAAGGCTCGGGGAAGGCTGGCTGGTTCCGATGGATATCTGACTAAACCATTTACTGCGGAGGGTTTATTAAGCATAATACGTACCCATACTTTGCGGCAAAATTAATCGCGCAGCCTCGGGTTCATACAAACTATCAGAATCAACCTCGGGAATGTGTAATTAATTTTTGTTTTCAAAGTATAAGCAGGCATTAGATTAAAGAAATCCTTGATGATGAGGGGGTAATTTTATGACAAATGACTTGACTTTGGACCCCAAGGTCGACTAGCCTGAGAGGCGTAGCTAAATTAGAGGGGAAGTAGAGTTTAATTTAGCTGCCGAAATTTTAAGCAGTACTAATTAATTAGTATTAGAAGCAGTAGAAGAAAAGAGAAGTAGTTTTGATTAACAGATAGGAGGTAGAAAGATGGCAACAACGTATGGCACAACGAGTAGCGCGTCGAGCGCGAGCTATGACATGTCGCTGTGGTACGACTCGAAGTACTACAAACTGGGCATGGGCACCATGCTGCTGGTAGCGATATTCTGGATCTGGTACCAAAGGACATTTGCGTATTCACACGGAATGGACTCGATGGAACCGGAATTTGACAAAGTATGGATGGGACTGTGGCGGGTACACATGACCCTGATGCCTTTGTTTGCATTGGTAACCTGGGGCTGGATACTGAAGACCCGTGACACCAAAGAGCAATTGGACAACCTGGACACCAAATTGGAAATCAAACGTTATTTCTACTGGATGATGTGGCTGGGTGTTTACTTGTTTGGTGTTTACTGGGGCGGCAGCTTCTTCACCGAACAAGATGCAAGCTGGCACCAAGTAATTATTCGTGACACCAGCTTCACGCCAAGTCACGTGGTAGTGTTCTACGGCTCATTCCCGATGTACATCGTATGTGGTGTAGCATCCTACCTGTACGCGATGACCCGTCTGCCACTGTACAGCCGCGGCACATCATTCCCGCTGGTAATGGCGATTGCAGGCCCATTGATGATTCTGCCGAACGTTGGTTTGAACGAATGGGGTCATGCATTCTGGTTCATGGAAGAACTGTTTAGCGCGCCATTGCACTGGGGCTTTGTAATTCTGGGCTGGGCAGGCTTGTTCTCGGGCGGTATTGCAGCACAAATCGTCACCCGTTACTCAAACCTGACTGACGTAACCTGGAACGGTGCAAGCCGCGAAATTCTGAACAACAGAATTGTTCCTTAATTTCTGAGTAAGAATGTCACACCTGCAAGCCAGGTGTGACAGAAGAAATTAAGTAACGAAGAGAAAAGATGAAAACGGGCTAAGGCAGGCGATGTAAAAGGAAGTAAAGGGAATCGTCGAGTTTTCATATTTAATATCACACGAAATGAAGAAGGGAGGGTCTAGTGAGTAGAACAGACGAAATTTTAGCAGCGGCAAAGATGCCGCCAGAAGCGATCAGGATGTCCAGATATATCGACGCGGTATATTTTCCGATCCTGTGCATCTTGTTGGTAGGAACATTCCACATGCACTTCATGCTGTTGGCAGGTGACTGGGATTTCTGGCTTGACTGGAAAGACCGTCAATGGTGGCCGGTAGTAACACCGATCGTAGGCGTTATGTATTGCGCGGCACTGCAATATTACCTGTGGGTAAACTACCGTTTATCCTACGGTGCGACACTGTGTATCGTATGCCTGTTAGTCGGAGAATGGCTGACCCGTTACTGGGGATTCTACTGGTGGTCACACTACCCGTTGAATTTTGTACTGCCATCAACGATGATACCTGGCGCATTGATGCTGGATACCATATTGCTGCTGACCGGTAACTGGCTGATCACGGCACTGTTGGGTGGTGGATTCTGGGGATTATTCTTCTATCCTGGCAACTGGCCGATTTTTGGACCGACCCACTTACCG
The DNA here is from genome assembly GCF_030908545.1 of Nitrosomonas sp. sh817. NCBI lineage: Bacteria > Pseudomonadati > Pseudomonadota > Betaproteobacteria > Nitrosomonadales > Nitrosomonadaceae > Nitrosomonas > Nitrosomonas domestica. The sequence continues at coordinate 2,746,194 of NZ_CP133083.1, read as the reverse complement.
CTGGTAGTAGAAGGCGTACTGTTATCAGTAGCTGACTACACAGGCTTCTTATATGTACGTACCGGTACACCGGAATATGTACGCCTGATTGAACAAGGCTCACTGCGTACCTTTGGTGGTCACACCACGGTTATTGCGGCATTCTTCTCAGCGTTTGTATCGATGTTGATGTACTGCGTATGGTGGTACTTTGGCAAGATCTACTGCACCGCATTCTTCTATGTTAAAGGAGAAAGAGGACGCATCTCTATGAAGAACGACGTAACCGCATTTGGTGAAAAAGGCTTTGCACAGGGGATTAGATAATGAATATAAGAAGCATATTTAAGCTGGGCGTATTAGGCCTGTATGGAGCGGCAATAGGAGCGGCCTCACTGGCACTGACACTGACAGTAGATGTTCAGACAGCGGCGGCGCACGGTGAACGTTCGCAAGAACCGTTCCTTCGTATGCGTACGATTCAATGGTACGACCTGAAATGGCAACCGAAAGTCACCAAAGTGAACGACATTGCAACGATTACCGGTAAATTTCACTTGGCGGAAGACTGGCCACGTGCGGTAGGCAAGCCGGAACGCGCATTCTTCAACGTAGGTAGCCCGAGCCCGGTGTTTGTACGTTTAAGCACCAAATTGAATGGCGAACCGACGTTTATTTCTGGACCGTTGCAAATTGGCCGTGACTATGAATTTGAAGTCAGACTGAAAGCAAGGATTCCAGGACGCCATCACATGCATGCGATGGTAAACGTCAAAGAAGCGGGCCCGATCGCAGGACCGGCATCGTGGATGAACATCTCAGGCAACTGGGATGACTTCACCAACCCGGTAACCACTTTGACAGGCAAAACCATTGATCTGGAGACATTTAACTTCAGTAATGGCGTGTTCTGGCACTTGGTATGGTTAGGCTTAGGCTGCTTCTGGATTGGCTACTATGTAGCACGTCCGATGTTCCTGCCGCGTAGCCGTGTACTATTAGCATACGGTGATGAACTGCTGCTGGATCCAATGGATCGCAAAGTAGGCATGGCAGTAGCGATCCTGACCTGTGCACTAGTATGGGGCGGCTATCGTTATACCGAAAGCGTCCATCCATACACAGTACCGATTCAAGCGGGTGAATCGAAAGTAGAACCGATGCCGATTGCACCGAATCCGGTTGCGATCAAGGTAACGCATGCTAACTACGACGTACCTGGACGTGCTCTGCGTGTAACGATGGAAATCACCAACAACGGTGACTCGGCAGTTAACATTGGCGAGTTCACGACAGCGGGTGTCCGTTTTGTAAACGACTTGGGACGCAAATATCTGGATCCTGACTATCCACGCGAACTGGTAGCGACTGGTTTGACGATGGAAGATGAAAGAGGGATTGAACCAGGAGAAACCCGGGAAGTTAAGATGGAAGCCAAAGACGCGTTGTGGGAAGTACAACGTTTGATGGCGCTGTTGGGTGACCCGGAAAGCCGCTTTGGTGGTTTGTTGATGACATGGGATGACGAAGGCAATCGTTATATTAACAGTATTGCTGGCGCAGTAATTCCAGTCTTTACCAAGCTATAAGATAGAGCGAGTCTGAACACCGGTACACCACTGTCGCAAGACAGCCGGTGTACCGGTTTTTTTATATGGGTAGAGAACAAAGAAAATTTAAGGTGCAACAAAGAATGCGGACAAAAGAACTGGCAAAAATAGAGGCACTAACGCGAAAGGAGGATTTGTCGTGGTCAGACAAATAGCACGAGCAGGGATTGCGGCCTTTATGCTTGTTATGACACTTTACACAAGCACAGCCGGCGCCCATGGCAAGGTAGCCATGGAAGATGACAGTTGTATGCGCCGGATAGGCGAAAACATGATCCACCTGAGTATCTATCAACCCCAGGTTGATGAAGAAGGGCACTACTGCACGGATATACCCAAAATGGGAAGCACGATCCTAGTGATAGACTTAGTGGATCCTGCACTGAGAGAGATGCCGATCGGGATGAAGATAATCAGAGGCGATCGGACGGAAGGAGAAACCGTCACGGATCTGCGTCCGGCGGTATATCAGGATGGAGTTATCAGCACGCAAAAAGCGCTGGAACAAGGAAAATATCTCATACAAGTGACTGCCGAAGGCGTGCCGCCCCTGCACTATGAATATCATCTGCGCGTTGAGATGATTAATTATGCGGATGCATTTAGAGCGTCGGTAGGGCCACTGGTCGGTCTATTGCTGACCGCCATACTTGGGTATAAACTCATCCGGTCAAGACGATTCAGGGAATGGATGGCATCACGCAGCTCGAAAGGAACTGAAAAAGTCGATGGCGGAGCAAAATCATCGGCAGTCGACGAAGAAAAGACATCAATCAACAAACAAACTAAAGACGGGGAATCCTAGCGATGTTAGTAGAAAGAAGTGGAACAATAAAACAATTGGTAATAGCGGGAATCATGGCGGTCAGCGTCATGTTCACGACACAAGTGCAAGCGCACGGAGGGTTAGCGCTGGCGGAAGATATGTGTGTATTGACGGTAGGCCCCTACCGGATGCACTTTACCGGCTATCAGCCATTATCGCAAGAAGAAGAATTTTGTGAAGACATACCGGAAGTAGGGAAAACGGTCATAGCGTTGGATTACATACAAGAAGAGCTGCGTCCGTTACTAACGGAAGTGCGGATAATCCGGGATACGGGATCAGAAGCGAATCTCGACGAGATCACGGTCTTTCATTTACCGCCGAAGGTATATCCGACAGCATCCATAACGATTGATCATACCTTCCCGGAAAAAGGCAAGTTTGTAGGATTGGTAACGGTATCGGGCGGGCCGCAAGAGTATGTATCGCGGTTTCCGTTTTCAGTGGGAGAAGGACGGCCGACACCGAAAATAGCCATCATTGCGCCGATCGTGCTGGTGGTTGCCGGTGTAGCTTTCTTGATGATGCGCAAACGTAAATCCGACGGCGCCGCTGCGTAAATAACTTAGACGCCAGCAATGGAAACACAGTAAGCAGTAAAAAGTCGGAAACTGTGTTTCCATAGCATTCATCAGTGGCTATTGCGCCGCTGATAAAACCAGTAAAGCGTGATACCGATTGCACAGCTGAGAACTAACGCAATAATGATGTCTCGTAAATATTCCTTGATCAGCGTTTCATTCTCACCAATGAAATAGCCTAATAAGGAAAGAATGATCACCCAAATACCTGCTCCCAGACTGGTATAGAAACAAAAGACCGGCAAGTTCATTCTGGCCAAGCCAGCCGGAATTGAAATGTATTGACGAATCATGGGTATCAAGCGTCCCGTGAATGTCGATATATGTCCGTGCCGAGCAAAAAAGCTCTCCATTTTTAATAAGTGATGCTCCTTGAACATTACGTATTTGCCATACTCAAGGAGCAAAGGCCGTCCCAACCGGATTGCTAGATAATAATTAATCAAGGCGCCAAACAAACTACCTAAGATTCCGCAGCCAATCACGGCGAGCATGTTCATTTCACCTTTCGAGGCTAAGTAGCCAGCCGGTATCATAATCACTTCACTGGGAAAAGGAATAAAACTGGATTCAATCAACATCAGGATAAAAATTCCTAAGTATCCTAAGCTGCTGATTGTGCCGACAATCCATGTGATGATATCGGTAATCAAGTCTGTCGAGTCTCCTGAGCGTTATTGATCGAACTCCGAATTGCTAACTTGTTTTGAAAAAAACAGAAGTAGTTATTAAACCACTGCACCATCGTTTTCAAGCGGTTTCTTTTCCGGTTTCAGCAAGTCCTCGCGTTTTACACCAAGTAACACCAGTATGGAACTGCCCACCATTATTGAAGAATAAATGCCAAATAAAATGCCAATTGTCAGAGCAAGCGCGAAATAATAGAGAACTTCACCCCCAAACAATAACATTGCGATGACCACCATTTGTGTGCTGCCATGCGTAATGATCGTACGTGACATCGTTAGTGTAATCGCATTATCAATGACTTGTACGAGGTTTGATTTACGCTGTTTTCTGAAATTTTCACGGATACGATCGAAAATAACAACAGATTCATTCACGGAATACCCCAGAATTGCCAAGACAGCCGCCAATACCGTAAGGGAGAACTCCCACTGAAAAAATGCAAAGAAGCCCACAATAATCACGACATCATGTAAGTTAGCGATAATTCCCGCTACACCGAATTTCCATTCGAATCGCATAGCCAGATAGGCAACAATTCCCAATGAAACGAACAAAAGCGCAAGTGCGCCATTTTCGAGTAATTCCTGGCCGACTTGCGGGCCGACAAACTCAACACGCCGCATTTCAACGGTGCTATCCGCTTGTTTAAGCGCAGCCAGAACCGTTTCCGACAACTGCGCACTTGATAGTTCGGCCCGAATCGGCAGGCGTATCAGGACATCGCGGGAAGTACCGAAATTTTGCACACTGGCATCCGGCATTTCAAGCTCCGCAAGCACACTTCTGATTCTTGGGAGATCGGCGGTTTGGGTATAGCCAACTTCAAGAACAGTGCCACCGGTAAAATCGACGCCGAGATTCAGCCCCTTCGTGGAAATAAAAAAAACAGAAAGAATAAATGTTGTGATTGAAATGACAGCCCCTGTTTTCCTCCAACTCATGAAAGGGATATCGCGATTAAACCTAAATAATTCCATTGTGATTTCCTTAAATTCCGATTAACTACGACTTGGTTTGTTGCCTTCCGCAGATTTTCGCTTGCTTTTAGTTTTAGCTGCGGGTTTTTCACCGGATTGAACTACAGCATCGCCGACTTGATTTGATTCACTGGAGGTTACAGGAGCCTGGCCAGCATCTGGCTTTTCTGAAACATCGGCTGAATCTGCAGCTTTTGCCTTATCATTGCTATTTACATCCGGAGCAATGGTCTTCTGGTTCGCTTGATTGTCAGGTATCCAGATTTTTCCAATTGGAACATAATCCAGTTTGCGTTTGCCACCGTACATCAAATTGACCATGCCGCGAGATACAAAAATTGCTGTAAATACAGAGGTCAGAATGCCTAAGCAGAGCACCACCGCGAATCCTTTGACAGGACCGGAACCGAATGCAAACAAAGCGATCCCCGCGATCAGCGTGGTGATGTTGGAGTCAAGAATCGTACCGAAAGCGCGCTCATAACCGGCATGAATGGCAAGTTGCGGCGATAATCCTCCGCGTAATTCATCGCGGATCCGTTCATTGATCAGCACATTCGCATCGATCGCCATGCCGACCGTCAATGCCAGCGCAGCCATGCCCGGAAGTGTTAATGTGGCCTGCATAATGGATAATAAGCCGACCAGCAGCAATAAATTTAAACCGAGCGCAAGTACCGAAATCACGCCGAAAGCCGTGTAGTAAACGGCAATGAAGATCGCTACAGCCAAGAAACCGTAAAGCGTAGAGTTGAATCCCCGCGCGATATTATCCGCTCCCAGGCTTGGACCAACCGTGCGCTCTTCGATAATATCCATCGGTGCTGCAAGCGCGCCGGCACGTAACAGTAATGCGACATCCCGGGCTTCCATGCTGGTCATGCGGCCGCTGATTTGCACGCGTCCGCCGCCGATTTCCTCGCGGATGACCGGTGCCGTGACAACTTCGGCATGATTCTTTTCAATCAAAAGGATCGCCATTCTTCTGCCGACATTATCGCGCGTCAACTGTTTGAAAATACGCGAGCCATTGTTGTCCAGGCTGATATGTACGGCGGGTTGATTATCTTTATCAAACCCAGGTTGTGCATCCGTAATGCGTTCACCCGTCAGCAATACTTGTTTTTTTACGAGTATCGGAATACCGCCGCGTTCCTCGTAGAGCTCGGTGCCGAAAGGCACTCTTCCGCGGATCGCTGAATCCAGATCTTGCTCATCGTCGACCATGCGAACTTCCAGCGTGGCTGTTCGTCCGAGAATCTCCTTGGCTTTAGCGGTATCTTGCACACCTGGTAATTGAACAATGACCCGATCTGAGCCGGCTTTCTGGATAATCGGCTCCGCAACGCCCAATTCGTTTACCCGGTTACGTAATGTCGTGATATTTTGTATCACGGTTGCATCTTGCATGCGAAGTTGTGCATCCGGTTTGATCGCTGCCACTAAATGATAACGGTTACCGGCATCTTCATAGCTAAACCCGAGATCGGTAAAACTGTTTTTGAGTTCGGCTTCGGCTTGGCTGCGCGTTTCAGCATCACGAAACTTGATAATCAGCTTTTTAGCCTGTTTTTCCAATCCGGCGTAGGTAATTTTCTTTTCGCGCAGCGTGCCGCGGATATCCGCGCTGTAGCGATCAAGCGACTTGTCCAGCGCGCCTTCCATATCCACTGCCAGCATGAAATGGACACCGCCGCGAAGATCGAGTCCCAAGTACATGGGGAGCGCGCCCAGGCTTGTCAGCCACTGTGGAGAATTCGGCAATAAATTCAGAGCGATAATGTAATCATTGCCAAGTGCTGTTTCGAGTAAGTCTTTAGCTTTGATTTGCGTATCGGTATCTACAAAGCGTACTTTGACGCTGCCTTCTTCCAGATAAACGCCAGTTGTTTCGAGATTGGCTTGTTTGATCGCGTCTTCTACGCGTTGCATCAACGCCGTATCGGTACTAACGCTAACCCGTAACGGTGAAATTTGAACGGCTGGCGATTCGCCATAAAAATTCGGCAGCGTATAAAGCAGGCCTAGCAGGAGTGAAACCGCAATAATCAGATATTGCCATAGTGCGTAGCGGTTCATGGGTATCAGTCAAAAAATTGAAAAGTAAATTGGTTATGAAGACGGAAACTTAACGATCTTGCAGTTTCTCTCAGATCCGCGTTATTTTTTTTCAGCATCGGAATCTTTGCTTTCCTCGGTATCCGCAGCTGACTCGGTTTTACTGGTATCCGCTTTTGCAGCTTTGGTTTTGGATGATTTGCCCTTAGGCTCAATGCTTCTAAGCGTGCCTTTGGGTAATAGGGTTTGTACCGAAGATTTTAAAACGGTAATTTCGATAGCCGGCGCGATTTCGATAATCACATAGGATTCGCTGACATTGAGAATTTGCCCCAGAATTCCGCCATTGGTAATCACTTCATCGCCTCTTTGCAGCGCTTCCACCATTTGCTTATGTTCTTTCGCCCGTTTTGCTTGGGGACGGATCAACAAGAAGTAAAACAGAACCAATATACCGACCATCGGTAATAATGCCACCCAGCCGGCTTCATTCTGTGTTGTCGAAGCAGCTTGCGCAAATGCGTCACTAATCAGCATCATAATCTCCTTATACCAAAAGCCCACATTTTAGCATGATGACCGCTTATGCCAGGAATTCTTGTGCATATTCTTCAAATTGTTTGTTTTCGATTGCCGCTCGTATCTCCGCCATCAACTGCTGATAATAGAATAAATTGTGAATGGTATTTAAGTGCGCGCCGAGCATTTCGTTAATGCGCTGCAAATGATGCAAATAAGACCGGCTGAAATGCCGGCAGGTATAACAACCGCATTGGTCATCGGGTGGTGATGTATCCAACCGGTATTGGCTATTGCGTAATTTGAGAATGCCTTGGCGCGTGTAGAGCCAGCCATTGCGGGCATTTCGCGTCGGCAACACGCAATCGAACATATCAATTCCTTGCGCCACCGCATGCACGATATCTTGCGGTGTGCCAACGCCCATTAAATACCGTGGCTTTTCGACAGGCAGCAGCGGCGCAGTATGCTTCAGGATGCGCTGCATATCGGTCTTGGGTTCTCCGACCGATAATCCGCCGATGGCATAGCCGTCAAATCCGATATCCACCAAACCGGCGAGCGAGCGATCGCGAAGCTGTTCGTGCATGCCGCCTTGCACAATACCGAATAGCGCGTTGGAATTACCGCTGTGCGCTTGCTTCGAACGCTCAGCCCAGCGCAGACTGAGTTCCATGGATAAGCGCGTGGTTGTCTCATCTGCCGGGTAAGGCGTGCATTCATCGAAGATCATCACAATGTCGGAATTGAGCGTGCGCTGAATCCGCATGGATTCCTCCGGGGACAAAAAGCAACGATCGCCATTCACCGGTGATTGAAAATGCACGCCTTGCTCGGTGATTTTGCGCAGATCGCCCAGGCTGAATACCTGAAAGCCGCCGGAATCGGTCAGAATCGGTCCCTGCCATCCCATGAAACCGTGCAAGCCTTGATGCGCTTCGATAACTTCAAGTCCCGGGCGCAGCCACAAATGAAACGTGTTGCCCAGAATGATCTGCGCGTGGATGGTTTGCAGCGCGGCTGGCGACATGCCTTTAACTGCGCCATAGGTGCCAACCGGCATGAAAACCGGTGTTTCCACAGTGCCGTGGGCGAGTGTCAGCGTACCGCGGCGCGCGCCATGATCGGTGGTGTGCAATTGGAAAATCATAGTTCTCTCTCGATGAGCATCGCGTCTCCATAACTGAAAAACCGATACTGTTCTTTTATTGCGTGTTGATAAGCATCTCGAATATTGTCGATACCGGCAAAAGCGGATACCAGCATCAACAACGTAGAGCGCGGCAAGTGAAAATTGGTGAGCAACCGTTCCACGACTTGAAAGCGATAACCCGGCGTAATAAAAATCCGTGTTTCACCGTGCCCAGCGGCCAAATGCCCCTGATGCGCCGATGCGCAAGCTTCGAGCGCGCGCAGCGACGTGGTGCCGACCGCCAGAACCCGGCCGCCGGCAAACTGAGCTTTTTGAATCGCATCCACCGTGGCTTGCGGAATATGATAAGACTCGCTGTGCATGCTGTGATCGGCGATGTGCGCGACCCGCACCGGCTGAAACGTGCCCGCGCCGACATGCAAAGTCACATAAGCAATCGTGACGCCCAGCGACCGCAAATGATCCATCATGTTTTGATCAAAGTGTAACCCGGCAGTCGGTGCCGCGACAGCTCCGGCGTTCCGGGCGTAAACGGTTTGGTAGCGTGCCTCATCGGAATCGGTTGCGGGCCGGTTGATATACGGAGGCAGCGGTAACTGGCCGTAGCATTGCAGTAATTCCGCCACCGGCAGCGCATGTTCAAACCGCAAAGTATAGAATTCCTCCTCGCGCGCAATCACGGTGACCGGAATCGCGTCCGCTAGCCACAACCGGGAATCCGGCTTGGGAGCATGACTGGCGCGAATTACTGCCAGCACATGACGATCATCCAAAATCCGCTCCACCAGCACTTCCACTTTTCCGCCGCTTTCTTTTTTTCCAAACAGGCGTGCTTTAATGACTTTGGTATCGTTAAATACCATCACATCACCAGCACGCAAGTAATTGGATAAGCTCGAAAATAAAGTATCTTGCCAGCAATGCTGGCGGCTATCCAGATACAGCAACCGGCTGCTGTTACGCTGTCCGGCGGGGAATTGTGCGATCAACTCCGCAGGCAGGTAAAAATCGAAATCCTCAGTTTTCATACTGCCTATTATACCGGCTGCGCCGGGTTTTCCACCGGTGCGGCTTGCTGTAGTTCGGGATTTCAGTGATAATTGCGCCTTCTGTTGATTCAATCAGACAGTTCAACCGCAGGCCGAGATGGCGGAATTGGTAGACGCACGGGACTCAAAATCCCGCGATGGTGACATCATGGGGGTTCGATTCCCCCTCTCGGCACCAACAGCAGTTTCAGAAATATTCAGTAGTAGTTCTTACACACCGCACAAATATAATGAGTGAACCGGGCACGGCTAGTGACTGGAAATTTGTCTTGCTTGACGATGCCGCTAACGATTCCGGATAAAAATCGCATGCCGGCAAAAGTTCCCTTTATGAACTCAGTTATCGCATTATTTCACATAAGATTTTCTTCATTATCCACAAAAACTGTGGATAACTTTGTGAATAAACTGTTTTTTTAATCGATAACCTGCCTAAATTGTAAGGGTTTTTCCTAGATTGATTAAATATTTAACATATAAATTATGTGTTAATAGTCAAATAGTTATTTATTTTATTTCGATCCGGTTATATATTTTGAAAGGGACATGTGTCATTTTCTTGAATTGTGGATGATTCAAAAAGTCAAGGAAAAATCGAAACGGTTACCGGACGAAAAGAGATGAAAAAATGGGAACAAACAAAAACCCGCACCAAGGCGGGTTTTTCAGAATTCAGATTCAAATCAGGTTGCGTTTCTTGCGTCGCTGAGCCATAAAACCCAGCAAACCTAAACCGGCCAGCAGCATGGCGTAGGTTTGAGGTTCTGGAACGGGAAACGGTGAAAGTAAAAAGACTTGAAAGTTGCCATCTAGCTTTCCAGTTCCAACGATTTGGCCGTGGTCATTGATGGCAGTCACTCTTAAATTAGTCCATCCTGCGTTAAGGACAGCCGGAAGCAGCGACAAATCAAGCATTTCACCATCACTGTATAAGAAAGCGTGATAGCTGCCATCGGCGATGGTTGAAGTTCCGATGATTTGGCCGGATTCGTTGATGTCGGATGCTCTTGACCAAGTACCACCTAAAGTTCCTAAATCAGTAATGCCAACCCCGTTAGGGCCGGTAACGAAGGCATGATATTCAGTATTGCCGGGTAGGTAAGAACTGCCCACTACCTGGCCGGAATTGTTGATTCCTTCAACAAGGGAGCCGACTCCACCTAAATCTTCAATAATGTTAATTCCAACTCCGTTTGGACCAGTGATGAAACTGTATTCATCATTTGTAAAAATATCAACATCATATACAGAGCCTATTACTTGACCACTATCATTGATTGCCATTGTGCCGAGATGTCTTGGGACATCCAATTTAACCATTCCAGATCCGTTAGGTCCTGTTATAAAAATCTCTGCATTATGTGCTGCATAGGTCCCTTCACCATCGTATCCAATTATTTGTCCCGATTCATTAATATCAGCTGCCATATTCATTTCCACATACACATCAGCATAACTATGAATAAAACCTTTTAATGCACCTAAATCAGTCATTCCAACGCCATTGGGACCCGTAATGAATGAGTGTGTCAGGAAATTGTTAAGGTTTGAATACCCTGTAACTTGGCCCGAATCATTAATGCCAGTGGCAACACTATACTGGCCGCCCAACGTTCCAAGCGCAGTCATTCCAATCCCATTGGGGCCGGTAATGAAAGCCTGTCTTTCGCCATAGGTGCCACCAGAAAAAAAAGAATAACCGACTACTTGTCCAGAATTGTTGATATCTTCAGGATAACTGGTTCCTCCTCCCAAAGTCCCTAGTCCATGTATTGACCATTCAGCACTTGCATTTGCTGATATCAGAATCGTTGTTACTAAAGTAAAACCAGTGAGATATTGTTTAAATTTTGAAGAATTTTGATTCATTCTTTTCTCCCATGATAAGGATTCAGTTTGTGCGGCTGCTTCGATTTGTTTGAGGAATTATTAAACTGATTAGTCTTGCAGTTCATACAGATTAACAGGATACATACTAAATATAGGTAAAGTAACCCACCGTCTATAAGAATCTTCCTGTTCTATAGTCGTGTTTTTCCTATATTTTCTGAATTTTCAATTAATAAAATCCTGTAACAAGTGGATTTCTACCGGAAAAACATCAAACATTGATTGAAGATAAGGCATCTTTAATGCAGCCGTGTTTGGATAGAGCGAGTTCTTTTATTGATTTCTAGGTATGAGGTACATTTCCGTTCATAAGCTAGAAATGCAAAAACAGAACACGCATAAATTCGTGGTCAGCAAGAAAATGTGATAACTCAGTTATCACATTATTTCACATAAGATTTTTTTCATTATCCACAAAATCTGTGGATAACATTGTGAATAAGCTTTTTATTTGATCGATAACTCAGCGAAATTGTAAGGGTTTTTCTTAGGTTGATTAATTATTTAACATCATAATTATGTGCTAAATATCAGTTTCTTAAGAAATATTTCCAGTTTTTGCTTGAGAGCTCAAAAAGGACATTTATCATGCTCTGACATTGTGGATTATTTTATTTGTCAAGCGGAATTTCTTGGAACTGCCAGGAGTGATGATGCGGCGCAAGCGGATTGCGGTGGAGCGATGCCGGGCAAGGAGGCAGTCAAGGAATGGCAGCTTCGAGCTGCCATTGAGACTGCTGTTTGACGAAAAATGCCGGTTAAGTTTGTGCCGGCATTTAAGACAATTAATCGTCGTGTCTGCGGCCTTTGCCGGGCTTATAAGAATCAAATTCGAAATTCATCGAACTGCCGCGTTGCTTCAGGATAACGGAAATCAGATTAGCGCCGTATTGGAGACAAGGGATCAGTAACCGGTCATCTTCAACCGTGGCGTAGCATGCGCTGAGATCAACGGTGCTGACGATCGGGCAGCTCGTGACATCGACCAATTTAACATCGGTTACCAAGCTGGCATCATTATAAGTCGTCACAACCGCAGTACCGTTTTTGATCAGGATATCGGTTGCGATGGTATTGATGCCCAATTCGAGCAGATTTTGGCCGGCATTGGCTAAACAGGCGTTTAGCTGGCCATTGTTGAGATTCCTGACGACTATTTGAGAACCATCGACGCTGTTATCGATGATAAAAATGCTATTGCCATCGACAGCAACCGATTCTGCCAGTAGTGTTTGCGCGCCTGATAGACCTAACGACGCGGCTAATGCGATTGATAAAAAATGTTTTTTCATAAAATAAATTCCTTGCGTTGATATGAATCGGTTTATGAACCATCATGCAAACTCCGGTTGCTTTGATGGCTGGGATTTTGACAGGAGATTTTAAAGGTTCTTGAGAAACCGGTGTGAGTTAATTTTTCCGGTGGATGCAGCATAGAACGCCCTATCAATCATATGCTGCGTCAATATTTTTTGTGATCGCCTTGTTTTGTTTGCAGCTCTGAATTTTAGAGATGTCCTTAAGATCATCGTGAGACAAAGTCCGCTAAGTGGCCGAGCAATTCCTCTTCCTTGTAAGGCTTGCCGAGGAAGACGTTAACTCCTAAGTCTTTAGCGATTTTTTGATGCTTTTCCGCAGTGCGCGACGAAATGATGATGACCGGAATGGCGGCTGTTCGAGGATTATTCCGGGTATTCTTGATGAGTTCAAAGCCGTTCATTTTAGGCATTTCCAGATCGATCAGCATGACATCCGGGATGCTTTCTTTCAGGATGCTGACAGCTTCCGTGCCATTCTTGGCGATCAAGACATCGCAGCCTTCGCGTTCCAGCAAACGGCAGGTTACTTTCCGGACTGTCAGGGAGTCGTCTACAACCAGCACCGTGGGTGTTTTGACCGGATTCTTATGCGCAACGGCTGAGAATTCCGGAATCGGCGTGCTGAAAACTTGCTGCACATCGTTTCGTTGCATCAGCTTCACCGGGTTCAGCACCAGAATGACTTCACCGTCCGCGGTAATGGTGGCGCCTTCGACGCCGGGCGCTTGCGCAAGCTGATCGCCGATGCTCTTGGCGACAATTTCGCAATCGCCGGCCAGTTCATCGACTTGGATCGCCAGGTGTTGCGTGCCGCTATGCAGAAACAATACCGGGCCGGATTGACTGACGGCAGGACTGGCGCTGGGTTCGCCCAGCAGATGCGCCAGGTGCGCGAACTGGTATTTCTTGCCATTGAATTCGATCGAATGACTCTGATAGAGTCTGTTCAAAGTTTCCGGATCGAATTCGCGATAATGCTCGACGATGAAGGCCGGAATGGCATAGTTTTGTTTACCGCTTCTGACCATAAAGGTTTGCGTGACTGACAACGACAGCGGTAAGTGGATGGTGAAAGTTGTGCCTTGACCGGGAGAGGAATTGACGCTGATCCGTCCGCCGAGCAGCGAAATCTCATTTTTGACAACGTCCAGACCGATGCCGCGGCCGGCAATATCGCTGATCGTATCGGTGGTTGAAAGTCCCTGTTTAAAAATCAGCGAGATGATTTTGTCTTCATCGAGGGCTTCATCGGGTTGAATTAACCCAAGCCGTTGCGCTTCGGCGCGGATACGCGGTAAATCAAGGCCGCGGCCATCGTCGCTGACGGTGATGACGACTTCGTTGCTTTCCTGATGCAGTTGAATCGACACCTGTCCGGCTTCCGGTTTTCCGGCTTGTATCCGCTCCGCCGGCGCTTCGATACCGTGCGCGATGGCGTTGCGCAGCATGTGTTCCAGCGGCGGGTTGATTTTCTCCAGGATATTGCGGTCAATCTCCACATCCAGGCCTTGGATATCCAATTGCGCTTTCTTATCCATGTCGTCCGCGACTTGCCGGGCGATCCGATAGTACCGTTCGGCGTAATTACTGAACGGGATCGTGCGGATCTGCAACAGCGATTGCTGTAACTGACGATTGACCGCCGCTTGTTGCGCGACCGCTTCTTCGGCGATGGTATGGTTGGTCCGCAAGCTTTTTTGCGCGGTAATAATGTCGTCGACGCTTTCAGCCATCATTCGCGTCAATTCCTGGAAACGGGTGAAACGATCGAATTCGAGCGGATCAAACGAAGATGGTTCGCTGTCCTGCTGTTGCGCAAGATGCGTTTGCATCTGTGTTTCCGCCTGAATCTCGACTTCGCGCAATTGATCGTGCAACCGGTGGGTGCTCTCAGCCAGATCTTGCAGTGATTGTTTGAAGTTGTTCAATTGCGCTTCGATTTTTGAGCGCAAAATGCTGGCTTCGCCGGAGTCATTAACCAGCCGGTCAATGAGTCCGGAATTGATGCGCACGATGGTTTTGGCATGCAACGCCTCGGTTTTCCCGGCAGGCGGTTGCACGGGTCCGGAAATCACTACCGGCGCCGGTTGCTGAGCGGCGGTCATGGCATTCGTGCCGCGGCTCTGGAGTTGTTCGATCAGATCGCAGATCGCGTCAAATTCGTTTTCTAACTGATCTAACGCGGCATCCGCAATATCGCGTTCGCGGAAAGCCGATTCGACATGGCTTTCCATGGCGTGGAGCAATTCACCAAGATGCAGAGCGCCAGCCATGCGGGCGCTGCCTTTCAGGGTATGCAACAATCGCAGCATGGCCCGGTGGATATCCTCGTCTTGCGGTAACATGCGCCAAGCGCGCAGCTTGCCGCCGATTTGAGGAATCAGCTCATGCGTTTCTTCAAGGAATGTTTGAATCAATTCCGGATTGAGCGAATCGACAGCCAGCGGCGGTGTTTCGACAGCGGCTGGAACCGGCGATGCCGATGCTTGCGACGTTTCCGGATGAGCCTCAATTGCATCGCTAACGTAAGTTTGAGCGGCTGCGGCGCGGGAATCCGGCGTTCGGGTTTCCGTCTGCGATGGCTGCGGTGTTGTCAACTCAGTTAACAGTGCTTGCGCTTCGAGCAATAACGCGCCGGCATCAACCTCGGCGGCACTCTGCTGGCGCAGGTTACGGCACCAGCCGGAATAGGCCTGATGCGCATCGCCGATGAAATCAATGAATCGCTGAGGAGCCGGTTTTTTTGCATGCAGCCAGTCATTCAATACCTGTTCCACTTTCCAGGCGGCGTCGCTCATTGCTTCGAGCTGGACCATGCGGCCACTGCCTTTGAGCGTATGAAATCCGCGCCGCAAATTGCGCAATGCATCGGCATCGGTTGCGTTGACACGGCACTGTTGCAGCGCATCGGCGATTTCAGCCAGCACTTCCTCCGCTTCTTCGAGGAAAATTTCGAGTAACTCCGGATCACGCCGCGTTTCTGGCGGCTGAACCGTTGCCGGTTGCGTTTCCGCGGTATTGACGGGGGCGTCTGCCATGGTTTTCGCGGGTGGCATTGAACCGGTCAGCACCGGTTTGATGCGGAATAATGCCAGCGCTTCCTCGATGATTTGACCGCTGTCGGGTTGACCGCTTTTGCTCGCTTCGATAAAAAAGCTGAGACTGCTTAAACCATCGACCAGCAAAATTTGCTCGGCTTCGATGATTTGATATTGCGGGCTAAGCAACTTATTGACCAAACTCTGGCAGTGGTTCAATAAGGTATTGGCGCGTTCCAGATTGAGCATGATCAGCGCGCCGGATATTTGCTTGAAGAATTCAGGCAGCAAGGACAATTCCGAGCGCTTGGACGGTTCGAAAAAGAATTTATCCAGAATGCTTTCGATTTGATTCAGATTCGCCAGAATTTCTTGCGCGACCTGGGTTTGAATATCGGTTTCCTGAGTTTTGCTGGCGATCGTATTGAATGTCGGCGCCGCAGGTAACTCGTGGATGCCGATATCGCCGGCGGTGATTCCGATCAGACGTGACGTCAGCACGTCTACCTGACGCGGCAAGTCGGGCGACAATTTGTCGAAATCGTCGATGATGCTCTCGATCAGCAGCAGCGCGGTGGCCATTTCCATCGCCAATTCTTCGTTCATATCCTGCGGTTGCGCGTGCAGATAAGCGACAGTATTGCCGATGGCGTCGATCAATTTGACCAATGGCGCGCAGTTTGTTTGCTTGGCTTGGTGCCCCAGCCAGTCGATATATTCCAGCAGCGGCGGTAAGCTGCTTTCTTGTCCGGCGCAGAATTCACGCCAGATATCGTTGGTTTGCATCAGCGTGCTGCGCAGCCTTTCGAGAATCGGATTTAAAGTTTCCGTTTCTTCAAAAGTCCGCGCGCTATCGCCATTTTGGCCGGGCCAGGTATAGCATTGCTTGATGTCGCTGGCACGCTGTCCGGCCGATTCGCTTTGGGAGATGAAATACAACAATTCACGCAACAACACGGGAGTATCGCTAATCGTGTCTGCCGCCAAATGGCGGATCGTCTGTTCGATTTTGCCGCACAAGCGGCGCACCGGTAAATCGATCCGGCTGGCTTCGAGCGGCATCAAGCTTTCCAGAAAACCGCCGGCAACCCACCAAAATGAACGCTGCTCGGCTGTTCCCGGAAATTCTTCGATGGCACCAACGGCGGCAATCATTTGCTGCAAACCGTTTTGATTGGAGGGGCCGCGCAGCCATTTCAGCAAACCTGCCTGAAAATCAGCCGCCAATTTTTTAGCCAGAACCCTGGCGGCCGTAGCGTCTAACTGCGCTGCTTCGGGCTTTAAAGCCGGATTTCCAGTTAGTCTTGGAAAAAATAAATCGCTTCCGGGCGCATTTTGATAACCGTAAACCTGCATTAATTCACGGTAGACCGGAAACAGCCGCAAGGCATTTTCTTCGGCGCCGTCGATCAGCTCGTTCAGATAGAATAACAATGCCTTGGTGGCTTGTTTCAACGCATCGAAAATTGCCGGACTGGGTTCGATTTTCTTGAAAATAAGCGCATCGACCAGTTGTTCCATTTTCTCGGTGACGACGGCGGTGCTTGTTAAATTCAGCATTTCCAGTAACCCGTCCAACTGATGGATATAGTTGCGGCAATCCTTGATGAATTTATCGTTCTCGGGATGTTTGCTATACACGTCCAGATTCTGATCCATCAAAGCGAAGACTTGATAGATCCCATCCTTGATGCCGATGATTGAAGCAATATTCAGTTTCGGTTGAGCACTCATTATTCAGTACCGTCAATTCTTGTTGAGATCACAATAGCATCACACCTTAAAGTTGGAGACCGACGCTTTCAGCTCGGATGCGAAGCCGGTTATTTGCTTGATGGATCCGGTGGTTTTCAAGGTTCCTTCGGTGTTTTGCCGGGTAATATGAAGAATTTCTTCCATGTTGGCAACCACCTTGTGCGCAGCCCGTGTTTGCGTGCTGGTGACCTCAAAAATGCTGGTCACGAGTTGCGCGAGTTGCGTTGAGACCTTCTCGATTTCTTCCAGAGCACGGCCGGCAGCGTCGGAACGTTTTGTGCCTTTGGCCACGCCCAGCGTACTTCTCTCCATCGCGGTAATGGCATCTTGAGTATCGCCCTGAATCGTGGCGATCAGTTCGCTGATTTGCTTGCTGGCTTCCGCGGATCGTTCGGCCAGGCGCTGGACTTCTTGCGCGATGACGGTGAATCCTTGCCCGGCTTCACCCGCAGCGGTTGCCTGCAACGCGGCGTTCAATGCCAGCACATTGGTCTGATCAGTGATATCGGTGATTAGTGCAACGATTTCGCCAATCTCCTGCGAACTTTCGCCTAAGCGTTTGATACGTTTGGAGGTATCCTGAATATAACTGCGGATTTCATTCATGCCGGCGATCGATTCGCGCACGGCCAAAGTTCCCTTTTCCGCGGCAGCCAAAGACTGTTTGGCGACTTTGGCGGATTCCGTCGCCATGTCCGAGATCTCGCCGATTGAGTCGGTCATGCCTAAAACCGCGATGGTGGTTTGCTCGATTTTAGCCGTTTGTTGCTGTGCTGCCGCCAATAGCCCTGAAGAAACCTGCTGCGCCTGGCCGGATGATTTCACCACCAGCCTGCTGGCCTGGTTGACTTGTTCCACCAGCGTGTGCAGTTCTTCAATCGTGCAATTGATGGCATCCGCGATAGCGCCGGTTGTCGGGTTGGTGATATCGGTGCGGACGGTCAGATCGCCGTCTGCGATTTTTTTCATATCGTCGAGCAGTTTTACCATGGCTTTTTGTGTTTTCGCCACTTCATTTCTGCTCGAGAGATCTTGGTGCTGCGCATTGCGGCGCATGGCGCGGATAAAAAAGATCAATGCCAGACCGATGCATGCGGCCAAGAGCAGCATCAGCCAGTTGAACAGTGACGCCGAGCGCGTCACTTGCGCGCGTATATCGTTTTCCAGCGCGGTTGTCGTGTCCAGCATGCTATCGCTATGGCTGGAAATTTCGCCGATTGCAGACTGAATCGATACCGCTGCCGGGATTTCTTGCTGGATGATACGCAAATGATCGTCAAATTTACGCAGCGATGCATACAAATGCGACAACAGATCCTGGATCGCTTCATCTTTGCTGGAAGCAGCGCCTAAGCCGTTAGCGCCCAGGCTTAACACTTGCATGAGCGCTGAAATCTGCGCTTGATCCCGGTTCAATTGCGTCGACAGTTCCGTCACTGTCAATTCGACCGGCAGCATCGCTTTCACATTCCTGGCGACGTCACGCGCATGCATCCGGATGGCTTCGATCGCCCGGATTTCTTGCGGCATATTGCCGATTTGCAACAAGCGGCTGATGATTTCTTCAGTACGCCGGCGTAACTGGCTGTTGGTGATTTGTATTGCTTTGGTGCTGTGATGGAGTTTCAGCAGCGATTCTTTCCGGTTCAGGATCGCTTGTATTCTTTGATCATCCTGTTGCCAGTTTTTCAGAAATGCATCTAAACCCGGCGATAATGGATCGTCTGCAGCGGCAATCACATTGCCGTTCCGGGATACGCCGCCTGCGATCAGCAAGTTGACAACCTGATTGAATTGCTGCTGCTGGTCTTGCAGTTGCGAAAAAGCGGAGTCGTTGCCTGTCAGCACCTGCTGCGCGGTTTTGACCAGTTGTAAATGCTGAACTTTTAGTTGCGAAACGAGCTCGGGTTGGGCACCGGAATGTCGGGCTTGCTGCAAGCCGATAATAAGCGTGACGATCAACAGTAAAGTCAGAATAATCACAGAGCCGCCCAGCATCCAATAATGATTGAGCGGCAAAAGCTGCTTTGGAATGTATTTTTTCGTAGGGATGGTAATCGCAGGTAGTTTTTTGCTGATCGCCACCAATCCGGTTGTGAGCCCAAATTTAGAAAAATTGCTTTCCATCGCTTCCTCCAGTGTACCGCTTGTCTTGCTTAATTCAGATTGCTAATCAATGACATTCGACGCCCGTTTTTACCGGGTACGACGATAGCTTAACTGTTGGAAGGGATGATTAAAGACAGGATAAGACCGGTAAAACAAGGTCTTTTTGGATCAGGGTGTGTGGCTTGGCTCAATCCCGATGAGGAGAAACAGTGACGATGGATGGAACGTTGTTTTGAACTGTGGAACGGATAACTATCCGCTCCACAGTTCAGGAAGATTAACAGCAATTTTGTCAGGTCAGTTTGCGTCGATACATAGTGCCTAATAACAGTAATCCGGCCAACAACATGGCGTAGGTTTCCGGTTCCGGTACCGGGGATAGCAAGAAAGCGTGGCCGTCGTTGATTCCCAAGAGTGGATTGATGACGGTGCCCACAATCGCGCCATGATCGTTAATACCGGCCGCTTCTTTCAACACCCAACCGGCGCTGACCAATGCTGGATCGAGAAAGCTGTTTAAGTCGATCAGCGTCGTACCGTCCCACAGTGTTGCATGCTGAGAACCATCGGCCAATTCACTCCAGCCGACAACGTGCCCCGAGATGTTAAGCGCCAGCGCTTGGCTGTTGGTGCCACCCAAAGTGCCCAAGTCAATCATCGTGGAACCATCCCAGAATGTCGCATGCTGTTCGAGATCGCCTGGGAGATAACTCCAGCCGGCAATTTGCCCGGCTTGGTTGATCGCCAATGCATTGCTGTCGATGCCGCCCAATGTGCCCAGATCGGTGACTGTGCCGCTGTTGATGTCCCAGAGCGTTGCATGGCTTTCGGTATCACCGCTGGTGAAGCTATTTCCCACGGCGAATCCGGCATTGTTGATCCCAAGGGCTTCACCGGTTTGTCCACCGAGCGTGTCCAGTACCGTAGGTGTCGTACTGTTATCCCAGAGCAATGGCTTGTAGGAGTTCGCATCAGCGGCCACCGCGGCGCCGACGATTTGCCCGAGATCGTTGATGCTTTGCCCCACGCTCCAGAAGTCATCTTTACGCCCTGCTAAATCTTCCAGATCGGTCCGGACGCCACTGGCATCCCAGGTCGAAGCAAAAAACCAGAAACCCCGGTCAGCAAAAGCACCGGCAATCTCTCCCGAAGCGTTGATACTCCAGCCGCGGCTGTCCATGCCATAGGTGGTGTTGGTTGTCATGGTGGTGCCATGCCAGATCGTCAGGATTTCCCCATCGTCCCGGGTCGGGGTTCCGCGGCTGTTGCCGCCAGTGATTTGTCCGGCATTATTGATAGCCAGAGCAAATGACCAAGATCCGCCTGCGGTGCCGAGATCATGGAAGGCATAACTGGTCGCGTTGGCCTGGCTGGCAGCCAGAAATAGGATACCCACTGCCGCTAAACCGGCCAGCTTCACGTTTAAATATTGAATAGTCTTAGATTTCATATCGTTCTCTGTATAAAATTAGAGCGGATGGTGTCATCTGTTTTTACGTTAAGTGAAAAGGAAAAAGCGGGAGTGGTTTAACCGTTAACCGCGTTAGCCATTTTTCTCCGGCGAGTCATCGCGCCAACCAAACCCAAGCCTGCAAGCAGCATGGCGTAGGTTTCCGGTTCGGGAACCGCAGAAATGACCGTGATGGTGCCGCTGACCCCATAGTCCCTTAGGGCTACGAGTTGATTGGCATAATTACTTCCACCGACGAAAGCGGTGTAATCGCCCGCTGCTAGATGAAAACTTTGCGTGACCCTATTGTCCAGCAAGTTATCCCCCCGGGAATGACCCCTGTGCCATAGTCCTGAACGCCATCGTAAGCATGGCCGATGTAGGTGAAAAAGCTCGGTGAGAGTTCATGAAGCGGCGCTTCGTTAGTGACCCGCCAGTCGGTCAATGCTCTAAATGAACCCTCAGTGAAGGCGCCGCCGCTATCGATGTTACGCAGCGTGGTAGAACTATCCGAGAAGTCGTGATCCGGACCGCCAGGGGTCGTGAACGGATCGTGCACATGGCCCCCGTGGAGCGAAAATCCGGGGGTCAGTCCATTGCGCCCGCCAAAGGCGACTGCTTGCTGGAATGAAAGCTGAACTTCTGCGGCATTGGTCAATGTGAATTGATAAGCGACCACTCTATGCGTATCGCCCCAATCGCCATCGGTACCGTCGATCCAGCCGTAATTACCCCGGACACTGGCCGTGAGCGTTGCCGTTGCACCCGATGTTCCATCAAATGTGCCTAGAATCTTCGGGAAGAAGTGGGCCATGGCGGGTGCCGAGGCGATCCCCGTTCCCAGGATCAATACCGTCAATACGTTCTTAATCAATTGTTTCATTGTTATTTCCCTTTGTTTGTTGTTGATTGGAATTAAATCTTTTTTCTTGACAGAAAATCAGAATGGCAGATCCACTCGCGGCATAGCATGCGCGAGGCGCCCGGAACCGGACAATAGTCCGATGTGACTATTGACGATTGAGTGATTTTGGATAATCCCTTGATATTAGGTATTTTTGAATGATGATCTGCGACGGTTCGGTGCAAAGCAATACAACACAAAGCGACGTGCGGCTTACATAAAATATCCGCTCAAACCTTGGAATGAAGCGAAGAACTGTGTTTTGGATTCAAAGAATTACCGGGCGTTGTACCGGATTTTCTGGTGTGAAAGTTTTCAAGATGTATGGTTTTAAGTCTCATTCAGAATGAGCGGCATTGTTTTGGATACTGTGCGATAGGGATTAGTTGATTGACCTGATGTTCCTTCTAGCAGTAACTGGGAGCGAAGTCGGGTTTGATCTTTGATTGCTGTCATCTGTCCGATTTTTGCGATTGCTTGCATGCGGTTAAACACATCGAGTTTTTTAAAGATGTTTTGCAAGTGATTTTTCACGGTGGAGATACTGATTCCGAGAATGTCAGCGATTTCAGAGTTGGTTTTTCCGAATCTCACCCAATCGAGAATTTCAGCTTCACGTTTGCTCAGTCCGGATGGATTGCAGTTGTGCGGTGATTCAAAGCGAGTCAACGATAAGTCCTGCGCATGCAACATCGGCATGACCCGGCGCAAGGCGTTGTCAAGATACGGCAAAAATTCTTCCAGAAAGATCAACTCGGCATCATCGAAATAACGCTGCGAATGGAACATTAGATAGAGGCAGTCTTGATTCGTGCGCTTATCCCTGAAACCATGTATCAACAATGATCGCATGCCTTGAAAAATTTTGCAGACAGTCGGCGGTAGTCGCTCACTCTGAGCGCTGGTTTGCGATCTGTCCAACTGCTGCCGGGTGGGTGCGCCGCCGGAAGTGAGCCATAAGCCGTAAAGCTCGCGTTGCAGCGATAAAAGCGTTTCTGCTGTCAGAAAACCGGTTCTGATTCCGGGTAAGACAGAGATCACATCGTACTCGGCTTGATTTGCATTCGGACCGATCCAAAGAGCCAGCATGATGTGATGCGGTAAAAAGCACTGGACATCGCCCTGCAGCCATTTGAGCAGGTCGTAATGGCTACGTACCGCGAATCCTTCCTGAATGATCCGGAAGTAAAGTCCTAAACTTCCATTAAGTGCCAAGGGTAATAACTCAAAGAAAAGTAAGTTGGGAACGATTCAACACCCAGACAAACTGGAACCATTGTTCGCTACGTTACCGGCAATTTGTAGCGCTGGTGCAAGTTGTGCCGGTTCGATCTTGTATCAATTATTGTGCGGGTTTACAAGGAGCGTCAATGCGGCAAATTGTCACGGGTATCTTGAGGCACTGGATGATTTCGGATGATAAAACCGCCGAAATGGCGGTTCCGTTGGCGATGTATCAATTACAGTTTGGCGGGATGTCGTTACCCAAGAAACAATTTGTACGCGGGATTCTTGGTTTCATCCCAGTAGCGGTAGCCCAACTGGTTGAGAAAGGCTTTGAAGTCGTTTTTCTCTTCCGGAGGAACCTGAATACCGATCAGGACGCGACCATAATCGGCGCCGTGGTTGCGGTAGTGGAACAGGCTGATGTTCCAGTTGTGGCTCATGTTGTTGAGGAAATTCATCAACGCGCCGGGGCGGTCGGGAAATTCAAAACGGTAAACAATTTCATTTTTGACCGCGTGCGTCCGTCCGCCGACCAAGTGGCGCACATGCAATTTGGCCATTTCGTTGTTGCTCATGTCCTCGGTGGCCAAGCCGCTGTGTTTGAGTTCCTTGATTAATTGCTGTGTTTCTTCCTGATTGCGCACCGATACGCCGACAAAGACATGCGCCACTTTCGGATCGGAATAGCGGTAATTGAATTCGGTGATGCTTTTGGCGCCGAGCAGATTGCAGAATTTCTTGAAACTGCCGGGTTGCTCCGGAATGGTCACGGAGATCACTGCTTCGCGTTGCTCGCCGATTTCGGCGCGTTCGGATATATGGCGCAGCCGGTCGAAATTCATGTTGGCGCCGGAAGCGATTCCCACCAGAGTTTTATGTTGAATTTTTTCACGCGCGACGTAGGCTTTAATACCGGCGATCGACAGCGCGCCGGACGGTTCCAGAATGGTGCGGGTGTCTTCGAACACATCCTTGATCGCCGCGCAAATCGCGTCGGTATCGACCAGCATTACCTCGTCGACCAATTCGCGGCACAAGCGGAACGTTTCCTTGCCGACATGCCGCACTGCCACACCGTCGGCGAACAAACCGACTTGCGCCAGTTTGATACGGCGGCCGCTTTGCAGCGAGCGGTACATGGCGTCGGCATCGACCGGCTCAACGCCGATAATTTTGATTTTCGGATACAACCGCTTGACATACGCCGCAATTCCGGCAATCAATCCGCCGCCGCCGATCGGCACGAAGATCGCATGAATCGGGCCGGTATGCTGCCGCAAAATTTCCATGCCGATGGTTCCTTGCCCGGCGATGACGTCCGGATCATCGTACGGATGCACGAACGTCACTTGTTCTTCCTTGGCCAGTTGAATCGCATGCTCGTAGGCATCGTTATACGAATCGCCGTGCAACGCAACCGTAGCGCCATGTCCCATGACCGCCTGCACCTTGATTTGCGGGGTAGTTACCGGCATCACAATGGTGGCGGAGCAATCCAGTTTTTTCGCGGCCAACGCCACGCCTTGCGCGTGGTTACCCGCCGACGCGGCGATGATGCCGCGATTGCGCACGGCAGGCGGTAACTTGATCATCTTGTTATACGCACCGCGCAACTTGAATGAAAACACCTGCTGCAAGTCTTCCCGTTTCAACAATACCTGATTGTGGATGCGCCCGGACAAATTGGCGACGAGTTCCAGCGGACTCTCGATCGCGACATCGTAAACCTGCGCGGTCAAAATTCTTTCAAGGTAATTGTTTTTCATGATGGAAAGCGGGTACAGCCAGGCAAAAGCCAGTTTGGATCTAAAAAACAGAATTTTATCATGATCATGGATGGCATGCGTTTTGTTATGGCTATCTGGATTAACGGTTTTGCTGATAACGGAATACCTGTCAATAGAAGAAACTCATGCGTTTAGCAGGTTTTTGCTCCAAGTTTCCAATTCATTGAGGATTGTTATTGCATTCTCATCGGTTTTATAGCGGTCACGCAATTGCGTAATTTGCGTGATGTATGCATTCGTCATCAGATTTCCATCATTGTTTGCTTGCATCAACTGCTGCAAGCGGAAGCGTTCCCATCGTTCACTTTCTTCCGGCGTCAAAGTTTCCGGCCAGTTACGCGCGCGGTAGCGAAATAACAGTTCAGGCAATCGCCGGTCGTGAAAATCGAAACGCATGCTGGCCAGTTGCTGCGGCGTGGCGTGGCGTATCTGCGTAAGCAGATAGGCATCGGCATTGTCAAAAAAACCGTCGTATAACGCCACGTCGACATCGCCGCACGGTTCGAAAGATTGGCTGGTATAGGCCGCGGCAACGCGTTGAAAGAAACCGGGGTGATTGCACAGTGTTTGCCAGTGGCGGTAGCACCGGTCCTTATCCAAGGCGATGCGCTCGGCGGCCTCATCATCGAGCGTATTGCGCGGCGCCAGTGCCGGGCATTTGTTGATTTTTACTGATTTGACCGGCAGCCGCTGCATGCCTTCCGGCAATTCATCGCTGCGGGTAAATAGCAATTGCGTCAGTTCCTCCGTGCTCAACGGCAAAAACATATCCGGATCGTGGCGCAGGTCGTAAACCAGCACGCTGTTGTTGTTGCCCGGTTCGGCGATGAGCGGCATGACCAGCGATGTACAGCCAACTTTGGCTGGATACATGCGCGTGGTGTGCAACACCGGATTACGTGTGGTGAGATCAAGTTGCGCCGCCGCCTTGCGCTTGTCGCGAAGTTGCAGTAACCAATCGTATAAGCGCGGCTGTTGCGTGCGCAGCAAGCGCGCCAAGGCGATGGTGGCGCGTACGTCGGACAGGGCATCATGCGCGGATTCATGAACAATACCGTTGGCGGCGACCAGATCTTCCAGTTTGAAACTCGGTTGCCCGTCTTCATGTTGCGGCCAGATGATCCCGGCGGGACGCAATGCATATGTCATGCGCACCAGATCGATGATGTCCCAGCGTGAATTGCCTTGCTGCCACTCGCGCGCATACGGATCGAAGAAATTGCGGTAGAGTGTGAAGCGCGTGACTTCATCGTCGAAGCGCAGCGAATTGTAACCAACGCCGCAGGTGCCGGGCTGGGAAAGCGCGGCATGAATGCGTGCGATAAACTCGGGTTCCGGCAATCCTTGCGCATCGGCGAGCTGCGGGGTGATACCGGTGAGCAGGCATGCTTCCGGGTGTGGCAGATAATCGCGCGGCGGTTTGCAATAAATTACCAGCGGCTCGCCGATCTCGTTCAGCGCTTCATCGGTGCGCACGCCGGCAAATTGCGACGGCCGGTCGCGCCTGGGATCAGCGCCGAACGTTTCATAGTCATGCCAATAAAAAGTAAAGGTCATTGCGATTGCCGGGTTTGGCCGTATGGCTGGGAAAACATGCTTTTTATCACTTCTGTGCTTCGCATTATAGTAGTATCTTGACCAATAATTTTTAACCCGAATAAGGAAAATACAGTATGGCACGAAAACTCATCAGTTCAGGTTCGACCTTCGAAAAGGAAATCGGTTATTCGCGCGCGGTGGTCGTGGATAATTGGGTATTGGTATCCGGCACGACCGGCTTCGATTACAGCAAAATGACCATTTCCGATGATTTATTGGAGCAAGCGGAACAATGCTTCAAAAATATTGAAATGGCGTTGCAGCAAGCCGGATCGAGCATGAAAGATGTGGTGCGGGTTACTTACGTATTTCCCGAAACCGGGGATTTCGAAAAATGCTGGCCGGTAATGCGAAAATATCTGGGCGATGTTAGACCGTCGGCGATGATGCTGACAGCCGGATTATCGGACCCGCGCATGAAGATTGAGATTCAGGTGACGGCGTATTGCAATGCAGGAACTGAATGAAATCCGGTAGCGATAAGCTGTAGAGATAATAAAAAAAGCACCCGGAAATGGGTGCTTTTTTTTTGAAGTTGATTCCGATTAAACGTTTTGTTGTCTGCGGCGAGCAGCGAAACCCAGCAATCCCAAACCGGCCAGTAACATGGCATAGGTTTCAGGTTCCGGAACTGCAGAAATGGTCAGCGTAGAGATTTGCGAGTATCCGGTATCGCCTGTCCATTCAATTGACGCAACGGCACCCAAGAAAGAGTGTGTACCTAATACATCGCCGGAGCTTGCATCAACAGCGAGGCTTCCCAGCGAAACGTGAGCGGAGTCAAACGCTTCATAAACACTGCGATGTCCGCCGATTACCCAGTAATCGATAGTTGCGCCGTTAGAGACGGATGACAAGGTGATGATCCCTGGAGTAGGAGATACCGATAAACCCATGGTATCGAAGGTATCGCGACCGTCGATGTACCAATAAGCATTGCTTACCGATATGCCAAAAGAATTCCATTCATTGCCGACAACATTCGATCCGCTTGAGCAAGTAGGGCACTCGGTGTCATTAAAATAGATGGTCGTTGCGCTTGCGGCGCCGGTAAATCCGGCAAATGATAATGCCAATAAAGACATCAGAATTTTTGATTTCATAATAATTAATCTCCGTTTTTGTTTATGAATAAAACTGCACGAAATTTTGGACAGTTTGTAAATGAGGAAATAATATCTTCCTTCTTTTTATTTATTGCATTAGTAAAATAGAGTAAAAGTTCCTCAAGGGAAATAGTCAAATGCAACTCTTTTTACCGGGACAAGTGTACTACTTTTTATCTGGAATCGTGATACTTCATTAATTCTATTTGTGATCGTATAGCAACAAATAAGAAGCATCTCGAGAGTGTTCTAATCGATAAAATTAGAAACATAAAAAAAGAGCACCCGGATACGAGTGCCCTTTTTTGAGGTCGATTCAAATTATATTATGCGATCTGTTGTCTGCGGCGAGCAGCAAAACCCAGCAATCCCAAACCGGCCAGTAACATGGCATAGGTTTCAGGTTCCGGAACAGCGGCGATGGCGAGGTCTTGGCTCACATTCCAATCTTGTTCCAGTAACTCTGCTGTGCCGAACGAACCGTCGCTGAAATACACGCTAACGCTTGCATTCGCTAAACTTGGGCCTCCTGGTACAGGAATAGTGCCGCTGTCAACAACCGGTGGTGCTACGGTTGTGATCAAGTCGATATCCAGTCCGCTGAAATTGAAAGTATTGCCGCTAAGGACGCTCAATCCGTCCCAGGTTTCGGTCGAGTAATGGCTACCGGTCAGGAAGTTCGAGTGGATACCGGTGCTGCCGAAGATTTCCCAAATAGCAATGCCGTCTGCTTGGGTACCGAGATCGTATACCACTTTCACGATGTCAACGCCCGGCGCCGATGTGTTGGTCACCGATCCAGATTGGATATAGTTTCCGCCGTTCAGGTGGATGGTTGCAGTACCTGCTAACGCGGTACTTGAGAAAATCGCTGCTGACGCAGCAATGGTAACGAGGTAACGTAATTTCATTTCTTCTATCTCCAAAAAAATTATGAATCCAACTGCGTTTCAAAAAACCTCTGACAAGGGACCTGAAATTTATCAAAAAATTGATGCGTATTTAAGATGAATACACGGGTAAACATTGACCTGTCAACCCCTCAGCAATGACGTTAGGGCATTGATCGAAAATAAATATGATGACAGCGACAACTTTATTCATCCGAGCAGCCTAAAAATTGCTTTAGGAATGGTAACTTAATAGTCTTGTTTAAAAAATAGTCAATCGCAACTTAAATCTGCAGTGCAAATGTCCCGCTTTTGAATAGGGAAAGCAGTACATCTATCCTGATAATCGTTGGCGCTATGTTAGTTTCCGAATGGTGTGCTTGATGATCAATTCGCTTCAAGAAATCCCTCCACTATTCTTTTATCGAACTAAAAATTTCTTTTAGTGGCGAATTGGCTGGCTCTCCAATTAACTATTGACCAGCAGTTTTAGATCTGCCCCTGAAAGCGCCAATCGTTGCGTTGCTGCTAACATAGGGACTGCCATCGTAATAAGCGGTGCCAATATCCGTTAACGTTTTTAACCCCAGTGCCGCTGCCGCAAACGGTGTAAAAGCGTTGGCTGGTTCATAACGGTGATCGCCAGCAACCGGCATGATAGTCGGTGAGATAAAACCGAGAGCAGATCCGGTTAGTGTTCCTCCTATGATGCGGCTTGAGCAGATACTGTTTTGATCAAGCGCGTAAGGTGCCAATTCATTTTTGTAGATCAAGAAATTAGATTGCCCCCGATTGTTGTTATACATGAAATTGGACTCCCGGCTTCCCTCGGCGTCGTAAAAATAAATATTACTATCGCCGGTGGGAATAGAGTTTTCATTACCCAGTTTTCCACCCATCATTGCCAGCATGGTAATTCTTCTTTTATTGATTTCCGGCGCTTTCCAATAAAACAGGTTATTGGAGATATTCGCAAAACCTGCCGCCGCATTGCCAGTTGTTCTCCAGCCAAGGGGTTGATTGGAACTGTCAGCGGGATCCGGCGCGGTGGCATCCATATCCGCGAAGAAGGTATTATGCTGTATGAGGTGCCCTGAGCCGCCGTTGAGCCAAATGCCATACCACTTGAAACGCGTTGCCAGGTTGAATACAAACTTGCAATCAGTATTCAATGTATTGGTCGGGTCCCCTCTGTCGTTAAAATTGAAATTATTGAGCCAGATTCCTCCGCCTGCTTTGTGATTTTGAGTTCCGTTGACTCCCGACAAATCGCCCCAGTTATAACGGACCGTGCAATTGTCAGTGCTCTTCCATAGCTCAATGACTGAATGTCCCGAACAGTTATAAGACATATTTTTTTCAATCAGCGCCCCGCTGGTGCCGGCTATTTCGTATGCATTATTCAGGTTATTCTCGGAATAGCAACCGGCGACATACAATTCCTTAACCCTTATCGCATCAGACACACCGTAGACGACCATGCCGCCGCGTCCGAGATTTTCCATATTATCAACACCAGCGCCTGAGAAGTTGCATCCAACAATATGAATATTATGAATATCTGAGATAACCCCCGGGGTTCGCGCTACGCACAAGAACGCATTGTTGCGCGCGCTTTGGATATCCAATCCACACACGATCAGATTACCGGTATCAGCCACGGTGTGATCGGGGTTAAGTAAAAACGTGTATCTAGACACAGTAACTTCGGTGAAGCCATCGTTTGCAGATTCGCCGGAATCCAATCTTATATACATGGTTCCGTTGTTGAATGCTGACCAGCCAGGAAGAAGCATTAGAGCGCCTTGTCCGGTAGTGCTGAATTCAGCTTTAGGCAGTCTTGCTCCGTGCCGCCAGACTACTTGCTCGTTTGCGCCGACATAATAACTCCAGATGTTTTCATTACGATTATGGAGTGTCCAATTGACCACTGCAGCACTTGTAATGACCGGAAGTTCTTCCGCATCGCCGTAAGGGCACATCAAAAATGGATTGGTTGCAACGCCATGAACGACAAGATTCAATCCCAGATTTCCGGTCACTCTGAGCTTGGTGCCACGTTTGAATCCGAGTACTTCGCCCGACATGTTTCCGCGCACGACGTTTTCAATCTCGGATTGTGTTTTGTAGGGAAACTCAAATGTGCCAAGGGATTTTGTTGCCGTTGAGCTTGGATCGAAAAATATTGTCGGTTCTCTGACATAATCCCGGTAAATATCAATTCCATTTCGAGTGCTGTTCAGCCAGTCAAGTCCTGCGCTTACAATGTTTGGGAAAGCCAGTGTTGCTGCTGCTGAAGATACAACTGCTCCACCTTGTAATAAGAAAGTGCGACGGTCCATAAGCTAACTATCTCCTCTATCTATGTTTGAGATGCATTTCTACTGCTTAATTAAACTCGAATATCTCCGCATGGATCTTGCAATTTTTTGCGGAATTACGTTTGTTTGGTTAGCAGGCTTTTCCAGTCTTGCAGCCTGATTTCTAAACTACTTTGGGAAATTAGAAACAATAGCGCTGTAGTGCGTATTTATATTATATGTAGGTAATGATTGAAGATTATACAAGTTTTTCTCAGAAAGGTAACATTAGAAAAATTGATATTATATTCCCGGCATGAGTTTCTCGAAGGGGAGATTTTATGTCAAGCTCGCGTCTTTTTAATGTGTAATCGTCCTTTTAAGATCAATAAATTAAGCGCATGATGCGCGATGCAAATTTATTACTCGATCAAGAATAAGATATTTTGTTGCTGCGCCGTTTAAGGTATGGTAGCAGCGTCTGCTGCTTTTGTAGTGCAAATGTACCATTTTATAAGTGGAAGAAGTAGTACGTTTGTCCTGCCAGAATCGAGATGTCAGTCATCGAACGGCGAACTGGGCGCGCTGCTGCCAGTTTGGGGTGCGGTTGAGGGTTGTTGTGAAAACGGGGAAGCGCCACCGGTCGTTGAAGGTCTGGAAGGTGACGATCCGCCCGTTGCGGATGGGGATTGCGGCGCAAAGGGTGAGGGGGTACCGGGGGTATTGGTTTTCTGTTGCTGGGAGGCGGGATTGGTTGAACTGGAGGGATCGCCCGGTTTATAAACGAACTTCCAATCACGGTAAGTCATCGCTTCGGAGAATTTTTTGTAGTGTTCCGGGAATTTTTCTTTTTTGATTGGTTTTTTCTCGGAAAGACTATGCACGCCGGTGATCCGGACATTAACGTTGGACGTTGCTACGGTGCCGGTATTGGGCGGCGCTTCTTCGACCAATCCCCATTCGGCGGTGTTCGTGATCGGATCGATGTAAATTTTTCTCAAATGCCGTCTGGTGGCGGGTAAGCGTTTGTCCTCGATCAAGTCCTCCAGTGATTTTGGATATTCCTTGGTGCCGCCCGGACTGTTATAGTAGGACATCACCGCTTTGCGGAATTGCTCCCCGATAAACAGCAACTCGGCTTCTTTCTCTTGCTGTAACTTGATTTGCCAGACTTGCCCGGTTCCCGCCATGACAATTCCCGTAACGGCGACTGCGAACAACGCCCAGAGATACACAAAACCCTGCGCGCGTTGCATCATGTTTTTCGCTGATGGAATGCTGGACCGATGGGGGGCCGCTGTCACCATTCTTCGTAATACGAGCCATCGAGCGCCCGCCCGTTGTAACCGCTATGGACATCGTATACGCCCGATTCGGACTCGTTTTTGGGAGGAACGGCAATCCAAGTTTGATCGCTCTCGGTGAAAGGGTCCACGGGAACCTTGCGCATATAGCCTTTATCGACGAGTTCCATGAGGTCGATCGGGTATTTGCCGGTGTCCGAGTAAAATTGATCAATGGCATTGCGCATGATGCCGAGATCCTGACGCAGAACGGTTTCCTTGGTTTTGTCGATGGCGCCGAAATAGCGGGGTGCTACGATGCTAAGTAGCGTGGCGATGATTGCCATGACCACCAGCAACTCTATCAGAGTAAAGCCTAAAACTTTTCGATGAGAGGGGGTGCTCATTACCATTCGCGGTAGGGGATGCCGTTCAGGCCGATG
This sequence comes from Nitrosomonas sp. sh817, assembly GCF_030908545.1. Lineage (NCBI taxonomy): Bacteria > Pseudomonadati > Pseudomonadota > Betaproteobacteria > Nitrosomonadales > Nitrosomonadaceae > Nitrosomonas > Nitrosomonas domestica. Next base: position 2,713,652 of record NZ_CP133083.1, on the reverse strand, counting down.
GCTTCCGAACGAGAATATACATCAAAGACATCGTCACCTTCTTTCGGGCTGTCCCATGGACTTTCGTAGCTGCGTTTACCCCAGGTATCGGCAGCCGGAGTGACTTCGATGCCGGTCACGTCCAATTCGGTGAACATAGGGTCACGGGGCAAGCGGCGTAGAAAATAGATGACTTTTTTATCAGGGCTCTTGATATCTTGCACACCCATAAATAACTCTTCGAGCCGGGGGGGGTAGCCGGATTCGTCAGCTTTTTTTGCGATTTTTCCTTCATCGACCGCCTGTTTGTAAGCGTCAATCGCTGTTCGAATTTGGCGTAAGGCAACGCGTAACTCTTGTTCTTTTTCGCGTTTGACCATGAGTTCGCGTAACGGTAGCGCGGCGGTTGCAAGAATTGCCATGATTACTATCACGATCATTAGTTCGATTAAGGTAAAGCCTTGATGTCTTTTAGAGATTTTTAAAAAGAACATCCGCGTTATTTCAAATTGATAGTCACTGGTGGCGGTAACGTTACTTCTACAGATTCGCCATTTTCCTTATCTTCCGCGACTGCATTCTGGAGATTTATTTCTGTCGTACCGGGATTGGCGGCGATGACTTTGAAACGTATCTGCGTCGCCATGCCGGCAGGCTGATCCTTGCCCAGCCTGATGGTGCGTGAGCCGGATTTGTCGCCTTCATCGAGTGCCTCCAGCGCACTGGCCTCATAGTTAAGCTGAACCTCGGAACTGACCGTCACTTTAGCGCCCACCAACCGGATATTGACGGAAAACTCTTTATCCATACCGACATTGGTCGGTGCTTGCAGTGTAAACGTTGGCGACGAAGCGGCAATGCTGGCAAACGGATTGGGCATCTCGGGAGGAAGTTCGTCCACGGCTGCAACGGCGAACGGGTTCGGCGGCATGCCTCGCGCAGCTCCCGGACCCGAGCCTGCCGGAGCGATGGCTAAGGATTGCGGTTCGGTCCTTTTGATCGCTACCGGCAATTTACCCGCTTCACTGGCGGTACCGAAATGGTATTCTCTTTCTAGGTTACTGAGTTTGGGTAGATTCCTAATAATCTTAGGTGTAATTAACAATACAATTTCAGATTTTGTGCGATTGACTTTCTGGTTTGTCAATAGTCTGTCAAGACCGGGGATATTAAGAATTCCTGCAAGACCAGTCATAGTCCTTAATTCGCGATTATCAATTAACCCAGCCAACACCTGTGTTTCACCATCCTTCAACGTCAAAATTGTCTCTGCATTGCGAGTTCCAACAAGCGGGGCTGTCGCGCCACTCGGGCCGGGTACATCCCTGACAAAATTACTAACTTCCAGTGTGGTTTTCATCGTGACGTCATCGTGTAATCCAATCCGAGGTTCTACATCCAGTTTTACACCAAGGTCAATAAATGTCGGAGTCGAAGTCACAACAGCAGTGACACCGGGTTGCACATTCGCAGTAAAAAAGGGGCGTTTCTCACCAATATGGATCTTGGCTTTTTCGCGATTTGTCACCCTGATTCTGGGATTAGCAAGTATGTCTCCTGTTGTTAGGTTGTGCATGAAATCAATCCTAGCTTGATTGGTGATTGTAAAGCTCTTCAGACCTAAACCATTTGAACCAATCTGATTAAGAATCGCTGTTGCCGGAGGAGCTGCTGCTCCTACGCCTGTTAAGCCACTGAAGGTAACAGATTGAGGCATATTAGGGCCTAGTAGAAAATCATTTCCACGAGCGATTTCAAGAATTGCAACATCCAACATTACCTCCGGCTCGGCTAAATCGTTTAACGATATTAATCGTTCCGTAAGACGAATCGCCTCAAGCGTGTCGCGCATTATGAACAAATTAAGTTGTTCATTGACATAGATATCTTTTGCTTTAACGATACCCCTAACCATTGCTACCATTTGTTTAACATCGGTGTGTGCGACTTGAAAACTGCGCACAACCAATTCCTGATAATCTTTAAGTTTCGCGGGCGTATTAGGGTAAATCAGTAATGAGTTGTTATTAAGCACCTTATAAGTAAGCTGATTCGTGGTCAGAATTAATTTCAGAATATCTTCAATGGTATTGTTTCGAACGAAAATTGAAATTTTACTGTCTTGTCTGATGTCCTTATCAAAAACAAAATTTATTCCGGCAGTGCGAGACATTATTTCAAATATCGATTTTAAATCAGTATCTTTAAATTCCATTGAGATGGCTTTTTTAAATGCTGATTCAAGCGCCAGATTAGTTACTTCGGGACGAGAAAGTTTTGAATTGATTTGCGTAATCAATTGACGAGCGTGTGGTTGCTGCGAATTTTCTTGTAATACAGCGCGGACTATTGTTTCTGCTCCGATAATATCGTCTTTATCCAGTAATATTCTTGCCGCCTCAATTGATACGATATGTCGGCGTTCGATATTGACAGCCGTGACCCCATCCTTTGCCCGTTCATTGAATGGATACATTTCTAAAACGCGCTGATACCCCTGTTCAGCCAGATCGAGATTTCCGGCGTTGAACTGAGCATCCGCATCATACAAAAGCTTACTGAGTATTTCATCGCGTAATCTTAACAGCATCGCACGAATCTCTTTGTTTTCAGGTTCTTCGCGTGCCGCTTGCTCAAGTTTTAGAAGTCCGCTTTCAAGCTTGCCTTCCGATACTAGTTTTTGTGCTTCTGAGAATGCGATGTTTCTGAGTAGGAATGTCTTGTTATCAATCGCGCATCCCGCTTGAACCAGAAATACCATGATCAAAACGATTATTTTCCAGCTTCTCATCGGAAGTTTCCTGCCAGTTTTTGATTGATCGTGAGGGTCTGTTTTACATTGAGCGGTAAATACGTGACGGTTACGGTATCGTCGTTGATCGCATCTAACCGGTATTGATCGTTAATTTTTCCGCCAATTTTAGTAATGAGATTTTCTCCTGAATGAGAAAGAAAAACCCAAGTTTCATTGTCCGTAATGGTTTTGCCTGTATATTTAAATTGCAGAGGGGGGGCCGTTGGCACTGGCGGTGCGATTTTGACCGGCTGCACGATTTTGAATTCGTGTTCTTCAGGATCGTTGCGCATCACTTGTTTCGGCATCCAGGTGGTCGACGCGAATAATTCACCCGCCTGAGAGTTAAATTTCCGTTGCCCCAGTTTGCTGACATCCAGCTGTACGGTATTGGTCTCCGGTTTCCGGTTTTTTTCCTGCGTTGTTCTGAATGGCTGCAACGGCGCTTCCGCCATTTGGAATGCGAGTTCTTCCTCGTCTTCCACCAGTAGCGCAGCGATTAAGGTTGCGATCAATGCACCCCCAATGATGATTTTCCGTTTTCTTTCAGCGGCATCCATGTCGTTATTTGTTCAAATAAAGGTTGATTTCCAGCCGCACATCCAGCTTGTCAGCAGCCGTGCTTTCACGCTTGATGGCGATTGCCGATATGGCCATTGCCGGAATGGTTTCCAAGGCATCGGCGATAAAAGCGCGGATTTGCGGATAACTGCCTTTAACCGGCAGAATCATTTCGTAGCGCGCTAAACGGGCGTCACTTTCATTGATTAACCGGTACTCGCTGCTTGCCAGTTCGATGCCTTGTTTCTGAGCTAATCCGGTCAGTTCGCGGATCCAGAAAGGCGATGAATCGATGCGCGGGAAGAAATCATAAAATACTTGTAATGCCTGATCGCTGCTCATTTTTTTCCCCGCTTCAAGATCAGTGCCATCGGTGGCGGATTTTTTCGATATGGCTTGCGCTTGCAGGGTAACCGCCCGGTCTTTGAGTTTCTGCAGTTCCGTTTCTTGCGGTAGCACCGCGAGAACAAAATAAATACCGGCTGCGATCATCAAGCCGAAGCCGATCTTGCCGGTATTGCCCAAGCGCCCCAGTTGCCACCGCACCAGCAGCAAGATCCGGTTCCACGGGATGGACGGTAGTTCTTTTTTCAGGAAACTTGTATCCATGCGGCATGTAACAGAAAAATGATCGGACGGTGCGGATTATCCTGTTTGATTTTGTAATTCAACAAGTGCACATTTTCAAATACCGGTTCACGCTCCAGCGCTTCAACAAAATCCAATAATTCCGCCATGCTTTTGGCTTCGCCGTTCAACCGCAATGTCCGGTTGGCGAAATTGGGTTGCAGCGATAGCAGTGCGATATCGTCGGTTGCCGCATGTTCGATCGAGTCGAACAATGCTTCCCAGGGCAAATTAAGCTGGTCGAGAACAGCGTTGGCTTGCGCGACTTCCTTGCCGATTTCCTGGCTGAATTCGCGGATGCGCGATGTCGCGCGCGCGCGCGGCGCGGCTTTTTGCTGTTGCTGCTTTTCCATCCGCTCGACCCGGTTGCTCCAGAAATTGATTTCTTCGGCTTGATAGCGGAACTGCAGAAACACGCCCGCGACGACTGCCAAACCCAGCACTAACAGGAACATGTCGAGTTGCGGCGCTGCTTGTTCGCGATAAGGAAATCTTAATCTTAAGCGGGACATTGATTTTGATTGGATTGTTGAACAGTAACGGTGGGGTAATAAGCCGGCACCGGCAGGTTTTTCTGCGGCAGGGTAACGACCTGCCAGCCGCTTTGCGATGGCAATGTCAGGCCCGGGTATTCGGGGGCGAATAAATGCACGAATTCCAGCGCTTCTTTGGTGCCGGACCAAATAACCTCTTGATCCAAAGCGGCGAGTAAATCATCGGCGGCGTTATGCAGAATCCGCTGGTTGCGGATGCTTTGCCATTTGCCATGATGGGATATGGCGATACAAATGCGGCCGGTTTCTATCACTGCCAAATAAATTTTCTCATTTTGCAATTGCGCGCACCAGCGATCGTAGACCGACGCCAAATACGGTTCGACGTGTTGCAGCTTGCATTTGTGAGTAACCATCAGCTGTTCCAATCGCGCCAGCAAATCCCGCGGAATCGCGGCGCAAACTGCGCCATCCACCGGATTCCAGTCACTCACGCTGAGCGCCCAGGATTCCACCCGCTCACCATAGACTTCCTGCATGCGGAATTGCGCATAGGATTTTACTTCTTCCGGCGTGTTGATTTCACTTTGCGGCGGAAGCGCGGCATAACGCACAAAATGATTGGATAGCACGATGGATATCTGAGTCCCGGATCCTTCGGACAGCACGTGGTCCAGTTGCCGTAATGCCGGCTCCCAGTCCGGCGCGTTCCCGTCCGGTTCAAAAAATACCGTGGCTTTGTCAAGCTGAACCGGCTTAAAGCCGCGTTTCAAGCGCACCCAATCCAGTCGCGCGGGCGCCAGAAATACCTGAATCCGGTCACGCCACAATGGTAACACGATTGGCTTCCTCCAAGCTGGTTAATCCTTGTTTGACCATATCCAATGCGGCTTCGCGCAAGAAGCGGGTGCCGTTGTCGCGAGCCGCTTCTTTAATGCGCCGGATCGGTTCTTGCGCCACGATCAGTTCGCGAATTGCATCGTTCAATAACAGTATCTCGGCGATCGCATTTCTGCCGCGATAGCCGCTGCCGCGGCACTGCCCGCATCCCTTGCCGCTGCGGAAATGGTAGAGATGCGCTTGATCCAATGGAATGCCCGATTCTTCAATCAAATCATCATCGGGCCGTTCGTCGACAGCGCAGTGCGAACAGAGCAGCCGCACCAAACGTTGCGCCACAATGCCGTTCAAAGCCGATACGAAACTGTAGGGATCCACACCCATATGCGAGAACCGGCCGATCACGTCAAATACGTTATTGGCATGCACGGTGGTAAACACCAAGTGACCGGTGAGCGCCGCTTGTATGGCGATCTGCGCGGTTTCCGCATCGCGGATTTCGCCGACCATGATCTTGTCCGGATCGTGCCGCAGAATAGAGCGCAAGCCACGGGCGAACGTCAAGCCTTTTTTTTCATTGACCGGTATTTGTAAAACGCCGGGAAGCTGATATTCGATCGGATCCTCGATGGTGATGATCTTGTCGTTGCCTTTGTTGACTTCCGAAATAGCGGCGTAGAGCGAAGTGGTTTTGCCACTGCCGGTCGGTCCGGTAACCAGCAGCATACCGTAGGGTTCCGAACTTAAACGGCGGATACTGGCGATGGCTGCCTGGCTGAATCCCAGTTGATTGAGCGTTAAGCCTTCCAGTTGATCCGACAGCGCTTGCCGGTCGAGTATCCGCAATACCGCATCTTCACCGAAAATGCTCGGCATGATGGAGACGCGGAAATCGATCTCCCGCCCTTGAATGGAGATCTTGAACCGTCCATCCTGCGGCACCCGGCGTTCCGCGATATCCAATTCAGACATTACTTTGATTCTGGAGATGACTTGCTCGGCCAAATCGCCCCCCTGGATGACGCCGATATGCGTCAATACCCCATCGATCCGGTATTTGATCGACAATGCGCCGATGGTCATTTCCAGGTGTATATCGCTGGCTTGCGATTTATGCGCGTCGTACAGGGTTGAATGTACCAGGCGGACGACCTGGCTGGTGCCTTCATTGATGCTCTTTAACGATAAATCCTCGACACCGCTTTGAATATTGCTCAATTCTGTGGATGGCAGGACTTGATCCATCGCACGCATGGTTTTTTCCTGCTGGGTGAAGAAAGCGCTCAAGTCCGCCGGATGAACCAAGTGCCATTCAACTGCCCGGTCGAATCGTTCCTCGGCCCAGGAGCGCAGCTTGCCGGAGAAAGGATTGCTGATCGCGAATACCAGCTGTTGGTCACGGTGAAAGAGTATGCATTCATGCGCCAGTGCTTCTGCAAACGGCAAGATATCGAAGGCCGGTTGCAACGTATGGATGGCTTTCATTTCGAGCACGGGCATGTGCATCAATCGGCCGAGCTGCTGCATCAAAGCATCGGGGGAGAAACCTTCTTCTTCCAGTATCTGGATGACTGAAACATTTTGCATAGCCGCTTTATGCCGGATTCCGGCCAGCCGGTTGAGGTCAAGGACGGGATTATTGGCTGTTTGCAAGGAAGTTTCCATCAATTAATACTTCCCGCCAATTCAAAAATAGGCATATACATCAATATGATGATACCGCCGATCACAATACCGATGAATGCCATCAGCAGCGGTTCAATCAGTTTGGTTGTCCATTCGACCCAGCGGGCAATTTCCTCATCATGAAAGTTGCCGATGCGCTCCATCATGTCGCCCATCAAGCCGGTACGTTCGCCGACACGGAGCATGCGATTACCGACCGCAGTCGTCAAACCTTCCATTTCCATGGCGCTGGAGATGGTTCTGCCTTCACGGATGTGTTTGGCAGCCGCAGCAACTTTGGGGCGCAGATGCGATTGCAACAAACCACCGACCATTTCCAATGCTTGCGTAATCGGAATACCGCCGCGTAATAACATTCCCAGCGTCTTATAGAACCGGGCCAGTTGATAGACCCGCATATGCTCGCCGATGGCGGGGATGCGCCATAGCCACTGCATGACTTTGGCGCGGAATGCCGGGCGGCTGACGGTATAAATCGTCAATCCCAGAATTGTGCATGAAGTAATGGCCAATTCCCAGCCGCGATCATGCACGAATTGTCCCCATTTGATCAGCAATAGCGAAAGCCATGGCAAGTCGCTGCCCATGTCGTCGTAAATAGCGCTGAATTTGGGAACGACAAACACCATCAGGAATACCGAAACCAGAAAACCGACCGCCAATAGCAAAACCGGGTAGATCGAGGCGCCGATCAGTTTCTTCCGGACAAAGTCCATTTGTGTCTGGTAAGTGATAAAACGCGTCAGCGCTTCCGCCAGATCGCCGGTGCGCTCGCTGGCTCGAACGGTGGCGATATACAATGGCGGAAACGCTTGCGGGTATTCTTCCAGGGTTTGCGAGAAAGTGACCCCTTCATACAGCCGCGCGAGAATACTTTGGATAATTTTGCGATTGCTGCCGTCCTGCTCTTTCTCCAATAGCGTTTCGATACTTTCGACCAAGCTTAATCCGGCGGTTTGCAGCGACAGTAATTCCTGGCTGAAGTGAACCAGCGGAAAACGCGTTTTCGATTTCAGCGAGAAGCCGGAGAAACTGCGCTTGATGCTGAGAACCATTCCGCCTTGCTCGATGATCTGACGGCGTGCTTCTTCCTCGCTGTTTGCTTCCAGTTCCAGATGCACGGTTCCTTGCCCGGAGATGACTGCTTTTATTTCAAACCGCATTAGCAATTTCTACCAATTGGTGATATCGGCTGCTTCGCCTTCGCCGCCGGGTTGCCCGTCCTTGCCGTAGGAAAGCAGATCAAATTCGGCGCGATCGCCCGGATACTTGTAAACATAGGGGCGTCCCCACGGATCGGCTGGAGGCAGTTTGGATAGATAGGGACCTTGCCATCTTGCTTCATTGCTGGGGCGGGTCACCAACGCTGTCAAACCTTGCTCGGTGGCCGGGTAGCTGCCGACATCCAAGCGGTATTGATGCAAAGCTTTCTCCAGGGCATCGATTTGCGCCTGCGCCATTTTGATTTCAGATTTGCCAACCTGAGAAAAGTATTTTGGTCCGACATAGGCAGCGAGTAAACCAATAATAACCATTACAACGAGAAGCTCAAGCAATGTGAAACCCAGCATATTATTTGTTTTTTGATGCCTAATCCGATACATCATAATTTTCCTTTAACTAGTAAGATTTATCATATTAAACTTTCACATGGTAAGTTGCTTATATGACAGGGTCAAGAAGGCATGCCACAAGGCAATGGATTTTGTTGGCTGTCAGCAACTATCGGCGGAGAATTGCCCACCATCGGGCGATATTGAGCAGTGTCATCAAGGACGCCGAAACGTAAGTCCAGGCTGCTGCACGTAATATTTTCCGGGCATGCGGCTCGTCGCCTTCCATCAGATAGCCGCCTTGCTCCAGCATCGGCAGCGCGCGGGCGAAGCTGGCATGCAGTTCCATCGGCAAGGTGATGAAATGAATGATGGTGGCAAACCCTAATGTTAACAGACCGCCCGCTAAAAATAGCGCGCCTGCGACCGGGGCTTTGGTGGTGACGGTAATGACCGGAGCAATCATTAAAATGGCTGCTCCCAGCTTTTCCACCGGGGCGGCGATTTCCACCAGACGCGTGCGCAACCGCAACGGCATATAACCATCACGATCCTGAATCGCATGACCGACTTCATGCGCCGCAACGGTGATTGCAGTCAATGATTTACCGTTATATTTATCGGCTGTCAGCCGAACGGCTTTTGCAATCGGATCGTAATGATCCCCCTGGTCCGTTAATTCTACCTTCACGGTTTGCAATTTTGCCCAATCCAGCAGGATGCGGGCCAATTCCGCGCCGGTACCGGGGTAGCGGTCTTCCGGAATGCTGTATTTTGCGAGCGTATGCTTAACCCAGTAAGAAGGTCCAACGATAACGGCGGTAATAATGATGATCAGTATCAAATAAAACATAAAAGTCTGATATTGACTCGAATAAATGGTTCCATCCGCTATTTTCCGATTATTTCGAAGGATGCGCCACCCGAGTTCGACGATATTTGCTTGCCAGCTTAGCAAAAATTTATTTTTCCGATTATGCGAGCAAAGTAAACAAATGCTGTTTATTCTTTTTTTAAAATTGCTTTATTCGCGAATAAAAATTGCGGACATATCGAATGCGGCGCAGCGATCGCACGATCGTGGCGGTCACATCCGGATCAGCTTCCGATTTTGATTGCGTAACATCCTTGAATGTTGGAATATCTCGGTTAGCAGCGCCGGTAAACAGATTTACGCGACGGATGGAGCTGCAAATTTCTTGTACCCAACTATGACAGTAATGTTGCAACCGATTTACTCAATGGCTTGTAATGGCAAGTAGCAACAGCTTTTTCAATCGAAGGTATTTTTTACAGCTATTGGGACTGGCCGGTTTGTATTTTGTTTTTGGCCATCTCAGTTTTATTACCGCTGTATCTCATTTTATTGTCACACCGGTTTTTTTTGTATCCGAAGGGATTGCGCTGGCTGCGGTTATTTTGCTGGGCCGTAAGGTTTGGCCTGGTGTCTTTCTGGGCCAATGGGCATTGGCTTTGAGTACCGGTCTTGATCTTCTGCCGTCGCTCATGATTGCCGCTATCAATAGCATGGAAGCCGTCCTTGGGGCGGTGATGTTCAAGCGTTGGGGAATGAATCCGGCGTTAAACGACGTTCACCACTTAGGCCGGCTGGTGGCGTTGATTTTTTTGATTTTGCAACCGTTCAGCGCCAGCTTGGGAACAGCCACGCTGTTTTTCTTTAATGCCATTGAGGCATCGCAAAATTTTCAGTTGGCATGGGTTTATTGGTGGTTCGGAAATAGCTTGGGGCAGTTTCTGGTGACGCCATTTTTGCTGGTAGTATTTTCGTCTCCGGGCCGGTTTAAGGATTTCCAGCAAGCCATCATGAGCGCAATTATCCCGCTGATGCTGATGCTGCCGGCTACCTGGCTGGTTTTCGGCGATACCGCTTTAAGCGGGATTGCGCTTGCCCTGGTGATTTATGTGCCGCTTTTGCTGTGGATTGCGATAGCAAGTAATTTGGCTGTGGTGTCGTTGATTTGCAGCGGCATTACTGTACTCGCCTTGTACGAGACGGCGCGTGGCTTCGGACCCTTTGTCGAAACGCAAAGCTTGCATATTCTCGACATGAATATCTTTATTCTGGGTATTTCGCTGACGGCGCAATTTGTCAGTGTACTGTTCGCCGAACGTAATCAAGTCGAGAAAGCATTGCGGGAAAGCGAAGCCAGGTTATATACGATAATCGATTCCTCGCCGATACCTAAAGCGATCAACGATGATCAGCAAAATATCGTATTTCTTAATAAAGCGTTTATTCAATCGTTTGGTTATACCTTGAACGATATCCCGGTATTAGCGGAGTGGTGGCTCAAAGCATACCCGGATCCATCCTACCGTCAATGGGTGAAAACCACCTGGAATGAACATTTGGAAAAATCATCCCGCGGCGGCATCGGTTTCGAGCCGTTCGATGTGGTGATCCGCTGCAAGGATGGCTCTGAACGGAGCGTGATCGCTTCTGCGTCATCACTGGGATCGGGCGCATCTCACAAGCATCGCTTGATTACCTTGGTCGATATCACCTTGCGCAAGAATCTGGAAAATCAACTTTTTAGAAGTCATAAGTTTCTTGAGGACTTATCCAATAGCATTCCCGGTTTTATTTACCAGTTTCAGCGCTTCCCGGATGGGCGGGTGTGTGTGCCGTATGCCAGTAAGGGCATTACCGGAATTTTCGGAATAACCCCGGAAAGCGTGGTTGTGGATGCTTCTGCAATCTTTTCCGCTATTCATCCGCAAGATTCCGGGTTAATCGACCGCTCGATCCGGGAATCCACCGATACCTTAAGCGATTGGTATGCCGATTTCCGGATCATTACCCCGCATAATGAATTCCGCTGGATACACGCGCAATCCAAACCGGAAAAACAAGCGGACGGCAGTATCGTTTGGAACGGTTACGCGACTGACATTACCGAATTGAAGAATATTTCGCTGAAATTTGCGGCTTTGCTCGAGCACGCCAGCGATGGCGTGCATATTCTGGACGAAGACGGCAATATCGTGGAATTCAGCCACTCGTTTGCGAAGATGCTGGGTTATTCCAACGAGGAAACCGCCCGGCTCAATGTCATGGACTGGGATGCCATGATTCCGAAAGATAAATTGATCGATGCCGTGCGCGAGGTATCGAGAACTCCGCGCGTTTTCGAGACGCTGCACCGCCGTAAGGATGGCGTCATCATCGACGTTGAGATCAATGCGCGAAGAATAGAAATTTCAGGCAAGCAATTGATTTATGCATCGTCACGGGAAATCACCAAACGGAAGTTACGTGAAAAAGAAATCGAATATCAACGTCTGCGTCTGTCCAATATTATTGAAGGCACGCATATCGGTACCTGGGAATGGAATGTACAAACGGGGGAAGTGATTTTTAATGAGCGTTGGGCTGAAATCATCGGTTATACCCTCGACGAATTGGCTCCAACCTCGATCGAAACCTGGCTTAGCTATGCGCATCCGGATGATCTAAAGCAATCCGAGGCGATCCTGAAAGATCATTTTGCCGGAAAAATTTCTTATTACGAGTTCGAAGCGCGGATGCGCCATAAAGCCGGTCATTGGGTCTGGGTGCTGGATCGCGGCAAAGTTACGAGCTGGACGGAAGATGGTAAACCGCTGATGATGTTCGGTACGCATCAGGATATTACGGAACAAAAAGAGCGTGAAGCGATGCTGATTGAAGCGCGCCGCCAGGCGGAAGCAGCCAGTATCGCGAAAACCCGTTTTCTTGCGATGATGTCGCATGAAATCCGTACTCCGATGAATGCTGTGATCGGTATGGCCTATTTACTAGGAAAAACCGCGCTCGATTCCCAGCAAAGCATGTTTCTCCGGAATATCGAGGGATCCTCCAAGATATTACTGGGTGTCATTAGCGATATTTTGGACTACTCCAAGATTGAAGCCAATAAAATTGAATTGGATAACATTCCGGTTGACTTGGATAATATTCTGGAGAATTTGTCGGCGATCGGATCTACAGCGGTAAAGGACAAAGCCATCGATGTCATGTTTTACATCGCGCCCGATGTGCCTAGATACTTTTCCGGCGATCCACTGCGATTAAGTCAAATTTTAGTCAACCTTATCAATAATGCGATCAAGTTTACCGATCAAGGCGAAGTAATTATCCGCATCGCGATTGAAAAGACGGGCCGTGCGGATACCGTCAAACTGATTTTCAGCGTGAGCGACACCGGCATCGGGATCAAGCCGGAGCAAATGGAAAATCTTTTTGAAGCATTTTCACAAGCGGATTCCTCCATCACCCGCCGTTTTGGCGGTAGCGGCCTGGGACTTGCCATTTCCCGCAGACTGGCCCGGCAAATGGGCGGCGACATCGTTGTTGAAAGCGAATATGGCAAAGGCAGTTGCTTTCGTTGCATCGTCAAATTGCAATTACCCGCAACTGACTTCCAGCCTTGGGTGGTTATTCCGGAAACCCTGCGTGCACTCAATGTGATGCTGATCGATGATCACGCGGTGACGCGCAAGGTATTGGCTGAAACAACGCAGTCATTCGGCTGGCAAGTGACTGCTGTAGAGAATGTTGAGCAGGCGGCCGGGCAACTGACGGGTGAAGGCTCACTGAGATACGATTTGATGTTGTTTACCCTACGCGATACCGGCGCTGACGGACGGGATGCATGTAAGGCGATTGCAATGGCGCTGCCAGCGCCTGTTAGACCCAAAATCATTCTGATGACCAATTCTCTGGATCCGGAGTTCTCAAGAAGATCCGAGACGGATAATGCTATTGGTATTTTGCATAAACCTTTTGTACCGTCGAGTTTGGTTAATCTCGTGATTGCGCTTTTCGGTAAAGAAGGGTCACGCGAGGGTGAGAGCGGTCATGGCGTGAAAAAATGAGCGGCTGGAGACGGTTTATCGATTCGCTCGTGCAGTCGATTAATCAGCGTTTTTTTAATAAGATCGAGAGCGTTTGGCCGGACATAAAGCGGCTATCGGTTTTGCTGTGATGGTATCCTGCCTGTGGTTGTTGGCAACGACAGTTTCCGATAGATTTCTCAATGCCCGGCCTGGAGGTGATCGTTATGAGATTGGCCGTCTGGTTAACAAGCGTTGTAAGCTACGGGGTCTGAATAGCGGCAGCGCGGTGAGTCCGATGAGCAGCATGATCCAAGCCTGCGGTTCCGGAACCGGCGTTACGGTTTCAAAGCTCACGTGATCCAGTGTATAGGAAGTGCTTGGTATCGGTCCGGAACGATTGATTAAGATCGCGATGCCGTCGACTTGATCCCAATTGAAAGCCAAGTTGTTGGATACGTCCAGGTTTACGGATAGCGGTCCCCCTGGAATGCCCGGCGCAATGTTTAGTCCGGACTGTGAATAATAAAGCGGACTGGATGGATCCAATGGCGCTGAGGTATAAAATACCGCGACCAGATTCAATGCATCTTCCACACCCGAAAAATTAAACTGCAGCGCGTTATACTCGGATAGATCCAAATTCAGCAGCGGTCCGCCCACCGACGGATCGCCGGTTGGTCTGGTGAAAGCGCCGTAATTGATCAATGTTTCGGCCATGGCGCCCGTTCCCTGCGCGACACTGAGATTGCCATCGCCAACCTGCAGCACGGATACGCTATGTAACGGATTATTGTAAACATGTAAAAAGGCTTCGCGGACGCCGCCGGGTACGGATGGCGTGGAAGTTTGAATTTCACCGGCTGCGCCGGGTGTAGTGAAATCGCCGGCGGTAGTGATTACGGTAAATTCTTTGGGCGTTGGCGCATCGAAGCTATCCAAAACGAAAGATGCCGCGCTTGCCGCGCTTGTTAAGAGCATGCCTGACAGTAAAAGCAAGCCGAATCGGCAATACGCTGATTTTAGAGAAAGGTTGTTGGTCGGCATATGGCCTCCTGCTGAAGAGAAGATAGAAACAAAGATACAATTAACTTTTGGTAGTATTGACCAGTTTACGAAGAATCAATGCCGCAGTCTGTGATAAAAATCACACTGCGCATTTGATTCCAACACACATGTTAAAAAATGCGAGATATCGATAAGGAATTGGATGCCCGCGGTTTGGTTTGCCCGCTGCCGATTTTACGAACCAAGCAATCGCTGGCGGCGATGTCGAGCGGGCAAATTTTGCGGATTATTGCCACCGATAAAGGTTCGGTGATCGACTTTCAAGTATTCGCCGAACAAACCGGTCATGCGCTGCTGTCGATGTCGCAGACGGCGGATGAGTTTGTTTTTGTGCTGAAAAAACGCTAATCCCCGTGCGTGCTCCGTGTCCAAAATGGTTTGATGCCATCGCTTCCGGTTGTTGGCTGCGGGTACAACAAGCCGATGCATTATTTCGCCCGGGATCGCGCGGCATTTAACAGGATAACGGTTGTGCCTGAATCGATCTATCCACTCTTCGCTTTTTTGCCGCTCGGGTTGGCCGCGGTATTGCTGGTGGGGTTCAACTGGCCCGCGCGGCGCGCCATGCCGTTGGTGTTTGCCGTCACCGTAGCGATTGCGCTGGTCGTGTGGGGCATGACCGTCAATCGCGTGATCGCATCCGCTTTGCAAGGATTGATTCTGACCGGTTCGATCTTGTGGATCATTTTCGGCGCGATTCTGCTGCTCAATACCTTGAAACACTCAGGTGCAATTACTACGATCCGGCGCGGATTTTCAAACATCAGCCCGGACCGGCGCGTGCAGGTCATCATCGTGGCATGGTTGCTGGGATGTTTTATCGAAGGCGCATCGGGATTCGGCACACCGGCGGCGGTGGTGGCGCCGCTGCTGGTGGCGTTGGGGTTTCCGGCTTTGGCGGCGGTGATGGCCGGCATGATGGTGCAATCGACACCGGTGTCGTTCGGCGCGGTGGGCACGCCGATCGTCGTCGGCGTTACCGGCGGACTGGACCAAACGGCCATCAGCGAGCGGCTGATCGAACACGGCTCAAGCTGGG
The DNA here is from genome assembly GCF_030908545.1 of Nitrosomonas sp. sh817. Taxonomy (NCBI): domain Bacteria; kingdom Pseudomonadati; phylum Pseudomonadota; class Betaproteobacteria; order Nitrosomonadales; family Nitrosomonadaceae; genus Nitrosomonas; species Nitrosomonas domestica. The sequence continues at coordinate 2,698,175 of NZ_CP133083.1, read as the reverse complement.
ATGCGCTATACCAAATGATCACATCAGAGGTTGCATTGATACATGCTGTCGCGGGCTTATTAATGCCGTTGCTGATGTGCACGATGCTGACGCGTTTTTTCGGTCGAGATCAATCCTGGCGCGAAGGATTGGCGATCGCGCCGTTTGCGCTTTTTGCCGGGCTGGCTTTCGTGGTGCCGTATGCGTTGGCGGGTGTTTTTCTGGGACCGGAATTTCCCTCATTGACCGGTGCCATGATCGGATTGGCGATCGTTGTACCGGCAGCGCGCACTGGGTTCTTGATCCCCAGGCAGCCGTGGGATTTTCCTGAAGCCCGCGATTGGCCATCGAAATGGCTGGGCAGTATCGACATCCGGCTGGAAAGCCTGGCGGCAAAAACACCGGTATCGCTGGTTGCGGCATGGTGCCCGTACGGGCTGCTGGCGTTATTGCTGGTAGTGTCGCGTGCCCATGACGGACTCAAATCGTGGCTGAATCAGCACGGCGTGCTGGACTGGGATGATATCCTCGGTGAAACCGGTATTTCCGGCAGCATCGCGTTGCTTTATCAGCCGGGCGGATTGATGATCCTGGTGGTGCTGGTGACTTTTTTTCTGCACCGCATGCAATTCGCCGAACTCAAAATGGCGGTTAAAGAATCGGCTCAAACCCTGATCGGCGCCGGTTTTGTGTTGATTTTCACGGTACCGATGGTACGCATTCTGATCAATTCCGGCGAGAATCTGGCGGGTTTGCCGGCGATGCCGCAGGCGATGGCGCAACTCGTTGCCGATAGTGTCGGCGCGGTTTATCCGTTTTTCGCGCCGTCGGTGGGTGCGCTCGGTGCTTTCATCGCCGGATCCAATACCGTGTCGAACTTGATGCTGGCACAATTCCAATTTGATACCGCGCAATTGATCGGTGTGTCCAGCGCGCTGCTGGTGGCGGTGCAAGCAGCCGGGGCGGCGGCCGGTAACATGATCGCAATTCATAACGTGGTGGCCGCTTCCGCGACAGTCGGCTTGCTCGGCCGCGAAGGCGAAACCATCCGCATGACCGTTGTTCCGACGCTGTACTATCTGATCGTAACCGGGGCAATCGCAATGATTGCGATTAACGGATTGGGCGTTACCGATCCTTTGATGCAGCGGTTTTGAGCGCCGTCAGCCGCCGGCAACGGTCATGCGGTCGATCAATACCGAACCGCATTGCTTCGAGCCGCGCACGATGACATCATCGCCGATTGCAATGATTCCGCGGAACATATCCTTCAGATTGCCGGCAATGGTGATTTCTTCCACCGGATAGCGGATGGCGCCGTTTTCAACCCAGAATCCGGAAGCACCCCGGGAATAATCCCCGGTCACCGGGTTAATGCCGTGCCCCAGTAACTCGGTGACCAGCAGGCCGGTATCCATTTTCTTTAAAAGACCCTGGAAAGACAGAGGGGTGCCATTTTTCATGATCAGGTTGTGCGTGCCGCCGGCGTTGCCGGTCGTGCGCATGCCGAGTTTGCGCGCGGAATAGCTGCCGAGGAAATAACCTTGCACAATGCCGTTTTCCACCACATGACGGTCAAGGGTGGCGACGCCGTCATCGTCAAACGGACCACTCGCCAAGCCTTTGTGCAAATGCGGTAACTCCACAATCTGAACATCCGGCGCAAAGACTTGCTGGCCGATGCTGTCGATCAGAAAAGAAGATTTCCGGTACAAGTTGTTACCGGATATTGCAGAAGCAAAATGTCCGAACAAGCCCGATGCAATGGGCGCTTCGAACAGAACCGGCACTTCGCAGGTGCTGATTTTTCTGGCACCCAGGCGTGCTGCGCTTCGTTCACCGGCTTTTCGTCCGATGCTTTCGACGGTTTCCAGATCCGCCGCATCGCGCACTACGCTGTACCAGTAATCGCGCTGTTTACTATCGCCTTGCTCGGCGATCATCGCGCAACTGATGCTGTGGCGCGATAATGGGTATCCACCCATGAATCCCAGGCTGTTGGCATAAATAAACTGCGATTCGCTGACGGAAACGCTCGCGCCTTCGGAATTGGCGATGCGCTTATCGGCGGCAAAACCGGATTGTTCGCATTGCTTGGCCAGTTCGATGGCTTCTTCGACGCTGATTTGCCACGGGTAATACAAATTCAGGCTCGGATAGTCTTTTGCCAGCAGCTCGGCATCCGCCAGACCGGCGCAATCATCGTCCGCGGTATAACGCGCAATCGACAACGCTGCGGCAACGGTGTCGCTGATTGCCTGCGGTGAGAAATCGGAGGTGCTGGCATGACCGCGTTTCTGCTCGATGTAGACAGTAACCGACAAGCCTTTATCGCGATTGTATTCAATCGTTTCCACTTCATGCTGCCGCACCGTGACAGTCTGGCCGAAGCCATCGGAAACGTTGGTTTCGCAAGCGCTGGCGCCGCCTTTTTGAGCGTGTTGCAAAATATCGCGGGCGATTTGTTGCAGCGTGCTGAGGGAATAGGAAAATCGGGTATCGGAAACAGTCAGGTTATTCATGTCGTACAATTAGAATGAAAATATAAGCGAATCTTAAACGAGGAAGCTATGATAACAGCTTCTTGATACCGCATTACACAGGTTACCGTGCAAAAAGAACCGCAACACGATGATAACGAAGCAATCGCGCCGAGCAAAACGCAACGCAAAAAAGATATGCACGATTTACAGGCAATCGGCGAGCAGCTGGTGGAACTCGATCCGAAGAAACTGGCCGAGTTTGACCTGCCGGAAATTTTAGTCGACGCCATCAAGCTGGCTCGGCCCATGCAAAAACACGGCGCGCGGCGGCGGCAACTGCAATACATCGGCCGCTTGATGCGCGAAGTCGATGCATCGCCGATCCAGGAAAAGCTCGACTCCTGGCAGCAAAACTCCAAACAACAAACCGCCCGGCTGCATCAATTGGAGCGCTGGCGTGAACGCTTGTTAAGCGATGAACACGCGCTCACCGAATTCGCCAAACAATACCCGCAAGCCGACTTGCAGCGCCTGCGGCTGCTGATCCGCAACGCGCAAAAGGAAAAAGCCGCCGAAAAACCGCCGAAGAGCTTCCGCTTGTTGTTTCAGGAGTTGCAGGGAATTGTTGAGGTCTGATGGTTCACTGCGTGTGGGTAATTAGCAGGCTATGTCACAGAATTGCTCGCCGGATCTGCATAGAGACATAAAAATAGAGGTATACACAATGAAATCAGCGGAATTTAAGCCGGAATGAGGTCATGGCATTGATCAAACGTAGCCAGGATGAAACCTGCCTGTCCTGCTTGTGAAACAACCGGGCTATACCGGCGATTGTTCACCGCCCGGTTAATATTGTTGCAGGTCAGTGTGTTATAAACAACATATTCAGAATGTTAATACTTATGGCAGCCGGCTCAATCAATGGATGAAAAGTTTGATGGAGTAGCTACGCGCTATCTTGGGAGTTATCTCGGATGGCGCAGAATGATTGACCGCCTCGGTCAAAATATTACACCGGCACTTTTTTCCCCGGCGTCTGTTGGAAAAACAAGACAGTTTCAACGGCTAAATGTGACATAGCCTTTTTAAAAGACAATTCCACAATGATTATCTACCACTTCACCCCTTCCGAATTTGCTCTCAGAGCCTTGCGTGACCGCCGGTTAAAAATTGCCCGCATCAATGAATTGATTGATCCATTTGAATTTTGTGTGGCGGATTTTTCCGATGCGGATACCCGGATCAAGCTGGAAACATTCAAGAATCAAACGAATGAACGATACGGCGTTATCTGTTTTTGCGAGAACTATCACGATCCGGTGCTGTGGAGTCATTATGCCGATGGGCATCGCGGTGTGGCGTTGGTGTTTGACATTCCGGACGATATGGCGATTCGCATCGGTTATCAGCCGGAGCGTTTTAAGCTGGATGTTGATGAGGCTATTCAGCGCGGCAGTTTCGATGAATCTGATTTGAAGACGTTTATTGCGACAAAATTTTCAAGCTGGGGTTATGAAAGAGAGATTCGAATGATGTGTCACCTGAGCGATCATTTTTGCCAGATCGATGCCAAAGGGAAAAAGGTTTATTTCGAATCGTTAAGTCTGGAATCGTATGGTGTGGATGCGTTGAAGCTGGTCGGATTGATCCGCGGCGTCGGCTGCGATTTGAAACCTGCGGATATCGCCAGTGAATTGCTGGCGGTGGATTCGCTGCCGGTTCAGGATGCGCGGCTGGATTCGTCGTCTTTCCAAATCGTTGCGGGTGAGTGCTATCCGGTCAGCGGTGTGCGATCGTTCTCCGCTTGCTGCTTCAGGGTCTGATCGTTTCATCAAATGTTCATGAATATTTCATCAACTGTTCAAATGCGCTTAACAATACCGCTCTAAACTTCCGTGTCATCAATATCCTATAAGGGCATTCATGATGACAGATAAAGCGCCAATCAAAGTTAGAAGTGTGTGGATCTCCGATGTGCACCTCGGTTTTCGCGGTTGCCAGGCGGAGGCGTTGTTGCATTTCTTGCATTCGGTCGAAACCGATTATCTTTTTCTGGTTGGCGATATTGTCGATTTCTGGAGCATCAAAAAAACGCCTTACTGGCCGCAGCAGCATACCAATGTGATCCGCTCTATTCTTGGCAAAGCCAAACACGGTACGAAAGTGATTTATGTGCCGGGAAATCATGATGAAGCGTTACGCGATTGCGTCGGCCATGTTTTCGGGAATGTGGAGATCCATCAGGATTACGTACATACCACCACGGACGGCAGAAAACTGCTGGTGATGCACGGCGACGAATTCGACATGATCGTCAAACACAGCCGCTGGCTGGCGAAGCTTGGCAATGTCGCGTATGACACATTACTGGATCTGAGCCATTATTTTAACGGCTTGCGCAAATTTTTCGGTTATTCCTATTGGTCGCTATCGGCGTACCTGAAGTTGAAAGTAAAAAATGCGGTCAGTTACATCAGCAGTTTTGAAGACGCATTGGCGCATCTTGCCAGGGAACGGGGTGTCGATGGTGTAGTGTGCGGCCACATCCATCATGCCGAGTTGCGGGAAATCAATTCGGTGCTTTATTGTAACGATGGTGACTGGGTGGAAAGCTGTTCGACGCTGCTGGAACATCTGGACGGTTCGTTGGAACTCGTGTTTTGGAACGAACGCTTTGAACAGTACCAGAATTTAGTCCAGGAACAATTGCTTGCCAGCAGAGAAGCCGCCTAGATTCTTGCTGAGCTTGGATGGCGGCGGCAGCCATCTGCTGATACAGCTGAGCGTGTTGGCCTGCCTGGAACAAGACACCGGCGTATCGACTTATGAGCGGTTCGATATGATTGCGGGCTCTTCCTCCGGCGGTTTGATCGCCTGTTTGATTCTAGGTCAAAAAACCAGTGCTGAGGCGCTCGTTCATAAGATTGTCAAAGAGCGGTTGTTGCAGGCAATGATGATTGAACATGGTATGAGCCGTTTTCTGAGCAGATTGCAGCTACGGCCGAAGTTTCAGAGCGCACCTAAAAGCAAAACACTGCAAGCGGCGCTGCAAGATTGCAGGCTTTCCTCGCTAGAGAAACTGCTTTTTATTCCTTGCTTCAATCTGAGCCGCGATTCCCTGGAGGTCTTTACCAATTCCGTTCAACCGGATTTTCTGCTGCATGAAATTGCCGATGCGTGTACCGCAGCGCCTTCGTTTTATGCGCCGGTCCGGTTACAAGACGGCGATTGGCGCATCGACGGTGGGGTCGGGATGAATAATCCCGGATTAAGCGCTTATTTATATGCGCAAAAAAACTGGCCGGACACCGGCATCAAAATGCTTTCGATCGGATCCGGCTGGCGCAGATTTGCGATGGATGGCGAGAAAGCCTGCCGCTATGGCGGGTTGCAATGGTCCGCATCCGGTATCGCCTCGCTGATTCTCCGGGAGAAGATGATTTCCAATGCCAATAATACGATGCAGGTACTTGGCGATCAGATGCTTTATATCAATGACTACTTGCAAGACTACAACATGCCGGATCACATGGATTCCGCCAAGGATCCGGCAATTCAGCGGAAAGCGCTGGATGTCGGCGTATCGTGGTTTCACCGGCACCGGCCGCAAATCAAATATTGGTTGAACAACGCGCACTGAGTGACTGACCCGTATGACTGCAACCTAATTGTCATGCGATTGCCAAGAATTCGTCATTCAGTTGTCACGCGGAGCCGCTAAAATTTCCCATCTTCATGATTTTTAGAATAATTAACTCTGATCTGAAATTACATAATGAAAATTTTTTACGGTATTCAAGGAACAGGCAATGGCCATATCACGCGCGGCCGGATTATGGCGAGGGAATTGCGGGCGGCTGATCTGGACGTGACGTATCAATTTACCGGGAGGCCGCAAGATAAGTTCTTCGATATGGAGATTTTCAACGGCCATCAGTGGCGAGAAGGGCTGACCTTCAGCACCCATAACGGCAAGATCAATCACCTGCGGACTGTGTTCCAGTCAAAGCCGCTGCGTTTTTTGAAGGATATCCGCGCGCTGGATTTGAGCCGCTACGATCTGGTGATTTGCGACTTCGAGCCGGTTACTTCCTGGTCGGCGAGACGGCAGGGTAAAAAAACCGTGGGTTTCAGCCACCAATACGCGTTTCAATACAACATACCGCGCGCCGGTAGCGATCCGATGTCTGAATTGGTGTTAAAAAAATTTGCGCCGGTCGATTTCGGTATCGGCCTGCATTGGCATCATTTCGATCAACCGCTGTTGCCGCCGGTCATAGAGACGCCTTTTAATGCCGAGCAGTTGCGGAAAAACAAGATTGTCGTTTATTTGCCGTTCGAAAATCAGCAGCACATCATCAAGCTTTTCTCGCGCTTTAAAGATTTCGAGTTTCATATTTATTCGCCGGATGTGATTCCATCACCTTTTACACATATTTTTTGCAAGCCTTTATCGCTCACCGGATTCCAGAAAGACCTGGCGGATTGCGCCGGTATTATTTGTAATGCGGGGTTTGAGCTGGCGAGTGAATCGTTGCAGTTAGGCAAGAAAATTCTGGTAAAACCTGTACATGCGCAAATGGAACAAGCATCCAATGCCGCCGCTTTGAAGGCCTTAGGTTATGGGCATACGATGCAGACAGTCGATGCGGCGATTATTGAGGAATGGCTGTATATCACGAAGGCGTTGCGCGTGACATTTCCCAATACGGCCAAGCATCTGGTGCAATGGATTAAAGCCGGAATGCCGCCAATCGATCAATCCTGGTGTCATCAGATTTGGTCGGAAGTCAAAATAATTCCCGTGGATCTTGCCTAAACACATTGTTGATATGTCGCTTTCTTTGATAAATGAGAATCTATTATTTCAATCCAGTCCGCTGATCCTCAAGATTCCAGCGCCGCAAAAAATCCTGATTATTTTCAATCCGATTTCCAGTGCCGGAAACACCGAAGCAACGGCGGTTGAATTGGCAAAAGAGCTGATGTGCGAGGGTAAAGTGGTGGAGGTGCTGCCATCCGAGAAAAAAACCAAGGGATATTCGCGTATTGCCGGCAAGATCGAGGAGAATGATCTGATTGTGGTGGCCGGTGGCGATGGTACGGTCAGAAAATTACTGAATCTGATCGATAAAACCGATATGCCGATTTATGCCATTCCCGGCGGCAATGAGTCGTTGTTTGCCCGTTCCTACGAAATGAGCGCCAGCGCGGATGATCTTTTGCGGGCGATTGTAGCTGGTTCCTGCATACAGCAATATTATGGTTTGATCAGCGGTAAAGGGATTAAAGGCAGCAAGCCTTTTTTTCATATGGCTTCGATGGGATTGGATTCGTTAACCGTCAAAAACATCGGCAAGCGCAAAGGTCCGCTGAACGATTCGATTTATCTTTGGCACGGCTTGAAAGCGTTGTGTTCGTTGCATCACCCTAAGGTTTCCGTGCAAGTGGATGGGCAAGCCGTTGTCGATCATCAATCCGGTTATCTCATCGTAGCCAATAGCTCTGCATACGCCAGAAATTTACAACTGGTGCCGAGTGCCAATCCTTCGAGAAATGAACTGGTGGCCGGCTTTTTGCCGGGCGCGCGGCATCAACATGAGTTGATCAAAGCCATAAAAATTTTGCAACGCAAACCCGCCAATTTGCCGATGCAATACTATTCCGGGAGGCACATTGCTTGCACTTTGCATGGACAATCCTATCCGTTACAAGTGGATGGCGATTATTTCCGGAACCGGGATATCGAGGCTGAAAGCACTATCGAGTTCACCATCAGTTCCCGTCCGATCCGGGTATTACTACCTTCGCGTTTCGGTGTATGAGCGTACGAGCGGTTTGTCGGCGATTCGCGTTAGAGATATCTTTGATTAATTGATTTGTTAATGGATTGATTTAGAGAGGGAACGTAGGGTGTAGTAATCCGGACTGTCTCAGTTAGCTTGGATTAAATACAATCCGGCTTAATCACCCTACATTGACTGCTTCTCAGAAGCTGGAGATCACGTAAAAGTAATTCCTATTGAAAACTTCCGAGGATTTACTTCCCTTGGTTTATTTCATTGCATTTATCTAAGAAAGCTTGTCGTGCTGGTTCATTGTTTTTGAATTCAGCCAGCGACTTTTCCATGCCTCGTCCTGCGCAATTGACTGAATCCGCTTCGGGAAGACCGCCACCACTACATCCTACTAAACCAACACTAAGAACAATGATGCCAACAACATTTTTATTAACCTTCATTTAAAATTTTCCTATAAAGAAACACTACGATCTAATATATCTATTGATTTATCAATAACTTCTGATGTTGGCCCAGCCACACGAACCTAACTTTTTTATTTTACCTTAATCCCATTGCCTTTGTATTTTGTTTCTGACTTCGTTTTGATGTTGATCAAACCTTGTTCCTTTAAGACTGGAAAGTTTCCCTAAAGGAAGTTTTTGCTTCAATTCAAATTTGTGCCCCTACGATTTTCAAGATGATTGCCGTTAACTTAGCGAAATAAATAACCTTCATTCAAGGAGAGAAAATGCTGAAAATCGATATGCGCAAGATTTATAATTTCTATCCCGTTGAACCCGCTCCAGATCCGGCGAAGCTCCCGACCAGCGGCGATTTATATTATGAATGCCTGGAATGTACGGAGATTGTTAATTCTTTGCCATTTATCAAATCAGCATGCAGCTGTGGAAATCTCGTAGGGAGTGAAGGAAAGCTTATTGTGAAAAATCCAGAATCTGTTCGGGTTATTCGTGGCAAATTACGATGAGCTGATATCTTCTATTGATCCGGGCAGATGAAGTTTGAAGTTTCAAGCGGCATATTTGACCCTCGGATCTTGAAAGAAGCTTTTGACCCGTTCGGGTGATTGTTCAAGTTTAACCATGTGTTCGGTGGCAGCGAGTTTGAGTTTGGCCTTGGTGCGCACCGGCACTTTCGTCCCGATGGCATGCTTGAGGTCGGCATTGAGGCGTTCCTCCGGATTCAGTTCCGGGCTATAGCTGGGCAGGTAGAACAGCTCGATTTTGTCTTGTCGTTCAGCGACCCATGCCTTGACCTGTTTGCTGTGATGAACCCGCAGATTGTCGAGAATCAAGAATACCTTCTTCCCGGCATCCTTGATCAGCGCTTCGAGGAATTCGATCAGCCTGTCGGCGTTGAAGGCCTCGTCGATAATCATCCAGCGTGTTTTGCCCTGATTCGTCACTGCGGCAATCATCGATAGCTTCTGTCGCGTACCACCAGCCGCGTAGGTGACTGGCGTCTTGCCTGCCGGAGCATAGCAACGACCGCGCACATCGGTATTGACCAAGGCGGTTTCATCGCCCCAGTGAATCTCGCCGCCTTCCGCCTTGGCGCGCTTCTCAATTTCCGGGTATTGCTCGTTGAGCCAGGCTTGTACGGCTTCAGGCCGCTGCTCATAGGCCTTCTTGATCGGCTTCTGGGGAGTGAAACCCCAACGTGACAGATAGTTGCCTACGCCGCGCACCGACAGCTTGATGCTGTACTCCCGCTCTATCAGTTGCATGACCGCCGCCCGATTCCACAGCGCAAATTCCATCTTCAGTTGCTCCGGACGCTTGTCACAAATGATCTTGCGGATGGCTTGTTCCTGCTCCTCTGTCAGTGACCGCCCTTGACCAGTACGCTTGCCTCGCATCCCTGGCTTCAGGGCGGAAAATCCGCCTTCTTCATACCGATCTATCGCAAACCGAACTGTCGGATACGAAAGCCCACTGAGCTCAACAATTTGCATCACGCCGTAGCCCTTGCGATGCAACCGCACCACTTGCTTGCGCCGTTCATGCAGTTGCTCCAGCGTCGAATATCTTGCGTCGTCTTTTTCCATTTCAACAAGATGGGGGCGGTTCATAAATTTCAAGTATTATTGTGCCGAGTCAATAAGTTACTCTTTGAGAATTTCCTTGTCTTAACTTAATACTGCTCAAGTATTGTCAATCGGAGTAATTCCGGCATAGATTGTTTTTCAAATCAAGCGAAGAACTGAAGGTTAAAAGTAGAAGCAGTAATTCTGAACTAAAAACCCAGTTCTTCCGCATTATCAATTTTCTCTAAATCTTTAATCCGGTTGCAATTCTAGGAAGTTTCTCCATGCTGCGAATCAGAAAGTATTCGATGCACTGCAGAAATAAATGAAGATCCCAGATTGCCGTTTGAACAAACCGTGGTGAATGTCATCAAAATTGAGTGTATCAAACAACCGGTTCAGCAATCATAAGCCTGTGATTCTGATTATTTCTCAATTCAGTGAGTGCTTGCTCACGAAATGATAGTTAATTCGATGAAAAAATATTCACGCAGGAAATTGCTGCAGTTTAGTCTGATCAGCAGTGTAGCTGGAATTTTAGGGATGGATAGCCGTTTTGCCAAGGCTTTAGCGTTGATGTCCACGCCCAGTGAAACCGAAGGGCCGTTTTACCCGGTAGCGAATCAAAAAGATAAAGATGCCGACTTGACGCACATCGATGGTTATCTTGACCGTGCAGCCGGACAATATATTATGATCAGTGGCCGTGTGACCGATATTTACGGTAAGCCGGTGGGAAAAGCATTACTTGATATTTGGCAAGCGGATGCCAACGGCCGCTACCGCCATCCTCGTGATCCCAACAAAGCCAAACTCGATCAAAATTTCCAAGGCTGGGCGGTGATTCAAACCGATGATGAGGGTTTGTATCGTTTCAAGACAGTGATGCCCGGTGCATATCCAGCCAGCAGAACTTGGACGAGACCGCCGCATATTCACCTGAAGATTTTTAAACCCGGCTATGAAGCATTGACAACCCAGATGTATTTTCCCAACCAGGAACTGAATAAAAGCGACTTATTATTGGGCCAAAAATCGGTTGTGGAACAATCCGCCATGATTGTCGCGGAAAAAGCCCGGGAAGGAAATTTGATTTTTTACGAGTACAATATCGTTCTTGATTTACTCCGTAACTAAACTATGACAACTAAACACAGTACACTGCTAATCCTTGGTTCCGGACCAGCCGGATATACCGCGGCAGTTTATGCGGCGCGGGCGAATTTGAAGCCGGTTTTAATCACCGGATTGGCGCAAGGCGGTCAATTGATGACGACAACGGATGTTGATAACTGGCCCGCTGATGCCATTGGGGTGCAGGGGCCGGAATTGATGGAGCGGTTCCAGAAACATGCCGAGCGCTTTGAAACCGAAATTATTTTCGATCATATTCATACAGCAAAGCTGACGGAAAAACCGATCCAGTTGATCGGCGATCAGGCAAGCTACACGTGCGACGCACTGATCATTGCGACTGGAGCTTCTGCTCAATATCTTGGATTGCCTTCGGAAGAAGCGTTTATGGGACGAGGTGTTTCAGCGTGCGCCACTTGTGATGGTTTTTTCTATAAGGGACAAGATGTCGCTGTCATAGGCGGCGGCAATACCGCGGTGGAGGAGGCTTTATATCTGGCTAACATCGCTCGTAGTGTTACGGTTGTGCATCGGCGTGATCAATTCCGGTCGGAAAAAATTCTGATCGACAAATTGATGGAAAAGGTTCAGAACGGCAATATCAAGCTAGCGTTAAACCATGTGCTGGATGAAGTGCTCGGCGACCAATCCGGTGTCACCGGCATGCGCATCAAGAGTACGCAAGATCATTCCACAAAAATGATCGACTTGCAGGGGGTTTTTATTGCCATTGGCCACAAACCTAATACCGATATTTTTACTGGCCAATTGCAAATGGAAAACGGCTATATCGTGACTCGTGGAGGTAGCCAGGGAAATGCGACGGCGACGGATATTCCGGGGGTATTTGCTGCAGGCGACGTACAAGATCATATTTACCGGCAGGCGGTTACCAGTGCGGCCAGCGGCTGCATGGCCGCGTTAGATGCAGAAAAGTATCTGGATGATTTAAAAAAATAAATCTAAAACCGGATCGATGTGAATTTGTGGTAAGGCAATGGCCCATAACGACTCTGTCAGTGACGAAGATGATAAAGCGCTATTTCACACTGCAATGCGTGATGTAGCGCCATTACCCGCTTCGGACAGATTGCCGCAAAGCCGCGCGAAGGCTTCGGTTCCGCGGAAATCCAGACATATCGATGAAACGGCCTTAGCAGACAATCTTTCCGACCATATTGCTATCGAGCTGGAAACAGGTGATGCGTGGTCTTTCATACAGCCTGGCATGTCAGCTCAGACGCTGAGGCGATTACGCCGCGGTTACTGGAAAATCGATGAGACATTGGATTTGCATGGATTTACTCGCGATGAAGCAAGGCAGGAATTGACTCTTTTCCTGGAAAATTGCTTACGTGATCGCTACCGTTGTATTCGTATCGTTCATGGGAAGGGATTAGGCTCAAAAGACCGCGAACCGGTTCTAAAGACAAGAGTCGGTAATTGGCTGATTCAGTGCGCGGATGTATTGGCTTTTTGTCAGGCGAGACCAGTTGATGGAGGAGGTGGTGCTCTGTTGGTCTTGCTTAGAAGTAAAAACTGAATCCGGCAATCCGCGACTCTATAGCGAAGGTGTCGATTCTTTCGGAAAGTCTCTCTCATACTTACTCTGACATTGAATGCAACGTTGCGCGGATGGTTGCGCAAGCAGGCGTTCAAATCCGATTTCATTACCGCAATCAATGCAGTCGCCAAATTCCAGTTCGCTTAGGTATTTCATGGATATTTCGAGCTCGCGCATTTCATTGATTTGCCGGTCGACCAACGCCGTGTCGATATCATCTGGAATCTGATTCAGATAATTCTCCAGTTTTGAGTTGCTAATATCTTGATTATGCGCCAGTTCATTCCGAACTTCCTGCTGTAAATCCAGGTATCGTTTGTGAAGCGCAGCTTTCAATTGAGTTAATTGTGTTTCGGTAAAATTGGCCATCTTTGCTCCTTACTTGATCTATATCCAATAATATTGCCGGAGTCGCTATTTTCAATCCTTTATTAATCGGGAAGGCGTGAACCGGAAGGATTTTTGTTCGATTCTTTTGCCTGAAATCCTTTCAAGTCCGCGATTATCTCCGTTGAATTTCGTGACGCGCTTGCTGATAAATACATGCGAGCAATTCTTCCTTCCGGATCAATCAAAAAAGTGTTGCGCTTAGCAAACTTGATGAATCCAAGATTAACGAGAGAATGATAATCAGCAGCCGTTTGTGCAGCGGTATCCGCCAGTAGCGGAAATTGCAATTGATATTTTTGTGCAAATTCGGCATGACTATCGGTATCGTCTACGCTCACGCCGACAACTGCCGCGCCTAAATGTACTATTTCCTGCAAGCCATCGCGAAAAGAACAGGCTTGCTTTGTACAACCTGGCGTGTCATCTTTGGGGTAAAAATACAAAGCTAGCCATTTTCCGTGAAAGTCCGAGAGGGTGTGGACTTTGCCGTGATGGTCGGGCAGTCTGAAATCCGGCGCAGATTGACCTAATTGGAGTGTTTTGTTTGTGGAAAAAAACCAAAACATAAATCCCAACGCAAGTGCTGACAACAGAATTGTAATCCATTCCATGATATTAAATCCTTATTCGGCTTGTTGTGCGTATCAATCTCGTTGAATCAATATTAGAACAGCTGTAATCGCCGGTTTCCGGCAGGAGTAATGGCTCATAATCTTGTGAATTGCTTACAGTAGCAGCTGCTCAAAGCTGCAGATCCCTAAATAGAACCAAACAAGAAAGTAAAAGTTTCAGACATACGTTCGAGTACAAACAGTATCACACCACAAAAAAACAATTCAATCCGCATCAGAGTAATCGCCGATGTTTGTCTGCGAACCACTGTTTTATCGTTATCCGCGATTGATTAGTGGCGATCTCGGCATCAATACTATCGCAGTCTGTGGTTTTATTGACGATTTCGTCGTTGAATCTTACAACCGCTGTCTCTATCGCTTTGAAGAAATCTACATATCCAGTTTATTCATTCCATGAGATTAGCGTAAAATGCGAAGTTTGCCCTGGTAGCTCAGTGGATAGAGCAACCCCCTCCTAAGGGGTAGGTCGCACGTTCGATTCGTGTTCAGGGCGCCAGTGAAGTTGAGAATTGGCGGCGATAACGGGTGTCGCTCTTTTTTGATCAAAGAGAAAGGGCTATGTGCTAATTGGAATGATGGTAACTGACAATTTCTTCGTTTAGAATTTGCAGATCGGCAGATCTTATCGGGGGCAGGATTAAAAGGGGTCTAAGATTCAGGTTTATTGGATGAACGGCCAAAGCAAGTTGGCAGCGCTTTGAGCAATCAAGCAATCAATGAATTGCTGGTAAGGAATACGCAAATAACGAGTGTTCAGTTCTTTGGAACCGCTGATTAGTTTTAGGTTTACTGGAAAAATGCTGCGTTATTTTTTGAAATCGAATACGAGTGAGTTTTTATTTTTTTAGATAGATGTTGTGTGCATTTCAACGTATGTACGCAATAAAAGAGCAAATATCCATTGTTGGAGGGATACAAATGATTAAAGTACTACTTTCAAATCCGCGAGGATTCTGTGCCGGTGTGGATCGTGCAATAGAAATTGTTGAACGCGCGCTAACGATGCATGGGGCACCGATCTACGTTCGCCATGAAGTAGTGCATAATCGCTTTGTGGTAGAAAACCTGGAGAAGAAAGGTGCTGTGTTTGTGGAAAATTTGGATGAAGTACCGCAAGACAGTATTCTTATTTTTAGTGCACATGGTGTGTCGCATGCAGTACGCCGTGAAGCTGCGGAGCGCAAGTTAAAAGTTTTTGATGCCACTTGCCCACTGGTTACCAAAGTTCATGTTGAAGTTGCAAAAATGCGTAAGGAAGGGAAAGAAATCATCATGATTGGTCACCAAGGACATCCCGAAGTTGAGGGGACAATGGGACAAATCGAGGGTGATGACAAAGGAATGTATTTGGTGGAAACGGAAGCCGATGTCGAAACTCTGAATGTCAAAGACGAAGCTAACTTGGCTTATGTCACGCAAACTACCCTGTCAGTTGATGATGCTGCAAGGATTGTCGATGCGCTAAAAAAACGGTTTCCGATGATAACCGGTCCGAAAAAAGATGACATTTGTTACGCTACTCAGAATCGGCAGGATGCTGTGAAAAAAATGGTGAATCAATGTGATTTGGTCATAGTGGTCGGTTCTCCAAATAGCTCTAACTCTAACCGTCTATGCGAGGTGGCAAGAAATGCAAATGTTGAAGCCTATATGGTTGATCGTGCCGAACAGTTGCAGGAAGGGTGGTTTGTCGGGAAGAGAAACATTGGTATCACAGCAGGAGCTTCTGCTCCGGAAATTCTGGTACAGCAAGTAATATCCCGTCTAAAACAAATTGGTGCTGAACAAATCGGTGATGATGTAACGATCGAAGAATTGAGCGGCGTGGTTGAATCTGTGGTGTTTCCTCTTCCTAAGGCTTGATTTATCAATGACCATTCCAGCCCATCCGATAAGGGCTGACATCAAATGGCTGCGCCGATTCCGTTAGTTCATTAACCAGTATTTCGGCGCTACCAGGAGCCATTGTTACGCCGTAACGGAAATGCCCGCAATTGATTGATAAGTTACGAATTTCCGGGTGTCGTCCAATAGTCGGGATATTTTTAGGCGATGCAGGTCTGAGTCCCGACCAATGCCTTTTGAGAGGCATTTGGTAAAGTAATGGCAAGATTTTTCCCGCATTCCCAATTAGGTGTTCGAACGCTGCTGCAGTTGTCTGTTTGTTAAACCCAACGTCTTCCAATGTGCTGCCTATGAGTACATGGCCATCTTTGCGAGGGATGATGTATAAATCTTCCCGGACGATGATATGGTCTATTGGCGGGGTATCGAATTTATATAACAGCATTTGTCCTCTTATCGGTTTGATGTCCAGCTTAAGAGCATGAATTCCCAATGTTTCTTTACTCCAGGCGCCGGTAGTGACGATAAAATGATCGGCTTTAAATTCTCCGCATGCGGTGGTGACAGATGTTATCTGCTGCGACTCTGTGTTTAGTGGATAAACATCGCAATTTTCAATGATTCTTCCACCTAACTGTTTAATTCGTGTAAATAAGGCGTTTATCAATCTTGGATTGCGTACTTGGGCGATATCCGGTAAATACAACGCGTGATCATCAATCTTTTTGCCGGTAGAACCGACACACTCTTCGTTGATTCGGGTGAGAGGGGTCTCGATATGTTCTATCGTTATTCCGCGAATTTGGCACCAATCCATCGCAATGTTTGCTTGGAAAGGCGGAAATATCAGCATGCCGGATCTATTGTATTCAGGATCTACCCCGGTATTTTTCTTCAAGCTGGACGTCCAGGCTGGAAATAGTCCAATACTGTAACCGGTAAGCTGGGTTACAGCATCAGAATAGTTCCAGGGGAAGAGCGGTGACAAGATACCACCACCAGCCCAGGAAGATTCCTGCCCTATTTTGTTTCTTTCCAAAATCGTGACGCTGGCACCTTGTGCCAAAAGACGCTCAGCTGATGCAAGACCCATGATCCCAGCGCCGATGATAATGATGTCCTGTTTCATGATGTTTGATTATCCGTTTATACCAAAAATGAAGAGCCCAGGGAAATCCAATAATTCTATCTGATACCGATCATAGTTAGTCGTAACCGACTGCCCAAGCGGTCAAAGAAGTGATTCATCTTTACTTCGCTAAAGTTTCTTGTGATTGCAGCCGCTAAAAAAACGACAAAAATATTCTGGTTTGATTTAAAAGAAAGCAGCAAAGCAGTAGTGGGGATCCCGGGAATGAATAATGTCTGTAAATATAATCAGTTACAAATTCAATGTGGTTTTACCATGGTTGAGTTGCTTGTGACATTAAGTCTGGCAAGTATTTTGTTATCCGTTGCAGTTCCCAGTTACCGTACTTTTACTCAAGATAATTTAATGGTTGTACATAGCAATAATTTCGCATCTTCAATTACTTTAGCAAAAAGCGAAGCAATCAGACGCAGCAGCCAGGCAACTATGTGTCCGAGTACTAATGGTACCAGTTGTACAGGGGGTACCGTATGGTCGGATGGTTGGCTGGTTTTTGCAGATGCCAACGGTAATGGCGTTGTTGATGCTGGGGATCAAATCTTGCATGTGAATGCGGCGCTTTCTGGTGGAAATACCCTTAGATCTGGGCCAACACGTACTAGAGTTACTTTCACGGCAAATGGTTTTTCATCAGGGTTTAATGGCACTTTCTCTTTATGTGACAGCCGTGGAGCAACGTATTCGAGAGCATTGGTTCTGAATAATCAAGGTCGTCTGCGTTCTGAAACTGGAACTGGAACATGTGGATGAATCGCGCATACTTGGAGAAAAAGCCACGAAATAATAGTGGTTTCAGCCTGATAGAAGTCCTCATTACGATCTTAATTGTATCTTTTGGCTTGCTTGGTATGGCAGCGTTGATTTTGTCAGGGGCGCGCAGCAACAATATTGCGCACTACCGTTCAATTGCTAGTAAGCAAACCGAAGACATCGCCGATCGTATGCGTGCGAATTTAGCTGGGGTTACTGCCGGAGCTTACAATGCACTCACAGCAACTATCCCCGCAAGTAACGACTGTTTGACGAATATTTGCAATGCCGCACAAGTCGCGGCGTATGACCATGCGCAATGGAACACCGCCAATTCCAGATTACTTCCTGGTGGTACAGGAACAGTGAATGGCAGTGTGGCGATTGGTTTTGTGATCACGCTAATGTGGACTGAAAAAGAAATGAATGGCCAAGCGGATCTTGCGTGTCCTGGCGGAACCCCAGTCAATACTCGCTGTTTTTTAACAAGATTTTCTCCATGAGAACGGATACTAAATTCTTTGAATGTTCAAGTCAACGAGGCTTTAGCTTGGTTGAACTGATGATAGCCATGACGTTGGGGTTGGTTTTGCTATTAGTCATTGGGACAGTTTTTGTTAGCAGCCGCCAGATTTTTCGTGAGCAAGAGGATAATGCCCGACTTCAAGAAAGTGGCCGATACGCACTTGAAATTATTGGGCGAAGTATCAAACAAGCGGGACATGTAGAGGTTCCTTTCACGGGTTTCAAAGTTGCTTTTGAGGGTACTGCGATCAGCGGAACGAATGGTGCCGGTGGCGTTGCAGATACTCTGACGGTGCAATACGAAGGTGCTGTCGGCGACAGAGATTGCGAAGGTACTGGGGTGACTGTTGCCGGAAGAATTATTCAAAATCATTTTAATCTTGACTCGCTTAATGCTCAATTACAGTGTAAAGGTGATATCGCGGATATACCTCCTGTACCAGCAGCACCGCCATCAGGACAAGTGTTACTGGATAATGTTGAAGATTTCCAAGTACTCTACGGAATAGATACCAGCGGCGATCAATCTGTTGATCAATATACAGAAATGCCGGTGGACTGGAATCAAGTTGTGACTACTCGTATCTGTGTGTTGATTCGTTCGGAGAAATTAAATGTGGTATCCGCAGGAAACTACCTCAATTGTAGTGGCACATCAGTAGCGATTCCTTCAGATAGACGGCTAAGACGAGCATTTACGGCAACTATCAATTTGCGGAACCGTATAAATTCTGCGCCATGAATAAAAATCCTAATTTTCATTTTAAGCAAAGGGGGGCTGTATTTGTTACCGGCCTAATCTTCCTTATGGTGCTAACCCTATTAGGTATTACTGCGGTGAGAATGGCAACAGTAGAGGAACGAATGTCTGGAAATATGCGTGACCGCATGCTGGCAATGCAAGCAGCTGAAATGGGACTGCGTTATGCTGAACAGCATATCCGCGATAACGACCCTACAACGACTTCACCGAAACCTATTGAGGGATTATCTGAATTTGATACTGGATGTACGGATGGGCTTTGTTACTACGGTGCTGGCGCAGAGGCGCCGGGAGTGGTTGTTGATACGGTATCTTCTTGGACTACTTATTGTACTCCGACATGTCCGATTGCCTATGTTGAAGGGACAATTTTCAGGGTGGACGGTGTGACATATACAGCACCTATATTACCTGCTGGAGTGCCCGCACCAACTTATCTTATTGAAGGGATACAGAAAACACCGCCAGGAAATGTATTGCGTAACTATTATCGAATTACGATTCGTGCTCAAGGTGCAAAACAAGGTACGGTTGTGTGGCTGCAAGAAATATTTAGACCATAAATCTTCCCGATAAATAAAAGGGGCTTGGTATCATGAAGAGGGTATTCTTTTGTAGTTCTATATCAGTAAATAGTCTGGTCGGGGCAGCCTTATTTTTTGCCGTTAATTTGTCCCATGCGCTTCCACCATTATCAAATGGTCCGCTTTTTCTCGGAGGAAATATCTCTCCGAATGTGATGTTCACACTGGATGATTCAGGATCCATGCATTTTGAGATCATGCCGGAAGAGTTGATTATCCAAGAAGTGCGTTATATGTTTCCACGCGCATCAGGTGTATACGGAGCTGATGATTACAACAGCTACGTGGTCGATTTTGATCCTGCGAACAGGTATGCCGCTAAGTTACGCTCTAGCTATGTTAACAAAATCTATTACAATCCAACTGTCAGATACTTGCCTTGGAGTAATGCAGATGGATCACTGATGAGCAATGCGAGTCCAACATGTGCTCACCATAATCCATTCAACACGGGAGTGGGTTGTCGAAATCTTACCGTGAATAACACGCAGACGGCTCGTTGGCTGAAAGATGACGGAACACGATCTTCCAGTACCTCTAAAACTTTTTATCCTGCAGTCTACTTCAATTACAATTCTGGCAGCATCAATGCTGCAAGCAGTTATACGCAAGTTCAGATTATATCAACAACTTCAACTTATACCGGTGGGCCTAATCGTACCGACTGTGTTGCAGCTCCTACATGTACTTATGCTGAAGAAATTCAAAATTTTGCCAATTGGTATACCTATTATCGATCTCGCATATTGTTGGCACGCGCAGGGATTGGGCGGGCTTTTGCTGCACAAGGTAATACCATGCGGGTTGGTTTCGCCGCAATCAATAAAGGATCTACGACGGTCGATGGTGTAGCAACAACCGTTGTAAAAACTGGTGTCCGGCAATTTACCGGAACCGATCGAACAAATTTTTTTAATAATCTTTATGATCATGATATTCCGGCAGAAGGTACGCCGCTCCGGGAAGCATTAATGGCGGTCGGTGAGTATTTTAAACGAGCGGATGATAAAGGGCCTTGGGGACAAACACCGGGATCGACTGGTGGTACTCAGCACGTATGCCGGCAAAATTATAATATTTTGATGACGGATGGTTATTGGTCCGAGACTTCCTTCACGAGCGTGAATAACTCCGATAATGAGTCTGGTAGCTCAATCGTCAATGACTCTTCTCCGGCCGTTCCCGCGAGTTATAGTTATGTTCCGGCGCTTCCCTATTCGGATGCGTATAGCAACACGCTGGCCGATGTGGCAATGCGCTATTGGAAGAGCGATTTGCGTACAGATTTACCCAATAAAGTGCCAACTAACCCGCATGATCCAGCTTTCTGGCAGCATTTGGTGAATTTTACCGTCGGTTTGGGTGTTCAAGGTTCCCGCTCTTCAATACCAACTGGGGCGGAGACCTGGCCGGACCCAATCTTAAATGATGCGAATAAAATTGATGATTTATGGCATGCCGCGGTAAATAGCCGTGGAGAGTTTTTTAGCGCCGCTGATCCAACAGCATTTACGAATGCGTTAACGAATGCTCTAAGAACTATTGTTGCCAGAACTGGTTCTGCTTCGGCAGTAGCAGCCAATTCCAACTCATTAACGACAAATGGTCGTGTATATCAGGCAAAATTTAATAGTGGCGACTGGAGTGGCCAGCTTCTGTCAATTCCGATCAACTCCTCAGGTGTAATGGGTACAACTGAATGGAATGCCGGAGAAATATCTCTTGCTTCGGGATCAATAAGCCCTTCTTCTCGAGTAATTATTACAAAAGGCAGTAGTAGTGATGGGGTTTCATTCGAGTATGGCAATTTAACTTCTGCACAAAAAGATCTGCTCAACAAAAATGCATCGGGTGTTATTGATAACTGCGGGCCTGAAAGAGTAGCATTTCTGCGAGGAGACGCAGCACGTGAAAATGCAAGCGGAACATTCACTTGCGCTAGTTCAACGGCTGTTAATAATTTTCGTGTTCGTCCAACAAGTAAACTGGGCGATATTATTAACTCTGGTCCACTTTATGTAGGGAAACCGATTGCTGGTTATTCCAATGTGGATCATCCTGGGTATGCAGCTTTTAAAAATAATTATAAAGATCGTGTACCCATGATATACGTGGGGGCTAACGATGGAATGTTACACGGGTTTAATGCCTGTATACCTGGCGTGACACCTGGATGCACCAGCGCGGATGCCGGCAAGGAATTACTAGTCTATGTACCTAGCACAACCTATGAGAATCTGAGTAGGCTAACTGATAAAAACTACACTTCAAATCATCGATATTTTGTTGATGGCTCTCCAATGATGGGAGATGTTTATTCGAGCGCTACTTCGACATGGAGAACTTTACTAGTTAGTGGCTTAAATGGAGGCGGGCAGGGATATTTTGCATTGGATGTGACTAATCCTGCAGATGCGGCAAAATCAGCTCCAACTTTTACTGCAGCGAATGCGGCCAGTTTATTGTTATGGGAATTCACGAGTAATGATGATGCGGATATGGGTTATAGCCACAATCTTCCGCAAATCAATCCATTTAACAGTCAATCGATGCAGATCGTTAAAATGGAGAATAATCAATGGGCTGTGATTGTCGGTAATGGTTATAACAGTACGGGGGGTAAAGCAGTTCTTTATATTTTATTTATTTCTGGTGGAGAAGATGGTTCTTGGACATTAGGTACAGATTATATAAAGTTGATCGCCGATGCTGGGACAGGAAACGGTCTTTCCACGCCAACTCCATTTGATTCGAATGGAAATGGGAAAGTTGATGTGATCTACGCCGGTGATTTCAAAGGGAACTTATGGAAATTCGATGTCAGCACATCTTCTCCGGCAAGCTGGAAAGTTGCTATTAGCGGTGCGCCCTTATTTTCATCGGGTACATCCAAGCCGATTATTTCTCCGCCTTCGGTAAGTTTTCATCCAAAAGGGGGGCAACTTGTCCTATTCGGAACAGGCAAATATTTGGAGACAGCAGATACAACGACTATCAATACCCAATCCATTTATGGTGTCTGGGATAACAATACAACTGCAACCGTAGCAGTAAGCTCACTTGTTCAACAAGTAATGACTGATGCCTCCTCCGTAAGAACACTGACACAGAATGCCGTGCCATACTCGACAACGGTTAAAGGCTGGTACATTGATTTACCAGTTAGCGGTGAGAGACTCACAGGCATTCCCAACTTGGAGGATGGCATTCTGGTTTTTAACACGATCGTGCCGTCTGCGTCACCCTGTGATTTTGGTGGTAGAGGGTTTGTTAATGCTATCAACTATTTGACGGGCGGGATGCTGCCATTTCCAGCATTTGATACCAATAGAAATCGAGTTCTGGCACTCGACGATGGTTTATCCGCAGGTATTGAAATCGGATTTTCCGTGGGCGGCGTTACGCGTATTAGAGGACACTCGGATGAGTCACATGATATTCTCGTTTATTCGCAAGCAGACGGTTTATTAAATCAAGCCACTACTGCAAAAGGCGCGGCGGGGCTGCGAGGCAGGATTACTTGGCGTGAGCTTATTCAATAATAGTCGAGTCAAAAAATATTTATTTAATTCTTAATATTGCGAGAACTATGAATTTAAAATTTTCTTCTATCAAAGTGACGGGATTTACATTAATTGAGTTAATGGTTGCCGTCGCTATTTTAGGTATCCTTGCATCGGTTGCTTTACCTTCCTACCAAAATTATGTAAGGCAGTCTAACCGCGCTGTCGCCAAATCGTTGCTCTATGAGAATGCACAATTCATGGAACGTTTTTATACACAAAATAATCAATATGACGCGACTGTAGGAGCGGATGGTGTTGCGAATAGAGGGGGAGACGATATCGCGGTTGCTTTGCCGCTTACACAATCACCCAGAAATGGAACAGCTCAATATAATATTTCATTGCAAGCGGTAACGGACAATACATTTATCCTCCAAGCAATTCCGACCGGGACGATGGCGGGCGATATCTGTGGAACGCTTACGTTGACACATACAGGCGTGCAAGGCGCCGATGGTAATATCGCGGATTGTTGGAATCGCTAGTTTAAAAGATAGCTTCTTTAGAGAAAATTGTCGGAAGGAAGCGTGTTGCTTAGCGTGAACTCTGCTTATTCTCTAATTTCTTGCTCAATCTGATCCGCCGTTACATGGCGCACATCTTTACCCTTTACCATATACACGACATATTCCGACATATTCTTGGCATGGTCTCCGATGCGCTCAATAGCTTTGGCAATAAACACAATCTCCAGGCACGTGGAGATTTTTCTAGGGTCTTCCATCATAAATGTAATTAATTGCCGCAGAATAGAGCGAAATTCTTCATCAACGAATTCATCCTGCCTGACAATTTGTGCGGCTGCGTTTAAATCCAGTCGTGCAAATGAGTCAAGTGCCTTATGCAGCATATCCATCGCGATACTTGCGACATGTTTAATCTCATTAAAACGTGGAATATGCATCCGATCCGAGGAATAGATTAATTTAGCCATACGCGCAATTTTCGCGGCTTCATCACCGATACGTTCCAGATCGGTAATGGTTTTTATGACCATCATAATCAAACGCAAGTCACTTGCTGTAGGTTGCCGACGTGCAATAATCTGATTGCAAATTTCATCAATGGATACTTCCATAGCATTCACTCGATGATCTCGCGTGATAACTTGATCGATCAATTCCTCATTTCCGCTGGTCAGCGCGTCAATGGCATATTCGATCTGTTCTTCGACAAAACCACCCATTTGCAGAACACGCGTACGTACTTCTTCGAGATCTGCATCGAACTGCTTAGAGATATGTTCTTTGTTTGCCATAAAATGTAGCCTTTGTCATTTCAAGATGAAATATACGAATCGGAACAGCTGATACCTATCAAGCAGTTATAGTACGTACACCATTATCGGTTCCCAGCAATAAAGTATCGGCTGGGCGTCGTGCAAAAAGCCCGTTGGTTACAATGCCTGTAATCTGATTAAGAGTTGCTTCAAGTTCTACAGGATTCATAATTTGCAAACCATGAATGTCCAAAATGACATTACCATTATCAGTTATAAAACCTTGGCGTAATGCCGGGTGCCCGCCTAAATGGACAATCTCGCGTGCAACATAACTACGGGCCATTGGAATAACTTCAATCGGCAATGGGAATTCCCCAAGAATGTTGACCAACTTAGTTTGATCGGTAATGCATACAAATTTACGTGCAACTGCTGCAACAATTTTTTCCCGTGTTAGAGCGCCACCGCCGCCTTTGATCATATGCAGATGTTCGGTAATTTCGTCGGCTCCATCAACATACACGGGCAAGTCAACAACATTATTCAGATCCAACACTTCAATGCCGTGACTTTTAAGACGCTGAGCCGTCGCATCCGAACTTGCAACTGCGCCTTCAATTTTGTGTTTTATTTTTGCAAGTTCATCAATGAAATAATTCGCTGTAGACCCCGTACCGACTCCTACAATACAACCGACTGGAATATGTTGAATTGCCGCTGCTGCAACTGCTCTCTTTTGTTCATCTTGTGTCATCGTAGCCATCATACTTTACAGAAAAATAATAATATAAGTTATCAGCATAGCGTTATCCGCTGAAATAGACAATGTTTCTAGCAGTCTAACAGAATGTCGTTTGATTACGGGCTGGAATAGAAGTACTATGGAAACGTTGATTTTTTGTTTTGCAATCGAGTTGCCGTGGTAATTAGCGCTTGACGCGCCTGCGACGAATTTGGTTTCGTGTGCTGTACTCAGCTTTTCTTGCATTTTATATTACTGGCGGATTGTGTAGCGCTTTCTTATTTTAATGGTATGAATTTGGCCGGCAATTCGGACACAAAAACACTGCGCAAGGTGACTAAATGAAAAAATTCCTTAGTTTGATGTTGATATCGCTAGCATTAGCTGCAATTACCATCAGTTCCGGCGTCTATAACTTTGCTGCCACAGAAAAGCACTGGCCTATTACAGAAAAGTTAATTGAGTGGATCCGGATCAGTTCTATCAATGCGCACGCAAAGGATATCGAAGTTCCACCGCTGGATAGCGGCGATATGATTAGGATCGGCGCCACGCAC
Source organism: Nitrosomonas sp. sh817 (assembly GCF_030908545.1). Taxonomy (NCBI): domain Bacteria; kingdom Pseudomonadati; phylum Pseudomonadota; class Betaproteobacteria; order Nitrosomonadales; family Nitrosomonadaceae; genus Nitrosomonas; species Nitrosomonas domestica. Next base: position 2,672,456 of record NZ_CP133083.1, on the reverse strand, counting down.
TACCATGCAATGTGCACAGGCTGTCATTTAGCTCCCGGCATGGAGCCGACTGAACTGTCGATCGGACTTTATCCGCAGGCGCCTGTTTTTTCTCAACGAGAAACAATCAGTAATCAAGCCGAAATGCTGGATCTGGCAAGGGGTTATTTTTGGGTTATCAAAAATGGCATTAAAATGACCGCTATGCCGTCTTGGGGATTGAGTCACGACGATGCGACCATTTGGGCGATGGTGGCGTTTATTTTTAAAATGAGCGGCATGACCCAAGCGCAATATAAGGAACTGACGCATTCAACCCGGGACCATGCGGCGGATCATGAGCACCATGATCATGCACGTTGATAATTGTTGTAATGCTTCCGATGAAATTCCGGTGGCTTCATCTGCAATAGCTTGCGATCTTGTTGATAGTTATCACCATGCAATTTACCGGATAGACACCGGGCCGGGATCAATCGCACTGCGAATCGGTCAATTTTCACGATCCCTTTCAGATCTTCTAAACGAACTTAAATGTACTCGCGCGGCAATTATTAGCGCTTACAACCCTTACAGCCAGCAATTGGGTCATGACGAAAACGAAACAGCGCATCGCTCGCTACGTAAATTATTAATCCACCGGTCTTACCCTATTATTGAAGGCATTAACCTCGACCCATCGGGGCATTGGCCCGTCGAAAAAAGCTTCTTTGTGGCGGGTTTGGATTTCGATACCGCTAAATTCATCGGGCAAAAGTATTCTCAGAATGCCATTTTATGGATGGCTGAGGATGCCGTGCCTCGTTTAGTCCTGCTGCGTTGACAGCATGGGAAATGCGTTGCGAGCCCATTTGCAATTTTTTTTGGAATTTACTATCAAATTAGTCCGGTATGGCTGGTAACGCAAACCGGATGCTATACTCTTTTTTTTCAATAACAGTTTGGGAGACAACGATGAAAAAAACACTCACCTTTCTGACACTGGCTTTTCTCAGTTTTGGATTGCTCGCCTTCGACGCAGAAGCAAAGCGCATGGGCGGTGGTAAAAATATCGGCACACAACGTCAAGCCGTAAACAAACAGCAAGCAACACCGACGCCACAACAAGCGCCTGCTGCCGCACCAGCGGCGGCGGCTTCTGGCGGCAGCAAATGGGGCGGCGCATTGGCTGGTCTGGCAGCCGGTGGTCTATTGGCAGCGCTTTTCATGGGTGGTGCGTTTGAGAATATCAATATGATGGATTTTGTTGTTTTAGCGTTATTGATAGGCGCAGTATTTTTCATTATCCGTATGCTGCGCAAACCCAGAACTGACGGACAAGCCGCTTCCATGCAATATTCCGGCATGAATACTGCGACACCGGATCGTTTTCAAACACCTCCGTTTGCCGGAGGGGCAACAACAGCCAGCGACAGCTCGTCAAATCAGCCGAATATTCCTGCTGACTTCAAGGTAGAGCCTTTCTTGCGCAACGCTAAAGCCTCGTTTATCCGTTTACAGGCTGCGAATGACCGTGGCGATATTAACGAAATCCGTGATTTTGCGACTACGGAAATGCTCGCTGAAATCAGCGCGCAAATTCAAGAACGCGGAGATGAGCCGCAACAAACCGAAGTCATGTTTATTGATGCCAATCTGCTGGAAGTCGAGACGACCAGCGACATGGCGATTGCCAGTGTCCGCTTTACCGGGCAACTGCGTGATTTGCCGGATGGCGAGCCTGAAGCGTTTGATGAAATCTGGCATGTGCAGAAAGATCTGAAAGATCCAGAGGCTACTTGGTTACTGGCCGGTATTCAGCAAGTTTCCTAGTATTATTCGCAAGAATTATTCAACACGAACCTGGCCGGGAAAGCATTGCATTGCTGGCCAGGTTTCTCAACAATCAGTCAGTGCTTAGAATGCTGCAATATTGATGTATCTCAATGGACGCTTAACTCGTATTGAATGAATTGAGACAGCGCTCTTCTCATGTATACGCGGCTATCGAAAGTCATACTGGTTTGGTCGATTGCATTTTTTGCAACCTTGGTGGCATTCAGCAATATCACCGATTACGACTCGAATTTTTTCTTTGTCGGCCATGTACTGACGATGGATACCACTTTTCCGGATAACAAAGGACTGTGGCGCGCCATCGACTCACCGTTTATCCATCATGCCGTGTATATTTTTATCATTGCGGTAGAAGCGCTGATTGCAGGGCTATGCTGGCTCGGTGGCTGGCGTTTGTGCCGGAACATCAAAGATCCCGCATCCTTTAATCAAGCGAAAAGTACGGCAATTCTGGGATTAACTCTTGGCTTCCTGCTGTGGTTCACGGGTTTTATGACCATCGGCGGTGAATGGTTTCTGATGTGGCAATCGGAAGTTGCCAATGGTCAGCAAGCCGCGTTCCGTTTTGTAATGATCATCGCTGTAACGCTGATCTATCTGATACAGGTTGATGACGAGCGTCATGCCTGAATGATCGGCAAAGGCTGCTATAAAAAACCCCCTGCACCTGCGCCCGATGCCGATTTAATTTTGCCGCGTCTCAGCGGCCTTGCAAGTGGGATATCAACGCGGCAATACCTGCCTGAGCAATCTGAGCATCTTGGAAAGACCGCACGCCGCTGACGCCGACGGCGCCAACGAATTGATCATCGATAATGATCGGCAAACCGCCTTCAACCGGCAATGCGCCGGGTAATTGCAAGTAATGCAGACGGCCTTCGGCAATGTTTTCTTCCAGGACTTTGGTCGGACGCCGGAAAGCGATCGCAGCGCGGGCTTTTTCAATGGCGACAGTGACGCTGCCAAACTGGGTGTTGTCGAGCCGCTGCAAGTACAGCAAATGACCGCCATCATCGACGATGGCAATCACAACCGGCCACTGATTCTGTAGCGCTTCGCTTTCGGCGGCTGCGGCGATTCGCTTAACATCGTCGAGTGTGAGTATTATTTTTTGAGTCGTCATCATGATAAGAATTGAAGATCGTCAGTGTTTATATTTTTGCAAAGGGTCAAATGCCGGCGCCGTTTTCAAATAGTTCATGCCGGGTTTGAGCTTGTGTGATATTACTGCCGGGCGGCACACTGCGGGTCAGCCAGACATTCCCGCCGATCGTTGAACCCCGGCCGATGGTGATCCGGCCCAGGATTGTCGCGCCGGCATAAATGACAACGTCATCTTCCACAATCGGATGACGCAGATTGCCTTTCACTAAAGCACCGTTTTCATCGACCGGGAAACGTTTAGCGCCTAATGTGACCGCCTGATACAAACGGACATTGTGGCCGATGATTGCCGTTTCACCAATCACCACCCCCGTGCCATGATCAATGAAAAAACTGCCGCCGATTTGCGCGCCCGGGTGGATCTCAACCCCCGTGACCGAATGGGCGATTTCCGAAATCATACGGGCGATTAAAGGCACGCCCAATTCGTGCAGCACATGCGCCAAACGGTAGTGCGTGATTGCCGTGATGCCGGGATAGCAAACCAGGACTTCATCGATATTACGCGCCGCGGGATCGCCCTCATACGCCGCTTTGATATCGCTTTCCAGCAAACGCCGGACTTCCGGCAAGCTTTTGGCGAGCGCCTGGGTAATGGCGACCGATTGCGCGCGATCTTCATCGCTGAGGATCTCCAGGCCGGAGTTATAGTGTAATTCGTGCTGAATTTGCACCATCAACTCGCGCAGTGTCATATTCAGAATATGCCCGACATAGTGATCGATACCTTCGTCCGCCAGCTCCGCGGAACCCAGCCGGTTTGGAAACATGGCGGCGCTTAAGCCTTCCGCGACACTTGCCAGAATTTTGCGCGATGGCAGACGGGGCGGCCGGTCGTGGCGGTTACGGCTTTCCAGTGATGCTACGCGCAGCGCGCGAAGTTCGGCTACGATGCTATCGATATCCAGATGCGTGCTGCGCAGCAAGAGCTCTCGCGTTCTTTTACTATTGTTCACTATGTTGTCAAACCTTGTGCATCAAACATGCCTTCAAACAAGATGCTGCTCAGATAGCGTTCGGCGGAATCCGGCAGTATCACCACGATGGTTTTGCCGGCGTTTTCCGCACGCTTGGCATGGCGCACCGCAGCCGCTACCGCGGCGCCGCAGGAGATACCCGCGAGTATGCCTTCTTCGCGAGCCAGGCGGCGAGCGTATTGTATCGCTTCTTCATTACTGACTTGCTCGATTTCATCGACCAGGGACAAATCCAGATTGTCCGGCACAAAACCTGCGCCGATGCCTTGAATTTTATGAGGCCCGGGCGCTAATGAAGCACCGGCGCGTTTCTGCGACAGTACCGGACTTGCCGAAGGTTCAACCGCCACCGAAGTGATTGCCTTGCCTTTGGTTTGCTTGATATAACGGGAAACACCGGTAATCGTGCCGCCGGTTCCGACACCGGCGACAAAAATATCGACCGCGCCATCGGTGTCGTTCCATATTTCCGGCCCGGTAGTCTTTTCATGAATCGCCGGATTGGCGGGATTCTTGAATTGCTGCAACAGCACATAGCGCCCGGGATCGGAAGCGACGATTTCTTCCGCCTTGGCGATTGCGCCGCTCATGCCGCGCGCGCCTTCGGTCAGTTCCAGCTTGGCGCCCAGCGCAACCAGCAGTTTCCGCCGCTCCAGACTCATGGTTTCCGGCATCGTCAAGGTCAACGGTATGCCGCGAGCCGCTGCCACAAAAGCCAATGCAATCCCGGTGTTGCCGCTGGTCGGTTCGACAATTTCTTTCCCCGGGCCGAGTAACCCTTTTTGTTGCGCGTCGTCAATCATTGCCGCACCGATGCGGCATTTAACCGAATAAGCGGGATTACGTCCCTCAATTTTTCCAAGCACCAGCGCGGGCGCGCCATCGGTTACCCGATTGAGACGCACCAGCGGTGTGCGTCCAATCGATAATGAATTATCTTCAAACCAATTTGCCATGATTTTCCTTTTAGTTGACGTTGCGCGAACTGCTTGTTCATTCAGTCAGTAAATTTTTCCCCGGATTTCGTTGCCGGAGCCGGTGTGGCAATTACCATACGCTTGCCGGTGTTCTAATTAAGCGGACTGTTCTTGATAACTGCCGTTTGATCCAGAAACAGATTCTATCATTGTTTTCAGGGTGAGATTAAAGCGGTAATTTTACGGAAAACCCTTGCTGACCGGAGGTACATGCTTCGGTGGTATCAGCTATTGAAGTTTACTGCAAAACTTGCGGATAAAAGCGATGGCCGGGATCGATCATATTGCGCCCTTGGTAACGTCAAAAATACTCCGGTTGTCACGAGTTAATCATTGGTTTTTTCTTAATAGCAATTGGCGCGAGACTAGGTATTTTTAAGCTGAACTTAATCCCTTATTAATCAGGTCTTTAGTTCAAACATATAGGAAAATCATAACGGTCGAAATAGCAGACGGTCTTAATCCCTTATTAATCAGGTCTTTAGTTCAAACAAGAAAACAACGACAAAAAGCCTTGGAACTGAAAGTCTTAATCCCTTATTAATCAGGTCTTTAGTTCAAACTCCGACGGTGCTGACAAGCAAGCTGAATCCGAATGGTCTTAATCCCTTATTAATCAGGTCTTTAGTTCAAACATGACGAAATGGATTGAATATACCGGCAGTGATGAGTCTTAATCCCTTATTAATCAGGTCTTTAGTTCAAACACAGACAGGTAAGAATAGAGCAGACATCTAAAGGTCTTAATCCCTTATTAATCAGGTCTTTAGTTCAAACGAACGTAAGCCATCACATCGAACCTTGTCTGTTGAGTCTTAATCCCTTATTAATCAGGTCTTTAGTTCAAACCCGGCTTTTCTCATCAATAAATGGGTAGGAATTTCCTGTCTTAATCCCTTATTAATCAGGTCTTTAGTTCAAACACCTTGTCTGTTGAAGCCTGAAAATTTCAGGTATGTCTTAATCCCTTATTAATCAGGTCTTTAGTTCAAACCGGCGAGAATTGCTTTATAAGTATTTATAGGTTCTAGTCTTAATCCCTTATTAATCAGGTCTTTAGTTCAAACTTCTGCTACAGATGCGGGAATTCATTGTATTCTACCGTCTTAATCCCTTATTAATCAGGTCTTTAGTTCAAACCTTTTATAATTGTTTATTAATGCACAGGAGATGAAGTCTTAATCCCTTATTAATCAGGTCTTTAGTTCAAACATAAAATCGAAATAGCTAAGCTGATAGTAAAATACGGTCTTAATCCCTTATTAATCAGGTCTTTAGTTCAAACTTCATCCAGCAGGGCCAAGTATTACCGGCTGTTAAGTCTTAATCCCTTATTAATCAGGTCTTTAGTTCAAACACCGCAATTATCTTTTCTTCATCGGCTGCTGCTGGTCTTAATCCCTTATTAATCAGGTCTTTAGTTCAAACCGACAAGAGATTTATAGATATTCAGGATTGTTGTCTTAATCCCTTATTAATCAGGTCTTTAGTTCAAACGGGTTAAGAAAATAAGAGCACATGGCAGGCAAGCGTCTTAATCCCTTATTAATCAGGTCTTTAGTTCAAACTGTTCAACGTCATCGACTCAGGTTCCGCAGCCGCAGTGTCTTAATCCCTTATTAATCAGGTCTTTAGTTCAAACGTACACCGTCGTTTTATCGGCTGTGATGGTTGGTGTCTTAATCCCTTATTAATCAGGTCTTTAGTTCAAACTGTCAGTGCGAGGATTGCAGGGGCGGGGATATTAGAGTCTTAATCCCTTATTAATCAGGTCTTTAGTTCAAACTTTAAATTCTGTTAAACAACTTGGAGACCACCCAGTCTTAATCCCTTATTAATCAGGTCTTTAGTTCAAACAGATCGATCTTTAAACACGCAGGTGCCACTAAAGTCTTAATCCCTTATTAATCAGGTCTTTAGTTCAAACTTCCAGTCGGAATTCGATAAACAGCGGCAATTATATATGTCTTAATCCCTTATTAATCAGGTCTTTAGTTCAAACACCATTTGACGCAGCAGCTAAGGCTGCCGAATGGAGTCTTAATCCCTTATTAATCAGGTCTTTAGTTCAAACGACAGAAAATCATGAAATTCAATTTTTACGCAGAGTCTTAATCCCTTATTAATCAGGTCTTTAGTTCAAACAATTCTTCAATACGGCCTATTCGCTGGAAAATGGTCTTAATCCCTTATTAATCAGGTCTTTAGTTCAAACCCTAGGTTTTATGAGATCGAAGACACCGAGACAACAGTCTTAATCCCTTATTAATCAGGTCTTTAGTTCAAACGCGGCCATCCAGTGAGCTATTAGAAATAATGGGTCTTAATCCCTTATTAATCAGGTCTTTAGTTCAAACTAAAGAGTAAAGGTATGTTCACAGCCGGAAATGTGTCTTAATCCCTTATTAATCAGGTCTTTAGTTCAAACAAACTATTAAAGTATTATTGAGTAATAAAGAAAGTCTTAATCCCTTATTAATCAGGTCTTTAGTTCAAACTTGATTTGCCATGTACATTAACCACCTAACCCTAGTCTTAATCCCTTATTAATCAGGTCTTTAGTTCAAACTTAACTTAACCACCAAAGGAGAAACTATGAGTCTTAATCCCTTATTAATCAGGTCTTTAGTTCAAACGGGACACATTACCCGATCATTCACCCGAATGATGTCTTAATCCCTTATTAATCAGGTCTTTAGTTCAAACTCTCAAATAGTATGGGGATTACCGGCTTTTCTAGTGTCTTAATCCCTTATTAATCAGGTCTTTAGTTCAAACGTGGAGGCAGGACTTATGGTGTATTGCTTGAGTCTTAATCCCTTATTAATCAGGTCTTTAGTTCAAACTTTGTGGTAATCAATGGGGGAATATTATGTATAGGTCTTAATCCCTTATTAATCAGGTCTTTAGTTCAAACAAATATATGCATTACATTGGTTTATCTGCGTGATGTGGGTCTTAATCCCTTATTAATCAGGTCTTTAGTTCAAACCAAATTTTACAAAACAATACCGATGTAAAGGAAACGTCTTAATCCCTTATTAATCAGGTCTTTAGTTCAAACAATTTGAAATTGCAAACAGGCAAGACCCGGATTTGTCTTAATCCCTTATTAATCAGGTCTTTAGTTCAAACAAAGCGTGGAGGTAAGGTAGATGATTATATAGAGTCTTAATCCCTTATTAATCAGGTCTTTAGTTCAAACGTACAGACCAATTACAAATATATCGTGCAACTCGAGTCTTAATCCCTTATTAATCAGGTCTTTAGTTCAAACTTCATGTTTTTAAAATAATCCTTGACACACACAGTCTTAATCCCTTATTAATCAGGTCTTTAGTTCAAACATTGTATGATGCTGTGCTCGCGTCGCTGGCTTTGTCTTAATCCCTTATTAATCAGGTCTTTAGTTCAAACCGCATGGTTCATTTCTTTTATAGTTTTCATAAGCTTATAGATGGGGTTGACAAAAAATTTCATTTCTCAAAAGTTAGCTTGACGCGATGAGCCAATTGGCCAGATGCTGCTGCAGATGTTTCAAATCTGAATGGCAGCATAAAGCAATATTGAGTTCTCTGGCGCGGGCGCGGCTGGCTTTATCGAGGTTATTGAAGCTGACCAGCATCGCGCGACCCTGCAGGCCGCCCATCAGGTCGCGCAGGCTGTCGAGTTTATACAGCATATCCGCATCCTTTTCAAAGTGTTTCGTTTTGCATTCGATCAGATGCAGGCGGTTGGCATGAATCAGGCCGACATCGATTTCATTTTTTACCGCAATTTTACCTGCCGGATGGCGCTGAATGGTAATGTTGCACGCCACATCCTGGATGCCGCATTTTTGTTTCAGTTGAAAACAGGCGGCATACGCGTGCATTTCAAGCCAGCCGCCATTCGCGATGAATCGTGCCTGCGGGTCGGAAAAACTGATCAGCCGGTGCTCGAGGCGGCAGATACCGGCGTTCTCGAATAATTCAAGCAATTCCCATAACACCGACCGGGCCTGACGGGTATGATCGATTCTGGCGCTCAATCGCGGGTTATTCGCCTGATACGCCAGATAATTCAGCGTACCGAGTTCATCGGCATAACGGTCGATACCGGCCAGCAATTGGCGGGTCAGTTCCTGAATCGCTGGCGGCACGCTTTGCGTTTCTGCAGGAATATCCACCTGATCGGCACCATAGGCCATCAGATAATCCTTCAGTCTCAAACGGTCGGCCAGCTCGTGCGGCGGCAGTTTCGGCGACAGCCACAGCAGCCGGTCATGCCGGGGATGCGCATAGTAAATCGGCGCATTTGCCGAACGAAATGCCTCGCAGGCGGCGATACTCATCAGCTTGGTGCCGCCGGTAGCGTTGAGCGCGATACCGCCATCCGGGTAATGGCAGAGAATGTCGAGCACTGTATCGCTGACCTGCTCCGCATCCCACGGGTCCGCGATGGCGCGGGATTCAACACCGATGCCGCGCGGCTTGAAAATATTCTCCAGCGCCCGCGCCCGTTCCCGCATATCCGGGCTGACCAGCATGATGACTTTCTTCGGCTTGACGGCATCGTCCAGCATGGGGGTGATGTTGGGAATGGGCTGGGCGGAGACGAGGATGAGGTGGGTATTAAGTTTCATCAGATTTGCGGTACTCCACAGGTTGCCGGTTTAACCGGGGTAATCGTCCGGGAGCTGTGCCGGCAGGGTTTTGATGCCGGACTTTGCGGTTTCCTCCAGCAACATGGGTATGAATTGACTTTCCAGCCATGCGTAGATGGGTTGCCACTGATTGTTTTGAATAGGCGTAAAACCATGCGCGAGTATCGAAGTATTGCGCGCTTCGATGTGGCTGCGCAGGGTGTTTTCCTGCTCAGTGATAAAAACCGCCGCAGGCCCTTTTGTGTGATGCTTGACCAATTGCCAGGCGTTAAACAGTCCCGCTTGCCACTGGCCTTTACGGTTTTGCGTCAGGGTCAGGTGACCAGGAATTTGCTCCGGCTTAATATCGCCGGTTTCAATATTAACCCGTGTTTTTAACAGCCATTGCGCGCTCCATTCAATAAGCCGGTAAATGCGAGCAACCGCATCGTCATAGCGACCCTGGGCGGCACGGCGTTCGGCGTTGCGGAATAAATCAAGCAAGCGCGCAGCGTCACATTTATCTTGATTGTTGTCATTCAGTTGGTTTGCGGTGCTGAGATATTTCTTCAAATGATCCGGCAGGCTGGGCGCATAAGTTTTCAGGATTGATAATGCCTGCGCATGATTGAAATTATCCCATTCGGCGAAGGCGCGGCTCAATTCACGAAAGCGCGTGTATTCATCCCGCAAGCCGCCGGGCGGTTTGAGTCCGGCCAGCCCCGCAACCGCCTCGCTGTAGGCGTAGCGCTCCCATGCCCGCCGGTAAGGTTCGGTTAACCTACGGTAACGCACCCGCTCGCAATCGGCTTTGCCGGAAAACTGCGAGCCATCCTGCACCTTGATCAAATCGGCGCGGCTGCCGGTAACGAGCTGCAAGTCAATGCCGGGACTTTCCACCACCGCCATCACCAACCCCGCGCTCATCGATTTGGTGCCGCCGGTATAATCGGCCACTATCCAGGCATCCGGAAAGCGGCGGCTGATGGCATCAATCGCGGTAATACAGTCCAGGTAAATGCGGTCAAGATTATCGGAAAGGGTCAGCACCGTTTCGTACTGTTCTGACGCAAGGCCGGTTTGGGTTGGAATGTTGGGCAAAGTGGGATTGGCGTCGCCGTTGTGCGCTTTAATGCAGTTACCCTTACCTTCGATTTGTACGCGGGAACCGGGCTGATTGGTCGCCTGGTCTTTGTCGGTACAGATAAACACCGCGAAATCCGGCCGCAAATCGTTGATCGCGCTAACGATAGGCTGATGACTTCCGCCGACGGTACAGATGAGGATTTGGGGCATAAAATTAATCCACTCGGTTATTCCACTATTACGTTTTTAAGGTTTTTATCAGCTCCTTGGCTTTTCTGTTGTCCGCAGCGCCAATGTATTGCACAATACTTTTTGCCACCGCCAACAATTCCAATCTGGACTCATTCGGCCAATCAGGGGCTTGTTCGATCAATTTGCGTAAATCGCCATAAAGCTGTCCACCGATCTGCTCGCGTACTTTGTTGGCCTGTTTTTGCTCAAACTGCTGGCGCAAAGTTTCGATTTGCAGTTGTTCCTGCGTCAGAGCGGCACGGCGTTGCTCTTCGGCCTGCTGCTCGGCAATCCGGGTTTGCTCTTCTTCGAGGTGGCGCTGCCGCTCAATGGCTTGCTGCTTCCGGTGCTGTTCTGTCGCCAGACGTTCTGCGGCACGTTTCTCAGACCATTGCTGTGCTTGCGCGTGCTGACTGCGGCAGAGCTCAGCCAGTTCCGACCAGTCATTGACCGGTGTATTACCGGCGTGGATTTCAACCAGCAACCAGCCGAAGGGAAGCAAGCCGGTGCGCTGTTTGGGATCATTGGCGGCGAGCCAGAGAGTTTTGGGCGCATCGGCGCATTCCGGTTGTTGCCCCTTACCTTTCATGATTCTGATGTTGCCGTTACGTGCACCCGATACGGTGACCGCTTCCGCACCGGAATGCCGCCCAATGCGCAACAAGAATACTTTACCGGTTTTGATGCGTTCTTGCGCCATCGCGAGTAGCTCGGCTAATTGTTTCAACCAATTGCCGTCGCCATAGCCTCGTTCTTGCAGTAATGTACATTCGGACTTCAATTGCGGCAAATAGAAATGATTACAGGCCATTGCAATATTGGTGATCGAAAAACGTAACGATTTGGCTGGTAATTTTTTAGGTGCTTCCAGGCCGACATGCTGAATCGTCATCTGCCCATTGAAGCCGTTACCGTAGAACGCCGGCACGCATTCCAAGATTTGATATAGGTTCTCGCCCATAGCCTGACGCAAAGTCCCCTTCTCATCAACCACCGGTGACTTTTTACGATTAACCGCCAGATAAATCTGAGTTGCTGGTAGACACTGCGCGGTATCCCAAGCCGCATCACCAAGCTGAATCAAACGCAGCGGATCTTGCTCCAGCACTGGCCTACCGCGTTCAGGATCGAGATACTGAAACAAGCGCCCCTGAAATTCGTGCAAGCCCTTGCGTTCGCTTGCACGCTCGCCTTGATTAATTTGATCCAGTAATGCCGTTCGTATTGCACCTTTTACCGATGAACCGAACAACACCGGTTGCCGGTTGACCGGATTGCAGGCGGTACGGTCGATTTCCAGCTTGTTCAAAACCTGGCCGCCGCCACTTTCGCGGTTGGCGGTTTGTCCGACCCGTTTGCCGTATAAATCCGCTACGCCGTTCAGTACCGGTATTGCGTTGATCGACCAAGGTTTGAGTTTATCGCGGCGCTCGTAAAAGAAACGCTGTACGGCTTTCAGCATGTCTTCGTTGGCGCGGGCATTGACGATTTTGTTCAGTTCGTTACGGTCGGTTCCGGTCAAAGCTGCCAAAGCACCGCCGGTGTCGAATTCGTACAGCGTGCCATCGTCGATGACATAGTTGGTGGGCTCGTAGCTGTCGCCGGTGCCGATATGAATGGGCGACAACGGCGTGTAAGTCAGGGTGTAGTGTTGTAAAAAATCGCTCATGTTCGCTCCTGGAGATGAATGGCGATACTGGGGGCATAGCCCTGATGCACAGTGGCGGACAGCGTTTTTGACAGCTTACCGTTACCGCCGATGCCCTGACCGATAAAGCCGGATGCAGGTGGCTGGGCAGCAAACACGGCGGCAGTCTGCGCCAGCAGCACTGGATTTTTGAAGGGTTTACTTTCCTGATGCACCGCAATATCGCCATGACGGCCGAAGCGGGTGAACAATTGATAGAAGCTGTTTTTACCGTCAAACCCCAGTCCTTGCGGTGCGCACGGGGCCAGCGTCAGACAGGCATTGGCTCCGGCTTGACCGGGTAGCGTAGTTTCCGCAAACCCGGATACCGAAAATTTGCCCTGACCGATACTGGCGTCGCGGCCAAAGCCAATGTTGCCGATGTCTTCCAGGCATTGCCGGCAGTCGTCCTGGCTCAAGCGTTCAGTGTTCAGCAACAGGTAAATTGTCCATGCAGCGGAGGTTAAGAACCATTCCTGCTCGATACTGTAGGGCGCAAAACCGCCTTCACCGGTAGTATGGGTCTGGCGGTTGATGGTGTTGTGCGGTTGCGGGTGTTTTTCACTGAGGTTTTTAGCCTGGCCGATAACATCGGACGCCGTTTTTGCCTGTGCCAGCCATTGTGTTACCGGCACGTTCGAAGCTTCCTCCGGCAACCAGCAGCGTTTTTTGACGGCTTTCCTGTCTGCGCCATCAATCTTATCGTAAAAACGACCGGGCAGTTTCGGCAGCGGCAAATAGCCCTGTGGAAAGGCATCCGATACCACGGCAAAAGGCTGACCGCTCGTATAGCCGTCCAACAGTCCAGTCAAACGGTTTTCACCCAACCGGTTTCTGATCGCCCAGCACAGTTGGCCAAATAGGGTGTCGCCTTTCAATGGCGTAGCGAAAGCCGACTGTAATTTGATGGTAATGTGAAATGCTTGCATTCAAACCTCCCAGTCGACCAGTTGCAATCCTTCGATACGGCTGAATTCGCGAGTGTTGTGCGTAACCAATGTCAGACTGTTGGCGAGAGCAATCGAAGCGATTTGCAAATCATAAGGACCAATTGGATTGCCTTGGCGGTGCAAATCGGCGCGGATTTTACCGAAAACCAGGGCTGCTCTACCGTCAAAAGCCAGCGATGGAAAGTGATCGAAAAGATTTTTCAGCAACTGCAGGTTTTCTCGCTGGCGGCTACTTTTATAAGCACCAAAATACAATTCCGCTTTGACCACATCACATAGTATAAGTCTGCCCGGTGCATGCTGGTGAATACGGGATTTAACCGGTGTATCCCCTGGATTCAAATAACGCACCCAAACGTTGGTATCTAGCAACCACATTATTCCAGCTCCAAACGTTGTTCGTAGCTGCCCTGCGATTCCCTGGTTAAAGGCTCGCCAGCCCATGCTCCGGCTGTAGCTTCAAAAAAACCTTGTGGCCAACCGTTTTCGTCCACTTGTCCTGCTAATTCTGTCTGCCCGGATAGCGGCCAGATTATGATTTCCACAGGCTGGTGACGTAATTCTTCAGGTATATCAATGCTGTCGGGCGCATCGTGGTAAATTTTACGTATCGGTTTCATCTTGTCTCCCTAGGGATTAATCGTTTCGAGTCTGTCCTGAACGGATTGGTCGTCCAGTTTCAAGTCAGTGAATCTGATTTTGCCGTAACCGCGCGAACCGGAACCACCCAAACCGGTTAATTCCAAGAGTTTCAAACCCTGCAGCACGGTATCCAATAAATCCTCGCTGTCATGGACGCGGATGGTCAGATTGAAATCGAATTTCGCGGTAGCCGGGACGCGTTCAGTGTTGCGAGGGTGTTCGGCTACACCACGGATGCGGTCAATCATGTTTTCCATCTTGGTCTCGGTGAGAGGCAGATTTTTAACATCCCTCATTTCCGTCACCCATGCTGGATCAAGCGAGCAATCCCAGAACGACAGGCGGCTGGGACCAATTTTCTTTACCAGATCATCGTTATTATTGCTGTCGGGGGCGCCACCGAACAAGCGAATCAAGTTTTCGGCCTTCTCTTTAACGTCACCGGGTAAATTGTTCAAATGTTTAAAGCTCAGCGGCTGGCCCTGGGTAATCTCGACCACGCCCAAATGCCACTCCAGCAAACTACGCATTTTGCCCTTGATACTGGAACCGGGAATGTAAGGCTCTTGAGTAATCGGGTTTTTGATCACCGGATTATCGGTGCCGCCGATGTGAATTTCGGTATTGCCGCTGCCAATATGCAAGCCGCTAACAAGTTCGATTTGTCCGGTGAGTTTTTGGATTTTAGTGAGTTGCATTTTTGGCTCCTTAATCTTTGGGTCTTTTTTCTTTGTAAAAGCCCATAAAGGCTTCCATGAACAGCTTGAAGTGGCGTAATTCATTGACCGTTTCCACTTGTTTCAGACAGTCAGATATCAACTTGACATAGTTGTGATCAACCAGTTTTCTACCCAGCGCATAAGCTGCTTTAGCATTGATCATGCGGACGAACGGCAGATATTCTGGGAATTTGTTGGGATTTAGACTGGCTTTATTCTCCCACATGACGATTTCATCGTAGAAGCGACGAAGTTGAGTCGGTTTGTTACTGTTTTTGTTTTCGGCGATCTTTTCGGCTGCTTCTCTGGCAACGTCGTCAAATAAATCAAAAGTGATGTTTTTAAACACTACTCTTGAAGTGTCGATAGGTGTCGACTGCCTATCTTCGTATCCGCCACGGTTCTGGCCAGTTCTTGATTGCGGTTGGTATGCCATCGAAATTCTCCTTTATAATTTTAATCAGACTACAGGAACAACGCTCTTACAAGCTGCATCAGTCACGTTGCTGGTACAAATGACAAAACAACGCAACGCGATAATTGCCGCCATACTCTCTAATACCGGCAACGGCAATTTCTTGCGCCAGCTCGGCTTGCCGGATTTTGCGCTGGTCTTTGTCGAATTTCTTGTTGCGTTCCAGCATTCGCGCGGTACGGTAGGCAAAATAGCTGTGCCAGAGCGCATTTTCCGGTTTCTCGCCAACCCTCTCCGCCATATCGATCAAGTGTAGCAAGCCATAGACGTAGCCGGTGCTCAAAGCATTCTCCTCAACCAGACTTTGTAGTCGCGGCAAACGCTGTGTCAATAATTCCTGGAACTCAACCCAGGACATGGTTTGTCCGAAACAGGTCACGGCATTTTTCGGCGGTATATCGGCTTTTTCAGGATTATGTGCCTTGGCTTGCTCCAGCGCCTGTTCCGCCAAGTCACCAATTTGATTGATCGGCAAACCCGGTTTTGTGGTGCTGATTCCAGCGGAAAAGTGTACATGCTCATTGTTGGCAACATATTTCTGAAAAGCTTGCCACATTTGCTTGGATAGTTTGATTTGCGACAGCCACGGTCCGATCAGGAAGAAATCATCGCCACCGGCAAACACGGTGTAAGTGTCGGGAAATTCGTGTTGGCATAGCCAGGGCAGATAAACGGTAAAGAAATTGTTGAGCTGCCGCGATAAGGCGGCGGTCTTGCTGAAGCTGGCATCGTCACCGAGACCGGATTCAAAGATACTGCCCAAATTGTCGACATCGCCTTTCAGGGTAGATAGTGCGCTGATGCCGATCCATTTGCCTGATTCATCTTGACGGCGATTGGCGCAAGCCAGATGATTCAGAGTTTTGGCGGCATCTATTTCCAGTTTTTCCTCGATGCCGATGTACTTGTCCCATTGCTCTTCGAGCAAGTCTGTTGCCGATGCAATCGGCACATAAGCGTTGATATTGCGGCGGGCATAACCATTCCACAGTGCTTTATCGGCTGATTTGGGCAAAGAAAAATCCCAAACACGCAAAAGATTGCCGTTTCTGACTTCAGCACCGAATTCACCTTTTGCGCTTTCATCGTCGGTGAAACTGAGTGCATAACCAAAGATCGTCAAACTCAGGGTACTCAGTTTCTTATCTTCCCGCAGTGGTTTGCGGGTGATCAGGATGCGTTGTTTGTTGGATTTGACCAGCCATGAACCAATATCAATTTGATCATTGGCTAAGTTGCTGATCCACTCGCCATCTTTTTGCACTTTAGCCGGTGAGCGCCCATCGATTTTGCACTCGCCATATTCGAATTCGTCGAGGAAACCATCGAAAACGATCCGTTCGTTGTTACAGAGATCGAAACGCTGGCATTTTTTGATTTCCATTTGCGCGAACAGCCTGTCGATCAATTGACGGTAAGGACTTTTCTCGTTCGCTTGATTACCGGTTTTGCGGCGAAAATTGTTGCAGCAGGCTTCCGTCCAGGCCAGACCGACACCGGCCTGACCAAAGCTATGGGCCAGGAACCACTGATCGAGTTCATTCTGCACCTGCTGTAATTTAGCTTTAGTCTGGTCAGTATTCGGCGCGACAATCATGAATTTACCGGCTGCGTTGATCACCTGACTGGTGGAGGGTAAATCCAGAACATCCAATACTTTGAGCGCAGCACATTCAGTCAGCAGCGACACGTAAAACGATCGGCCACGCAGCAGTTTTGCAGCACGTTTATTGGTTTCTCCGCTACTAGCGAAGATAAAATCCTGAATACCGAAGAAATCGCCTTGTACAAGCAGGAATTTTTTCTCTCGCCAACTTTCCGTCTGGTCACTCAGTTGCTTGCGGGCATTGTCATCGGTTTGGTTTTTTTCGTGGTGGAAACGCCATAGCGCAGTCGCCAATGCGGCGGTCACTCGCGAATGATCGTACAGCGAAACGTCCGGACGCACATTGAATGCCGTAGCAGATGGGATGGCTTGGGTGTAAACACCCCACGCCGTTTCGAAATGGTCTAGCCACAATGACCAGTTACCACGGTGCGATTGGGGTATTTTCTTTAGCGCCTGGGTAAACCCCTGCCAGAGTTCAAGATATTCTTGTTGCGCTTTATCTTTATCGTTATGTTCGTACTCCTCGGCTTCAACCGGAAAAATGCTGTCTGGCGAGAGTGGCTTGAGCGGATAGCGATAATCAAATTGACGTTTTTCCAAATTTTCTTTGTTTATTTGCTCAAACAATGTCATCTGGCGGGCGGTGTAATGGTTTTTACCGGTGCGAGTTATATCTTCGCCCTGGTTGTAAACTTCGAATTCCTCACGATCAAAACCCGAAGCAACCCGGTCTGCTGTGGCGATGATCCATTGCAGAAATGTCTCTGGTTTATGGTGTTTTGCAGCAGCGTTGATGAACGAATCGTCGGCATCTTTGGTTTTCCAGGAACCGAAAGGCGCAAAATCAGTGCCGGTTAAATCGGGTAAATAATCTTCGATCAAATCCATCGCCAAGCCGGTATAGGCGGCATGAACATGAGTGAAATAGCCCTTAGCATCGGTGAACGCCTTTGGATGCGGACAATAGAGCTGTTTGTTATCTTCCAAGATCTGCGAATTTACCGGTATCCTTGCCCGCTCGGCAAATTTCCCCAGATCATGCAGAAATGCTGCCAGAGCAATGCGGCTGGATTGTTCCAGCAAAGAGCTCATACTCATCCGTTAGTCTCCTGTCGAATTTCAATTTGATTATGTTCCAATGTAATTCGATACTGCGTCCTTGGCCGCTTCCCTTCCGGTGTTATCAAATACGGTTGCGCCGCATAAGCCAGGGTTTGTGTCAACGTTTTATTGATTCTTGATTTACGCTGCTCGAAAAATGTTTTACTCATACCATCCTTCAAAGTATCGATAGTGCGGTCTGCAACACCCATTTCACCGCTGATCCGGCGGTAGTGCTGTAAAAACTGACTGGCGTAGGTGTCATCCGGTGCGCCGTCGCAGGGGCAATGCGGCGATGGTTGTCCATCGGTTTGCCGCTGCAACAACCAGAGATAAAACGCCAGATCGGCGGGACTGAGCTTGATGGTCTTGCCGTGCGCGATGCACTGACGGTTTTTCAAGTTGATGGTCAGATGCGCCGGACCAAGCGCCTGTTGCGCGGCTGCCACCGATTGGGTGAAACTGGTTCTGCCTTCCAGCAAAGCCTGATCGAGTCCATGCCGCAGGCGCACGAAGGCGATGTCGGCCAGCATGACTTCTGCATTCTGCGTATCCAGCGGCTTGCGGCTGGGGTCGTTGCCGTAGATGACGTGCGAATACGGCGTCGGATAATAAAACTGCGGGTGCGATTCATAATCGGACGACACCAGCACATGACTGAGACGGTCCCTGGCGCGGCCGTACAGTGACAAGGCGTAACCCGCGTAAAAGCCCATGGTTTTGCGGCCACCGGCAATCGATACATGTAAATCGCTATGCGGGTCGACGGTAAAAGTCCTGATCCATTCGGTAATGGCATCGGCCATGGCCTGATTGTCGGCTTGCGTGCGGATGTCGGTGAGCGGTTCACCGTTGACTTGCCGCAGAACATGGATATTGGCTACTGAAAATTCCGGTTGCTTAAGGTGATAGTCTCGGCAGAAACGCGCCAGCCAGCCATCGTTGATCAGCGTCAGTCTGGCGCGCTGACTGCCTTCCGCTGTGGTCAGTATATGAACGGCTGAAGGCAGTTGTTCGCCCTGATCATGCAGGGCATACAGGGTTTCGGTGACGACCTGCGGCGTCAGTCCGGTAACGGCCAATAAAATGGTTTGTATGCTCATTGCGTCAGTATAGTCGCTTGGTTGGCGGATTGAATATCCGGCAAGCTTGTCGGTTCGATCGTGTATGCACCCATGCCCATGCTGGTGCCCTTGCCGACATGCGTCCATTGCCCGAGCCAAAGGTAGGGCCAGAAATCTTCCAGACCTTGCATGTTCAGGCTGATACTGCCCAGCAATCCGCCCATTTGCATTTCGGTTTTCTGGCGGGAGGAATAGCGGGTCCAATCGTACCAATGGAGATTCTGGGCGCTGAATTGGACGTTCCGGGCAGCAGCTGCAAGTCCGGCAAAATCCGTTTCCAATGGCGTGTCGGTATGAAAGTAGCAGATCATTGAAATACGCCGCAGTAAGGAACTAAACAATGCGCCAAAGCTGAAATGACCGGCGGCAAGATTTTTATTGTCCTGTTTGATACGCACCGGAGAATGAAAAATGATAGTGATTTTTTCCGGCATTTCAGGCAACGGCGGGCTTTGCAGCGGCTGCTGGTTGCGTAATTCCGCTTCCTGATAAACCGTGATAGGCTGGCCCTGAAAATCAATCGCGTCGACTTTGTTCAAACGGAACGGCTGCCGGTTTCCGCCGATACCATCCTGCCCCGCCATGTGCATGGCGTGAATAATATAAGGAAAAAAGCGCTGACCATGACCGAACAGGTTCATGTCAATACTGAATTCCTGCGTTGAGGATTTTGCTGCGGTAAAGCGGAAAACAAACGGATGCGGTGTGGCGGTATATTTGCGCATTTTTTCAGCATCGGCTGGCGGTGGCGTCTCGAAAATATAACTGTAAGCGCAGGCCTGTTTCAACAAACACTGCTGACAAGGCGTATTGCGAACGACGCAGACTGTTCTTTTCAAAGCATGGCCAAATGCACCGCGCCAGGCAGAACCGGGATAATCCGGTAAGCGTACCGGATTATCCGTATCAAAGTAAAAACGATAGCTGCTGAGAGGAATGGAAGGATTATTGATTGTTGTCATTTTCTTTTTTTCATGTATCAATCAAAGCCGGTAGATATCGCGCGCCGCTACCTTTGATTGTTTTTATTCAATACCGCTGGGTTTGTCAAAACAGTAACCGCCACTGCGAATATCAATGCCGCGTCAACATGCGATTGACGCCACCGGTAAACAGCATGACATCATCGGGAAAATACTGCTGACCGAGTATTTCAGCTGGGTTATTTTCCGGCAGACGGTAACAACGCACATCATCCTCGCGCTGATTAATCAGTGTATTGATCCGTTCCAGAAGGCGCAGCAAAGCCTTGCGTTTGAGAACCACCGTGAATACCGAATATTGCACGGGCAATCCTTGCTGCTTCAATACGCGATGAATCCGCGCAAGGCGTTTGGGATCCGCAATATCGTATGCCACCAGATATAAATTACTCTGACTGTCAGCCATCAGCTCACCTCCATTAAGAATTGATGCAATTTATTGTCCATCATAAGGTTAAAACCACCGGCTTCAGCCGGTCAGCTTTAGCTGCGAGAATATGCCACACAGGAGGTGTGGCATGGATTATAGATATGGAAGTCATACGGTTTATCAGATTGAATATCATTTTGTATGGGTAACGAAGTATAGATATAAGATTCTGAAGGGAGAAGTAGCAGAACGAGTACGAGAGTTGGTTCGTCAGACGTGTGAAGCATTTGAAATGAGAATTGTACAGGGTGTAGTAAGTAAGGATCATGTGCGTATTCTGGTGAGTTGTCCGCCGGAGATGGCTCCGAGTGAGATCATGAGGCGACTAAAAGGACGAACATCGAGCTATCTGTTTGAAGAATTTCCTCACTTGAAGAAGCGGTACTGGGGAAGGCATTTTTGGGCGCGAGGGTATTTCTGCGTGACAGTAGGTCAGATGACAGAAGAGATGATCAAACAATACTTGGAGCATCATTTTGAGCCAAATCCAAACGACAATTTTAAAATGGAGCCGGAATAAGACGCGTCGTTTAGTCGACGCGTATCCGGACTTTCAGTCCGTAACTCAAACCCACCGGCTTTAGCCGGTGGTTGTTTAGTGATGCTGCTTCGAAACAACCTGTAACAGCGTTCTTGGCGCTGCTGGAACAATTCCGCCATGATTTGCAAAGAATTTCCGCCAGGCTTTACCGCGTCCGGATCCAGGAGCGCGATATAGTAATCCCAAAGCAATAACCGGCTCAGATCAGCCGCTAGATCCAGCTCCATCGACAGCAACATTTCATTGTCCCGTTCAAAACCGCATTCCGGCAACCAGACCAGCAACTCACTGTAGAGGATGTTTTGGATTAACGCTGCGCGATGCCTGCCATGATGCCCCAGTGTTTGCCTGATCTGTCGGTGCAGTTCCAACGCAGGACGTTCGCGCCAATCGCACAGGCCAATTCGCCGCGCACAACCGCGCGCCGCCAGTTTTTCCATCGATAACAACCAGTTTGCATATAGCTCCGGCCCGTCGGCACGTGACAATAAATCGATCAATCTTTGAGTAAGCCGTTGCCGTTCACCGCTTTGACCCAGCCAGCGTGCACGAATAGCCCCGCTTTTTTCCAGAAACAGCAATTGGATACCCGCATCGGCGCAGGCCAGCAACGCCTGCATAGACCACTCCACACTGCCTTTGCAAACTACTCGTGAAATCCGCGATAATGGAAACAACTGATCCGCCTGATCCGGCATGGTTATCCGCAAGGCAGGGGCATCCAGTACTACCCGGCAATTGGTAGCGCCATCAATATACAGCGGTCTCATTATTTACCATCATGTATCAACTGATAGCGCCTGGCCAGCGCATACCCATACCGTCTCAGTAAACGCCGTGCGGGGCCACTATTCGATTCATAAAAGCCGTAAAAATGTTTTCGTCCGGCTTTATTCAGCAAGCAACGCCCGTTATCATCGCTGAAATGTTCCGCCCGTAAATCACGATCACGAAACATCTGCCACACCCAACGATCGATCAGCGGGCGCAATGGCTCCATCAAATCGCAGGGAAGCGATTCGCGTCCAAAACTGATGTCATGATAAAAACCCAACATCGTATCCAATCCGGCGATATGGCAGGCGTGCACGGCATCGTGGTGTAAAAGCGTATAGCCCAGCGACAAACATGCATTTACCGGATCGGGCGCAGGGCGTTTTTTTCGCCCTGTAAAATTCAACGATGGCGCGAATAATTGCGTAAATCCGCTGAAATAAGCGGATGCGGCAGCGCCTTCGAAACCGCGCAGACTTGATAGTGACGGTATGCTGGAATCTGCTCGCAATTGATTCATGATGTTGTCCAGTCGCTGCACTGCCACAGTCAGCGCATGCCGCAAATCCGCACGCACCGGCAAAGCTTCACGCAGCAGACGCTTTTGCGCGCGCACTTTTACCAGTACCAGCCAGTGCGCCAGTGGAGTACGCAAATCATCATCCAGGCTAACACGGTATTGCCCTAGCCGACGGGAATTCTCGTTATGGGATCTTCCCGCCAGCATGGCTGTCGCTTCGCTATTGCGTCCGGAGAGCACCAGCAGGCCGATATTCCGCGCCGATAACGCACCGAGCACCCGGCTTTCCAACTGCACATTACCGCGCATGACGACGCGTTCCAGCAAATGCAGCGGCACTGATCCTTTCCTCACGCCATCTTCATACAAAGCCAACGCCTGGCCGTCCAGCCTGATTTCCAGATTCTTCCGGTCAAGATATATGCAATTCATTAATCACCCGACATAATAAAAAGAACCATTCTGAGGAAGCACTGCTTTGCCAAGTGTATGAATATGGCTTCCTCCGCTCAACTTCAGCACAATGAATCGATCCTCATTCGGGTCGATGATCGTACTGATGCTCTTCAGCAAACAGGATTTTTCGGCATGCGTCAGATAACATTCGAATACCGATTTCTGCCCACCCGATGCATAACCGCGCAGCACATGCAGCGCTTTGCGCAATCGCTGATTACTGGAAATATCGTATGCTGCTAAATAGAGTTGCCGTTGAGTCATGGAACCAGTTTACCGAGAGTAACCAGACTCAGTTATGGTTGAAAAGCTTGTCAAATATCCGATAGTGCATTTGATCTAAAAACTCAATCAATTAAAGGCATCTCATCAAGTATTGTGTTGACTGCAATTTAATCTGTTCGTTAGTCACCCGATTGAAATCAATTTCTTTAGAAGAAATCCATTGGTATTTTCATTCGTGCCAAGTTCCCGGTACCAAAAATATTCCCGCATTCAAATTTTTAGCGATCACTGCATGCCCCGAAAACTCTAAATCTTGATCCCAGTGATCACCGGCTTTGCGGATAATGTTATCGCCATCAATCCAATAACTGCGTTGAAGGTTCGCGTGTTTGGTAATATTGGAGGTCAATGTTTTTCCCAATTCCCGATCCGGAACGGATGATTCATTGTTATTAGGCAGTAAGCATCACTTAATCAATTATTTTAAGCGGATACGACGAATGAGCATTTCGATTTTGCAATATAACCGCTGGCATTAAATATGAAATCCCAACCAGAACAACATACCCCGATGATGCAACAGTATTTGCAGATTAAAGCTCAGCATCCCGACATGCTGATGTTTTATCGCATGGGGGATTTTTACGAGTTGTTTTTCGACGATGCCGAGAAGGCGGCAAAACTGCTGGGGATTACGCTGACACAGCGCGGTGCTTCCGCCGGGAGGCCGATCAAGATGGCGGGGGTGCCGTATCACGCGGCCGAGCAATATCTGGCTAAGCTGGTAAAAGCGGGCGAGTCGGTTGCGATCTGCGAGCAAGTGGGAGATCCAGCCACCAGCAAGGGGCCGGTCGCGCGTAAAGTAGTCCGTATCATTACGCCGGGGACATTGACCGATGCCGCGCTGCTCGACGACAAGCGCGATTGCATTTTGCTGGCATTGTTCGTGCAGGATTCGACGCTGGGGCTGGCATGGCTGAATCTGGCCGCAGGCCAACTGAAAGTGCTGGAGACTTCCGCAAAGAATCTGCTGAGCGAGCTGGAACGGCTGCAGCCGTCGGAAATCTTGCTGCCGGAATCATTGCCTTCCGATGATTTGCAAGGCCGGCAGTGGGTGTTGAAGCGTTTACCATTATGGCAATTTGAGTACGATAGCGCGGTCAACGGATTGATTCGTCAATTTGAAACGCACGATCTTTCCGGATTCGGTTGCGATGATTTACCGGTTGCGTTATGCGCGGCCGGGGCTTTGCTGGAATATGTCCGCTTGACGCAAGGATCGGCTGCGCCGCATATCACGTCGATGCAAGCCGAACGCGAGAGCGTGTATGTGCGGATGGATGCTGCGACACGCCGCAATCTGGAAATTTCCGAGACGATACGCGGCGAACGGTCGCCGACCTTGCTGTCGCTGCTCGATACCTGCGCGACCAACATGGGCAGTCGCTTGCTGCAATTCTGGCTGCATCATCCGTTACGCGACAAGACAGCGATACAGCAGCGGCTCGACAGCATCGCGGCATTGCTCGGGGAAAACGGACAAAATGACTATCTTGCCGTCAGAAGCTTGCTGCGGCAATTTGCCGATGTGGAACGGATAACTGCCCGTATCGCACTCAAATCGGCGCGCCCGCGCGATTTGTCAGGCCTGCGCGACAGCTTGGGGTTGTTGCCTGGAATCATTCAAGCGCTACGCGCTTGTGCCAGCGAGCGCATCGGTCAATTGCTGCAGGCACTGCAGATCGATAAGGCATTGGTCGAGCTTTTAAACAAGGCATTATTGCCGGAACCGGGAGTAGTGCTGCGCGAAGGCAATGTCATTGCCGACGGCTACGATGCGGAGCTCGATGAATTGCGGGCGCTGCAGAACAATTGCGGCGAGTTCCTGTTGCAATTGGAAATGCGGGAGAAAGAACGCACCGGCATTCCGAATCTGAAAGTCGAATATAACCGCGTGCATGGGTTTTATATCGAAGTCACGCACGCGCACAGCGAGAAAATCCCGGACGACTACCGGCGACGGCAAACGCTGAAAAGCGCCGAACGTTATATCACGCCGGAGTTAAAAGCGTTCGAGGATAAAGCATTATCCGCGCAAGACCGGGCGCTGGCGCGCGAGAAATATTTATACGATGCGCTGCTTGACGCGTTGGGACAGTATATTCAAACACTGCAGCAAGTGGCGGCCGGTATCGCAGAAATCGATGGCTTGTGCGCTTTTGCCGATCGCGCGCAGGCATTGGACTACACCGCGCCGGAGCTGATCGATGACGACGAAATGATGATCGAAACCGGGCGCCATCCGGTGGTGGAGCAGCAAGTGGAAAACTTTGTCGCCAACGATGTGCAACTGGATGCCGAACATACAGGCAAGCCTCGCATGCTCATCATTACGGGGCCGAATATGGGCGGTAAATCGACCTACATGCGGCAAATTGCGTTGATCGCGCTGCTCGCGCATTGCGGCAGCTACGTGCCGGCAAAACGAGTGCGCGTCGGTATGCTGGATCAGATTTTTACCCGCATCGGCGCGGCTGACGACCTGGCCAGCGGACGTTCGACTTTCATGGTGGAAATGACCGAGACCGCCAACATTTTGCATAACGCGACGGCGCAAAGTCTGGTGCTGATGGATGAAGTCGGGCGCGGCACGTCGACGTTTGACGGTCTGGCGCTGGCATTTGCGATTACCCGGCATTTGTTGACCAAGAACCGCAGTTTTACCTTATTTGCGACGCATTATTTCGAACTGACCAAATTGGCGGAAGAATTCAGGCAATTGCAGAATGTTCATTTGGATGCAGTGGAGTACAAGCATCGTATCGTTTTTCTGCATAAAGTGGCCGAGGGGCCGGCGAGCCAAAGCTACGGCTTGCAAGTCGCGGCATTGGCCGGTGTGCCGGAACCGGTCATCCGGCTGGCAAAAAAACACTTGGTTCAATTGGAACGGGAAAGCATCCAATCCGCGCCGCAAATGGATTTGTTTGCTTTTCCACAGGCTGAACCGATCGAAGAAAAACCGGAGCAACATCCGGTAATCGCACTTTTGCAGAACCTTTCCCCGGATGATTTAAGTCCCAGGCAAGCGCTGGAGCAACTCTATATCTTGAGACAGGCGCTTGACGTTACGGAAAACCCATAAGGGCGCTTCTAAAAATCCAGATTTTGTTACAACACTTTGTTGCTCGCGCCTCGTTTTGTTTAAAACTTTGAATTTCCAGAGATGCCCGTAAATGATTTCCCGGCTGGCGGTTTGCCGCTAATGCGCATGGCCGTGCGGTCCGTGCACATGCTGGTGCGCGATTTCATCCGGAGTGGCTGGACGCACATCGGTTATCGTGCAAGCGAAAACTACCCGCATGCCCGCGAACGGGTGATTGCCATCGACAATTACTGAATCGTCGGTAACGTCGGTGACTTTGTAAATAATAAAATCGTCGGATCCTTCCACGCCGCCTTCAAAGTGCATGCCGACAACTACATTATCCGGAAACGAGTCGCGCGGCTCAACGCGGATCAATTCGGCATCGTACTCACCGAAGGTGTCTTCCGGTTCCATCGGAACCGAGCAAGAATGCCCGATCTCTTTTTCATGTAACGCTTCTTCCACCTGCGGAAAAATTCCCCCATAACCGCCGTGCAGATAACTGATTGGCGTATCGGTTTTTTCCAGGATTTTTCCCGAAGTGTCCGATAATTCATAATTTAGTGAAACTACAGTATTTTTTTCAACACGCATTTGATTTTGATCCTTTATTGAGTTTTGGATTGAAGCTAAATGAAACCAACGGTTAACACGAGTAACGATTTTTCAAATCACCCGGAATGACCAGCATTATACGCCTAAAGTTTTCTTCCCTTATATGAGTGCTCAATGATCCATGCTTGATGCGGGTTTTCTTTTGAAAAGCCTATCTATTTAGATTGATGTTCTTGACCGGCGCAAAACTTTGCCGGTGAATGTCGCAGGAGCCATGTTGTTGCAAGGCTTGAAAATGCGCTTTGGTAGGGTAGCCCTTATGCCGGTCGAAGCCGTACTGCGGATAAAGCTGGTGCAATCGCAGCATTTCGGCGTCGCGCGCGGTTTTTGCCAAAATGGAGGCGGCGGAAATTGCGGGAATTAAACGATCGCCGTTGACGATCGTTTGCACTTCGCAATTGAGCGCGGGGCTGTGTTTGCCGTCGATCAGCACCCGTCCGGGTTTGAGCGGCAGGCTTTGCACGGCACGCTGCATGGCGAGCAGGCTTGCTTGCAGGATATTGAGCCGATCGATTTCCTCAACCGTGGCGGATGCAATTGCCCAAGCAACTGCATGCTGCTTAATTTCGATAGTCAGCGCATCGCGTTGTTTTTCGCTGAGTTGCTTTGAATCGGCCAAGCCATCAATCACATGGTTCGGATTTAAAACAACGCAAGCGGCGTAAACCGGCCCTGCAAGGGGGCCGCGTCCGGCTTCATCGACACCGCAGACCGTGGTGCTATCAGCACTGGCTGATTGCAATTGCAACCGGGGCGAGGGAGATTAAACCGGACGGGCGGTACACATCAGCTGCGCTTCGGTGACCAATTGATCATCCACTTCAGCGCGGGCGGAATATTTCCATAAGCCTTTGATTTGACGTTCGATGGAAACTTTCAAGATAAGCTGATCGCCGGGCAAGACCGGCTTTTTGAAACGCACCCCGTCGATGCCGACAAAGTAATATACCGAATCGGTGTTGTTGGCGTTATTTTCGGTTTTGAGCGTCAGCAACGCGGCAGCCTGTGCCAGCGCTTCAACGATCAACACGCCCGGCATGACCGGATAATGCGGAAAATGTCCGGAAAAGAATGGTTCGTTGATGGAAACATTTTTTAACGCGACGATATCTTTGCCCGCTTCGAGGGAAATGACTCTGTCCACCAGCAATATCGGGTAACGGTGCGGCAGATATTTCAGGATTTCGTGAATATTCATAATATTGTCCTTTTGGGCCCTGTGTGATTTTGCTCGATATTTTTTGCGCCGCTTATTTGCCGGGTACTTTATTCGTTTTCGAGCACTTTGATAACTTTGTCGGTAATATCGATACGTTGGCTCCGGTATACCGAGTCTTGCAATTGCAGGATCAAATCATAATGCTCTTTTTCGGCAATATGATTGATGGCGCGGTTGGTGCGTTCCAGAATGATGCCGTATTCTTCGTTCTGGCGTACGCTCAGGTCTTCGCGCATTTGCCGTTGCGCGCGCTGATATTCCCGGCTCAGATTGGCAAGATTTCTTTCCAGATTCCGCCGTTCCGTTTCTTCCATGGCAGTCCCGTTTTTCTCGAGCTTGTCTTGAAGATTCTTAGCTTGCAGCGCCATTTTCTTGATGTCTTCATCGCGTGGAATGAATTCCTGCTCGATTTTTTTCTGCGCCTGTACTGCCGGCATGGATTCTCGCAGAATTTTTTCGGTATTAACAACGCCTATTTTGATTGCTTCCGCCAAAGCGACGCTATTGATTCCGGTTCCTGCGATCATGGCGAGTATCATCGCGATTGCATACTGCCGTTGAATGCTGCCAATTAGTCTTTTCACGCGTGACAGGATCCTGGTTGAATTCAGAATTGTTGACCGAACATGAATTGGAATCTTTGCAGATTATCGCTGGGAACATCGTTAAGCGGTTCGGCAAGACTGACTTTCAACGGCCCCATCGGCGATACCCAAGTCAGCGCGATCCCGGTCGAGTAGCGCACCAGCTCACTAAAATCATTCTGGGGACCGGGTTTGCTGAATCTGTTAAATACCGTTCCGCCGTCAACAAAGAAACTGAACCGCAGGGATCGATCGTCGCGCAGGAACGGCAGTGGAAACATCAGTTCCGCGTTGCCGACCACCCGTTTACTGGCGCCAATTGCGAACAGCCTTGAATTGACAGACGATATGCCAGTGATAAGTTCATCGCGAGGACCCAGGGAATTCAAATCATAACCTCTGATCGAATTATTTCCACCGGCAAAGAAGTTCTTGAAGAAAGGCAGGTTGTTGCCACTGTAACCATCGCCGTAGCCGAACTCGGTATTGATCATCAGCGTCATCCAGTCGGTGAATGAATAAAACCATTTTTGGTGGTAACTGACTTTATAATAATCCAAGTCTCCGCCTGGGACGCTGACTTCGCCGAACAAGCGGTGCGTGGTGCCCGAGGTGGTCCAGATTGCGCTGTCACGGCGATCTCGCGCCCAACTAAGGGTGAGCGGGAAATTGACGGTTGAATTGCCGAATTCTTTGACAAAGTCTTTATAGCGTACCGGGCTGTTTGTGAATGTACTGATGTCGGTATTTTCCGCAGCCAGACCCAATGATACGATGTCATTCTCCGCGATTGGAATGCCGAGACGAAAGCCTGCGCCCATGGTTTCGGTTTTAAATTCACCGAATCGGGTCAATGGTCTGGTATCGATATCGCGTTTGTACACATCAAAGCCGAGACTAACGCCATTCACCGTAAAATACGGATTAGTGAAGGACGCCGCATAAGTTTTATTGATCGCGCCGGTATTGACATCCAAGCTGAAGAAATTGCCGGTGCCGAAAATATTGTTTTGTGAGACCGAACCATTCAGAATCAACCCTTGGCGATCTGAATAACCCGCGCCAAACATGATTGATCCCGTCGGTCTTTCTTCGACTTTTACCTTAATGTCTACTTGATCCGTTTTATTCGGAACAGCGGGTGTTTCCACATTAACGCTATTGAAGAAAAACAGCCGGTCGACGCGCACTTTCGAGAGATTGATTTTGCTGGTTGAATGCCAAGCGCCTTCCATCTGACGGAATTCGCGCCGTATGACTTCATCACGGGTACGATCGTTACCATCGATATCAATCCGCCGGACGTAGACGCGCCGGCCCGGGTCAATAAAAAAAGTGAAGGCGGCTTGCCGGTTTTCGGCATCGATTTCCGGATTGGCATTGATATTGGCAAACGCATAACCGTCATCGCCTAAACGATCGGTGATCGCCTTGATGGATTCGGTCAGCTTCTGACGGGCAAAAACCTCTCCGGGCTTGATTAAAATTAATTTGCGGATTTCTTCTTCACCAATCAACGTTTCGCCAGCAACTTTAATGTCGGAGACCTTATATTGATCACCTTCGGTTAAATTGACGGTGATGTAGATATCCTTTAAATCGGGTGTGATCGATACCTGCGTGGATTCGATATTGAATTCCAGATAACCCCGGTCAAGATAGTGTGAGCGAAGTGTTTCCAGGTCAGCAGCTAGTTTTTGTTTGGAATATTGATCGTTTTTCGTGAACCAGCTCAACAAATCGGGTTTTCTGAGCACCAGCAGTGCGCGGAGATCTTTATCGGAAAACTTTTCATTGCCGATGAAGCTTATTTTCTTGATTCTTGCCGTGCGGCCTTCGCTAATATCAAAATTGATGGCGACGCGATTACGTTCCATCGGTGTGGTGGTGGTGGTAATCTTAACAGCGTATTTGCCCCGGCTGATGTATTGACGTTTTAATTCCAATTCAGCGCGCTCCAGCAACGAACGGCTGAAAATCCGCGACTCCGAAATACCCGCCAGCTTAAGGCCCTCAAGCAATTTGTCTTTTTCAAATTCCTTGGCGCCATTGATAATAATCTGAGCAATCGCGGGACGCTCGATCACTTCTACGATCAATATATCATTCTCGGTTTTTAAGCGGACATCTTTGAAGAATCCGGTGGCATAGAGCGCTTTGATAGCCTCGGTTGCCTTTTCTTCATCCATCACGTCGCCGACTTTAACGGGCAAGTAGCTGAAGACTGTGCCCGCTTCGGTTCGCTGGATGCCTTCGACGCGGATATCTTTGACGATGAAAGAATCACTGGCCCAAGTGGAGAAAGTTTGAAAGAGACAAACAAGTGCAACCAAAAGCCGGAATTTCATCATTTAACCAGTAATAAGCCGATTGATATCATTATAAATGGCAAAAGTCATCAGCATGAATAATAGGGTCAGTCCGATTTTTTGTCCGATTAACATGGCTTTGTCTGAAAGCGGACTACCTTTTACAATTTCGATGAGATAATACATTAAGTGGCCGCCATCCAAAATCGGTATCGGCAGTAAATTCAGAACCCCGATACTGACGCTGATCAATGCCAGGAATGCCAAATAGGATACCAACCCCATTTGCGCCGATTGACCCGCGTAGTCGGCAATCGAAATCGGGCCGCTGACATTCTTCCAAGAGACATCGCCAGTTATCATTTTAACAAGCATTTGCAACGTCAGAACAGTCGTTTCCCAGGTTTTCGACATCGCTTTTTGTAACGACTGGCCGATCGGGTAACTGACCGTAACGAGCAATTCATCGATTTCAGCTTGATTCACAACTGGCGCGACACCGATTTTACCAACTTGGTTGCCGCTTTCAGCCGCTGTTTCAGGTGTTACCGTGAGGGTAAGCATTTGTCCATGACGTAAGATTTCAAGCTCCAGCGTTTTTCCAGGACTTGACCGGATTTCTTTAACAAAATCCATCCACGTCAGAATTTCGGTATTGTTGACGGCTATGATTTCGTCGCCGGGCTGCAAACCGGCGCGAGAACCAACGCCATCGGCGATCACCTGTCCGATAACGGGATCAAATGTTGGCTGGTAGCTTGTTAGTCCGATAATGCCGGGAAAGTTCTCGTTGAGCTTATTCGGGTCTATTTGACTTAAATTCAATTGCCGTGAATTGCTATTGCCATGCTTATCAATTGTTTGGATTTTAACATTAGGCGATTGATCAACCGCGTAGCGCAATAACGTCCAGCGCGCATCTTGCCAACTGGAGACAGGTTCGTTTTCGATCTGAACGATGGTGTCGCCTTCTTCAAATTTTGCGTAAGCTGCAGGACTGCCTGGTTCAACAGGTCCAAGAACGGGTTTCATGCCATGGACACCCAGGATGAATAATAGCCAATATAAAACAATCGCCAGCAGGAAATTGGCAATCGGTCCGGCAGCCACGATCGCAAAACGCCGGCTGACAGGTTGACGGTTAAAAGCACGGGGTAAATCCGCGGCTGCAACCTTGCCTTCATTTTCATCGAGCATTTTTACGTATCCGCCTAAGGGAATGGCAGCGATTACCCATTCTGTGCGGTCTTTTCCCCAACACCGCCGGAAAATAGGTTGCCCAAAACCGATACAAAACCGTAAAACTTTTACACCACTCCATCGCGCAACCAGGTAATGACCAAATTCATGGAACGTGATTAAGATACCTAACGCGATAATAAAAGAAATGATGGTGTAAGTTATTGACATATTAATTGATTAATAAGGTAGTGCCGAGTAATGAAAACTTAGATTGCATAACCTTGTTAATTTTTATGCATGACCTTAGGGAAGCCCTGATTAATTGACTGCACGAGCGAATTGCTTCGTTGCGTGGTATTCACTCCCTCGCCTAACAGATTGATAGGTCTCGGTTGTTGCGTTCCGTGCGCCTCGCCCTTCATCACGTTCGTTGAATTAATCAGCGCTTCCTTAGAAATTCTGAATACTATCATTAATTAAAAAAAATGAAATCCAATCAATGCGACCTATGAATCTTTTTCACATTATTGCAACGTGGCCAGCCATGCATGGGCTTTTTCACGAGCAAGATGATCGGTTCTTAATACATCTTCCAGTGTCGTCAGCTCTTCGGGTTCGATTGTGCGCATGACGTTCTCAATCATGACCGGAATCGCTGTAAAGGGCATACGTCTTTGCAGAAAGGATTCCACTGCAACCTCATTGGCTGCATTGAGCACGGCCGGCATATTACCGCCAGTGGTCAATGCCTGATACGCCAGCCTCAAGCATGGAAATCGCTTGAAATCCGGTTCTTCGAAATTGAGCTGGGCAACCTTGAACATATCCAAAGCCGAGACACCACTTTCAATACGTTCCGGATAACCCATCGCATGCGCAATCGGCGTGCGCATATCGGGATTCCCGAGTTGCGCGATTACTGAGCCGTCGACATAAGCGACCATCGAGTGGATGACGCTTTGCGGATGAACGACAACCTGGATCTTGTCCGCCGGAGCATCAAACAGCCAGTGCGCTTCGATGACTTCGAGCCCTTTGTTCATCATGGTGGCAGAATCAACAGAAATTTTCTTTCCCATGTCCCAATTGGGGTGCGCGCAAGCTTGCTCAGGCGTGACTTGCTCCAGGGAATCGATCGATGCGCAACGAAATGGCCCGCCGGAAGCCGTAAGCAGGATCCGGCTAATTCCGGCCCTAGTGAAATTACCGTCAAATTGATGCGGTAACGACTGATAGATGGCATTGTGCTCGCTATCGATCGGCAACAAGGCGGCGTTGTTTTTCCTGACTAAGTCCATAAAAATCCGGCCGGCCATTACCAGCGTTTCTTTATTCGCTAACAATACTAACTTCCCGGATCGCGCGGCGGCAAAAGTCGGGCGGATTCCTGCGGCACCGACAATGGCGGCCATTACGGCATCAACTTCCGGCAAAGATGCAACTTTTTCCAACGATTCTATTCCGCATAATACTTCGGTTTTGATTCCGTCAGAGCGAAGGGCTCCGGCCAGTTGCTCTGCGCATTTCGCATCAAGCATTACTGCGTAGCGGGGTTGGAAGCGGCGGCACTGCAGGCGCATTTTTTCGACATTATGGTTCGCAGTCAATGCAAATGCTTGGAAACGATCGGGGTGGCGTGCGATG
Source organism: Nitrosomonas sp. sh817 (assembly GCF_030908545.1). Lineage (NCBI taxonomy): Bacteria > Pseudomonadati > Pseudomonadota > Betaproteobacteria > Nitrosomonadales > Nitrosomonadaceae > Nitrosomonas > Nitrosomonas domestica. The sequence continues at coordinate 2,638,648 of NZ_CP133083.1, read as the reverse complement.
ACATCGAGCGTGCTGTCTCCAATGCTGCCGGTTGCGCCGAGTACGGTTATTTGACGGGTTGTCTTCATATCGCAGGTGAATAAAATACAAGGATAGCCAATATGGCAAAGGGTAGGGCCGATGTCAAAGCGTCGATCCGGTCCAGTATTCCACCGTGACCCGGCAGGATATTGCCGCTATCTTTGACATTGGCTTGGCGTTTAACGAATGACTCATATAAATCGCCGATGATACCTAAGATAGCCATCATTATCAGCAATGGTACTAAAACTGGTGCTAATGACTGTTCTTCTGACCAGAAGTCCCACAGCAGGCCATAAATCAGCACGGCGGCAAGTGCTCCCGCTACACCTTCCCAGGTTTTATTGGGACTGATCTGCGGAGCCAGCTTATGCTTGCCGAGTGACCGTCCGGTAAAATAGGCAGCCGTATCGGAAATCCAAATGGTTGCCATTAAACCCAACAGTAACAGCGGACTGATGGAGCGCAATTGATAAAGCGCCAGACAGGTGGGTAACAATAAAATCCAGCCAATCAGCATCCACACCCAAGGTTTCGTAACTTTAAAGGATTGCTTCAGGTAGAGCGGTACCGCAAAAATCCAGAAGATTGCGGATAAACCGTATATCCAGATCAACTCGGTAGAAAGCGGGTCGATTTTTACAGCTTCGCTTACTTGAAGCAAAAGTTCGCCGCCAAGCAACGTGGTCAGTAACATAAAAACTATGGTATTTCTTACAGAGAGTTGCGCAAGGCGGCTCCATTCGCGTGAGCCGATGACAGTCAATGCAAGTAATACGATGGCCCAGAAAATATCTTGAAAATAGAATAAGGCGGCGAGGAAAAAAGGCAAAATGATACTAGCAGTCAGGATCCGGGTCTTAAGCATGAAAAAGCTCTTATTATCCTTCAGCAGGTAGTGCTATTTGCACTTGTTCGCTGGTACGCCCGAATCGCCGCTCGCGTTGTTGATAGGATTGGATGGCCAGTTCCAGCTCCTGCACGTCAAAATCCGGCCATAAGGTATTCGTAAAATACAATTCGGTATAGGCCAGCTGCCATAATAAGAAATTGCTGATCCGGTATTCTCCGCCGGTGCGGATGAATAAATCCGGCTCAGGCGCATAATTCATCGACAGATATTTGGAGAAGATTTCTTCGTCAATTTGAATCGGTGATTCTATGGATTGCGCCATCATTTTTCGCATCGCTTGCATGATGTCCCAACGTCCGCCATAGTTGGCTGCAATTGTAAAAGTGAGCTGTGAATTATTGGCAGTTAGTTTTTCACCGATATCGATAAATTCTACAATTTTCGGTTCAAATCTGGATAAATCGCCAATGACTTTGAAACGTATGCCGTTTTCATGCAATTTCGATATTTCTTGCTCCAACGCGCCCAGGAAAAGCTGCATCAGAGAAGCGACTTCATCAGACGGACGGCGCCAATTTTCGCTGCTAAAGGCAAATAGGGTGAGGAACGAAACACCGCGTTCCATACATGCTTTGATGACGCCACGGACAGTCTCTACTCCCTGTTTGTGTCCGGCAATTCTTGGCATGTACCGGTTTTGCGCCCATCGGCCATTACCATCCATGATAATTGCAATATGCGTTGGTACTGAGTTTACTTCAGGAGAGGGGGGCGTTGAACTCGGGCCTTCAAGCATATCAGACAGCCATCAGTTCGGCTTCCTTGACTTGCAAAACCTTGTCGATCTCGGATATGAACCGGTCGGTCAGTTTTTGTATTTCATCCTGACCGCGGCGTTCATCGTCTTCAGAGATTTCTTTTGATTTCAGCAGCTCTTTCAAATGCGCGTTAGCGTCACGCCGGATATTACGCATTGCAACACGTACTGTCTCAGCTTCATGCTTAACGACTTTTATCAAATCGCGGCGGCGTTCTTCCGTGAGCGGCGGCATGGGAACGCGAATGATGTCACCTACCGTCATTGGGTTTAAGCCTAAGTCTGAGTCACGAATGGCTTTTTCGATTGCATTCGCCATTTTTTTCTCCCAGGGGATGACGCCAATGGTACGAGCATCAATGAGATTGATATTGGCGACTTGGTTAACCGGAGTCTGTGCGCCATAGTAATCCACGGTAACATGATCCAGCAAGCCTGTATGTGCTCTGCCACTTCTAACTTTGCTCAAATCCACCTTCAATGCTTCCAGGCTTTTTTGCATTTTCTGTTCAGCAGATTTTTTTACATCGGTAATCATAATGTCTATCCCTATTACAGCTCTTCACAAGCATTCCCGGTTATTCAAAGTCAAACCGTTACCAAAGTCCCTTCATTCTCCCCTGTTATTATACGTCTAAGAGCGCCGGTCTTAAAAATGCTAAATACGCTGAGCGGTAATTTCTGATCCCGGCATAATGTCAATGCCGTTGCATCCATTACTTGCAGATTTTTTGAAATGGCTTCATTAAATGATAATTTTTCGAAGCGCGTGGCAGTCGGATCTTTTTTCGGGTCGCTGGTGTAGACGCCATCAACTTTTGTTGCTTTTAACATGATATCGACATTCATCTCCATGCCGCGCAACGCCGCTGCTGTATCGGTTGTAAAGAATGGATTGCCTGTTCCGGCAGCAAAAATTACGATTTTACCGTCTTTCAAGTAACGTATTGCGCGACCACGAATATAGGGTTCTACCACTTGTTCAATGCGTAATGCAGACTGAATACGCGGAACCAATCCCGCCAGTTTCATTGCATCCTGCAACGCCAGCGCATTCATGACAGTAGCCAGCATACCCATATAGTCCGCGGTCACTCGTTCGAGTCCATCATTGGCGGATTTCATGCCGCGAAAAATATTCCCGCCGCCCACGACGATAGCGATTTCAACACCTAACTTGCTGATTTCGTTAATTTCAGCAACGATTCTACCCATGACCGTGTGGTTGATTCCATAGCTGTCTTCACCCATCAGGGCTTCGCCAGACAATTTCAATAAAATACGTTTATAAACTGCAGCAGTCATCAATTATCAATCAGGTAAGTGAGAAAAGAGCTTTAATTAATTCGCTTGCCCCATCTGCGCTTTTACTTCTTCAGCAAAGTTTTCAACTTTCTTTTCTATTCCTTCACCGACAACAAACATCGTAAAACCATTCACTGCGGCGGATTTTTTTGCCAGCAATTTTTCTACAGTCTGTTCCGGATCTTTAACGAACGGTTGACCCAGCAGCGTAATCTCTGCAAGATATTTCGTGATGCGTCCATCGACCATTTTTTCAACGATATTGGCAGGTTTTCCGCTTTCTGCAGCTTGCGCGGTAAAAATCTGACGCTCGTGTTCCAATACCGCTGCCGGCACTTGTTCTTTTGATACGCAAATCGGCTTGCTTGCAGCGATATGCATCGCGATATCCTTTCCTAAGCTGTCATCGCCGCCCGTGTAATCAACCATCACACCAATCTTGGTACCGTGCAGATAATAGGCCAGCCGGCCTTGGGTTGTGTGCCGCCCACTGCGTCGGATGCTGATATTTTCCCCCAGCTTCATGATTAAAGCCTTGCGGGCTTCTTCAACGGTTTCGCCACTTTGAAGCGGAGCATCGCTGAGCGCGGCAATATCGGTTAGATTTTTTGTGGCGACCAATTCCGCCAGAGTCTTGGCGAAATTGATGATGTCTTCATTTCTTGCAACGAAGTCGGTTTCGCAATTTACCTCGACCAATGCACCGCATTGATTATCCGCAGAAACATACGCGCCGATCACGCCTTCGGCGGTAATTCTGCCAGCTGCCTTGCTTGCTTTGGCGCCACTTTTAATCCGCAGCAGATCTTCCGCTGCTTTCATATCGCCGTTCGTTTCAGTCAAGGCTTTTTTGCATTCCATCATGCCAAGCCCTGTCATCTCGCGAAGTTCTTTAACCATGCTTGCGGTAATTTCCGCCATATTTGCTCCAAATACAATAAAAGTTTATGAATAATTGCTGCTGAACATAATCTTTCAAGATAGCAATGTGATTTTTAGCTGAATTAACTCAGAGTATTCTCTGCTGCCGGTCAATCCCCGGAAATTCCGTTAAGGCCAACGGAAGATATTGGAAATTTTCGATCTGAATTGCCGGCAATCATTAAGAATGGAAGGAAAGACTCTTATTCCCCCCCTTCATTACTCATTTCGACAATTTCTTGGAGAGATTGATTACGGCCTTCCAGAATGGCATCGGCAGCACCTCGCGCATACAAGCGTATTGCTCTGCTTGAATCATCATTTCCCGGGATTATGTATTGCAATCCATCCGGGTTATGGTTGGTATCGACAACCCCGATGACTGGAATACCGAGCTTACTGGCTTCAGTGATTGCTCCTTTTTGATACCCCACATCGATTACGAAGAGCGCGTCTGGCAGACCTTTCATTTCTTTAATGCCGCCCAGGCTGCTGTTAAGTTTATCCAATTCCCTCTGCAGATCCAGCGCTTCTTTTTTTACGAGTTTATCCAATGTTCCATCGTTAACCATCGTTTCCATGTCTTGAAGGCGTTTGATGGATTGTTTGATCGTTTTAAAGTTCGTCAGCATTCCGCCTAACCAACGCTGGTCTACGTACGGAGAACCACAGCGTGCAGCTTCTTCGCGTACGATATCGCGGGCCTGCCGCTTGGTGCCGACAAATAAGATGACGCCTCTGTTAGCTGCTAATTGGCGGATGTATTTCATCGCCTCTTCATACATCACCAAGGTTTTTTCAAGATTGATGATATGAATTTTGTTGCGGTGACCGAAAATATACGGTGCCATCTTGGGGTTCCAGAAGCGTGTTTGATGACCGAAGTGAACCCCTGCTTCCAGCATTTGCCGCATTGTTACTGACATAAATTTCTCCTATAGGATTGAGCCTCCATCCGTGTTTTGCCATCTTTCAGATTAAATCTGATCTGCATAACATAACAGGATGTGTGAATTTAATTTGATTCACGCGATGCGATTAATCAAATTATCCTGCGATTATAACATTTTCTAAAACGTACTCAAGTTAACGCAACACCTATGCGCAAGATAAGCTATCTGCCTTGTATCTCATGTTGCCCCCGGATAGTTCAGTGTTGCCTTAAATCATTGCCTGAGACAATTTGTCGCATAGCCAAAACATAGAATTTACGTTAATGTTCCACAGTTAATCAAAAGAAAAATTTCGTTGTAATTGCCATCGAATGTTTAGTGATCTCAGTCAATCGCCGCTCAGTAAGAACCTGAAACGTTTATTTCTGCTTCGCAATATCGCCATCATTGCTCAATGCCTCACATTTGCGATCGTCTTTTGGACGATTGATATTGAAATACCTTGGGCTGAAATGATTTTTGTCGTGGCCTTGCTGGCTTTGCTGAATTTGTTGACGTGGATTCGGTTGCGTCGGAAGTGGCCGGTATCGCACCTGGAATTTTTTGCGCAATTGCTGATTGATGTTTTGGCGTTAAGCGCTTTACTGTATTTTAGCGGTGGCTCGACCAATCCGTTTATCTCTTTGTTCTTGTTGCCCCTTACCATCGCGGCCGCGACGCTGCCATGGCGCTATACTTGGAGCATGGCGATTATTACGATCGCTTGCTATACCTTGTTGCTAGTTAACTATGTGCCGCTGCCGCATGACCACAACAAGCATTTGATTGAGTTTGCGTTGCATGTCTCAGGGATGTGGCTGGCTTTCGTCTTGAGTACCGTGATCATTGCCTGGTTTGTCGTGAGAATGAGCGCTTCTATCCGGGAACGGGATCAAGATCTTGCCAAAGCGCGTGAGCATGCTTTGCGCAATGAACAAATCATCGCGCTTGGCACATTGGCAGCCGGTGCAGCGCATGAACTGGGCACCCCACTGTCAACGATGGCTGTCATTACCGGTGAATTGCAACAAGAATATCGAGATGATGCTGAGTTCCAAAACAATATTCATATTCTTCGGGATCAAATTACGCACTGCAAACAAACACTAACCCAGTTGCTGGCTAAAGCAGGACAAAGCAGAACCGAGCAAGGCAGTGAATTGCCGGTTGATGAATTTTTACGGCAAGTGCTTGATAAATGGAAACTGATCCGGCCTTCCGTGAAGTTTACCTATCAGGCAAACGGTGTGCAGCCCGTACCGAAAATAATGGACAGTCAATTACTCAACCAATCCTTACTGAATTTACTGAATAATGCAGCCGACGCATCTTCGGAATGCGTCACGATCAACAGTCATTGGGATCATTCGGCGTTGAATCTTGACATCATCGACGATGGCAAGGGATTGTCACCCGAAGCCTTGCAGCGCGCCGGCGAAGCGTTCTTTTCCAGTAAAGCACCCGGACAAGGTTTTGGAATAGGATTGTTCCTTGCCAATGCCAATATTGAACGGTACGGCGGCAGTGTCAGGCTGTTTAATCTGGAAGATGGCGGTGCTTGTACGCAAGTCGTATTGCCGTTGATAGGAGGGGCGCAGCCATGAATGATCTGCTGGCCGCCGACAATAGCGAAAAACCCAGTTTGCTGATCGTTGATGACGATACCGTATTCTGTGAGGTATTAACCAAAGCGATGAAAAAAAGAGGCTTTGATGTCACTTGCGCGCATACCATTGAAGATGCGCTGAATTGGGCCGAGCAGTCGACCCCGGAGTACGCCATCGTTGACTTGAAACTGTCCAGTGAATCCGGTTTGGTGCTGGTGGAAGAACTGCGGGCGCTGGATCCGGGTACCCGCATTGTGATGCTCACGGGTTATGCCAGCATCGCCACGGCGGTTGAAGCGATTAAATTGGGCGCCACCCATTATCTGGCGAAACCGGTCGATGCGGATCAAATCATGGCTGCTTTTGAACGGATCACCGGCGAATCCAGCATACCGATCAGCGCCAATCCGCTATCGGTCGGAAGATTGGAATGGGAATATATTCAACGGATTCTTACCGAGAATGACAACAATATTTCAGTGACTGCGCGGATATTGAATATGCATCGCCGGACGTTACAGCGAAAACTTGCCAAAAGACCGCTGAAAGAATAATCAGCGTCAGGTTTATAAAATGGAAGCAGTTATCCGGATATCCTGACCGATTAGCCGTAAATCTTTAATTCTTAGTGATTTCTTCTGATCCAGGCGCGTCAGTTCGGGTAACCTGATCATACCCTGCGCGGCATCGCCCAGCAGATGGGGTGCGAGGTAAATAATGATTTCATCTGCCAATCCGGCTTCAATCAAAGCGCCGTTGAGACCGCTCCCGGCTTCCACCAGCACTTCATTGATTTCCAATCCGGCAAGCAGGGCCATCATTTTATTCAGATCCACCGATCCCGCGCTGTCCGGCAAGATAAATACGCGGATTCCCATGTTTTCCAGAGCGGCGATTTTGTCTTGATCGTTACCGCATGCTGCGAAAACAAAAGTTTCAATTCCGCCTTGCAGCGCTTTTGCTTCCAACGGTATCGCCAAGCGGCTGTCGACAATGATTCTTTTAGGCTGACGGGGTGTTTCGATATGCCGGACGGAAAGCTGCGGATCATCCGATAGAATGGTGCCGATACCTGTCAAGATTGCACAGGATCGGGCGCGCCACCGATGCCCGTCGCATCGCGCGGCTTCGCCGGTAATCCACTGGCTGACGCCGTTGTTCAATGCTGTTTTGCCGTCCAGGCTGGCGGCTGTTTTAATTCTGACCCAAGGTTTCTGATGCGTCATGCGCGAAATGAAACCCACGTTCAGCGCCTGAGCTTCTGTTTGCATTAGGCCTGATTTTACCTTGATGCCGGCATGTTCCAGCAGCGCGAGGCCTCGCCCGGATACCAGAGGATTAGGATCTTGCATGGCCATAATGACCTGCGCAATGCCCGCATCGATCAACGCATTGACGCATGGCGGCGTGCGCCCGAAATGACTGCAGGGTTCCAGAGTCACGTAGGCGGTCGCGCCTCGTGACGCTGCTCCGGCATTTATCAATGCGTTGACTTCGGCGTGCGGTAGCCCGGCTTTCTCGTGCCAGCCGCAGCCGACGATTTGTTCATTGCGAACGATGACGCAGCCGACGCGTGGATTGGGCGCCGTGCTGTAAAGCCCTTTTTCCGCTAAACGCAGGGCTTGTGACATGAAAGTGTGATCGGCGGAAGAAAACATCTAAGAAACGCTGAATAATTGGCTACACAGGCGATCTGCTGCGTTGGGTGGTGCTCGGAAATTCGCCTATCACTATGATATATCTCATTTTCTGCGCTCCATCCGCCTTGCACCTCATCTTGTTCCCCGAATTAATCAGCATTTCCCAGGGAAGCGCTGATTAATTGACTGCACGAGCGAATTGCTTCGTTGTGCGGTACTCACTCCCTCGCCTATCGGATTGATATGTCTCAGTTGTTGCGTTCCGTGCGCCTCGCCCTTCATCACGTTCGTTGAATTAATCAGCGTTTCCCTAGGAAGTTGTGGTTGAACTACGATCCGTATGTGGCGTCGTGATGATACTTTGCGGAATCAAGATACTTTCTTCGACGGCATCGAAGGGTATTGCTTTTGCGCTTCTTTGATCGCGTCGCGGAAATCGTCAACGTCCTGGAAGCTCTTGTAAACGGAGGCAAAACGGATATAGGCGACCTTATCCAGCTTATAGAGTTCTTCCATCACGCTTTCACCGATACTGCGCGACGAAACTTCGCGTTCGCCCATTGCCAGCAGTTTTTGAACGATGCGGTCGATCGCTTCATCGACATAGCTGGTGGGAACCGGCCGCTTATGCAATGCCCGCTGAAAACCTGTCAGCAATTTGTTACGGTCGAATTCCGCCCGGCTGCCATCGTGCTTTACAACTTGCGGCAACCGTAATTCGATGGTTTCGTAAGTTGTAAAGCGTTTGTCGCAAGCGGGGCAGCGGCGGCGGCGGCGGATTTTGTGACCATCCTCGCTTACCCGTGAATCAATCACGTTGGTGTCATCCGCGTTGCAGAATGGACATTTCATAATTGATTAACGATCACAAGCATCAAGCCAGATTGATGTTTCCTCGGGAAATTTATCCATACACAGGAAATTTCGCGCACATTTTTTTGGCTTCGGTAGCCACTCTGGAAATGACCGCAGAATCTTCAGGCGCTGCTAAGACATCCGCGATCAGATTCGCCAGTTGCTCAGCCTCGAATTCTCTGAAGCCCCGTGTCGTAATTGCCGGTGAACCGACGCGGATACCGCTGGTAACAAATGGTTTTTGCGGATCGTTGGGAATGGCGTTTTTGTTGACGGTAATGTGCGCATGTTCCAGCGACTCTTCGGCTTGTTTACCCGTCAAATTCATCGCGCGCAGATCGACAAGAAACATATGGCAGTCGGTTTGACCTGAAACGATCCGCAGTCCGCGGCTGGTCAGTACTTTCGCCATAACGCGCGCATTCTCGATCACTTGTTCCTGGTAGTCCTTAAACTCTTTGCTAGCAGCTTCTTTAAAAGCAACCGCTTTGGCTGCGATCACATGCATCAGCGGACCACCTTGGGTTTGCGGGAAGATCGCTGAATTCAATGCTTTTTCATGCTCCGGCTTGGCCATGATGATACCGCCCCGGGGACCACGAAGCGTTTTGTGCGTGGTACTGGTCACGAAGTCGGCAATGCCGACCGGATTGGGATAAAAACCAGCCGCGACCAATCCCGCATAATGCGCCATATCGACAAACAGATAAGCGCCGACAGCATCGGCAATCTTGCGGAAACGTTTCCAGTCGATGACGCGAGCATACGATGAAGCGCCTGCCACAATCATTTTAGGCTTGTGTTCATGCGCTAAACGTTCCACTTCGTCGTAGTCTAGCAACTCCGTTTCGGGATGTAGTCCATAAGAAATGGAATTGAAGATTTTTCCGCTCATGCTGACGCTCGAACCGTGTGTCAAATGGCCGCCATGGGCTAAAGACATTCCTAGCAACGTGTCGCCCGGTTTTAACACCGAGAGGTAGACTGCGGCATTGGCCTGTGAGCCGGAATGCGGTTGCACATTGACGTATTCCGCGCCAAACAAAGCTTTCAGGCGATCGATCGCCAATTGTTCCACTTGATCGGCGTACATACAGCCGCCGTAATAGCGCTTGGTGGGATAGCCTTCTGCGTATTTGTTGGTGAGCACGGAACCCTGCGCTTGCATCACAGCAGGGCTCGCGTAATTCTCGGAAGCGATGAGTTCGATATACTCTTCCTGGCGTTGCATCTCGCCTTTAATCGCTTGCCATAGATCCGGGTCTACATTTTCAATCGTGTGTTTTTGCGAAAACATGGTGATACCAATCCTTTGAAATTTTGAGAATCAATTATCGCATTTTATCACTACCTGTTAAAACGCTGATAGCTGATCGGAATAAAGTCTGATAATAGGGTGAGAACAAAATTTATTACCAGCTTGGGTAGTTTTTCGATCCTCATTCTTGTGAATTTCCTTGAAAAATAACCGTTTGTAACTGTCCATCGGAAATTCCGTTACGTAACACCGCCGCAATAACCGCGTCATACTGGTTGCCTATACTGCCTTCCGTACTGTAAAGCCATCTCCGGCGTGAGCCGGTCAACGGAAAATCCAGGATCTGCATGACAAACCTATCCGTTCGGATAGCGCAGACAGCCGGATTGCCTGTACATCACTTCTTATCCACAAGAATTTTTTGATTACTTTTCGGGAGAACATGATGTTCCAGAAGAAAATACTGAATACATTAGTAACAGGTGCGATCGTCAGCATGGTTGCAGCAACACAGTCAATGGCGGCCAGCACCGGTTTTGATACTTTTACCCCGTTGGCCAGCAGCGTACCCGGCGGATCTTTACCGGAATCCAGCCCCTTAGAGCTTGGAAATGCATCCTGGACACAAATTTCAATTGCCAATCGTGCCAACCAGCTTGCACAGGGTCAAGCCAATAGCGGGAATTGGGATATGATTACCGCCAATGAAAGCGGTGTTGACGCGGGTCGCTATCTGTTCATGCCATTTGAAACCAGTACTGCGGGTGTGCAACGGGTTGATTTGTGGAATCCTGATTACAATACCCGCACCGTAACCCTGGTTGCACCCGGTACGCAAGGGTTTGTAGCGGGAGATGCTTCGCGCTGGACACCTTGGGGTGGTTATCTGACCGCCGAGGAATCGTGGGGCGCCGGTAGTACCAAAGGACGGCTGTTTGAATTGACCAACTCGGTAACTGCGACTGGCACCGGTGATTCCAACTTTATCCATCGCAGCCTGTTGCCACGAGTATCACACGAAGGCTTAGCGTTTGATAAGAACAACGCGATGTACTTTATTGATGAGTTTAATGGCGGCAGCATTTATAAATTTGTATCAGCCAATCCCAATGCAACTAACGGTGACGATTATTTTGCCGCAGGGCAAACCTTTGTGATGCTGGTAGATGGTGGCAGCAATTCCAATGCAACCGGCGCTATTACTTGGGAACCGATATCCGATGTCAATGGCGGTGCGATTCCGGGCGTATCGGTACTCAACGCGGACGGCAGCATCGACGGCCGCTTGACTGCCGATGTCGTGCATGGCACCAATTACCAGCGTCCCGAAGATCTGGAAATCAAAACATTGGCGAACGGCGATCAGATCCTCTACGTGGCGACTACGACCACCGATGAAGTGTATTCTTTCAACTTGGCCAGCAATACCGCCAATCTGTTTGTCAATTCCGCTACGCTGGATCTGGCGACTGGTCTTGGTGTAGGCGGGGTATTCAACAATCCGGATAATCTGGCGATCGATGCCGAAGGCAATATCTATATTGTCGAAGATCAACCGGGCGGTTCCGCCGATATCTGGTTTGCTACCGATGCCAATCACGATGGTATCGCTGAATCGGTTGGCCGCTGGGCATCGTTATCGACTTTAGGCGCTGAACCGACCGGCCTTTATTTCGATAAATTCAATCCCAATATCGCCTATTTGAATGTGCAACATCCAACCAGCGGCGATGACCGCTTAATCATGCTGGCTGTGCCGGAACCCGAAACCTACGCCATGCTGCTGGCAGGATTGGGTTTGATTGGTGCGTCGAGCTGGAAAAGAAGAAAGATATAGTATAGTGATTTGAAAAGTGAAAGCTTTGATCTTCACGGATATCTGATCACAGCAAGAAACCTAGAAATCCTAATCTTCGGTTTCTTGCTGTCCACTGTAATCATTCAAGTTAATCGAGTAGTTGTCTGGCTGTAATCAAAGCAATTGATTCGCCAGATTGGCCAAATTGGATCGCTCGCCTTTTTCCAGTTGGATATGCGCATAGATTTCATGATGCTTGATTTTATCGATCAGATAAGACAAGCCATTACTCTGCGAGTCTAAATAGGGTGTGTCGATTTGATAAATATCCCCGGTAAATATGATTTTGGTATTTTCGCCTGCTCGGGTGATGATGGTTTTAACTTCGTGCGGCGTTAAGTTCTGCGCTTCGTCGATGATGAAAAATACATTTGAGATACTTCTGCCCCGGATATAGGCCAGCGGCGTGATTTTGAGTTTTTCCTGCGAGACAGCTTCCGTGATTTTTTATATTCCTTGTCTTTTTCACTAAACTGGCTTTTGATGAATTTGAGGTTGTCCCATAACGGCTCCATGTAGGGCGCGAGTTTCGATGCGATATCGCCGGGCAGAAAACCGATGTCCTTATTGCTGAGCGGTACAACCGGGCGGGATAGCAAGATCTGCTTGTAATGTCTTTTCTGTTCCAATGCGCCGGCCAGTGTCAGCAAGGTCTTGCCTGTGCCTGCCACGCCTTGCAAGGTGACGAGCTTGATGCCGAGGTGGGTGATTGCGTGCAGCGCGAAGACTTGCTCGGCATTTTTCGGCCAAATCCGGTACGCGGGCTGTTTTTCGAGTTGCTCGATTCTTTGCGTGATGGGGTTATAAAACACCAGCACGGATGTACGGGTGTTTTTCAGGATAAAGTAGTGATTGGGAATGGGGTTTTGGATGCCGATGTCATCGGCGGAACAATAGCCGTGGGTATAGATATGATCGATGATTTCCTTACTCAGTCCGTGATCGTCGTCTTGCCGGTATACAGCGATTCCAGGTCAATTTGTTGTTGCTGCCAAGGCGATCAGCGACCGCATTGGTTGATAATGCTACCCTGCAGACAAAGGGGATTGCTCTATTGGAATTTTTCACCGGTCTGGGTGATAGCGATCCGGTTGTTCCGGCAGGTTCTGACGGAAAAGGCGCCTCCTTCGTTCATCCGGTTGGCGCCTTTCTTACGTGGTTCACAAATCTTAATTCAGCGCATTGCCCAAATTAAGAAATTGCGTTTCACCGGTTGAATTATCGACACCGTCGTTATCGGTGACGACATAGACGGTTCCGTCGATTGTTCTTGCCAAACCTTCCAGTTTGTCGTGAACCCAGCCATTACCCGCTTGCATGGCCGGCAGTACATCGATCGCCAGACTTTTGTTGAGTATCGGGAAACTGCCTTCCGTTTGGGTTTTGGGGGTTACTCCCGAGATATCGACGGTATAGACGCGCTTGATGCGTGCATCCGGTCCCGCTTGATTATCGCGCTCGATGATCGCAAATTTGCCGTTGCCCAGCGCTGTAATTTCGGACAATCCTACCCAGCCGCCGGTGGGAGACTCGACGGGGTCGAGCGGATAATAAAAGAATTTCCATTCGCCTTCGTCGATCGCCGGATCCAGGTCCAATGACGGCGTGTATTGCCCGATGCGCACCATACCAAGCGGATCGTCTTTCCATTCCCTTTGAAAGGCGACATAAACTTGTTCGTCGGCACCGGCGCGGCCAGTGACTGCAACACCTTCATAGCCATTGCTGACTTGCAGAGCATCAACTGCAGCCGGCAGGCGGATTTCTCGGATGACCGTGCCGTCGCTGTTGACCTCGATCAGAAGATTGCGCGTGGTCGATGTGCTGGCGCCTTCCGAAGCCAGCCAAAAACTGCCGTCGCTGCGCTGCGCAATACCCTCCAAATCGTAATTGACCGGCGAACCGTCTTTCAGAATGGGCGTAACCGCCGAAATTTTGGCAGGGTGGTTGCTGACATCGATCGTATAGATGCGGCTCTTGTTGTAAAAGCTGTCGTGAACGGTATACAAGCGGTTGGCGTCATCCTTATCTGCAGCGAGCGCCGACAGTGCGCCCCAAGCAATCGGCTTGCCATCGGTCAGCAGCTCGGATTCGATTTGCGGATAACCGGCCGGTTTCCGTTCTAAGCGGAAAATGTTGATTTGAGAACGGACAGGCGAATCCACCTCGGTGGATGCGATGAAAAGTTGACGATGCGGGATGGCCAGCAATCCTTCAGGACCCGCACCGGTCGGCAGTGCTTGTTTGTAATCCACCGAGCGGCCTTGGAAACTGTACACACCGACAAAATTGGCGCGTTCGGAGCCGACGAAAACCAGGTTTTCATTACCATAGCGGGCAGCCGTGATGCCTTCCGGTTCGCTGCCTTTATTGTCGGAGCGTTTTTCCGGATAATGGCCGATCTTGGCGGCAAGGTAATCGAATTCCATACCGGAGTCATATAGAACCGTACCGTTGCGATTGAAAAAGGTAAAGCCGCGGCTGCCGCCGAATAAATCCCCCTCGTTGGCGGTGATGACCATGTGGTTCAGCCAAGTGATGGCGTCGGGTTCCCGGGGAATGTTTTTCAAAGTGCTGGAAAAATCGATTAATTTGTTATCCGCGATGTCCACGCCTTCGAGGGTTACTTTACCTGCGTTAAAGTGCTGCAATATCTTGCCATCGGCGAGATTGACGAAAACGATGTGGTTATTCTCCTGCAATGTGATTGCGGCAATATTGCTCTGATTGATGCTGACAAATTCCGGTTCCGGGTCGTCAATGCCATAGTCCGCCAGACCGGTTAAATCGACGGGCCGTACTTTCCAATTTCCAGGGTTTCCGGTCAAGTCGATAATGTTCAGGTATCCGGCAGGAGATTGCGGCAATCCGCCTTTGACTCCATCTACAGTTACGGCTTCATCGCGCTCATTCTCAATCACAACCGCCGCATAACGGCCATTGGGGCTGACAGCAACCGAATCCGGCTGGCCGCCCATATCGATTTCCCGGATTGGCGCGCAGTTGGGCACATCAGCCAGACAGGACGGCAGGTGATAGACCGAGAGCATGCCGGAAGGCGCCACGAAGCTTGCCGAGGTGTTCACGCCAACCAGAACATAATTTCCGGTAACGGCGACCGAGGTCGGTTCGCCGCTGGTATTCACGGTACCGAGACCGGTAGGGTTGGCGGGATTACTGATGTTGACGAATCCTATTTTCCCGGCCGGGCTGTCGGTGTAAATCAAAACACTGCCATCTTTGCTGGCGGCAATGATTTCAGCAACGGTTTCTTTGACGGAATCCCGGTCGCAACTGGTATTCTCGCAAACGAGGTAAGTTGCGATACGTTGAAAGTAGGGTGTTGCGGGTGACGCCGCATTCGACGGCGTGGTGGCCGCGATGACCGGAAGCGCGGCCAATACTGCGGTATTCAGGGCCTTTTTGGTCAAGCCCAGTATTTGATTAAACGGTTTCATGTTAAGAGATCCCAGATGATTTGAATTAATGAGTCAAATTTTTGTTATATCAATGGCGCAACAGCCGCCGGTAATGGCGTGGCGGCGACGCGGTATAATATGGTAGTGTGTGATTGTTGCGCAGGTATTGCGGCAATGTGTCAGCCCTGACGGTTACTTGTCTGTCAAATATTTATCCGTTGTTTTATTTGATATTATTTTGATGTGACCGGCGATCGTCATCGTTGAATAAAGGAGAAGGAAATGAAGAGTCGCTTGATCGTGCTTGGCTGGTTGATTTTTTTGATAACACCGGTTTTTGCGGCAGAACCGGCGAGCGAACAGCGTCTGGACGAAGTCGCAGAGCGTGGTTCGCATGTGATGCCGTTCGATCTGGAGAAAACCACGCATATTTTTTCCAAAACGGATACTGGCGGCATTCAACAGGTGATCGCGAAGGACAAAGCGGATAGCGAACAAATCAGCCTGATACGGCTGCATCTGTCTCAGATTGCCGAGGAATTCCAGCAGGGTGATTACTTCAATCCGGAAAGGATTCACGGCGCCGCGATGCCCGGGCTGGCGGAATTGAGAGCGGCCAAACCCGGGCAAATAAAAATCGTTTATCGGGAATTGCCGGATGGCGCAGAAATTACTTATACCACTCATATCGAAGTGCTCAAACTGGCGATTCACCATTGGTTTGACGCGCAGTTAAGCGATCATGCCCGTCACGCCGTGCCGGGTCATCCTCATGGTTCCGGTCACCACCACCAGTGATCGAAGATGATGTTCTTTATCTGTATGACACTGACAGTCGATTATAAGCCTATGTTTCGAGGCAGGATTAAATCAATGTGACCAGCATTTTTATGCTCAAAAGCAGCGAGATGATGGCCAATGCCTTTTTCAGAAAAGCTTCAGGCAAACGATGCGTACAACGCGCGCCATAATGCGCTGAAACAGCGCTGGCTATCGATATCGCTAAGAATGCCGGTATGTATACGAACCCCAGAGTATAGGGATCGCTTGATGTGATAGACCAGCCGCTTATCACGTAACCGGCAGTTCCGGCGATGGCGATGGGGAATCCAATAGCGGCTGACGTGCCAATTGCTGTTTTTATGTCCGAATTCTTATAACTCAGGTAGGCAACGGTGAGAAAACCGCCGCCCGCTGCAGTCAGTGCTGATACGGATCCGATCCCAATCCCGGCCGTGAGTAGTCCGCGAAGCGTGATGGGCTGCTTGCTGGGTTCCGGTTGCCAATTAACAAACATTTGCAAAGCGATCAGCGCCATGAAGAGCGCAAAAAATGAAGCAATGTGAGCTGGATTAAGCTTTGCCGCGGCGTGGGCGGCCAGCAAAGCGCCCGCAGCGATTCCGGGGATCATGCCACCGGCGGCCCGCCACATAATGGCTCCCTGCGAAGCATGTGCGTGAATGCTTGCCGTTGAAGAGGTAATCATGCAAGCCAATGACGTTCCTAATGCCAAGTGAACGGCGGTATCCGCGCTCATGCCTTGCATGGTAAAAATGGATGCCAGCAAAGGAACCAGCATCCCGCCGCCGCCAAGGCCCAACAATCCGGCCATAAAACCAGTAATGGCTCCCAAAGCCATGTACAACACAATCCATTCGATGTCCGGCATATCAATTGAGCCTATTACTTGATTTTATGAAGTAACCAGGCGATCTCTGTCGACGCCACTTTTCCCTTCAATCCGCCTGCAATGATCTTGCTTTCAGCAGATTCCAATCGATACGCAGCCGCATAAAGCTGTTTGACTTCGCCCTCGTTAACCGCGAATGGCGGACCATCCATCAGCAGTTGGTTGTATTCATACGTGATCAGCAATTGCGGTGCCGCATCGGTTATATTCATCAGGTGCGAGGAATATTGCTTGCGCATGGAAGCAGGCAGCGCGACTAAAGCTGCCCGATCGTATACCGCGCTGATGGACCCAAGAGACTCAGCGGATACGTCGAAGAAATTGCCCGCTAAAATGTCCAGATTTTCAGCGCGGTAACGAGTCAATTTTCCATCTTTGGAGATTTCCGGTGTTATGCTAAGTTCTGTAAACAGATCGTTTATGGCCAGTTCGCTCAGCTCCGCGCCGATAACCCGGTATCCATTGGCAAGGAACCATCCAATATCGCGCGTCTTGCCGCACAACGGCAAGAATATCCGGCCGCCCTTTGGCGGATTTAAGGCTTCAAAATGCTTTATTAAAAAGGGATTTATCTCGTTTTCATGAAAACCGGTCTCACCCCGTTCCCATTTCTGATGCCAAAAACTTGCTTCCATAGCGGCTCCTTAAGTGTTGTACTAAATTGTGTACTGCGCTAGGATAAAAGCTCAAGTCGGCTTGAAGTCAAGTATTAATTACAACAGGTGAAATAGTGGATATCGCTGAAGTCGCAAAAGTATCCGGGCTGCCAGCTTCAACAATACGATTTTATGAAGAAAAAGGATTAATTCAGTCATGCGGCCGGAGTGGTTTGCGGCGTTTATTCAGCGCCCATGTCATTGAGCGGCTGGCTTTAATATCACTGGGGCGTAGCGCCGGTTTCTCGCTCGATGAGATCGCTGAAATGTTTACGCCCGAAGGGCCCGACATTAATCGCGCATTGCTTTTAGCCAAGGCGGATGAACTGGATAGAACAATTGAAATGCTGGTTGCTATGCGGGATGGGCTTCGTCACGCTGCGGTCTGCAAAGCGCCCAGTCATTTCGAATGCCCGAAATTTCTCCGGCTTCTCCGGATTGCCGGTAAAAACCGGTTTAGGCAGCCTAATAAATTAAAGGAAAACAAGCCGAAGCGAGAAAAGCAAAAACGTAAGACAGGCCAATTTAATTAACCAGGATAAATTTATTTTCAATTCCCTCTTAGCCATCTGTTTGGGCGCATCGCTCGGCGCCGTGTTGCGCTGGTTGCTGGGTATGTCGCTTAACGCGTTGTTTCCGGCGATTCCGCCCGGCACATTGGCGGCGAATCTGATCGGCGGTTACTTGATCGGTGTCGCACTCGCCGTCTTTGCCCATCATCCCGGTTTGACGCCGGAGTGGCGTTTGTTCGTCATCACCGGTTTTTTGGGCGGATTGACCACGTTTTCCACATTTTCCGCCGAAGTCACGGTGCTGATCCAGGAAGGGCGCATACTGTGGGCCTTCGGTGCGATCGCCGCGCATGTGACCGGTTCTTTATTGATGACGATGCTGGGGCTGGCGACCGTGGCCGCGTTCAAAACCGCCTGATTCCAGGGAGGATGCCATGAAAGGCTATCAACTGACTTTCTTTACCCAGCAAGACCGCCAGCACAATCAACAGCCGCTCGGGGAATGGTTGTTGCAATCGGCGATGAAACTGGGTATCGGCGGCGCAACATTGGCGGTCGCTGCCGAGGGTTTCGGGCGCGATCGCAAGCTGCATGCCGCGCATTTCTTCGAGCTGGCCGATCAGCCGGTCGAGGTGACGATGGCCGTCAGCGAGCAGCAAGCGGAGCGCATGTTCGAGCATCTGGAGCAGGAAGGCGTAAAGGTGTTTTACGTCAAAACACCGATCGAGTTCGGCATGACCGGAGAAACCTGATGCCGGAAAACGGCGTTCAAACGACTGATACAAAAGGCTGGTTTAACCGCACGGTCGCGGGCGCGGGCATTACCAGCGCGCTGGGCGATTTCTGCTACGAAACGACGACCGTGATTCTACCGGGCTTTCTCGCGGTGCTCGGCATTCCGGCGGCGATGCTGGGTCTAATCGAAGGCATCGCCGATGCGGTGGCGAGTTTTACCAAAATGGTTTCGGGTTACATCGCCGACAAGCTCGGGCACCGCAAGCTGCTGGTGCTGATCGGTTATGGATTGACGCCGTTTGGCCAGATATTGATTGCACTATCCTCAGGGTGGTTGCTCATCCTGCTCGGGCGCATGGTGTCGTGGTTCGGCAAGGGCTTGCGCGGCCCGTTGCGCGACGCCATTGTGATTCAAGCGGTAAGCCCGGCTACGCGCGGACGCGCTTTCGGCTTCCATCGCGCGGCGGATTCAGTGGGTGCGGTGCTCGGCCCTTTGCTGGGTGTGGCGTTGCTGGGATTAGCGCAAGACTGGCATTGGGAAGACGCCGCCGGGCCATTCCGCTTCGTACTGTGGCTGTCGGTCATTCCCGGGGTGCTGGCGGTGCTGGCGTTTCTGTGGCTGGTCAAGGATCCGCAGCATTCGCCGAATCCGGCGCTGAAGTTTTTCAGCACGCTGCGCGGATTGCCGGTGCGGTTCAAACGGTATCTGGGTGCGGTCGGTGTCTTCGGCATCGGTGATTTTTCTCATGCGCTGCTGATCCTGGCGGTCACCACGCTGCTCACTCCGTCGATGGGCGTGGTGCAGGCGGCGCAGGTGGCGGGGTTGCTGTATGTATGGCGCAACGTCGTGCAGGTGGCCGCTTCCTGGCCGGTGGGATGGCTGGCAGACCGTATCGGGCATTTGCCCGTTCTCGCCGCCGGTTATTTTCTGGGCGCCGCCACGGCAATGTCGGCGGCACTGGCATTCTGGTTCGCGGTTGACAGCATCGCAGCGCTGGCAGGTATTTTCTTCCTCGCCGGGTTATACGTGGCCGTGCAGGAAGCACTGGAGTCCACCGTAACCGCGGAGATGGTGCAGGCGGAAACCATGACGATGGGCATCGGCGCGCTCGGCACCGTCAACGGAACCGTCAAGTTTGTGTCGAGTGCAACCGTCGGCGTGGTTTGGACGGCGGTTTCTCCGGAAGTTGCCTTCACCCTGGCCGCCGGATTCATGCTCGCCGGTACCTGGCTGATCCTGCGGGTGCGCGATTGATGGATCGCGTAACGCTCGAACGGCGGCAGGTCTGGGTTTATCTCACCGCTATCGTATGCGGATTGTCGTCGGGCGGCGTCTGGCCCGGTATCGGGCCGCATCTGGAAATGTTGCTGTGGCCGGTGCTGGCTGTGCTGCTTTACGCCACCTTTGTGCAAGTGCCGCTGCTGCATATCCGCGATGCCTTTGGCGACCGGCGCTTCGTGCTGGCCGCGATGACCGGTAATTTCGTGCTGATACCGTTGATAGTCTGGTTCATGCTGCAATGGCTGCCCGCTGATCCGGCTTTGCATCTCGGCGTGCTGCTGGTGCTGCTGGTGCCCTGTACCGACTGGTTCATCACCTTTGCGCAGCTCGGGCGCGGCAACACGGCGCGGGCAGTTGCCGTCACACCGCTGAACTTGCTGGCGCAGTTGCTGCTGCTGCCGGTTTATCTGTGGCTGATGCTGCCGGCGGCGGATTTCAGCGCCGCGCTGCGAATCGAAGATATGCTGCCCGCCACACTCGTTTTGATCGGCATACCGCTGCTGGCGGCGGTATTCACGGAATATTGGATCGAAGCCAAGCCCGCGCGCGCGGTCTGGCGCGAACGCCTGGGCTGGTGGCCCGTGCCTTTACTCGCGGTGGTGGTGTTCCTGATCGCCGGAGCGCAAGTTGGCACGGTGCGCCATGCCGGGCCAGTGTTGCTGACGGTGCTGCCCGTATTCGCGGGCTTTTTGCTGACAGCGGCGTTGATTGCCCGTCTGCTCACCCGGGCGCTGTGGCTGCCGATGGATTCCGGGCGTACACTGGCGTTCAGTCTCGGTACGCGCAATTCCTTTGTAGTGCTGCCATTCGCGCTGGCGCTGCCGGCCGGCTGGGAGACGGTCGCGGTGATCGTCGTATTTCAGTCGCTGGTGGAACTATTCGGCATGGTGTTTTACCTCTGGTGGCTGCCGGACCGGTTGTTCAAGGAAACATCCGCCGCTGCGACTGAACCTGAAAATTTATAGCTTGAAAGGAATGCTTTATGAGTGCTGTCATTCTGGAATCCACGCTGACCTGTCCGGTATGCGGCCATGCCAGGACGGAAACCATGCCCATGGATGCCTGCCAATGGTTCTACGAGTGCGGGCAATGCCACACTGTGCTTAAGCCGAAGCCCGGCGACTGTTGTGTCTATTGTTCCTATGGCACCGTACCATGTCCGCCTATCCAGATGCGAGATAAAAACAGCGGCGATGGTTGTTGCGGCTAGGCAATACGCTGCACGATACTTTTGCTTGGATTTCTCAATGTTTGGTTGTTGACTGATGACTTTCGGACAACGTCAATAATTTCTCAATGCCCACCGGCTCTTCCTTGAGCAAGGGTACGACGGCATAACGCTTTGCGTGAATCGTGGCTGCCGTTTCGATATCTTTGAGTTCATTGGCGGCGCGTTGCGCCAGCAAAGGTGACTGGACGGTCGTAGCGGCAACGCTGTTATTGACGATCCAGGCCCACGGCTCGATTCCGGCGCGGCGCAAATCAGCTTGCAGGTTGGCAGCTTCCAGCACGGGCGTCGTTTCCGCCAATGTCACCAACAGTATCTTGGTTTGCTTGGGATTTTGCAGTTGCATCATTGGCGTGGTGTAGCGCGTGATGGATTGGTGATCCATTTGCTTGATCACTTCGCGATGATAAGCACCGGTGGCATCCAGTAACAATAACGTATGGCCGGTCGGTGCGGTATCCATCACCACGAATTTCCTTCCCGCTTCGCGGATCATGCGTGAGAATGCCTGAAATACCGCAATTTCCTCGGTGCATGGTGAACGCAAATCTTCTTCAAGTAATGCCTTGCCTTGCGCATCCAGATGTGCGCCCTTGGTTTGCAGAACGCGCTGGCGATAGCGTTCGGTTTCCACCTGCGGATCAATCCGGTCCACCAGGAGATTATCCATTGTGCCGCTGAGCGTTTCGCTTAAATGTGCGGCCGGATCGGAAGTGGTTAAATGAACTGGCAAGCCTCGATGCGCCAAGTTGACGGCGATTGCAGCTGCTAGCGTGGTTTTACCGACACCGCCTTTGCCCATCAGCATGATTAAGCCGCAGTCATCTTTGGCAATCTCATCGATCAAGACGGATAAGCCTGGAAACGGTATGGCTTGATGGATCATATTAATATCGTGAGCGGCGGGCAATTCATCCATCAGCAATTGCCGTACAGCGATCAATCCAACCAGGTTGAATGGTTTAAGCGCAATGTGATCGCGCGGCAAGGGTTTGAGAATTTCAGGGATAGCTGCCATGGTCTTTTGCTCGCGTTCGAAAATAGCGGCTGCCAAATCATCTTGCGTTGCTTCTGACCGAGGCAATAAGCCATTGACGACGAGGAATTGATTGGTCAAACCGATGGCCGTGAGTTCTTCCTGTGTCCGTGCTACTTCACGTAACGTCGCTTGCTGCGCACGTGCCACCAATATGAGCCGGGTGCGTTGCGGATCGGCGAGCGCGTCCACTGCCGCTTTGTATTGCGCGCGTTGTTTTTCCAGACCAACCAGCGGGCCAAGACAGGATGCATTGCCTTTGCCTTCCTCAAGAAAATCGCTCCATGCGCCGGGCAGTTGCAGCAGCCGGATGGTGTGGCCGGTCGGCGCGGTGTCGAAGATAATATGATCGTAATCCGCAGTTAGCGCTGAATCGACCAGCCAAGCGGTAAATTCATCGAAAGCGGCAATTTCAGTGGTGCAAGCGCCGGATAGTTGTTCTTCGATGCCTTTGACGACCGTGTCTGGTAATACGCCCCGAACTGGATTGACAATGCGATCACGATAGACTTGTGCTGCTGCTTGCGGATTGATTTCCAGAGCGGCTAAACGAGGTACCTCGGTAATTGCTGTAATCTGATTTCCAATCGTGATACCGAATACTTGGCCTACGTTAGAGGCCGGATCGGTGCTAACCAATAATACCCGCTGACCGGCATCGGCCAGCGTAATCGCTGTAGCGCAAGCTAATGAAGTTTTGCCGACACCGCCCTTGCCAGTAAAGAACAGAAATCGCGGCGGATGATCGAGAAATTCAAGTTGGCTCATGCGGTTGGCTCAGGCTTCTGTTAGCAACAACCTCCGCAACAACTCGATTCTTCCGCTTTTTCTTGCAGCGGGATGCTCGCCCAACGCGCGAGCTCGCTGCGCTGCGGGTAGCGGCCTGCCAATGCTACTTCACCATCCACCAGAATAAGTGGCAGCGCTTCTGCACCAGATCGTTCCAGGAATCCTTTCACCGTAGCATTATCCGCAAAAGCCATGGGTTGTTGCGCCAGATTAAAACGCTCGATGGCGATATCGTGCTGTTTGAGCCAATCGACATCGGCGGAAAAAGCGGTCAATGCCTGGTCTACGTCGGAACTGCAAACGCCTGAGCTACAGCACGAAGCAGGATCAAATACTTGAATAGTTGCCATTTTGATTCTCCATTAAAAAAGTAACAAGGTTGATGTAATTCACTTTGTTCGGTTGTTGTGTTTTGCGATGATAATCTCATTGAACACTCAGCCACATGGCCAGGGCAGCCAGCGTAACGAGCAATACCGGAACCGTCAACACAATCCCTACTTGTAAGTAATATCCCCAGGTAATTACCATATTTTTACGTGCCAGCACATGCAACCATAATAAGGTTGCCAAGCTGCCGATCGGGGTGATTTTCGGTCCCAAGTCACAACCGATGACGTTGGCGTAAATCATGGCTTCCTTGATCGTACCGGTTGCAGAGCTTGCGTCGATGGATAATGCGCCGATCAACACTGCGGGCATGTTGTTCATGATCGACGATAGGAAAGCGGCCAAAAAACCGGTGCCAAGCGTTGCGCCCCACACGCCATAGCTGGCGAAGACATCGAGCAGATTGGTAATGTATCCGGTCAAGCCTTCGTTGCGCAGGCCATACACCACGAGATACATTCCCAATGAAAAAATGACGATTTGCCATGGCGATTCGCGCACGATTTTGCGTGTGTTGATGATATGGCTACGCGTGGCTACCGCTAGCAGCACTAACGAACCGGCGGCGGCTACCAGGCTGATCGGCACGCCCAACGGTTCAAGACCTAAAAAACCGATGAGCAGCAACGCCATCACGGCCCAGCCGGCGCGGAAAGTTGCCGGATCGCGAATTGCTTCACCAGGCGGCTTCAGTTGATTGACATCGTAACGGGCCGGAATGCTGCGGTGGAAATAAAGAAAAAGCACGCCTAGACTGCCTGTTACCGAAGCGATATTGACCGGAATCATCACCGCAGCGTACTCGGTAAACCCGATTTTGAAATAATCAGCCGAGACAATGTTAACCAAATTGGATACCACCAGCGGCAAGCTGGCCGTATCGGCGATAAAGCCCGCCGCCATGACGAAAGCGAGCGTAGCCGCCGGACTAAAGCCAAGCGCCAGCAGCATCGCCATCACAATTGGCGTTAGAATCAAAGCTGCGCCATCATTGGCGAACAGCGCTGCAACCGCCGCACCCAGTAATACAATATACACAAATAATAAATACCCATTGCCGCGCCCCCAGCGCGCTACATGCAATGCTGCCCACTCAAAGAACCCCGCTTCATCTAGCAATAAACTAATAATAATGATGGCAATGAAAGCTGCTGTCGCGTTCCAGACAATATGCCACACCGCCGGAATGTCGCTGAATTGAATCACGCCGAGCAGCAAAGCCGCGGTAGCGCCGAGCATAGCGCTCCAGCCGATACCCAAGCCACGTGGCTGCCAAATGACCAGCCCGAGCGTGACGATGAAAATGAGTATGGCAATCAGCATGTCAATCACTCCTTGCGCTTGGACTCAGGCCGGTGGCTGTCACTTTGCTTGGGATTGCTTGAATTTCAAAATGCCGATGTAATCCAGCTTAGTCCTGAAGGCGGAAGGATTTTGCTGCAGCTCGTCGAGTGGCAGCGATAAAAAAGTCTCGATGCCTTCGCGAAAGGTTTGATAAGCCTTGATGAACGCTGCATTGATTTCCTCCTCGGTTCCAGCCGCTTCCGCGGGATCATCGACTCCCCAATGCGCGCGTAGCGCAGGGCCAAGATACGCCGGGCAAGCTTCACCGGCCGCATTGCCGCAGACGGTGATTACAATATCCGGCGTAGCCGGTAAGTTGTCCCACGATTTACTGAAAAGCCCTTGGGTTCCGATGCCTTCGCGTTCAAGCAGGGCCAGAGAGCGCGGATGAACCTGGCCGGTCGGTTTGCTGCCTGCGCTCATCGCTTTCCAGCCGTCGGGTGCAAGATGATTAAAAGTGGCTTCCGCAAGGATAGAGCGGCACGAGTTTCCGGTACAGAGAAATAATACATTCATGATGACGCCGCGCAACAGGTTCCGGTTTTTGCGGGGATAGCGGTATCTTGCCCGAATACCGGAATCGCCGTCAGCGAATGAAACGCTTCCCAGGCGATGCCTTGCGGATCAACCGTCCAATATTTATTCGACGCGGCATAACAGCATTGCGCGTTTTGTTGTTCCGCAGCGGGCAATCCGGCTTGCGTCAAGCGCTGGTTGACTTCGGCCAAAGCTTCATCGGAATCGACCTGAATTCCGACATGATCCAAGCCCGGTTTTGAGCCTCGTTCGGACAAGGCAAAATTGATGAATGGATCATCCAGCATCCACTTGGCGTAATCTGGTTTGCTGACGGATGGTTCGCTACCGAATAACGCCGAATAAAAGCGGATATTGTTTTCTAAATTATCGACGGCGATATGGATATGAAAACGTTTCATTGTGTTGTCTCCTTGGTTAAATGCGCAGCGGTCAATGCCAGGTCATTTTTTTCATTACAACAAACTTCGGTTGGGCTGCACGGTATACCGGCGCAGCAATTCTCGGTGAGGTAGCCCAATAGCGCATTCATGGTTGTGAAATTCGCGGAATAATAAATAAAACGGCTTTCCTGCCGGGCGATTATCAATTCTGCATGCGCCAATTCTTTCAGATGAAAAGAGAGCGTTGCATTCGGGATGCCCAATTCTTTCGCCAATTGTCCAGCCGGAAGACCGGATTCACCGGCTTGAACCAGCGTCCGGAATATCGTCAAGCGGGTTTCGTGCGCCAAGGCTGTTAGTGCTTTTATTGCAATTTTAATTTCCATGTTTCCATTATATTGGAAATATTGGTTGTGTCAATTATGCTGGTTGAGTTACGAGTATACTTTCGAGCGATTGTACCTTCATGTCTGGGCCGGACTGAACTGAGGTAAAGAGTGTTCGACATAAAGATGGGCGAAGGAGTGATATCGCACAACGAAGCGATTTGCACGTGCAGTCAATTAATCAGCGTTTTCTTAAAAAACTTCAGAAAAAAGAAAAAGTAACTACATCTATGAAAATAGCATTCATCGTGGTTGCCGTGGTTCTCATTGCAGCCTATTCGATCTCCAGCCGCTCAGGTGACGTCAATCACATCGAAAAAGACATTGCCTACGGACCCTTTACTGTCCGTGTCACAGCGACTAAGAGCAAGCAGTTCAATCTAAATTCCGGCATAGTCAACCAGACAAACGTGGCCTACACAATTTTTTACAACGGTAAGCCGATTGTCTTTCCCAGCGCATTACAGAGCAATACGGGGCTGCCGTACTTGTGGCGCGTCTATACCCTTCCCGGCGCACCTGATCCGACTTTGATAGCAGGCAGCCAGAGTTTGTACCTGATTTACTTGAAAAATGGCGAACCCGCCGTCGAACCTATTTTGGAGCAACACCACGATTTTGCCTCCCTGCAATTCCTGGACAGCGAAAACGGGCAGCCCGGACCCTACCTGGAGGTGTTTGCCAGAAGCGATACCGGCGATTTGGATAAATTGGATGGTCTCGCCGACGGGCGGCTTCTTTTAGTCAGTAAGCATGCCGTTCTCGACGTGCAGACTCGCAGCATCCGGCGCTTTAATCCCAGCAACAATGCTGTCGAAAATTATTCCTTCCCTTCGCCGCATGGGACGCTGGCGTTCTCACCTGATCGCAAAAGCATCGTTTTTCGCGGTGCATTCCAGAGTTGGAACACGCCGGACGAGGATTTGCCCGATTCCGAGCATGCTCTTGTGGTGTATAACATTGAGCAGGACAGTGGCTACGCGGTTAAATTTGATGATACCGGGGTGCGCCTGCTCAGCGTGGATGAAATGGATTTTGCATGGTTTGAAAAGTTTTTTGAGTGGGAGAAATCGGCGCAAGGTGAGCGTTTGCGTCTGCGTAAGCTCGAAAAAGCACCCTTGTATCTTTCTTTTCGTAGTGGTTAGCTACCACTACCCGAGTTGAAGGCAGCTTGTGTCCACCCTTAAGGCAAGACCTTGTTCTGTAGATCAAGCCTTCCTTCTCATCTTCCACGCCAGCACAGACACTGAACGGTAGCCAAGGGATAAACCCTGCATGCACAAGGCAAGTGGGCGAGGTTGGTAAATATTGTAACAGGAGAACATCATGTTTTATCTCGGTATGGATATTGCCAAGGCCAAATTGGATTGTTGCCTTTTACTTAACGAAGCAGGTGATAAACGTAAATCCAAGGTCATTCCCAACACTAAAGCAGGCGTGAGCGCACTGTTGGAGTGGGCGGCCAAACAAGGTGTGTCGGCTGCGCAACTGCACGTGGTAATGGATGCCACTGGCGTATATCACGAGCAAGCTGCTTTGGCTTTAGTAGATGCTGGGGTAATGGTTTCGATCATCAATCCGGCACAAGTTAAAGATTTTGGTCGAGGCTTGGGGATACGCACTAAGACGGATGGTGTGGATAGTGTTGTACTGGCGAAATATGGAGCGCTGCTCAAGCCCGCGGCATGGCAGCCGCCATCGGTGGAAGTCCGTGCATTACACAAGCACTACTAGCCCGGCGTAATGCGGTGGCGGATGATTTGCACCGAGAATTGAACCGGCAAGAAAAGAGCGAAGCTATCGAGACGCCTGAACTGATTGTCCAGTCTATCGCTCAATCTATCGCCTTTCTTGAAGCAGAATTGAAACGGCTGCAACAAGCGATAGACGATCACATCGACCGGCATCCCGGTCTGAAGCGGGATATGGTTCTGCTGACCAGTATTCCGGCAGTAGGTGAGCGAGTGGGAAATAACCTCCTGGCGATCATGCACGGCAACCGTTTCGAATCTGCCGAACAAGTGGCAGCTTATTTGGGTTTAGTGCCCGTAAAACGGCAGTCTGGAAGCACGGTGCTGGGCCGGGCCCGATTGTCGAAGGCGGGTCCGGCGCGAGTGCGAGCCGTGCTATACATGGCAGCAGTGGTCGCCACACAATACAATCCCCATGTCAAGGCGCTTTATGAACGGTTACTCGCCAGAGGCAAATCCAAAATGTCCGCTATCGGCGCTGCTATGCGCAAGCTGGTCCATTTGTGCTTCGGCGTTATAAAAACACAACTCCCTTATCACCCAAACTATCCAAAAATTGCTTGACTTGAAAGACGGTATCTACTGGAGCGGTAGCTTCAAAGTTGAATACTCCTCTCCTTATTACACGCTCTACCCGGTGAAAGCAGCAATGCTGCCGGCATTCCTGGCTTTTTTGGAGCAACAAACAGGATGGACAAAAGCCAACATCGTTGAAGACAAATTTCACGAATATACCGGCCGTATCCTCACTTTCACTTCTGGGGAATTGAAATTCGATGTCACGATGAAGGAAGATGAACAGATATTGCAATTCAGCAAACATCTCTACGCCGATGCCAATCCTGAGCATACGGTGTTAGTGAAAAAAATAGCCGACGCTTTCGAGGTCGAGCTTGCTTCGGGAAAATTTCAGGAACATTTCGGGCGGATTGAGAGCGAGACCAAAAAAATCCGCGGAATCGGCAATAGCGACGAATGAAATGACGCGATGCATTGCCAGCCTGGCAACAAAATCATTGAAGCAAATTCGACTACTCATTGAAAATCCCGGTTTGTTGCGGCGAAACGCGCTAAGCTGGTAAAGTCGGGTTCCGGTCTTTCCTATCAAGGAGTATCAAGTGCAAAAAACACGAATGATCATTGCCTGTTTGTTGATTTCCACGTCTGCAATCGCAGCCGAAAAAGACAGCCGCCAGATTCTCGCGCTTTCCGAAGCGCAGCGCGGCCACGTGCTGGAAGAAATGCGGGCATTGCTGTCGGGCACGCAAAACATACTGGCAGCGCTTTCAACCGATGACATGGCATCGGTTTCCAAGCATGCCCGTCCTTTGGGGTTGGGCATGGCGCATAAAGCCGAGGATCACCTCAAAGGCGTGCTGCCCAAGGAATTCATGCAGTTGGGTATGTCTCTGCACCAGGATTTCGATCAAATTGCCGTGGATGCGGAATCCAAGAAAGATCCCAAACTTACGCTGCGGCAATTGAGCGACGCGATGGCCAAGTGCGTTGCCTGTCATGACGCCTATCAAATCCGTGCAACACCGGCATCCGGACAACCGGTAAAAACTCACAAACACGAGCATCATCCGCATCATTAGGGTTTTCAAAGTAATACCGGTTTAAAGGTCTTTTCGTTTTAAATGTAAGGCGGACGGCTTTCTATTCCGCATCCGTCGACGGATTGACGCTCAAGCGGATATCCGCTTCGTTGAGCGCCGGGGTGCACAGTTCGATAAAGCGGTAGGCGTAGCCGCGTAGATAGTGATTGCGGCGGACGGAAATGAAAGTGGTGTTTTTTTCAAACAGGTATTCGCTGTCCAGTTTCACCAGCGTGGTGTCGCGGTCGGTGGAAAACGCGACGGACGCGATGATGCCGATGCCCAATCCCAATTTTACGTAAGTTTTAATCACGTCCGCATCCAGGGCGGACATGGCGATATCAGGTATCAATCCAGCCTTGGCAAAGGTTTGGTCGATTCGTGACCGGCCGGTGAGTCCTTGGTGGTAGGTGATGATCGGGTATTCGGCGATGGCTTCGAGCGTGAGCGGTTGCACGGACTGCAGCGGATGCCCGGCAGGAACAATGACGATGTGTTGCCAGGTGTGGAATGGAAAAGAAACCAGATCGGCGGCATTTTCCAAAGCCTCGGTGGCGATGCCGATATCCGCTTGGCCGTCGATCAGCATCGATAAAATATCGCCGGGCTTCGATTCGTTCAGGATCAGATGAACTTTTGGGAACGCTTTCTTGAATTCGGCGACGACCGGCGGCAAGATATATTGCGCTTGCGTATGCGTGGTGGCGATCGTTAAGTGCCCTTGGTCGTGATTGCTGAATTGCTCCGCCAGACGCTTGATATTGCGGGTGTCGAACAAAATCCGCTCGACGATTTTAACCAGCTCCTTGCCCGGTTCGGTCAATCCTACCAACCGTTTGCCTTTGCGGATAAACAGCTCGATGTTCAGTTCATCTTCCAGATCCTTGATATGTTTGCTGACACCTGATTGCGACGTAAATAAAGCGCTTGCCACTTCGGTCAGATTGAAATTCCGCCGCACGGTTTCATTGATGATGCGCAATTGTTGAAAATTCATTGTGATTGTTCAAATAGAAGTTGTTCGATCGGTTGTAGATTTGTCAGTCATCTTTGAGTATGGTGAGGTTATTTACTATCTTTATTCAATTAATTAGAGGGGATTTCAATCACGTAAACCATTTGAACCGATGTCAGATTCCGGCACCACCTTCAAACATTTCGCTACGGGTTTGCGCTTGCATGATATGACTGCCGGGTGGAACGCTATGGGTCAACCAGACATTCCCGCCAATCGTCGAACCGCGACCAATGGTGATGCGCCCGAGTATCGTTGCGCCAGCATAGATTATCACGTCGTCTTCGACGATCGGGTGACGTAAGATACCTTTGACCAGCATGCCTTGTTCGTTAACCGGAAAGCGCTTGGCGCCAAGTGTGACTGCCTGATATAGCCGGACATTGCGCCCAATGATAGCGGTTTCGCCAATCACCACGCCGGTACCGTGATCGATAAAAAAGCTGCCATCGATTTGAGCGCCAGGATGAATTTCTATGCCGGTTAGTGAATGCGCGATTTCGGAGATCATACGGGCAATCAACGGTACTCCCAGTTGATGCAATTCATGCGCAATGCGGTAATGAATAACGGCGGTCACGCCAGGGTAGCAAACTAGTACATCGTTGATACTGCGAGCTGCCGGGTCGCCTTCGTAGGCCGCGCGGATATCGCTTTCCAACAGGCTGCGGATATTCGGCAACTGTTGAGCAAAAGCGTTTGCAATGTCTGCTGCTTGTCTACGAGCAGCATTGCCGCCGTTTTCTTGCTCGGAGACGAAGTACAACTCATGATGGACCTGATCGAGCAAGTCGCGCAACGTAATATCCAGCGTATGGCCGACATAATAATCGATGCCGTCGCTGGAGATGCTTGATGCACCCAATCGATTCGGGAACAATACGGCGCTGAGACGCTCGAGAATCGAGGTCAGTGCTTTACGGGACGGAAGTTTCGGCGGGTTGTTGAGCCGTTGCCGTTGTTCCAGCGATGCCAGCCGCAGCGTGCGTAACTTCGATACGATGTTATCGATTTCCCGGTGGTTGATTTCCTGCTGTGAATCATCATGCATGATTATTTCATCGGTCATGCGGTGAATCCTTATGAGCGCTTTTTTGCATATGAGTAGCCGGTATGCCGGATTGAAATGAGAAGCTCCTTATTAATGTTTCAACTGGCTTTGAGAATAGTTTGGAAATAAATCGAGCCGCTTGGGCTTGATAAAGACTTTATCGCCTTTTACCAATTGCAATTCACGGAAACGTTCCTTGCTGATTTCGGCATGTACCGGATTCCTATGCTCGTCGTTGTCGCGCACCATTTCCAGGCGCACGATCGGTCCGACGGACAAAATATGCACGATGTGCGCGGCTAAAGCCGCTTCGCCATTGCGGATGCGCTCAACTTCGATTTCATGCGGACGGACATACGCAATGGCTGCCAGTTCTTCGGCTTCGGCGTGTTCCGGCGCATCGACTTCGAGATCGCCGATCCAGGCTCGGCCGCGATGCAAGCGGCTATGAAATAAATTGACATTACCGAGAAATTCATAAACGAAAGGATTGGCGGGTTGCTCGTAGACTTCGTCGGGCGTGCCGATTTGTTCGATCCGGCCTTCGTTCATCACGACCACGCGATCAGCGACTTCCAGCGCTTCTTCTTGGTCGTGTGTGACGAATACGCTGGTGATGTGCATATCGTCGTGCAGCCGTCTAAGCCATGCGCGTAGCTCCTTGCGTACTTTGGCATCCAACGCGCCGAAAGGCTCGTCGAGCAATAACACTTTCGGTTCTACCGCCAGTGCCCGCGCCAAGGCGATGCGCTGACGCTGGCCGCCGGAGAGCTGGTGCGGATAGCGATCCGCGAGCCAATCCAGTTGCACCAGATGCAGCAGTTTCATCACGCGTTCGCGGATTTCCGCTTTCGCCGGGCGGAATTTCTTCGGGCGTACCTTCAAACCGAAGGCCACGTTGTCGAAAATCGTCATGTTGCGGAATAGCGCGTAATGCTGGAATACAAACCCGACTTGACGATCGCGCACATGCTGATCGGTTGCGTCTTCACCATGAAACAGCACTTGACCGCTGTCGGCGGTTTCAAGCCCTGCGATTACGCGCAGCAGCGTCGTTTTACCGGAGCCGGATGGCCCCAGCAGCGCGAGCAATTCACCTGAATGGACTTGCAAGCTGACATCGTGCAGTGCGGTAAAACTGCCGAATTGTTTTGAAAGATTAAGAACTTCAATGCTCATGCATCACCTCGTCGTGTTTGATGTTGTTGGGTGCGAAACTCAATCGCTGTTTTAAGCGCCAGTGTGACCAAAGCCAGCAAGGCCAGCAGTGAAGCCACGGCAAAGGCAGCGGCAAAGTTGTATTCGTTGTAGAGGATTTCGACATGCAGCGGCATGGTATTGGTGCTGCCGCGGATATGGCCGGAGACTACCGATACCGCGCCGAACTCGCCCATCGCGCGGGCATTGCAGAGAATGGCGCCGTACAAAAGCCCCCATTTGATATTGGGTAACGTGATCTGCCAGAACGTCTGCCAGCCGCTGGCACCCAGCACGATTGCCGCTTCTTCTTCCTCGGTGCCTTGTGCCTGCATCAAAGGAATCAATTCGCGGGCAATGAACGGCACGGTGACAAACACGGTTGCCAGCACGATGCCGGGAACGGCAAAAATAATTTTGAGATCGTGTTCCGCCAGCCACGGCCCCAGCCAGCCTTGCAAACCGAACACCAATACGTAAATCAGTCCGGAAACTACCGGCGATACTGAAAA
This sequence comes from Nitrosomonas sp. sh817, assembly GCF_030908545.1. Lineage (NCBI taxonomy): Bacteria > Pseudomonadati > Pseudomonadota > Betaproteobacteria > Nitrosomonadales > Nitrosomonadaceae > Nitrosomonas > Nitrosomonas domestica. Next base: position 2,605,070 of record NZ_CP133083.1, on the reverse strand, counting down.
AGGCAAATCGATCAAGGTAATCAGCAAATTCTTGCCGCGGAATTCAAACTTGGCGATTGCCCAAGCTGCGGCGATACCGAATACCAGATTCAGCGGTACCGCAATCGCCGCCACCGTCAGCGTCAGTTTGATCGCCGAAACCGCATCGGGGTCGGTGATTGCCGCCAGATAGACATCTACGCCTTTCTTGAAAGCTTCATAGAAAACCGAAATCAGTGGTACAAAAAGGAATAATGTTAGAAATATCAGTGCTATTCCGGTCAAAAGCCAGCGTATCCAGGCAGGCTCTTCGGTCGCGCGCTGCCGGAAGGTTTTACCGGATACCGGAAATGTAATCGTCGTCGTCATCGTGTCCTCAAGCTTGCGCGCTGCGGCGGCTCCACCATTGCAGCAGATTAATGATTAATAACAGAATGAAAGAAATCACCAGCATGACGACCGACAATGCCGTGGCCCCGGCGTAGTCGTATTGTTCCAGTTTGGTGACGATCAACAGCGGCGTGATCTCGGAAATTAACGGCATATTGCCGGCGATGAAAATAACCGAGCCGTACTCACCGATCGCCCGCGCAAAAGCCAGTGCAAAGCCGGTCATCAAGGCGGGAAAGAGTGCGGGGAAAATAACGCGCGAGAAGGTTTGCCAGCGATTGGCACCGAGCGTCGCCGCCGCTTCTTCCAATTCGGCTTCGATGTCTTCGAGCACTGGCTGAACCGTGCGCACCACGAATGGCAAACCGATAAAGGTCAACGCTACAAAAATACCCAGCGGCGTGAATGCTACTTTGATGCCGAGCGGTTCAAGATGCTGACCGATCCAGCCATTGCCGGAATACAGCGCAGTCAGTGCAATCCCAGCCACGGCGGTTGGCAATGCAAACGGCAGGTCGACTAACGCATCGACGATTTTCTTGCCGGGAAAGTGGTAACGCACCAGCACCCACGCCACTAACAAACCGAAAACCGCGTTGACCAGCGCGGCTGCGAACGACACACCGAACGTCAAACGGTACGAAGCCAATACCCGTGGCGTCGTGACAATCGCCCAAAATTCCGGCCAAGTCAGCTCGGCTGTGCGGATGAATGCCGCCGAGAGCGGAATCAAGACGATCAGACTGAGGTACAACAGCGTGAATCCCAATGCCAGATTGAAACCGGGCAGAATGCTGTGCTGCTTGAATGTGCTCAATTAGAAACCTCGTAAAGTAAATTAGTGTGACTCATGCTAAAAACTGGAGCGGCCTCCCTGGATGCGAAGTAATGCAGAAATGAGAAAGTCGATTTCCGCACAGGTATTATAAAATGCCAATGACGGGCGAACCGTGGTTTCTAGGCCATAACGCCGCAAGATCGGTTGTGCGCAATGATGCCCGGCGCGTACCGCTATTCCTTCGCGATTCAATGCCGATCCAACTTCTTCGGAACTGAATCCTTTAAGGACAAAAGACAAGACGCTGGCTTTCTCCGGTGCCGTGCCGATCAGTTTCAAACCGGGAACCGTGCTGAGACCGCGCGTCGCATATACCAGTAGTTGATGCTCGTAGCGGCTGATGTTGTCGATGCCGATGCGCTGCACATAATCAATCGCCGCTCCCAATCCGACGGCATCGGCGATATTACCGGTACCGGCTTCAAAACGTGCAGGAGCGGACTGGTAGGTGGTTTTTTTAAAGGTCACGTCTTCAATCATGTTGCCGCCGCCTTGCCAGGGCTGCATCGAATTAAGCAATTCGGCTTTGCCGAACAACGCACCGATTCCGGTAGGTGCGAATACCTTATGACCGGAAAACACGAACCAGTCGCAATCGAGCTGCTGCACGTCGACGCGCATGTGCGAAACCGATTGCGCGCCGTCTACCAGCACTCGTGCGCCAACACGGTGCGCCATCGCAATCATTTGTTGTGCAGGCGTGATGGTGCCCAGCGCATTAGAAACTTGAGAAAAAGCAACTAACTTGGTGCGTGAATTGAGTAGTTTTTGATATTCATCCAGCAAAACCTGACCATGATCGTCAACCGGCGCAACGCGCAATACCGCACCCTTTTCGTTGCATAACTGTTGCCAGGGAACGATGTTAGCGTGATGCTCCAGCCAGGAGATCACGATTTCATCGCCTTGCTGGATGTGCTGCCGTCCCCAGCTTTGCGCGACGAGATTGATCCCTTCGGTGGTGCCGCGCACAAATACGATTTCGTCAGCCGACGGCGCATTGAGAAACTGACCGGTTTTTTTGCGTGCGTCTTCATAGGCATCGGTGGCGCGCGCTGCCAGCTCGTGCGCCGCCCGGTGAATATTGGAGTTCTCGTGGCGGTAAAAATGCGACAGGCGATCAATGACGGCTTGCGGTTTTTGCGTCGTGGCGGCGTTATCCAGCCAAATCAGCGGCCGTCCGTGCACGAGCTCTTTCAACACCGGGAAATCGCGCCGGATCGCATTCACATCAAACGGCGGATGCGCCGGTGCGAATTTAACGGTTGCTTCATCCGCGCGCGGTGATACGAGGCTATCGATGAAATAGAATGATGAATCGTTGCCGGCGCGACCCGGGATGCCGGCATGGGCATCAGGGTTAAGCGGTGCTGGCGGGAACAGGTTGCGCAATTCCTCCTCGAACGGTAGCGGGATGGCCGCTAGCACAGCGGAAATGGTTACGTTGGAGAGGTTGCCGGTACCCGTTGGAGGAAACGCGGAATTCCCCGCATGGAAATGATCTGCCGGGAATACGGGAATCTCCAGTGCAGGCGGCGAAGTAACCGGTGCAGCGGGCGATGCGGTTGAAGCCGGAGCGGCAGCCGGTAACGCAGAAAAATATTCATTCGCCAGCCGCGTGAGTAACTCCACATCCGGCAGATAGCCGGCCGTCGTGTTTAGTGTGTCACTGGCCGGTTGCTCGAAATTATTTGTACTCATGATATTTACCTATTTCGACGTTTTCGAGCACGCCGAGCGCATCTTCGGTCAATACCGCCAGCGAGCAGTAGAGAGACACCAGATAAGAGGCAATCGCTTTGTGATTGATACCCATAAAACGTACTGATAAACCCATGCCTTGCTGGCCCGGCAAGTCAGGTTGATACAATCCAACCACGCCTTGACGGCTTTCCCCGGTGCGCAGCAGCAGGATATTGGTTTTACCGCCGGTGATATTGAGCTTGTCGCTCGGAATCAATGGAATGCCGCGCCAAGTCAGGAATTGTGAACCAAACAGCGAAACAGTCGGGGGTGGAACGCCGCGGCGGGTACACTCGCGGCCAAACGCGGCGATTGCTTGCGGGTGCGCTAGAAAGAAACCAGGTTCTTTCCAGACACGTGCAATCAGTTCATCCAAATCATCAGGGGTGGGGGCGCCGGTTCGTGTCTTCACCCGCATTGATTTTGCGGCGTTATTGAGCAGCCCGTATTCTTTGTTATTGATCAGCTCGCTTTCCTGGCGTTCTTTTGCAGTCTCGATCGTGAGGCGCAACTGTTCGCGGATTTGATTGTGCGGGCTGCTATACAGATCGGAAACGCGGGTATGAACATCCAACACGGTATTGACCGCGCTTAGGACATATTCCCGGCCCCATTCTTCATAGTCGACAAAGGTAGCAGGCAACTCGCGCTCATCTTTGGCTGAGCAATCCACTTCGACTTGATCGGGGTCTTTCACTTTGTTGACGCGGTAAATACCTGCCTCGACCGGCACCCAATGTAGCAGATGGGTTAACCAGCGTGGCGTGATAGTTCCCATCATTGGAACGGTTTTAGTGGCGTTCGCAAGCGTCCTTGCTGCGACATCGCCTAATGCGGTATGGGCTTGATGAATATCGGTCATGTCATTCTCCTCGGATTAAATAATGTGATCATTGTGCGGACGGCTTGTTTAGAAAGATTCAGTTTGGTGTCGGTTGATATTGGCTCCTTCATTGGTTGATCTATTTTGAAATGAATGTCGACTCAAGCGCATGAATGGCTCGTTGCGGCTCGCCGAGCATGTTTCCCTGTAAAAAATCCGCTTGATTTCGTAAGGCGGTAACCAAGTGAATGGATGTTTCGATGTCTCTTACCAGAAGGCTTGATCCGAAGCTGTGGATAGTCTCCACCAGTGAAACGAGATCGGAATGGCGAGTCAAGTCTCCTGCAGTGATCCGCACAATATCCGGATACAAACTGCCAAGTTCCACCATCCAATCGCTTTGTGTGCCGCTGTAATTGGCGGCGATTTGATAACCACGCGAGCGGTAGTTGGTGATGACGTGTTGTAGCAATTTCCAGTTGCGATTGACCGTCTGTGGAATTTCAATGACAACTTGAGAAGTTTTTACGCCGATCAAGTCGAGAAAATTTTCAAAGGCACGGCCATGGTCGTCCTTGACGCTCTCTAACAGTCGCGGATGAACCTCGACGAACAGTTTGTCCGTTTTGGAAGTACTATTAAAATAAAAATTAAGTGCATGAATCGCCCGGCATAAACGATCCAATTCAATCAATTGTTCGTCTTTCGATGCCATGGAGAAAACCTGCCATGGCCATAGTGATGGTTCGCTATTGGATTTGGAACGAATATACGCTGCGTGTCCAATGATTTGGCTTCTGCCGGGATTGAAAACCGGTTGAAAGACGCTGGTTAGTTCGCACTGGTAAAAACGTCCGCTGATCCAACCCTGCTCGTCTCTTAGTAACGAATAATCAGTAGCCGATTGAATGAGTTCAAATTCGTCTTTATTGCTGGCTGAATAGCTGACCGATGCATTCATGGGTGTATCTCCTTGCCGTATGTTTTGATGAAGAGAGACCGGTTGCAGTTAAACAACAAAATCATTAATGCAGTCTCCTGAATGAATTGCTGTTTGGATAACAACAACTTTCATCGGCTTGATCGCTACCTTGCAGTTTATGTTTCAGTTCGTTAATTGAACGGTGGCAATACACCAGCGGTATGCCTTTACGGCTGGCTTTTTTCTTAACCGAATGTGTCAGGCTATGATTGACAAAGTCGCAAATGACGATCACGAGCTGTGTTTCATTCGGGAATGATTTTTTAATAAACCCTTTTTTTCGGCCATCCCAATGCTCGATATGTTTATCTTGCTGGGTAGAAAGCAAATGCTTGAATGATGTGATGTAATCGCCACCGACAATTAGAACTGTCATTTTCAATTCCTTATTTCTGGAAGCGCACCTTTAGGTGCGCTATTGGATCGTTATTTCAGATAAATCTGGTCAAAATATGCATCATCAGCAAAATGCACTTTGTGCGCATTTTTCCAGCCGCCAAAGGCATCGTCGATTGTGAACAAATCGATTTTGGGGAATTGCGCGGCATATTTCTCGGCTATCTTGGCGTTCGTAGGACGATAGTAATGCTTGGCGGCGATTTCCTGTCCTTCATCCGAATAGAGGTATTGCAAATACGCTTCGGCGATCTGGCGGGTGCCGCGCTTGTCGGCGACTTTGTCGACCACTGCTACCGGCGGTTCAGCCAGTATGCTTAACGAGGGGATGACGATCTCGAATTTCTCCGCGCCGTATTCTTTCAATGCCAGGAATGCTTCATTTTCCCAGGTGATCAGCACATCGCCCACGCCGCGCTCGACAAAGGTGGTGGTGGAGCCGCGCGCGCCGGAATCCAGCACGGGCACATTTTTATAGAGATTGGCCACAAAATCTTTTGCTTTATCTTCACCGCCCAAACGCCGCTTGCCGTATTCCCACGCGGCCAGATAATTCCATTGCGCGCCGCCGGAGGTTTTGGGATTCGGCGTGATGACGGCCACGCCCGGACGCGCGAGGTCTTCCCAGTCTTTGATGCCTTTGGGGTTGCCTTTGCGCACCAGGAAGATAATCGTCGATGTGTACGGGGTGCTATTAAGCGCCAGCCGTTGTTGCCAATCTTCCGGCAGCAATTTGGCTTTCTCGGCGATGGCGTTGATATCGCTGGCTAATGCCAGCGTGACGACATCCGCTTCCAGACCATCGATGACGGAACGCGCCTGCTTGCCGGAACCGCCGTGCGATTGTTGCACTTTGACGGTTTCATTGTTTTTGCTTTGCCAATATTTGGCAAAAGCTGCGTTGAATTCCTGATAGAGCTCACGGGTCGGGTCGTATGAGACATTCAGGATGGTTTTTTCAGCCAGCGCGTGACCGCTGACGATGAGACCTGCGGTTAAGATGCTTGTTGTGAACAGTTTTTTAATATTCATGCTATTTCTCCATTAAAGACAGGGTTTATAAGAGGCTGATGAGTACTTCAAAGTACAGAAAGTCGGTGTCTCCTGAGCGGTGGTCGACGCAAGGATGCGCGTGTCCGGTCGCGCAAGACGGGCTTGCGGCAATACGATTCTTGACGAAATCTTCCGCGGTAAAGTGGGTATAGCCCAAGACGGTATTGATTCTCGGCGATACTTGATAGCGTATCCGTCCTTCGAGCGCGTGTCCCGCGTAATCGCCGCTTTGGCCGGTGCGGTCCCGGTTGAAGCCCGGATCCCTGACGGTTTGGCTGATGTTGCCGTCGAGAATATCAAACATGCGATCGCGTTTGCTCGCCAGGAAATACCAGCCATACGTCAGTTCAAACCCCAGTTTCTGCGTTGGCTGCAAGTCCATCCGGATTTTCGGTGCTTTCAAGTTTTCATAGACTACGTAGTGATCCGCCGACCAAGGCCGGGCGAAACCGAAAAAGCGGTCGAAACGGTTGTCGACGCCGTCGTTGGGATCTTTATCGCCGCTGGCGTAACCATAAAAACCGGTGAGGCGCGGTTTCCACGGATGATTGAAGGTTTTGCCGACTTCGATGGTGTAACCTTGCGCATCCTGCCGCAGCGGTCCGCTGTAGCCAAATTGATGGTTGTAGCTGACGTCAAAGTCAAACAGATCGCCGACCTTGCCATAGGTGCGGAAACCCGGCATGTAAATTTCCCGGTCCAGGCGGTTGGCGGCGGTGAAGCCATTGGGGTCGGCATTTTGTTTCTGCCCCATGAAATATGGTTGTATCGTGATGATGTCGGACCACCGGCGCCAGTGACCGATGGCGCCGAAGAACCAAAGCCGTTCGTTGGACATGTCGAACTTGGTTTGCGCGCGCCGTACCGGCTGATAACCGAATAAATCCAGTTCCCAGTCATTGGCTTCGCGTCCGAAGTTCAGACGAAAACCTTCAAACGTATTGGTGGTGTTACGCCATTCGTTACGGGCGATAAAGCGCCGGTCGGTGGTCTCGTAAGCCATCCGGCCCACGCGGAAGCGGATCGGACGGTCATTGCCACGATCGTCGGCGCCGAGTGCTTTCTTGAAATTAAGCTCACCGTAGGCGTTGATTAAATCGTATTCGTTTCTTTCCTGGTCGGTTGTTACGTATTTATTGTTGACGACACGGGAATCCTGGAATTCCACCGCGAAACGGAACGGATCCAAAATATCCCGGATACCCAGCCAAGCGCGATGCCGGAAAAAGATCGGATTGTCTTCCCCGCCCTCGACACGCCGGAGATCGTTGTTGCGCCACTCGTAGCGGGTGCGGTGTTCGAAACCGATATCCAGCCAGGTAATGTCCTTAAATGCGTCGACACCGATGTCGCTTAACCGGCGCACGTAGCGCGGCGGATCCGATTCCGGATTGGTTGCGTAGCTATCCGAGCGGCGATGAAAACTGGTTGATTGCGCAGCCGCCGGTGCTGTTGCCGGTTTTTGCGCTTGCGGTACTATCCCCGGCAGTGTTTTTTCAACTTCTTTCGCTTGGTCCGCCGGTTTGCTGGGTTCGGCAACGATTTGCTGTGCCAATTGGACAATGCTTTTCTGGATATTTTGAAAGTCTAAGGCAGGCTTGCCGTCCGAAGACGCTGCCGCCGGAATGGCAGTCGATAAGATGACTGCCGCAATAGATAAAGAAAACTTAAGAAACCTCACTGTATTCTCCTGAGTAAGCCCTCCGGTCTACCGGTTGAGTTACGGATATTGTTTTTGCTGTTACCCCCAGTGTTACTGGCCGGTATTACTGATTGCTGGTGCCGGTTGATTTGCCGCAAGCGAATCTTGGCGGTATTTCTAAGATCATGATTTCAATGCCTTACGCCCTGACCCGCTGTGATTGATGCGGATTTTCTTGCGGCACTCGATTTGCACGACTTTGCCGTCGTGTATCACCACTTCAACCGAGCCATAGTCGATGCTGGTGACGGCATCCACAATTTCCTGGACGACTTCTGCGTTGAGCTGGTCGCTTTTGTGTGTTGTTGAAAGCTGTGTCATTTCTGTAACAATCAGAGTTATGAAGGCCGCAAATTTACACAGCTTTCTTTATTCTTGGAACTAATAGTTTTTCATTTGCTTATCATCTTTTCGTATAACAAAACTTGCGATACTGTGGATTTCATTTTTGGGGAAGCGCTGATTAATTCAACGAACGTGATGAAGGGCGAGGCGCACGGAACGCAACAACCGGGACATATCAATCTGATAGGCGAGGGAGTGGGTGCCGCGCAACGAAGTGATTCGCTCGTATAGTCAATTAATCAGCATTTCCTTAAGCGAGGATAATCTCTGCGGAAAAGTGAGCAGCGCTGCTGGCTAAAGAGCAGGGGGATATGACCGGACGGGATTGTCCGGTTATGTTGCGGTGATGTCCCGGCCGAGCAGCCGGCGGGATAATTTTGCGATTCTGGTGTTGGAACGGAAATCGTTCAACGTCATGCCGTTGCCGTAAACATCCAGAAATTTTCCATCGGCTGGATCGATCAAGTGTTCGCTGAGATTAGTGTTAACGAACCGGATTGATTACTCGGATGAACACATCTCATGCTTTTGCTCCTTCGATGAACAAGGCGACGATGATATCGAATTCATTTTTCAGCTTGAGATCGCGATTTGTGATCCAGCGCATCAGTGCTCCGAAATAAAGATAATGGAAATAGATTGCCAGCTGTTCGGTTGGCAGACGGTTGTTCAATTCACCGATACGTTGCCCCTGTGCAATCAGCCTGATCCAGGTTTGCACAATATCGCCGCGGTTTAGCCGTTCGGCCGCCGGATCGAAGGTGGCGAACTTGTGGCGGATAAACGGCAGCAAGTAATCGGGATGTGTTTCGCACCATGCCGCTGATTGTTCGAGCAGAGCCGAAACGCTGCCGCGAAAAGTCGACTCTTTTTTCAGTTTCAGTTCGAAGGTGGCCATGTCACGCGCCAGTTCGGCTTCTAGTATATAGGCCAATACTGCATCTTTAGACTGGAAGTGCTTGTACAGCGTACGCTTGGATACGTCTGCTTCGGCTGCGATAAGCTCCATGGTTACCGATTCAAAGCCTTTGGTTCCGAACAGATTGGCCGCAGCCCCTGAGATTTGCTCCAGCATGGCTGCTCGCTTCCGGGTTCGTCTGCTCGTTTTGTTTGTTATTTCTATCATGTTGACCAAAAAGTATACGTCGTGCTAAAGTATACGACGTATACCTATAAAAGGTCAATGAGGTTGAGATATGAAGTTTACTGTCGTGACTTATGGCACTGAAGGCGATACCCGTCCGCTGACGGCGCTGAGTCGTGCGCTGATGGATAATGGTTATGAAACGCTGATGCTGGCGGATCCCGGTACTTTCGAGTCGATTCACGCTTTGAATGTGCCGGTGCAAGCACTGTCCGGCGATATCCGGAAAAGCTTGGCCGCGGGCATGGCGGGGCCAAACACGATGCCGCGGAAATCCGGTTTTAAGGATACCGCCAAGCTTTTGGCGAATATTGCCAACGAGAACACCGCAGCCTGGATGGCCGAGCTTTTGGCGAGTGCGCGTGGCAGCGATGCAATCATTTTTTCCGGGATGGCCGGTTTCGTGGCTCTTTCAGTTGCCGAACGTCTGAATATTCCTGCGATTGGTGCAGCTTTAATCCCGATGACGCCGACGTGTGAATTTTCTTCTCCCTTTCTGCCGCCTAATTGGGTACCGGGCTGGTTGAACCGTGCCAGTCACAATCTCGTGAATGGCATGTTTTGGCGAGCATTTAAGGACGGTCTGAATGAAGCGAGAGCAACGGTTTGCGGCTTGCCTGCACGTAACAAGCTTTGGACCGATTTTCCGCTGCTCTATGGTATTTCTCCCAGTTTGCTGCCGCAGCCGACCGATTGGCCGGCGCATATCCGCATGTGCGGACAGTGGTTGCAACCGGCAGGATCTTGGATACCGCCAAATCAATTGGAGGATTTCTTGCATGCAGGACCGCCGCCGCTTTACATTGGGTTTGGCAGCATGAGCGGATTTGATCAAAAGCAGATGCTCGATATCTTGGTACGGTCGCTCAATGGCCGTCGTGCGCTTTTCTATCCGGGGTGGAACGGTTTGGAACAAAACGCGCTGCCCGGCAACATTCTTGCCATAGGTAATGTGCCGCACGATTGGCTATTTCCGCAGACTGCCGCAGTCATTCATCATGGCGGAGTCGGCACTACACACTCGGCGACACGTGCAGGAAAGCCCTCCATCGTCGTGCCTTTCATCGGCGATCAATTTTTTTGGGCCGACCGGCTGGCCAAACTGGGTATCGCGCCTGCGCCAGTCACAGCAGCCAAAATGAATGCGGCTGAACTGACAAAGGCCATCGAGTTTATAGAGCGCGAGGAAGTCAGCGCGCGTGCTGCAAAATTGGGCGAAGCGGTTTCCAAGGAAAACGGTTTGGTGATCGCGGTGCGTGCCATCCACGATTTGTGTCGAAACTATTGACTCGGCACAATAATACTTGAAATTTATGAATCGCCCCCCATCTTGTTGAAATGGAAAAAGACGACGCAAGATATTCGACGCTGGAGCAACTGCATGAACGGCGCAAGCAAGTGGTGCGGTTGCATCGCAAGGGCTACGGCGTGATGCAAATCGTTGAGCTCAGTGGGCTTTCGTATCCGACAGTTCGGTTTGCGATAGATCGGTATGAAGAAGGCGGATTTTCCGCCCTGAAGCCAGGGATGCGAGGCAAGCGTACTGGTCAAGGGCGGTCACTGACAGAGGAGCAGGAACAAGCCATCCGCAAGATCATTTGTGACAAGCGCCCGGAGCAACTGAAGATGGAATTTGCGCTGTGGAATCGGGCGGCGGTCATGCAACTGATAGAGCGGGAGTACAGCATCAAGCTGTCGGTGCGCGGCGTAGGCAACTATCTGTCACGTTGGGGTTTCACTCCCCAGAAGCCGATCAAGAAGGCCTATGAGCAGCGGCCTGAAGCCGTACAAGCCTGGCTCAACGAGCAATACCCGGAAATTGAGAAGCGCGCCAAGGCGGAAGGCGGCGAGATTCACTGGGGCGATGAAACCGCCTTGGTCAATACCGATGTGCGCGGTCGTTGCTATGCTCCGGCAGGCAAGACGCCAGTCACCTACGCGGCTGGTGGTACGCGACAGAAGCTATCGATGATTGCCGCAGTGACGAATCAGGGCAAAACACGCTGGATGATTATCGACGAGGCCTTCAACGCCGACAGGCTGATCGAATTCCTCGAAGCGCTGATCAAGGATGCCGGGAAGAAGGTATTCTTGATTCTCGACAATCTGCGGGTTCATCACAGCAAACAGGTCAAGGCATGGGTCGCTGAACGACAAGACAAAATCGAGCTGTTCTACCTGCCCAGCTATAGCCCGGAACTGAATCCGGAGGAACGCCTCAATGCCGACCTCAAGCATGCCATCGGGACGAAAGTGCCGGTGCGCACCAAGGCCAAACTCAAACTCGCTGCCACCGAACACATGGTTAAACTTGAACAATCACCCGAACGGGTCAAAAGCTTCTTTCAAGATCCGAGGGTCAAATATGCCGCTTGAAACTTCAAACTTCATCTGGCCGGATCAATAAGAGGATGAATATGACAGATACGTATACGCTTAAGCTGAATGATGGCAGGACGCTGGCTTATGCATGTTACGGTCGGGTTGAAGGTAAGCCGCTGTACTTCATGCATGGTTTTCCCGGCAGCCGTTATCAGGCTGCACTGATTCACGAACAAGCCAAATCCGCGGGTATTTTCGTGGTTGCGCCGGAACGACCGGGCTTCGGAAAAACATCTTTAATGCCGAAGCGGAAAATAACCGATTGGCCGAACGATATGTGTCAACTTGCAGATAAGCTTGGGCACGTAAGATTTGGTGTGCTCGGTACTTCCTGCGGTGGGCCTTATGCGCTGGCATGTGCCCACAGCATTCCGTCACGGCTGAACTTTGTCGGCGTGGTATCGGGGATGGCGCCGAGGCAGGATGCCGCCATTCGCAAGGGTGAATTGCCCATGCTCAAAGCACTGTTCGCACTTGCGCGCATTCATCCTTGGTTGATTGCTCCCTTGATGCTTATAGATCGCGTGATGTTCATGCGCGATGCGCAGAAAGCAGTGAAGGTATTGGCCGGGATGCTGTCCGAACCAGACCGCCAATTCCTTGCGAGCAATACAATGGTGTTGACTCGCTTGGGCGTTAGTCTCAAGGAAGCCTACGCGCCGGGAATCTGTGGCGTCATGCAGGATGCCGCACTGATTGCACGAAATCACGGCTATGCCCTGGAAGGGATACGTATACCGGTTTATTGTCCATCATAAGGTTAAAACCACCGGCTTCAGCCGGTCAGCTTTAGCTGCGAGAATATGCCACACAGGAGGTGTGGCATGGATTATAGACATGGAAGTCATACGGTTTATCAGATTGAATATCATTTTGTATGGGTAACGAAGTATAGATATAAGATTCTGAAGGGAGAAGTAGCAGAACGAGTACGAGAGTTGGTTCGTCAGACGTGTGAAGCATTTGAAATGAGAATTGTACAGGGTGTAGTAAGTAAGGATCATGTGCATATTCTGGTGAGTTGTCCGCCGGAGATGGCTCCGAGTGAGATCATGAGGCGGCTAAAAGGACGAACATCGAGCTATCTGTTTGAAGAATTTCCTCACTTGAAGAAGCGGTACTGGGGAAGGCATTTTTGGGCGCGATGGGTATTTCTGCGTGACAGTAGGTCAGATGACAGAAGAGATGATCAAACAATACTTGGAGCATCATTTTGAGCCAAATCCAAACGACAATTTTAAAATGGAGCCGGAATAAGACGCGTCGTTTAGTCGACGCGTATCCGGACTTTCAGTCCGTAACTCAAACCCACCGGCTTTAGCCGGTGGTTGTTTAGTTGTATCATGGCGGTAACGATCGGCATACTCCGCCTGCAATGGCCAAGTACCTGGCAGATCGGATTCCGGATGCCAGACTTAAAGTTTATCCGGAGGATGGGCACCTATCGGTGCTGGTGAATCGCGCAGCAGAAGTCTTTAGTGATTTTGTGGCAAGTGCCTCAAATTAAATCGGGAGAAGATACCTCATGAAAACTGATGTACTCATCGTAGGTGCCGGCCCGACCGGCCTGGCACTGGCCCTATCGCTTAAAAAGGCAGGTATCGATTGCATCGTTGTTGAACGCAGGCTGGATATAGAAAACACATCGAGAGCGGCGGTCATTCATGCGCATACGCTGGATGTGCTTGACGAACTTGGTGTGGCACAGCCGCTGGTGGAGAAAGGCTTGAAGGTCACCCGTTTCTGCATGCGGGACCGCGGTCAGAAATTGCTGCAATTGAATTTCGATAAACTGCCGACCGAGCATCCTTTTCTTTTGATGATTCCGCAGGATCGCACCGAACGGATCCTTCTGGAGGCTTTATCAAAAGCAGGCGGGGCGGTGTGCTGGGGTTCTGTCGCTGAAGCGATAGCACAGACGACAGGTGGTGTGACGGCGCGGATTGCAAACCAACAGGGCACCAGCGCCGTTCAGGCACGGTATGCCGTTGGTGCGGATGGCATGCACAGTTTAGTGAGGCAAACGGCTGGCATTGGTTTTTCAGGCGGAACCTACGATGAGTCTTTTATACTGGCAGATGTCGACATGGATTGGCCCTTGTCGCAAAGTGAAGTATCGTTGTTCTTATCACCCGAAGGCATGGTCGTGGTGGCGCCGCTTCCCGAGGAAAACCGTTACCGCATTGTCGCAGCGGTTGATACCGCGCCGGAGCATCCTCAGCTTGTGGATATTCAAGCCTTGATTGATAGCCGCGGCCCGGAATATGACGCCAAGGTTCGAAATGTGATCTGGAGTTCGCGCTTTCGGGTGCATCATCGCTTGGCCGAGCGCTATCGTAAAGGGCATTTGTTTTTGATGGGCGATGCGGCGCATGTGCACAGTCCTGCTGGCGGGCAGGGCATGAATACCGGATTGGTGGACGCTTGCCTTCTCGGTCGCATTTTGGGCGACGTCATATCGGGGCGTTGCGACGACTACCATCTTGATCGCTATGAATTCAAACGCAAACCGGCGGCGGCAGAGGTTCTGCAAATCGCTGGGAGGTTGATGGGGGTGGCCACGATGCAAAATGTTGTGAAACGCTGTGTACGAAACATTGTTTTGCGCATCTTGAACCGGCTGCCATCGTTGAAGCGTAAGTTGGAAATGAACCTTTCGGGATTAAGCCGTAAGCATGCCGCCAAAATCTAAGGAAACGCTGATTAATTGACTGCACGAGCGAATCACTTCGTTACGCGGTACTCGCATCCTCGCCTATCATGTTGATATGTCTCGGTTGCTGCGTTCCGTGCGCCTCGTGCTTCATCTCATTCGTTGAATTAATCAGTGTTTCCCTAAAGTATCGCTGGATGCAAACAGACTGCCGAGGTAAGTAGCAGCCGGTTTTCATCGCGCGGTGCGGTAGTTCGACAGTGCGGTTTCAAGTAACATCTGAATTTTCTAATAATCGGGATTCCGGTAAATCAGTTATCGACAATGCGCGCACCCTCTACTACCAGCCGGTCGTTTCCCGAACTTGAACAAATTGAGGCAATTGTTCAAGAGCCGCATGCCGGGTTTTTACAGAGTCAAATAATCTGCCAGATTCCCTATCGCGATGAATTGCTGCCGGTCTATGCCCTGACGTTGGGTAACCGCGATCCGGGCGTGCCTTGTGTAACGTATGTTGCCGGTGTTCATGGACTGGAGCGTATCGGCACCCAAGTCGTCATTGCTTATCTGGAAGGGTTGCTGGAGCGGCTGAAGTGGGACCGGGTTTTTGCTGACATTTTGCAACGGGTACGGATAAATTTTCTGCCGATCGTCAATCCTGCCGGAATGTTGAATAACACCCGCGCCAATTCACAAGGCGTCGATTTGATGCGTAATGCGCCGGTCGATAGTTATGAAAAAACCATTTTACTGGCAGGCGGTCACCGGATTTCACCCGCTTTGCCGTGGTATCGCGGCAAAAGCAATGCGCCGATGCAATTGGAAGCGCAGGCGCTGTGCGATTATATTTCACAGGAAGTGTTTCCCGCACCGTTCAGCCTGGTGCTTGATTGCCATTCCGGCTTCGGATTCCGAAATCAAATCTGGTTTCCGTACGCCCGCAGCAGACTCGAGCCGATCAAGCATTTGAAGGAAGTTTGTTATTTGCGCAACCTGTTCATGCAAACCTACCCGCATCAGGATTATTTGTTCGAGCCGCAATCGCAACATTATCTGGTGCATGGCGATTTGTGGGATTTTTTATATTTGCAATCACTGCAAAATGACGCAATTTTTCTACCGCTGACGCTGGAAATGGGTTCGTGGCGTTGGATCCGCAAGAATCCGCTGCAACTGCGGCAACTGCTCGGTTTGTATCATCCGATCAAACCGCACCGGCTCAACCGGGTATTAAGAAGTCATTTGATTTTGATGGAATTTCTGCTGCACGCCACATTGTCATACCAGAATTGGCTTGACCGCAGCGATGCGGCGCAATTGGAACAACAAGCGCTGGCGCTATGGTATCCATGAACCGTCCGGCGCATTTCGTGCTGCTGCGGGGTTTATGGCGCGAAGCACGGCACTGGGGCGAGTTTCCTGCCCAATTGCAGCAACAATTTCCTGGCGCGTTGATCGGTATGCCGGACATTCCCGGCAACGGTTTGCGCAATCATGAAACCAGTCCGGACACCATCGTTGGTATGACCGATGCGCTACGCCAGCAAGTCGATTTAAGCCAGCCTATCCGGCTGGTCGCTTTGTCGATGGGTGGCATGATCGCCATCGATTGGATGACGCGCTATCCTGCCGAAATCGAAACGGCCGTGCTGATTAACACCAGTGCCAGACCGCTGTCACCGTTTTATCATCGCTTGCGCTGGACGGCTTATCCGCATGTTCTATCCCTGATTTTTCATTCCGCCGAGCAAAGGGAAGCGGATATTCTGCGGTTGACTTCCAATCGCTATTCGCATGACGGCAAGTTGCTTCAAAACTGGCAGCAATGGCAACGGCAAAATCCGGTATCGCCAATCAGCGCCAAAAACCAATTGCTTGCTGCCATGAGATTTTCAGTGACAGCCAAACCGCAGCAACCGCTGCTGGTCGTAACCAGTCGTTCGGACCGGCTGGTCGATTACCGCTGCAGCCAGAAACTCATGCAAACCTGGAATGCTGATTATGTCGAGCACGAATCCGCCGGGCATGATTTGCCGTTGGATGAGCCGGGGTGGTTGGCTGAAATTATTCAGCGATGGTTTACTGCGGCAATTGACTAATTAATCGCTAGCAACAGAGAATTTATAAGTATGTTCTGTAATCTATGTGTAGAATAATGCATGACTATACACATGGAGGCGTGATGAGAACCAATATTGTTATTGACGACCAATTGATGGATGAAGTCATCAAACTCACGGGAGTAAAGACCAAAAAGGAAGCAGTAGAGCTCGGTTTGTTAACGCTGATAAGAATTAAAAAACAGGAAAAAATCAGGCAATATCGAGGTAAGTTGAACTGGGACGGCAATCTCGATGACATGAGAACGGACTGATGGTAGTGGTCGATACCAGCGTATGGGTGGATTTCTTCAACGGCAAGCTGACTGATGAGACCGAGAAGCTAGATCACTATCTGTCCAGTACGGTGATTGTTATCGGGGATTTAATCCTGGCGGAAGTGCTGCAAGGATTCAGGAGCGACAAGGATTACCGGATCGCCAAATCATTGCTGACCGAGCTTCAGCAAGTGCGGCTGTGCAATACCGATCTGGCGATTAAGTCTGCTCAAAATTATCGCGCACTCAGGAAACAAGGCATTACCATCCGAAAAACCATCGATTGCCTTATCGCTACGTATTGCGTCGAAACCAAAACGCCTTTGCTTTTCTCCGATCGTGATTTCGATCCATGGGTTGCACATCTTCAGCTTAAAGATGCATCGGTTTTGTGATTTTCACATAAATACTCAACTGCTCGAAACACTTTCCCTTTCTTATGTTTGGTGGATTCAAAATTGAAGTGCAACTTTTGTAAGGAAGTTTAGGAAGCAAGCTGCGGTAGTATCGGAGCTTCTTAAACGACCAAGTAGAAGGAGCACAGATGAAGCACTACAAGCAGCTCACCAGCGAGCAACGATACCAGATTTCCGGCTTGAAGAAGGCGGGTTTGAACCAATCGCGAATAGCGGATGCAGTGGGCGTGAGCAAGTCGACGATTTCGCGGGAATTCAGGCGGAACAAGGGTCGGCGTGACTGGTATCCCAAGCAGGCGCAGGAATTACGGAACGAGCGCCGAAAACAATGCGCCAACGCCCAGCGTTTATCAATGTCGGACTGGACGGAAGTTGAGCGATTGGTTCGGCTGGACATGAGTCCGGAGCAAGCGGCCCGTCGACTTGCTTTGGAAAGTGTGTTGCAGATCAGTCACGAGACGATCTACTTGCACATATATGCAGACAAGCGTCGAGGTGGCGACCTGTGGCGGCATTTGCGTTGCCAGAAGCCCCGCAGGAAGCGTTATGCGAGCGGTCAAGAGCGCCGGGGCACGATCAAGAACCGGATCGGCATTGATGAGCGTCCGGGGATCGTGGATCAGAAGAACCGCATAGGCGACTGGGAGGGCGACACCGTAATCGGCAAGAACCATCAAGGCGCATTGGTTACGCTGGCCGAGAGGAAGTCGCGCTACATTCTGGCAGCCCAAGTGCCCGGCAAACATGCATCGGGCGTAACGGCGGCGGTAACGCGATTGCTGCGCCCCCATAAACGCAAGTGCCACACCATGACATTCGACAACGGGAAAGAATTTGCGGAGCATGAAACCATTGCTGCGAAACTCAATGTGGATATCTACTTCGCTCATCCTTATCATTCATGGGAGCGCGGCTTGAACGAGAACAGCAATGGTCTGCTGCGGCAGTATTTCCCCAAGGGAATGGAATTGATTAAGGTGACCCAGGAACAAGTACAATGGGCGGTGGATAGACTCAACCATCGACCGCGCAAGGTGCTTGGATTCAGAACCCCGTTTGAGGTGTTCTTCGGAAAGACGGTGCGCTATACCAAGCCACCGCTAGGTGTTGCACTTCGAAGTTGAATCCGCGTTTGAATAATCGGTAGAGAAAGTTTCATATTTCCTGTGACAACATTATGTCATTCACCAGAAACAGACCGTTCAAGCCGTTCGGCTAACCAAATTTTGATAATCGATTGCCGCGTGACGCCGAGCCGTTTGGCTTCTTTATCAAGAGAATCAATCATCCAATCAGGAAAATTGACATTGATTCGTTTTTGCTTTTGCAGGGGGCGCCGCGCTTGGGAAATATCCAGGACAGCGGTTAAATCTTTGTTGTCGTCAAAGTCGGTATCAAATTTTTTTGCTTTCATAAATCATGATCTCTTCAGTGCGTGAACGGCGAACGGAAATAATCCGGATCTTCCGGTTTCGATATGTGATTGCCGCTGACCAATGTTTTTCTGCAATTCGACCGATCACTATAAACCGGGGTTCATCAACAGTTTTTGCCGGAATTTCAACGAAGCATGGATCGTTCCAGAGTTTTTGCGCCTGTATAAAGTCAATGCCATGCTTTTCCAAATTGCTTTGACTTTTCTCTTCATTGAATTCAAATGAAAACATTGTAAAAGTATATCACTGTAGGTGTCCGATCTGACTTAAGGAAGTGCTGATTAATTGGCTGCATGAGCGAATCACTTCGTTGCGCGGTACTCGCACCATCGCCTATCTTGTTGATATGTCTCGGTTGCTGCGTTCCGTGCGCCTCGTGCTTCATCTCACTCGCCGAATTAATCAGCGCCTCCTTAAGTTAGAGTTCCTCATGAATTCGCTAATTTCATTAAGTTTCAGTAAATAAATCAATGTGAGTATCAATCGTCATCATTCTGTCACAAAACTCCACTATCGTATCCAGCATTCAATTTTCATTATGGAGTCATTGGATGCTGGATGTCGATGCGATGTTGAAAGGTTATTTTCCGGGAGCGGTTACGCAGGATGATAAGCCGCTGATGAAGGCGGCATCGTCGCTGTTGAAGCGCGTGCTGCATCAGGACGAGATCAATCGTTTTATCGAGACGCACCGGCATTTGGAAGGGCTGGAATTCAACGATGCGGTGCTGGAGCATTTCAATTTCGCGTTTCAGGTTTCCAGCAAAGACCGGGTGCGGATTCCGGATCAGCGGCGGGTGCTGATCGTGGCCAATCATCCGCTCGGTTCCTTGGATGGTTTGGCGCTGCTGAAACTGGTGTCGGAAATTCGCACCGATGTGAAAATCGTGGCGACCAGTTTGTTGAATTGCATCGATCCGCTGAGAAGCTTGTTTTTGTCGGTGGATAATTTCTCCCAAGTTACAAAACATCGCGACAGCATGAATCAGATAGTCGCTGCGCTGGAGGCGGAGCAAGCGGTGATCGTGTTTCCCACTGGTGAGGTATCACGCATTTCACCGCTAGGCGTGCGCGACGGCAAATGGAAGTCCGGCTTTATTTCGCTGGCGAAGAAAACCAAAGCGCCGATCGTGCCGGTGCATATCGGCGGTAAGAATTCCGCGATGTTTTACGGTTTGTCGAGCATTTACAAGCCGCTCGGTACGATGATGCTGGTCAACGAGATGTTCAACCAGCAAGGCGGCGAGATTTCGTTCCGCATCGGCAAGCCGATTCCGTGGGAATCGATCGCGGCGATGGATTTGTCTAAAAAAGACGCGGCGAAGTTAATGCGCAAGCAAGTTTATCTGCTCGGAAAAAAGAAGAAAAAAGAGTTGTTCAAGCCGGTTGAGAACATCATTCATCCGGTGCGCACCAAGCAGATCCGCAAGGAATTGAAAGCGTCGCAGTTGATCGGCAAGACGCAGGACGGCAAACATATTTATCTGTTCGACTACCAGCCGAATTCCAGCGTGATGCGGGAAATCGGGCGATTGCGGGAGTTATCGTTCCGTCAGGTGCAGGAAGGCACCGGCAACGCGCTCGATATCGACAGTTACGACCGCTACTACCGCCACCTGATTTTATGGGATGAAGATGAGCTGGAAATCATCGGTTCGTACCGCATAGGTGAAGTTGCGGAAATTCTCAAGACGCGAGGAGAAGACGGTCTTTACACGCACAGTTTGTTCAAGTTCGGCGCTGATTTTTTGCCCTACCTGCAACAATCGGTGGAATTGGGGCGCAGTTTCATCCAACCTCGTTATCAGAATAAACGCAGTTTGGATTATTTGTGGTATGGCATTGGCGCTTATTTGCATCAATATCCGGAAATCCGTTATTTGACCGGGCCGGTATCGATGAGCACATCGCTGCCCAAAGCGGCGCAGCAGACAATCGCCGGTTTTTATCATTCCTTATTCGGCAATAACGAACCGCTCGTGGAACCAAGACTGCCATTTAGTTTTGACGCAATCGAGGGATTTACCGGATGCCGCAAAGTAGCCGATGAAGCTCAGTACAAACAGGCGATTGCGGTTTTAAAAGAGAGGCTGGATGAATTCGATGTCAAGCTGCCGGTGCTGTATAAACAGTATGTCGAATTGTGCGAACCCGGCGGTTGCGAGTTTCTGGGATTTAATATCGATCCACAGTTCTCAAATTGCGTCGATGCGCTGATTCTGGTGCATATCGATGCTATCAAGGAGAAAAAATTCCAGCGCTATATCGGCTGTCATGCGGAAAGTACGCGGCAACGTCATTCAGCTTGATACCCATGCGGTTTTGCTGCTTCCGGGGTGTTGATGGCAGTGGTTGGCGCTAGTCAAAGCTCAATCCAGTTTCTTCCATGAATACAATGAGTTCTTTGGGAATTTCTTGAACGTGAGCAACATCCAGTCCGATGGATTTGGCGGTGCGCTCGACTTCTGCGTCATCTTTTTTCACGTTGTAGGTGCCGTATCCGGCACGTTTTGCTAACAAGTTACCTAATGCGACCGCCAATAATTCGCGAGTAACCGTGGTTGCTTGCCCGAGTGCTTCGTGAAATTGCGCGACAACTGCAATTTCGGAAGGTAATTTCCAGATTTCAAGAAGTTTCCGGCCAAAAAGTCCGTGGTATTTTTCCAGGAAATCGTCCAGTGATTTCTTCGAAGGAGGCGGATCGATGACATTGCGGGTTTGGAGTTCCGAAATGACCTGTATTAAAAACAGTTTGCCGATATCGTGCATCAGGCCCATGAAGAACACTTCTCTCGGTCTCGAAAGCTTTGCCAGTTGCGCGATCAAGTAGGAAGCATGTGCGCAGGCTACGCCGTGTCTCCACAGATCTTTGAGGATTTCCTGGTATTTTGGATTTCGTGCCATATATAAAGCCCGGTTCGCGATGATATCCACGAATTCTTTCGAAGTGTTGAGACCCAGAACATTGATTGCTTGCTCGGCGGTGTGGCTCGGGCGAAGTCCGCCATATCGCGGTGAATTGGCAACACTGATCAGTTTGGCGCTAATTACCATGTCTTTTCTTAGTAACGCGGTTATTTCATCCATGCCGGCATCTTTCCGCACCAGTTCCTCTAATTCATAGCTGATGTTAGGGAAACTGGGAAGATTTATCTCTCCGTTATTCAAGCGTTTGGCAATTTCCTGCAGCATGGATGCGCGTTGCTGCTGATTATCCGGTTTCGCCTTGGCAGTTACTGGCGAAGCCGAAGTCTGAGCCGTTTTTTCTTTCAGTTGTCCTTCCAGGATTGCAACCCGCGCTTTAAGCGCCATGATGGTGTGCTTCAATTCTTGCTGGTCATTGTAGGCAAAGATCATTTCCCGCACGGCCATTTCCAGTACCGAATAAAGTCTCTCGGTTTTGACGCAATAATTGAAAGCGCCGATGCGGCGCGCTTCGATGGCGCATTGCGGATCGTCCGGCGGAGAAATGAGCAGCACCGGGATATAGTGATGACTGCAGACTTCCATCAAAAAATCGAGTCCCTGCGCCTGGGTGAAATTCACATCGAGAATAATCGCATCAATTCCTTGAAAGTCCAAAGGTGTGTTGTCCCACGACGACATTAAATGCAATGTGCAGCTGTTGCGCAGCGCTGCTTGAATGGCTTCAAGTTCGTTGCGTTGACTGTTACAAATCAGGACACGATTCATCGACATTCCTCAAGCAATTTATTACTGGATCAAATTCTTTCAGAGCTTTCTTATGTTTTGTTGCCACGGCTTATTCGGACAGATCATAAAAAACTTTACGGTGATATTTACCGGTTTTCTGATATTGATAAAACCTGATGGTTTACACTGAAAACATTGCAAGCCGTGAAAATGCAACCTCATTTATCCGGCGCAGACTACTATTCAGTGTTTTCCTGAGCGGTTGTGGAACAGAAGGTGGGGATTGTCCGGGGTTTTCGCAGTAACGGTGTCGCTCGTAAATCGGTACAATAGTGACAAGCGGTGAAATATCATCGCGTTATTGTGATTAAACAACATGTCGACCCAATTCCTTGATTTTTCCCAGTTACGCCTTACCATCGACCCGGCCGCGTTAGGATTCCCGGATACCTCGGCGCTGCTGCAACATCCGTTATCGTGGATCGGGCAGGAGCGGGCGGAGCTGGCGGCACATTTCGGACTAAGCATGATGCAACCGGATTACCACTTATTCGTACTCGGCGAAGAAGGATCGGGGCGATCTTCCTTATTGCATCAGGCGATGCGAACGGCAGCGGCAAATCTGCCCGTGCCGCCGGATTTATGTTATCTGTACAACTTTGTCGCGCCGGACAAACCGCAGGCGGTGCGATTACCCGCGGGGCAAGGGCGTGTGTTACGGCAATCGCTGCTGCAACTGGCCAAGTCACTACCGGCGGAAATCATACAGTGCTTGAGCGGACAGAATTTCAAACTTAAAAGTGAACGCGCCGAAAAACAATTCAAAACCGAAACAGGCCAGGCCTATAACAAGCTGGATAAATTCGCCGAATCGCTGCACTTTGCGATACACCGTGAAGATGAGCAAATCGTTTTCACTTTGCTGGACGAAAAAGGCGAGATATTGACGGCGGAGAATTTGTTGAAGCTACCAAAGGCGCGGCGGAGCGCGATCGAGCAATCCGAGCAGGCGCTGCGGGACGCGATTCTGCAGTACTTTGAAGACTTCAAACGCATTGAGAAAGAAAAAGACCAGGCGCTGGCTTCGTTGCGGCAGCGCATCGTGCAACCGGTTGTTAGCCAGGCATTAAAGAAAGTGCAAAATGGTTTGCACAAACCGCTCAAGCAGCAAGACCGGTTGAAAGCCTATTTCGAGCAGATGGAAACCGATATTCTCGCCAACCTGGCGTTGTTCGAAACCGATCCGGGCGATGAAGAGAAACGGCAAGCGGAATTAAGTCAGATATTTTCGCGTTATCAAATCAATCTGGTCGTGGACAATGCGGATGAGCGCGGCGCGCCGGTTCTTATCGAAGACAATCCTTCCGCTTATGCCTTATTTGGCAGCATCGATTATCAATTCGAGAATGGAAAGCTGAAGACCGATTTCATGCGGATTCGTGTGGGTAATCTGTTAAAAGCGCACGGTGGTTTCTTGATGTTGCATCTGAATGATTTGTTGACGGACGGTCCGTTGTGGGTGAAGTTGCGGCGATTCCTGCGCAGTAAACGGTTGCAAATCGAAGAACCGGGATCGGCCTGGGCTGCCAATGCACCGGCATCGCTCGAGCCCGAAGCGGTCGACGTAAACGTCAAAATTGTTCTAATCGGATCGCGTGACCAATACTACGATTTACAGGAAATCGATCCCGAATTTATGCGCCGCTTCCGGGTGAAAGTGGATTTTGCCGATAGTTTTGTTGCCAGCCGGGATACTTATCTGGCATCGGCAGTTTTTGTTTCGCATGCCTGCGAAGCCGCTAAATTACCGCATTTCTCCGCTACTGCGGTTGCCCGTCTGCTTGAAGAATCGCACCGGGAAGTGGAAGATCAAAAACGCCAGAGCGCGATTTTCGCCCGCATTGAAATGCTGATTCTGGAAAGCGCGGCGATATGTAACGCCCGTCGTGGCCGCTTGGTGGAAGTGGCGGATATTTCGGCAGCGCTGCAGGCTCGCCGGCTGCGTCATAATTATCCGGACTTGCGCTTGCAGGAAGCGATTCTCGAGGATGAAATCGCGATTGCATTAACCGGTGAGGAAACCGGCCAGTTGAATGCATTGACGCAAATCGACTTGGGTGATCACAGTTTCGGCACGCCGGTGCGGGTGACGGCGCGCACCTTTGCCGGTGAAGACGGTGTGCTCAATATCGCTCGCGAAGTCGACATGTCCGGGCCGATCCACGATAAAGGCATGCTGATTCTGCAAAATTACCTGACCGGTTTATTTGCGCATATTGCACCGCTGGCGCTCAGCGCATCGATTGTGTTCGAGCAGGAATATACCAGCGTTGAAGGCGACTCGGCTTCGTGCGCGGAACTTTATGCATTACTGTCGTCGCTGGCGGATGTGCCGCTGAGGCAGGGTATTGCGGTGACAGGCGCGTTGAATCAATTCGGTGAAGTGCTGCCGGTGGGCGGCATCAACGATAAGATCGAAGGGTTTTTCAAATTGTGCGAGAAACGCGGGTTGACCGGCGAGCAGGGCGTGCTGATCCCTTATCAAAACCGTCAGCACTTGATGCTGGATCACGCCGTGGTCGAAGCGGTCAAACAAGGATTGTTTGCCATTTACACCATGGAACATGTCACGCAAGGGCTGGAATTGCTGACCGGTTTACCGGCGGGAAATATAGAACTGGCGCATGCGCATGGCTACTCATCCGATACCGTTCTTGGGCATGCGCAGAAAACGTTATTGACTTTCCGCCGTGCTTGCCAATTGACGCAACATCCGAAAACCGAGCACCGGCGGCTGCCGTCAAGGCTGGATAAATAGTTGCTCTGAGTCATGGCCGGGAACCGGCCGTTGGTGTGATCGTTTCGATAGGGTACGCACGATGAATACTTCGCAAGAAATCGCCAGCCAACAGCAACGCTACCGCGATGTGCGCAAGGTGACGCTGATCGGATCGGTGCTCGATTTTGTGTTGGGTGTCGCCAAAATTCTGGTGGGCTGGTTAGCCAATTCGCAAGCGTTGATCGCCGATGGCATTCACTCGTTTTCGGATTTGTTGACAGATTTCATGGTGCTCTACGCCGCCAGGCACTCGCATCAAGCCGCCGATGAAACGCATCCGTACGGTCACGGCAGGATTGAAACGGTCGCAACGGTCAGTCTTGGCTTGGTGCTGACCGGCATCGGCATCGGCATCGCCTACAGCGCGGTGCAACGGCTCAACGAACCTGATGTTTTATTGGAGTTCAGCGTGGTTGCCGCACTGGTTGCTGTGGTGTCGATCGTCTCGAAGGAATGGATTTACCGCTATACCATGGCCGCCGCGCGCCGTTTGCGTTCGGAAATGCTGATGGCGAATGCCTGGCACAGCCGCTCCGATGCATTCTCGTCGATTGTGGTACTGATCGGGATTGCCGGTGTCATGCTCGGGCATGCGTATCTCGATGCGGTAGCGGCGGTTATCGTGGCGGCGATGATCGCCAAGATTGGCTTTGATCTGGTGCGCTCAAGCACGCAGGAATTGATCGATAGCGCGCTCGAACCCGATAAGGTATCCGCGATCCGCGATCATATTCATGCCGTCAACGGTGTGCGCTCAGCCCACACCCTGCGTACGCGCAAAAGCGCCGGTAATGCGTTTGTCGACGTGCATATCCAGGTCGATCCCCGCTTAAGCGTGTCGGAAGGTCATCAGATCGCCGATGCCGTGCGCCAGCGGTTACTTGAGCAAATCGATGAAGTCACCGACGTGACCATTCATATCGATCCGGAGAACGACGAAGCCAGCTCGCCCAGCAGCGATTTGCCGCCACGCGAACAAGTTATCAAGGAACTCAAACAACGCTGGCCGCGATTACCGGAGGTGTCTGTCGAAGCAGTGACGCTGCACTACCTAAGCGGACGGATCGATGTGGTCATCGATCTGCCGATCACCATCTTGCAAAACATCGATCAGGCAGCGGCCTTAGTACAGGAACTGAGACAGGCCGTTGCAACCTGGTCCGTGATTGGTGATGTGCAGGTGCGGTTTAAGGTTTGAAGGTTAACGAGTCGTGAAATGCTTCGAATTCTTCGGGAAGTGCTATGAACAAACCGGCAATTTAAGTGCAGATTTGCTACTTGCGATATTATTTGTAGAAAAGTGGAGCATTCGCATCGGAGGAAGAAGCGAATGATCATGGTGCCTATCATCACCGACTAAGCCGACTAAGAGACCGCTGGATAGAAGCAAGGAATTAGGATCAGCGGTTTGATTGATCCGGAAAAGTTTCCATGTAGCTACCTTTCAAAGAGGTGGCAAGAATAAGAGTAGGATAAATTTAGTATTTTTTTAGGGCAAATCGATAGCCAGCTTGGTTAGTCATAAGGTAAAATTCTGGCTATATGGAGGAAGGTTTTTTTCCTTTTTCTATCGACGGATCGATTATGAGCAGTAATCAGTCAAAGGGTTTTGCAAATTTTGCCAGAATGCCGGGTATGTTGGTTTAGTCTGAAATCTCTGCAATGTCGATGTACGCGATACCTGGTTCGATCAATCATGTCATTAAAATTGAGAGTTAGAATGAAACTAAAAACGATTTTGTTATCGCTGGGATTACTTTCGGCAACTGGTGCTGTTGCTGCGCCGACCTATACCTTTACTCTAGATGCAGCCGGTCCGGTGCAAACTGCTTTTGGTGTGGATTATGGGCTTATCGGAACGCCCGCTTCTCTTGCAGTCGCTGGCAATATAGATGAGATGGATGTCAATCCTGCTCCGTCCATTCTTCAGTCCGTGACGTCCGGCATTAGCGGCAGCATCAATGTGGGCGGGGAAGAACTGTCCGTGACCTCGATGACTATTGAAGCTTATGACAATGTTACGTTAACTGGCGCTCCCAGCAGCGATGACATGCTTCGTGTGGTTCTGGGCATTGATCCAGCCGACACTATCGATGGAAAAGATGGGTGGAGCGCGGTTTTTATGCGTAAGGGATCGGGTGATACTTTTTCCCTTGACGGAGATACTTCCGCCTCTGAACTTACTCAAATTGTAACCGGGATTTACAGTACTGGTTCCAGCCTGTTTATGCTGTCGGGTACCCCTGGGGTGGATTATGGCGTCGTCAATGTGAGGCCGAATGAATTTTCCATGACGGCGGAGAGCGTGACTTCTCCCGTTCCCGAGCCGTCGCAGGTCGCTCTGTTTGGCGCGGGGCTTGCTGCTTTGTGGGGCGCTAGCGCATTTGGAAGGCTTCGCCGGAAGGATGCTGTGGTCAGTTGCTCTTGCGGCCAATCAGAATCTTTCTCTTAGCCTATAGCTGATTCTGGAACGCAAAAAGGCTGTTCTTTTGGGAACGGCCTTTTTGCAGGCGGTTCGCTTATCGCTTGCGCGCATGTGTGTATGCTGCGTTCCTTGTGCTTGGATGGGAAAACGCTATTTGCTCTATTCTTTACACTCCATTGTATTTCACTTCCGTGAGTATGGTGGAGAAGTACTGGTATGGTTTGGTGCTAATTGTGTTGTTTCTGTAGGCGAGCCTTATGTTTTTGTGCAAGGCTTTTACCAGAGTTCCTCTGGTTTCTGATCCCTTGTTCTTGAATATGCTCGTTAGTTTATCAGGAGCGCGGTCATTCGGGGTGAAGCTCGAATTTTCTCAAAATCCGGAGACATTTTTCAATTCCATCAAAGCGTTTTGCCAGAGTTCCGTGAGATCGACTGGGCGTTTTCTCATTCTTCATTGATCTACTTTATAGGGATGCCGGACTCGTTTTTAGTGTTGATGTATCTGTCAAGGTGCGAATTCCTTGTCATTTCCTAACTTATTATCCATCATAATTTGTTTCAGGACGAAGGCACGCGCATCATCATCCGCCGACAAAGTGGCGTCCGAATTGAATCTGAAATACCGCCTGGCGCGGCATGATTTGCTGGAAACGACGGCAGTTGAATGGTCGCAGGTTAAATACCGGTAGTTGTCGAATCGCTTTAAGGAAATCGGATCAGTCGATTGATTGACCTGAATAATATTTCAGCATATTCGTCTTCCAAGCTGAAAAATTAATTTTAAAAATAGGACAAAGTTAGTATTTTCTTAGGACAAATGGATAGCCAGGATGATTGGTTAAAAGTTAAACTTCTGGTTATATGGAGAAAAGCTTATTTTTCCATAGGTGTGAGTTATCAATATCAATAAGACGAAGAGATTCTTCGAATATTAACGAGATTTTGAGTGAGTGGGCTTTGCTTTGAGATCAATGAAATATTGATGGATCTGCAATTGATCTGATGAATCATGATTTAAGAAATCGGGAGTTAAAATGAAACTAAAAACAGTTATTTTGTCATTGGGATTACTTTCGGCGACCGGTGTCGTTGCAGCGCCGGTGCAATGGGCTGGAAACGGTCATTGGTACGAATTGGTGTCAACACCGCTTAGTTTTGGCGATGCGGTGGCAGAAGCTTCGACGCGCACGCATTTAGGGTTGGGCGGGCATCTGGTTACTATCACATCGGCTGATGAAAATGCTTTCGTGCACGGACTCACGGGCGGCGGCGCTGCTTGGTTGGGCGCCAGCGATGCAGCGGTGGAGGGCGAATGGCGTTGGGCGAGCGGCCCGGAAGCAGGCGATTTGCTGACTTATACCAATTGGGGCCCTGGAGAGCCGAACAACGTCGGTAACGAAGATTTTGCGGTTTATAACAACCCGTGGGGCGGCGGACTTTGGAACGATCGGCCGGACGCTGGAATTGCTTATATCGTCGAATATAGCGCGCCGGTTCCGGAACCAGAAACTTATGCCATGTTGCTGGCGGGCTTGAGCATCATCGGTTTTGCCGGACGACGGATGAGAAAAAGTTAATTTTTATTAAGTTGCCAGTCATTAAAAAACCTCGCGGCCTATGGCAGCGAGGTTTTTTGTTTGGTACTGGTATCTTCAATGACTCCAAAAAACAACGGCCGGTTGCAACATTACAACCGGCCGTTGTTCAAATAAATCCAGTAATTTTTGTTTACGATTTATTTTCTTTGTTGCGGCGCAACGGGATTTTACGGATCAACGGAACGCAGAATAATCCCAGCAGCAGACCGGCCAGCATCATGCCATACGTTTGCAGATTATCGGTAGTGAACTGTGTGATTTGTCTGACCATTTTGCTTTGATCGGCTTTATCCGAGAGCTTCGGCAAATTTTCCGCTTCGTAAGTATCGTTGATATTGTGATGCGTCAATCCAGGGATACCCGGTATATCGGCGCCACCTTTTCCAACGACCAGTTGTGCTTTCATACCTTTTTCCATGTGATGGGAAATATCGCAGTGAACAAGGTAGGTGTCGTCTCCGCCGGGAACAATGATCGTGCCGGATACCGTTTTCGGACCGGTTACTTCCAGGTGGAACATTCCATATTTATAGAGATACTTCGGCAAGCCGTGCATCATGAATTGATGACGGATGTTATCTTCGTTGATGAAATGAAATGTGACTTTGGCGCAAGGCTTGACATGCCATTCTTGCTGATCAAAAGCGAAAGCGGTTCCGGGAAATTTTGCGGAATATTTTCTGCCGGCCCGGACGGTAATTTCCACTTCTTCGGAAATGCTGCGGCAACTGCTGGGTAATTGATCCAGGTTTTGCCCCATGATCATCGTGCCTTCGTGATCCATCATATGGTCGTGATCCATGTGGTGATGGTGTTGCATATCGCCGTGTTCCGTTGCTTGCACGCCGTGTGTGCTGTGATCGACGTCATGATCGTGCGCATGGTCGCTGTGATCCATTTTCGAATGGTCGACCGCGACGCCGCTGTCCTTGCTCATGTCGTGACCGCTGTGGTCATGCGCATCCTGCTTGGTTGTTTTTTGATCGCTATGATCATGTTGCGCATGATCGTGCTCGCTGGGTTTTGCCGGTTGCTGTGCATGGACGTTCGCACTCAAGGCAAAAAAACCGGCAAGCAAGAAAGTGATAGTCGTTGTCTTAACCATTATTGATTACCCCCTTTAGGGCTTCTTAAACGTGAAACGGCTGCTACCGTGCTTAGTTTGATTTGTTCCCGTTTGGCGAAAATCAGGTAGATCAGCAATCCTGCCAGTAAACCGATCAATGCGTAGATCAGTGAGGTTTGCGTCGCAGGCATCAATCCTTCACGTTCACCCGGTGATCCAAGGCTTGCCCAATCGTCAAGGTCCTGCCAGATCGGATAGCGTCTTTGATAATATTCCTTGGTGAAATATTCGCTTAAGTCGATGCCGAAATGACTGACTTTGGGTAAGCCGTTACCGTTCAAATAGGATTTATAAACGATCGAACTCATACTGCCGCCTTCGGCCATGCCGTTGGTGGTAATGCCTTTTTCACGGTGATCGTGAATTAGCCAATCACCTTCGCCATAGCTATGTTTGCCGTCATCAATGGTTTCCAGCTTCAGATCGAGGCGTTGCGCTGGTGCCATGTCAAAGACATCGCGCATGATCTGCGCAATCGGATTATGTTCCACGCCGTCATAATGCGTGATCGTGGCATGATGGCCATGGGTATGGACGGCGATCAGTTCACCACCGCTATTCAACATCCGCAGCTTGATTTTTTGATCCTGCTCCACGATGATCAGCGATTCCCTGAGCGTGTAAGGGAACGATAAACCGTTCAGCGTATAGTAATCTTCACTGGCGTCGGTAATGTCATAGCGTTGATTCATATCGCGGGCGATCAGCCGGGGATCGTTGTATTTCTGGATGATTTCGCCCAGTTCTTTATCCATTGCGTGATAATGCAGATCGTATTCCTGATCGTATTGCTCTTTAACCGCGACGGATGGGTGGCGCACATGACCGGCACCGATGTTCAAAGTTTGCAGCCAGTTATTCGGCCGGTTTTCTTCAATAACGATCATACCGGCCAGCCCCATTGCCAAGTGGGTATGCGTTTGCACGTGGCAGTGATAGAACATGGTTCCCGGCTGGCGCGCCTGGAACTGATAAATCCGGCGCTCGCCGGGCATCAATTCAACTTCGCTGGTTTGCGGCACACCGTCTTGGCCGCCATGCTCGCCGTGGGAAAATGGATGGTCGACACCGTGCAAATGAATGCTATGAGGGAAGTAATGCGTGTTTTCCAGTACGATTTGCACAATATCGCCGACTTCAACCCGGATGACCGGGGATGGCAGTCTCAACAGCGGATTGGCGCGTACGCTTTCAAAATTCTCGGTCGACATACCGCTGGTTTTCGGAGCGAATACCCATGCACCCGGTTGTATTCCGGGTGCGATGTCGAATGTCGGCACCAGTCCTGGAAAGTCGGGCGATTTGCCGTTTAATTCCATAATTTCCAGTTTGATAATGATCCGGTCAGGATCGCCATCGCCGTCCAGATCATCGGTTTTAATGATGGCATCCGGCGACAAGCCGGTTTTCATCAGGGTATCCATCGAAATATTATTAGTGCCCTTGACCGCCGCTGCGATCCACGCGGGATTATCAGGGCTGCAACCGGGGGATGCTTCAATTTTCACACCTTCGATTTCTTGCGCTTCGCGCCAAGCGGGTGAAATAATCGGGTCGCACGGTTCTTCGAAGGTTAATGCGGCTCGATCAACTTTTACCGTGCTGGGCAACTTCAGCGATGCTTGCGCGGTCATTGCCGCTGACATGAGAAAGGAAGTCAATAGGGCAAAAAATATATGGGTAGGCATATCAACGCACCTTTAGAATTAATCTAATCACAAAAAATAAATAATAATCAGGTTGTGCAATTATTTTTAACTTAGTTGTCAATTCCAATAGCCGGAATTTACTGCCTGGGACAGTTCTGAAAGAATAAAATTCGTGTAGCAGTGTATTTGCAGGCAGGTAGAATTACGAGGAATATCTTTTCTTCACATGTGCAATACTTCATTATCCATCACGCTATTGTCATCAGTTATTATACAGAACCCTATTATGCTTTTGTGGTTTTCCATTATCGAATCGATGTTAATTTTAAATTCTTGAAGAAAATTTTCGTGTGACGAATCATTATCTTTTGATTGCAGGAATTCACCTGCAATGTGTACGTATCGCCAAATTAATTCCGAAGCGCTATTTGACTTCTTTGGGGTGCTGCTTAATCAGTTTCTTGTTGATCGCTTGCAATGCCAGTGACTCCGGTCAGCCATCGGCACGCCCGGATTCTGCGATATCGGTTACTTATATCACAGCACAACCGGTTGATATACCGGTGAGTCTCGAAACAATCGCACAAGCGGAGGGCGCGAAAGAAGTGGAAATTCGTCCTCGAGTCAGCGGGATTGTCCTCAAACGCCTGTACGCGGAAGGTACTGAAGTCGAAGCCGGTCAAGCATTGTATCTGATCGATCCGGAGCCTTTCGAAAATGCTTTGGCTGAGGCTAAAGCGGAATTCCGTGAGCAGGATGTGCGTGTGATGCGAGCGAGAAGCGATGAACAACGCCAACGGCAATTATTGGCGCAGAACTTTGTCAGTCAGCGAGCTTATGATTTGGCAACGGCGGATTTGGCGATAGCGGTAGCTGGCTTGCAAGCGGCAAAAGTTCGTGTTCAGCAAGCGCAGCTCAATTTGTCTTACACCACAGTCAAAGCGCCTATCCATGGCGTGACGGGGCGGTCGCTTTTCTCGGAAGGTGCATTGGTGTCGGCCAATAGCAGCGTGTTAACGACATTGGCGCAGCTGTCTCCGATCTGGGTGCGATTCAGTTTCTCGGATAATGAGTTAACGAAATTCGGCGGCCATTTGCAACCCAATAATGTTCAGAAAGTTATCTTAATTTTGCCGGATGGTTCGGAATATCAACAGGAAGGCGAAATTAATTTTGCCGCCAGTAAAATTGATCCTTTGCTGGGCACACAACAATTGCGCGCTACTTTTGAGAATGCCGATCAGCGCATTCTACCCGGCCAATTTGTACGGGTACGCGTGATTGCGAGGGAATCCAGAACAGTTTTCGTGGTGCCGCAGGTCGCGGTATTGACTTCTGATTTTGGTCGGTATGTTTATGTGATCGATGAGAAAAATACCATCGTACAGAGACCGGTAATCGCGGGAGATTGGATCGGTAAGGACTGGATCATTATGGATGGATTAAAAACAGGTGATCGCGTTGTAGTTGATAATCTCATCAAATTGGCGCCTGGAAAAAATGTGGCGCCGCAATTACTGGAAACTTCTCCTTCTTAAATTACAGATGCATAAGTCAAATTGGTTTCAAGGCATGATATAAAATTCGCCGCCGAATCCGGTGATCGGTATTTTTCTGTAGTTATTGGCTATCGCGTATTCGATCAGGGGTTTATTTAAATCGGTTAAATCTCCGTCTTCACCGGAACCGATGATAATTGCTGCTGGCGGGGCTTGAGAAAACAGATCATCGAGATTATTTGTCGAGGTTCCAACAAAGTGCTTACGTTGCTCAGCGGTGAGGAGATTACCGATTCTATAAAGAAACGGACCGGTTGAGAACTCAGGGTAAACCGGAAGATTTGATTCCAAGGCATAAATGGGAGACAAAGAAGCAATCTTGCGATCAGTAGAAATGTCATTTTCTGTAAGCGCAAGCCGCATCTCCTTGGAGATGGTATGTAATCTGAGACCTACCCAGGATTCTTGATGCGCTGAACGTGAAATGAATGTTAATAAGCTTGGTCCATTGTAAACAGTGGATGCTAATATAAATATAACAATCAGTTGCTTATTTATTCTTAATTTTTCTTCAGAATCGGATGCTAAGGAAAAGATGAGTAGAATAAATAGAAAACTTATGGGAATTGAATAGTAATGTGACCAAGTAGGT
The DNA here is from genome assembly GCF_030908545.1 of Nitrosomonas sp. sh817. Taxonomy (NCBI): domain Bacteria; kingdom Pseudomonadati; phylum Pseudomonadota; class Betaproteobacteria; order Nitrosomonadales; family Nitrosomonadaceae; genus Nitrosomonas; species Nitrosomonas domestica. The sequence continues at coordinate 2,570,969 of NZ_CP133083.1, read as the reverse complement.
GTTGGAGTCAACGCAGTTAGAATCGCGATAAGAACCAGAAAGAAAGTTAGCGATGTTCCCGCAGGCAGTTGTTTGTAGATATCTTTAAATGATTGAAAGTTCTTGATCAATAGCCCAAATCCAAGAGAAATAGCCAGCAGAAGAAGCAAATTATCTGTTTTGAACAAGTGCCTGTAAGCAAATTGCAGTTTTGAATATAAGGACATTGGTCCATCAAAATCAGTTATCTGCCGCCATTGGGTATTGAAATTATGAAATCCGAGATTGTTAAAGATGAAGGACTCAAGATCGGAAATGAATAGCAGAACGGGGAGTAAGCCAATGATAATTCCTGTTAGATAAAAAAGAATACACAAAATACTTTTTCTGTAATCTTTAGATGAATTTTTGTTCCCTATCATGAAGCAAATAATCATCAGTGCGAATGGAGCGGTGAGTGTGGCGAAAGTGAGTTTTGTTCCTATCGCAAGGGCGAGACAGATGCCCGCAAACATGATCCCAAGCAGCTTGATCTGATTCTCGAAAAACGAAATATAAAATAGGTAAAAACTGATTATCGAAAACGCCACTGGCATGATGAAATTAGTTGCCAGTGCGGCTGAACTGAGAATACTAAAGTTTAATAAAAAGAGTATAACGATACCTAAGGAAAGAAATCCGTCATGCAAGATCCGGCGCGATAACAAATACAAAAATAAGGATGATAGCGCAAGAAAAAAAAGGCTGATTAGCTTGCCTATCAAAAAATAATGCGATTCTATGTCGAGAATCTTGAAAAGACTTCCATAGAGTAACGGGAGATAAGGCATCTGCAAGTATGCAAAGTCCTTGTAGAGTACATAACCTTTTGAAACAAGGACACTGGCCGAAATGTACATGTGCTCATCGTACCAGAAGTACGTCATATTCATGGAAGCTGCGCCAGCAATTGCAAACATGAGGATTGCAATTAAGAACCGGAATGCAAGTTTGTCAGATTTCATTTCGTAGGTTTCCTGGATTTCGAGTAAGCAATGTTAAAGTGCCGCCGAATCTTTTAATTTGAGCCGTTCCTGGCAGTATGTTTTGTTTTCTTATCGATTCGCTGACAAGGAATCGTGTTGAAAGTTGATGTCGAAAATGTGAAGAGCCGATTTTCCTTCAGCCTCGAATTAACTTAGGATGGCGGTAACAAAAGCTGCTACCGCAATACCCACCAAAACGCCCGCAGCGATTTCGATGCGGGTGTGACCCATGCGCTCTCGCAAGGTTGGACGATCCGGCATGGTGATCGCCAGCTTGTTGATAATTGCGGCATGCTTTCCAACCTGGCGGCGCAGACTATTGGCGTCCAGCATGACAATGAATGCCAGTGTTAAAGCTACGCCAAAAGCGGGGTGATCGATGCCTTCCTTTAAAGCAATGAGAGCGGCCATGCTGCTGACAATGGCGCTATGATTACTTGGCAAGCCGCCATAACCGATTTGGCCGAATGCCAGTTGTTTTGCCTTGACACTGTTGATAATAAATTTCATGACGCCGGCTGTTAGCCAAGCGAGAAAGGGGGTTAATGCATAAGAGAAATCCATGATCATCCTTGAACCGGCCAAAGCACCCAACCACATGCAGCAACCCAAAGGGCTACCGTCAGCAGTAATTGCCAATCACTCAATAATGCATCAGTGGGTGATTCACCACCTTCAAATTTTTCGACGATGTACCAATAGCGGAACATGCCGAACATTACCAAAGGTACAGTGATAACCAGTTGGGATTTGGCTGACATTACAAACATGCTATAAAAAATCAATGCACTGGTTGCAGAGATCTCGGCATACCGATCGACGAGCGATACCGAGTATTTCTCCAGAACCTTGCGGCTTTTCACACCAATCTGGCTCAATTCTTGGCGGCGTTTGACCGCAGCCAGATAAAGCGCCAAACTGAGGGTGGTAATAAACATCCAGTCTGAAACCGGCACCGACAAGGCCGTGGCGCCGGCGTAAACTCTGAGCACGAAACCGATGGCGATCGTAAAAATATCCAATACCGGCTGATATTTTATTGATCCGGCCAGATGAAGTTTGAAGTTTCAAGCGGCATATTTGACCCTCGGATCTTGAAAGAAGCTTTTGACCCGTTCGGGTGATTGTTCAAGTTTAACCATGTGTTCGGTGGCAGCGAGTTTGAGTTTGGCCTTGGTGCGCACCGGCACTTTCGTCCCGATGGCATGCTTGAGGTCGGCATTGAGGCGTTCCTCCGGATTCAGTTCCGGGCTATAGCTGGGCAGGTAGAACAGCTCGATTTTGTCTTGTCGTTCAGCGACCCATGCCTTGACCTGTTTGCTGTGATGAACCCGCAGATTGTCGAGAATCAAGAATACCTTCTTCCCGGCATCCTTGATCAGCGCTTCGAGGAATTCGATCAGCCTGTCGGCGTTGAAGGCCTCGTCGATAATCATCCAGCGTGTTTTGCCCTGATTCGTCACTGCGGCAATCATCGATAGCTTCTGTCGCGTACCACCAGCCGCGTAGGTGACTGGCGTCTTGCCTGCCGGAGCATAGCAACGACCGCGCACATCGGTATTGACCAAGGCGGTTTCATCGCCCCAGTGAATCTCGCCGCCTTCCGCCTTGGCGCGCTTCTCAATTTCCGGGTATTGCTCGTTGAGCCAGGCTTGTACGGCTTCAGGCCGCTGCTCATAGGCCTTCTTGATCGGCTTCTGGGGAGTGAAACCCCAACGTGACAGATAGTTGCCTACGCCGCGCACCGACAGCTTGATGCTGTACTCCCGCTCTATCAGTTGCATGACCGCCGCCCGATTCCACAGCGCAAATTCCATCTTCAGTTGCTCCGGACGCTTGTCACAAATGATCTTGCGGATGGCTTGTTCCTGCTCCTCTGTCAGTGACCGCCCTTGACCAGTACGCTTGCCTCGCATCCCTGGCTTCAGGGCGGAAAATCCGCCTTCTTCATACCGATCTATCGCAAACCGAACTGTCGGATACGAAAGCCCACTGAGCTCAACAATTTGCATCACGCCGTAGCCCTTGCGATGCAACCGCACCACTTGCTTGCGCCGTTCATGCAGTTGCTCCAGCGTCGAATATCTTGCGTCGTCTTTTTCCATTTCAACAAGATGGGGGGCGATTCATAAATTTCAAGTATTATTGTGCCGAGTCAATAGTATAAACGTATAGGCCAGATTGAGGATGAGATAAGCTATGATCACCCATACCACGTTTGAGAAGTAAAACCATCCCCAGATTAATGTTGCGTATAACACGCCCAGTGTCAATAGTGCCGCGGGAATGGTTACAATACCGGTTGCCAAGGGACGTGTTTTGGATTTTTTCGGGTGACGGCGGTCATGCTCGATATCATGTATATCATTGATAATATAAGTTGCTGAAGAAGCCAAACAGAAAAGCAACGTTGCCAGCAAGGCCTGTTGCACGGCTTCGGGATTAAGAAATTCACCGGTAAACAAGAGTGGGGCTAGAACAAAGCTATTTTTTATCCACTGCTTCGGCCGCATGAGTTTAATTACACCGATCATCTGCTGAGAAAACGTGTAAGTCTGTTTGGTATCGTTCATAGGTATACGCTTTTGGGTCCAGATGTTATTGCTGGAGGTAATATCATTCTTTATTGTCAATGATCATGATTATTGCAGTATTTTTATTAATACTCAAAGTATTAGGATAGCAATTGTAATAAAATAAGGTTTTTTGCAAGTTTTTCCCCATACACTTATACCTGCAAGCTCTTGCAGTTTAATTAAAATCTTACTTGATGAAACTGGCAATAACCTATGCAATTCTTGCGCTAATCGCGACAGCAGCGAATATTGGCGCCCAGGATTTTTTCATTCGCGTGTACTCGGGAGCGTATGATGTCTTGCTATCGGTGGCGATAGGAACCGGGGTCGGGTTAGTGGTGAAGTATGTTCTCGATAAGCGGTATATTTTCAACTTTCGTGCCCGTAGCGTGGCGCATGACGGTCAAGTTTTCACGCTCTATGTGCTAATGGGGGTGGCTACAACCTTAATTTTCTGGGGGTTTGAGTTTGGCTTTCACTATCTTTTTGGAACAAAAGAGATGCGTTATTTGGGGGGTGTCATCGGTTTGGCTATCGGCTATTTGACTAAATACCATCTCGACAAGCGGTTTGTCTTCCGCGATAAGGGGGAGTCGTGAGAACAGTTTCCTCCTGGGGCCGTCTCAGTGCACCTCTTCATCGAGTTGTTGTGCTTAATGATCCGGGGAGGGTAAAGAGTATCGTTTCCCGTGAATATCCTTCAGGGTTGGCTCATGGCATGGGGCGAAGTTACGGCGACGCTTGCCTTAATCCAGATGGCGTGCTTTGGCTTACTACCGGCCTGGATCACTTCATTGCTTTCGATGATAAAACCGGAAGGCTGGTTTGCGAGGCCGGTGTATTGTTGCGAGATATCCAGCGGCTGGTGATTCCGCGAGGCTGGATTCTGCCTGTTACGCCGGGCACACAGCTCGTGACAGTTGGCGGCGCGATCGCCAACGATGTACACGGCAAGAATCACCATCTTCTTGGTTCGTTCGGTGATCATGTTCAGAGAATCAAATTGATTCGTACCGATGGTGAAATAATCGAATGCGGCCCCCATACTCAACCGGATTGGTTTGCTGCAACTGTTGGCGGATTGGGGTTGACGGGCATAATCGTGGAAGCGGAGATTCAATTGCGCCGGGTTGCGAGTCCGTGGTTGCAGACCGAAACGATTCCCTATGGTGATTTGGATGAATTTTTCCAACTCGCGGATGGCTCCGAGGTTGACTGGGAGCACACCGTTTCCTGGATCGACTGTGTCTCCGGCAACGGCAACCGGGGGCTTTTCATGCGAGGCAATTTTTCGGATAGCGAGCAACGGCCGGAACCCAAAAAACGGCAACTGGTCATGCCTTTCGTGCCGCCTATTTCGCTGGTAAACAGCTTATCGCTGCGGCCATTCAACGCGGCATACTACAATCTCAAGAAGTCGAAGGCAGGATCAGCCATTGTCCATTACGAGTCTTTCTTTTATCCACTGGATAATCTTCTTGAATGGAACCGGATGTATGGTCCGAAAGGGTTCTTTCAGTACCAAAGTGTGGTTCCACGAGAAGCCGGGCAAGATGCGACCCGAGCCATGCTGGGTGAAATCGCCAAATCCGGTGAAGGGTCTTTTCTCGCCGTTCTAAAGACTTTCGGCAATAGACAGCCGGTTGGGATGATGAGTTTTCCACGCCCCGGTGTTACTCTGGCGCTGGATTTCCCAAATAAGAGCGCGAAAACGCTTAAGCTGTTTGAACGCATGGATGCCATTGTGCGGGAAGCGGGGGGCAGGATTTATCCGGCCAAGGATGCCCGCATGCCCCGGGATTTGTTTGAAGCGGGTTATCCGCGATTACATGAATTTTTGAAGTATCGTGATCCCGGTATCAGCTCGGGATTGTCACGCCGTTTAATGGGAGCATGAAATGAACAACAAGCAACGGATTGTCATCGTCGGTGCTACGTCGGCGATCGCCGAGCACTGCGTCAGACTGTGGGCGCAAGATCAACCGGTGGACCTGACTTTGATCGGACGGGATGCCGACCGGATTAAACGTGTTGCTGCCGATATCGGTGCGCGCAGTCCCGAAGCGGATATTCACGTGACACAACTGGATTTTCTCGATACGGCCGCCATTCAAACGGCGGTTGACGAGATTGCTAAGCAGCAAGCCGTTGATATTGTTTTGATTGCGCATGGTTCTCTGCCGGAACAAGATGCTTGCCAGAATGATTTGCAGGCGTGCCGGGAGGCGTTGGAAATCAATGGAATTTCTCCGCTGCTTTTCGCCGAAGCGTTTGCGAAGCATATGGCAAAGGCTGATTCCGGTACCTTGGTACTGGTAGGGTCGGTGGCTGGTGACAGAGGGCGCAAGTCCAATTATGTTTATGGTTCGGCCAAAGGCTTGGTGACGCGATACGCGCAAGGCCTGCAACACCGCTTCGCGGGAACCGGTGTCAAGGTTGTTCTGGTTAAACCGGGGCCGACAGACACACCGATGACTGCGCACTTGAAAGCTCAAGGCGCTAAATTAGCCTCTGTCGAAGCAATTGCAAAAAACATTGTGGATGGGGTTAAACGTGGCCAACCGGTCGTGTACGCGCCACCAAAATGGAGGTTGATTATGTTGATTATTCAGCATTTACCCAATTTTATCTTTCATAAATTGAACATCTAGTGAAATGTTAAACGTTGAATAATCTTAAGGGAGCTTGTATAAATTCAGTATCTTAAACAAGCCGGGGTGAGACGGATTAAGCAATCGAAGGTTTGGATGCTCGTAAATATGAATATTTAGTGATACCCCTAAATAGAAAACGGCCCCTGAAAACTGACAGGAGCCGTTTGATAATCAATCAACCGATTAATCTTTACTACCGGCAGGAGCACCCAGTCTTTCGCCTGATTCAGGATCTTTATATAAGCTTGGCGGTTTATTATATGGTTTAGGTTCGCCACATCCAGATAATGCGGCTGTACTAACAAAAGCTAACAGGACGGCTGCGAAAATTGTGTATTTCATGAGAATCTCCTTTGTTACTAAAATAATAATGTTTATAAACAAATTTAATGTCACGTTGAAACTTCATCAGCTACAAGCCACATCTCCTAAAATCTTTTTCCGCAATGTCCTTTTCTTTTACAGAAGAAGATCTTGTAATAGAAAATCATCCAACTTATGTAACCTATTGATCTCCTAAAATTAGAGAGACATGGTTTCAAATCGAATAAGAAAACGACTTATTCATATTAAGCATAACACTAAAAAAAAAAGGATGGAATTGTTAATGCATCAGATAACCGTATATTTATCAAAGAAAATGGTGCGGGGTCTGTGAATTTTTTGTGATTTTGATGAAGATTCTTCCCATAAAATAAACAGTTAGTGATCGATTGCAAATGAATATTCTGGATGATTTTTGAAACAACCAAGCGGATCAAAATTTCATCCATCGCTGCTGAATGAATCGCTCCGGTGCTTTATTTCCATAAATTTGGTAAAAACCACCGTCTTTAGACGGTGACTTTGACTTTAAATGTGTTGATTCATGCGCGTTTAGCTTGGTGCGGGTAGACGACTTTAGTCGTCTGCACCCAAGCTGCGCTAACCCACCTACTTTCAGTGGGTGGTAGTTTATTGTCCATCATAAGGTTAAAACCACCGGCTTCAGCCGGTCAGCTTTAGCTGCGAGAATATGCCACACAGGAGGTGTGGCATGGATTATAGATATGGAAGTCATACGGTTTATCAGATTGAATATCATTTTGTATGGGTAACGAAGTATAGATATAAGATTCTGAAGGGAGAAGTAGCAGAACGAGTACGAGAGTTGGTTCGTCAGACGTGTGAAGCATTTGAAATGAGAATTGTACAGGGTGTAGTAAGTAAGGATCATGTGCGTATTCTGGTGAGTTGTCCGCCGGAGATGGCTCCGAGTGAGATCATGAGGCGACTAAAAGGACGAACATCGAGCTATCTGTTTGAAGAATTTCCTCACTTGAAGAAGCGGTACTGGGGAAGGCATTTTTGGGCGCGAGGGTATTTCTGCGTGACAGTAGGTCAGATGACAGAAGAGATGATCAAACAATACTTGGAGCATCATTTTGAGCCAAATCCAAACGACAATTTTAAAATGGAGCCGGAATAAGACGCGTCGTTTAGTCGACGCGTATCCGGACTTTCAGTCCGTAACTCAAACCCACCGGCTTTAGCCGGTGGTTGTTTAGTTTTTGCCGCCGGAGAAAAAATGGCTGATAACGGGTTTTAAATAAACGTTGTGTCAGCGTTTTTTTCTTTGGCTATTTCGACTTTTTATTAACAAGCCGTTGAGAAACGTTTTCAAGAAAGCCGATACAAGGCAAGAACAGGTGAAAAGGCGCAGTTTATGCAATAAATGAGCATTTTGAGTCAGTTCTTAACACCGCAACGGCAACGTGGATAGTTTTCGGCTTGTTAAACGAAGATACCATTTGTTATCTATCTATCTTAACTAACTGCTTCCCGGTAAGCATGAAGGCAACGCGTGCGCGCGGCTGCGTGATCCACCATCGGCGCCGGATAAGAGAGTGTGTGCCAGTCATGTACCCAGGTTTGGATATAGTCGAACTGTTGATCGAACTTCTCAATTTGCGTGGTTGGATTAAAAATTCTGAAATAGGGTGCCGCATCGACGCCACAGCCGCCCACCCACTGCCAGTTGCCGACATTACTGGCCAGGTCGTAATCCAGCAATTTCCGCGCAAAATAAGCCTCACCCCAGCGCCAGTCTATCAGCAGGTGCTTGCACAGAAAGCTGGCGGTAACCATACGGATGCGGTTGTGCATTAATCCGGTCGCATTGAGCTGGCGCATACCGGCGTCGACTAATGGATAACCGGTGGTGCCCTCGCACCAGCGCTGAAATTCCGTTGCATCGTTACGCCATTGAATGCGATCGTATTGCGGTTTGAAGCTTTTATGCACAGTTTGCGGGAAATGCCACAATATTTGACTGAAAAACTCCCGCCAGATCAGTTCATTGCAAAAACTGTCACTGATTTCAAGCGTTTGCTGCACAATCTGGCGGATGCTGACGGTGCCGAAACGCAAATGCGGCGATAATTGCGACGTGCCCTGCCGTGCCGGGAAATCCCTGTCTGCGGCATAGTATTCCAGTATGCCGATACCGAGCTGATAGGGCGGAACGGTGATTGCGGCACGGACAAAGCCGATATCCGCCAGCGTCAGATTGGAGCATGACAGTTGTTTGACTAGCCCGGATAATCGTTCGGCACTGGGATAGACCGTCAGTGCGATTTGACTCAACATTGACCGCCATTTGCGCATGTACGGGGTATACACCACATAAGGATCGCCGTCTTCTTTCACGACTTCGCGCTTTTCGAACACTACCTGGTCTTTGAAGCTATGGAATGTTACCGATTGTGTTTTCAGCCATTGCCGTAAGGCGTCGTCACGTTCTCGCGCATAAGGCTCATAATCATGGTTGGTGTATACCGCCGCAACCGGGTACGAATGCAGGATGCGTTCGAAAACTTCCAGCGGCTTGCCGTGATACAGCGCCAGTGAGCTGCCGTGATCCCGCTCCAGCTGCGTGCGCAACGCTTGCAGCGTATCGAAAATAAACGTGACGCGTGCGTCGTCTTGGGGCAGTCCGCTGAGAATGTTCGAGTCAAAAATGAAAACCGGCAGCACCGCATGGCCGGATGCCAGCGCCTGCGCGAGTCCGGCATTATCGTGCAAGCGCAAATCGCGCCGGAACCAGAAAACAGCAAGCGGTGTCGTCATATGCGGCTAAACGGAATTAATGCGGCCGGTGCAAATCCGCCAAAGCCGCCGGTAAATCGCTATATTTGAAATGAAAACCGAATTCTTCCAGCAATCGCCGCGGCGTGACGCGATAGCTGTTTAACGCCAGCGCAGCGGCTTCGCCCAATACCAATTTCAAAATAAATGCCGGTGCCGGGAAAAAAGCCGGACGTTGCAGTGCATGACCCAGCGCCGTGGCGAATTCCCGGTAACGTACCGGGTTAGGCGCCACGGCATTGACCGGACCTTGATAACGCGAATCCAGCGCGGCTGCAATGTAGACGGATACAATGTCATCGATGTGTATCCAAGGCAACCATTGTTTTCCATTGCCGGCAGGGCCGCCAAGACTCAGTTTGAAAACCGGCAGCAGTTTCTGCAGCATGCCGCCGTGACCGAGCACCACGCCGGTGCGGATGCTGACCCGGCGCACACCGTTGCTTTCGATCCTTGCCGCCTCCTGTTCCCAATCATGGCAAATCGTTTGCATGAAACTGCGCTGTTCCGGCACGGTATACGACTCATCGTAACAATCGTCGCCGGTACCGGGGTAAATACCGATCGCCGAGCCGCACACGAAAGTGTGCAGACTGTCCGGCGCGGCGGCAACCAGCTTGCGGGTGCTGAGGATACGCGAGGTATAAATCTCGTGCTTGCGCGCTTTAGTCCAACGGCCTTCGCCCAAATTCTCGCCCATCAAGTTGATGATAACCTGACAGTCTTTTATTGCCTCAAAAGGGACATCCTGCGTGGCGTAATCCCAATCATATGCCGGTACGCCAAGCATTTCGCTCGCTCTCTTGGCATTGCGGCTCAATACGGTGATGATGTGGTGGCCTCGCTGCAAACGCCGTACTAATTGCTGACCAATGAATCCCGTTGCGCCTGTGATCAGAATATTCATGATTGAAAGTCTTTAAACAGGTTGAAGATTTTTTCAGAATACACTTATTTTAAGCTTTTTTCAGTTGAGCACGGTTAGTTTCTGGAATGCTTGCAGCCTGAATGATGAGGCTCACACGTGAAGAATCTTGCGCATGATCCTCATCAAAGACCGGTTAGTACCTGAGTCATTGACCGATGGCGTCAACCAGGAATGTCTCGCCGCAATTCGATTTGCCCTGAACCGGCGCGTCCGGCAATAATTTCTCCAGATCGATACCAGGGGTCAGACTGGCGGATAGATTCAATTGAATTTCGACCAGCATGCCTTGGTTGCAATTCAGCTTGATCCGGTCCTTCGCGGCTGTTCCCAGCACCGCTGTTACGCGATTAATGAAATCATCGGTGCGAACCTGCTGTCCGATCCTGCGGTTCATGAAATACGCCATGCCGGCATCGTTAAACTGGCGGGTCAAGTCGGCTGCCAAATCGAAATAGTCTTCCAATGACCACTGAGCGCAGGTACCGTGCTTGTGCCATTCATGCCGTTCCAAGCAAGAACCGGCGGTTACGCTCGGCATCACTTCCGCTAATGAAGTGCGGGGGGCGTCATCCAATTGAACAGCCGGGTAATCGCAGAAATTGCTTTTCTGGTTTTTGACATCACCGCAGAATCCATAATGTGTGCCGCAACTTTTTTTGTTCGGCCATAAACCATGTAGCGTGAAATGTTTGGCTTGGTAAACTTTAGGGTCGGTAATTTTGCATTCTGCTTTATCGGGTTTGGTTTCACAGAATGCCGGCTGCCACGACAACGCCAATACATAGCTATCGCCTTGTCCCGCGGTATTGCAGCTACCGCCACCGCCGTCATTATTGTCGCCGCCGCCCCCTCCACCGCTCAGTTGGGCCTGGCCGCAACTGGCATTAACCCAGCGTTCTTGCGGATTGGCCGCAGGTACAACCACGCGATACCAGTCGGGATTATTCGCCGTCAGCACTTCGGTAATCGCGTATTTGCTTCCGGCCAGAATTTTTGCATTATCCGGATTGGTCGATTTATTTTTGGATACATAAGCCGGGCAGGTTTGCTGCGCCGTGAATTCGCCGGATGTCTTTTCCGCCCAGACGGGCTGAAAATAACCGAGTGTAACAATGATCAGGAAAACTTGAAAAATCGTGTTTTTTCTGAGAACTATCATGACTTTCTCCTTTATCGCCAAAAATAGATGGAACGGCTGGAACAATGCCGGGTTATTATGCGGCAAGTGTTGCCTGTGAGCTATGGTATTTATCACACGATCCCAAAGCAATGACATGTGGCGCTGCCACTAGCTAAAAAAAACCGCAGACGCTACACTCATCGCCTATGACGACTCCGTCGCATTCTCCTTCCCCTTCCCCGAATCGCTCCTGGTTCCAGCAAGAATGGCGCGGCTTATTGCTGGCCATCGGTTTCTTTACGCGCATCCCGGTACCGGCATTGCCGGATTTTCACGAGCAGGAGTTGAACACGGCAGCCAAGTATTTTCCGCTGGTGGGCATTATCGTAGGCGCTTTTGCAGCCATTGTTTACTCGCTTGCCAACGCAGTGTTGCCGCAGGATATTTCGGTACTGCTCAGTATGGTTGCGACGATATGGCTTACCGGCGCGTTTCATGAAGACGGTTTGACCGATGCAATCGACGGTCTTGGCGGTGGATGGGAAAAAGAGCAAGTGTTGCAAATCATGCAGGATTCGCGTATCGGCAGCTATGGTGTGGTGGGTATTGTGCTGGTACTGTCGCTGAAATTTGCCGCGTTGAACCATTTTCCGCCGCTGCTGGTGCCGGTCTTGTTGATTGCGGGCCATAGCTTAAGCCGACTTTGTTCCGTGATGGTGATGGCCACGCAGCGCTATGTGAAGTTTTCGGGTAAATCCAAACCTCTCGCGACCAGCATGCCGCTTACCCATCTTGCCGTGGCCGCTCTATTGGGATTATTACCGTTGCTGTGGCTGCCGTCCTCCTGGTATTGGGGAATTGTGCCCGTGGCGGCTGTGTGGATGTGGTTTAGCCTTGTTCTAAAAAAGCGCATTGGCGGTTACACCGGCGATTGCTTAGGCGCCATGCAACAGCTTACCGAAGTCTCTTTTTATCTGGGTGTATTGGCATGCGCCGCTACATAATGGCTTTGCCGTGGCCCCTCACAAGATAAGCTTCCGACTGCATTTCCGTCAAACGTGAAACGGTGCGTTCAAACTCAAAGCCGATGTCGCCGCCGACGTACAGTTCCGCTAGCGGCACGGCGGCGGAACACAGAAATTTGACGCCGTGCTCATACAGCGCGTCGATTAAATGGATAAAGCGCCGGGCCTGGTCGCTGTTATGCTCATTGAACTGCGGGATCGCGACCATGATCACGGTGTGATAAGCGCGGGCGATGGCGAGATAATCGGCAGTGCCAAGCGGGTTGGCGCACAGCCGCTTAAACGAGAATACCGCTACGCCGCGGGCTGCTTTGGGCACGAACAAGGTCCGGCCTTGCACGTGCAGTTCTTCGCTAGGCACCTTGTCACGGTCTTTGACATGACGGTCGGTCAGGCGGAAGAAGGTTGCCGATAACTCCGAGCTGGTTTGTTCGTTAGCCGGAAAATAATAAGTCTGCGCGCCTTGCAACCGGTCGTAACGATAATCGACCGGACCTTGCAGCGGAACAATTTCCAATTTTTCTTTCACTTGCTCGATGAATGGCAAGAAACGCTGGCGGTTCAAGCCGTTTTTGTACAATTCATCCGGCGGCCGGTTGGACGTTGCAACAACGATCACGCCTTGTGTGAACAATTCTTTGAACAATCGCGTGAGCACCATGGCGTCGGCGATGTCGGTCACTTGCAGTTCATCGAAGCACAATAATCGCGCTTCCTGGATGATTTTGCGAGCAATGAACGGCATCGGATCGTCGTCATTGGCCCGCCCGCCTTGCTGCACTTTCTCGCGTGCGGAAAGCTCGTGCCAGGTTTTGAGCCGATCGTGAACATCGAGCATGAATTCGTGAAAATGCACGCGCCGTTTCGATGTGGTCGGCGTCGCGGCATAAAACAAATCCATCAGCATCGATTTACCGCGACCGACACCGCCGTAGAGATAAATGCCTTTCGGAACCGGTTTGCCGGTGTTGAGCCAACCAAACAAAACGGTGGACCAGTTGGATTTGGATCGCTCCCCGCGCGCGCTGTTAAGCGGTAAATCAAGTAATTCCCGGTGTAAGCGTTCTAACGCATCGACCGCATGGGCTTGATCGGCATCCGGTTTCAGTTCGCCGGCCTGGATCAACGATTGGTATTCGGTTTTAGGACTTGTTGTGTGTGAAACTTCAGACATAGTAAATTGCAGCAATAGCTAATCAGTGGTGAAGGCCGCTTGCCCGGCGAGCCAGACCAGAATCAACACCGGCAAACCCAAAATGGCAGTGGCAATGAAGAAGTTTTCGTAGCCGTAGGCATCGACAAATTGTCCGCTGAAACCGGCGATAAACTTCGGTAGCAACAACATCACCGAGCTGAATAACGCATATTGGGTCGCCGAGTAGGCTGAATTGGTCAAGCCTGACAAGTAGGCGATGAATGCGCAGGAAGCGATTCCAGCGGACAGATTGTCGGCGGAAATGGTGAAAATCAAACCGCTGACATCGTGGCCGCGTCCTGCTAGCCAAACAAACAATAAATTGGTCGCGGCGGACAGTGCCGCGCCGAGAAACAAGGTGCGCATGACGCCGATTTTTGCGGTTAGCACGCCGCCGATGGCCGCCCCGGCGATGGTCATGATCACGCCGTAGACTTTGGAAATGGCGGCAACCTCGTCTTTGCTGTAACCCATGTCGACGTAAAACGGGTTACTCATGACGCCCATGACGACGTCGGAGATACGGTAAATCGCGATCAAACCGAGAATCAGCAACGCTTTCCGGCCATGCCGCACGAGAAAATCGCGGAACGGCGCGATCAATGCACCGTACAACCAAATCAGTAACGCTTTAACGCGCTCGGGCAAGGCCCAATGCGCCAGCGCGCGCTGCGCGATCTGTTCGTTTTCGGAAACGGTACGGCTGTAGGGCACATCCGGTTCGCGGATGATGAGCGTGGTGACAATGCCGACCGCCATGCTCGCCGCCATGATCAGATAAGCGAAGCGCCATGGCGCGTGGTCGTATACATCGGCACTGACATCGACTGCCGCCGCGATCCACAATACGCCGGCGGAAGCCAGAATCATCGCGACGCGGTAACCGGCTTGATAAGTGGCCGCCATCGCGCCTTGCAGTTCCACCGCGACCGCTTCGATGCGGTAAGCATCCAATGCGATGTCCTGGGTAGCCGATGCAAATGCGACGGCCAGCGCGAAAAACACCAGATGCGTCAGATTGATCACCGGATCGGTCATCGCCATCCCCACCAGGGCGCAAGCGATCACGATTTGCGACAATAGCAACCATGCCCGCCGCCGTCCCAGCCAGCGTGTCAGCAATGGCAGCGATAACCGGTCGACCAGCGGCGACCATAGCCATTTGACGCTGTAAGCCAACCCGATCCAGCTCAAATGGCCGATGGTGGTGCGGTCGATACCCGCTTCACGCAGCCAGAACGACAACGTGCCCATGATCAACAGCAGCGGCAATCCGGCGGAAAAACCCAGCGACAGCATGCCGAGCACGCGCGGGTGGGTATAAACCCGCAGCGCTTGCAGCCAGCTGGAAGATATCGAGGCGGTCATAAGGTATGGTCGTAATCGACGATGAGCGGCGCATGATCGGAGAAGCGCTCATCCTTGAAGATCGAAACACTGCGTGCGGTTTGCGCAATCGCGGGGGTGGCGATCTGATAATCGATGCGCCAGCCGACATTCTTCGCCCAGGCCTGACCGCGATTCGACCACCAGGTGTACTGATCGGGTTCGCTATTCAAACGGCGGAATACATCGACGAAACCGACTCGATCGAACACATCCGACAACCAGGCGCGTTCTTCCGGCAGGAAGCCGGAATTTTTCTGGTTCGAGCGCCAGTTTTTCAGATCGATCTCCTGGTGCGCGATGTTCCAGTCGCCGCATAAAATAATTTGGCGTCCGCTTGCCATCAGGTTTTGCAACACCGGGAGAAAATGTTCCATGAAATAGAACTTCGCTGCTTGCCGGTGTTCGCCGCTCGAGCCGGACGGCAGGTAAAGCGACACGATGCTCAATTCGCCGAAATCCGCTTGCAGATAGCGTCCTTCGGCATCGATGCCGGTAATGCCGACACCTTCGACGACGCGATCCGGTTTTTTGCGCGTATAAATGCCGACACCGCTGTAGCCTTTCTGCTCGGCGCAATGGAAATAGCCATGATAGTCATCCGGCGACAACATTTCGCCAGAGAGATCGGGCAATTGCGCTTTTAATTCCTGAACGCACACGACATCCGCGGTTTGCTTCGCCAACCAAGGGAAAAAGCCTTTTTTCGCCGCCGCGCGGATGCCGTTGAGGTTGAGCGTTATGATCCGCATCGTTTAACAGGCCGTTGAAAAACTATCTGCGTTGCCGCTACGGTGTTAAAAACAAGCTCAAAATGCTCATTTATACCGCATAAACTGCGCTTTTTCGCTTGCTTTTGCCTTGTATCGGTCGCCTCGAAAACTTTTTTCAACGGCCTGTTAGTAGGGTGGATAAGCGAAGCGCCATCCACCGGCAATCCGGTTGAAATAAAAGTCATGGTGGATGGCGTTGCACTTATCCACCCTACAATGCCGTTTAAGTTCAGCGTTATAATTTGCATCTTTTTATTATTAAGAGTGATTCTGGTTATGTCCGATTTCCGGCAAGCGTTTATCCAATTCGCCATCGAACGCAACGTGCTGTGCTTCGGTGAATTCAAAACCAAAGCAGGGCGTTTGTCGCCGTATTTTTTCAATGCCGGGTTATTCAACGACGGCGAATCGTTACACAAACTGGGGCAATTTTACGCCAAAGCGATCGTTGATGCCGAGCTTCCGTTCGATACTTTGTTCGGTCCGGCGTACAAAGGCATTCCGTTGGTCAGCACCATTGCTATCGCACTGGCTGAAATGGATAAAAACTATCCGTTCTGTTTCAACCGCAAGGAAGTCAAAGACCACGGCGAAGGTGGCGTGCTGGTCGGCGCGCCGATGCAAGGCAGGGTGTTGATCGTTGACGACGTGATTTCCGCCGGCACGTCGGTGCGCGAATCGGTCGAATTGATCAAAGCTGCGAGCGCAACGCCCGGCGGTGTCGTGATCGCCCTCGACCGCATGGAGCGCGGCACCGGCGAACTTTCGGCGGTGCAGGAAGTGCAGCAAACGCACGGTTTTCCGGTTACTTCGATCATTGATCTGGATGATTTGGTGGCGTATTTGCATCATCACCCGGAATTGTCGCAGCATCTTCACGCGGTGCAACAGTACCGGGACCGGTATGGCGTCAGCTACTAGGGGAACGCTGATTAATCTGGCGAACGAAATGAAGCGCGAGGCACATGGAACGAGCAACTAAGACATATCAACAAGATAGGCGATGGGGCGAGTGCCGCGCAACAAAGTGATTCGCTCACGCAGTCAATGAATCAGTGTTTTCTTAACAATTTGATCAAACGGAATGCATAAGCGGCTTGGAGTCACCGGAAATGACGCAAGCCGCTTACATGGGTATTGCTGGTTACATCGATACTTCACATGCGATCACATTTGCGATTGCAAATAATTTTGCAGCCCAACCCTGTTGATCAATCCCAATTGTTGTTCCAGCCAATGCGCGTGATCTTCTTCGGTTTCGGCAAGCATGCCTTCGAGAATCTCGCGCGATTGATAGTCCCGCTCTTGTTCGCAAATCGCGATGGCGTCGCGCAATGCGGTAATCACCGAGCGTTCCAGCGCCAGATCGTTTTGCAGCATTTCCGGCACATCCCGGCCGATCCGCAATGGGCTGCGGTTGCCGATCACCGGCACGCCTTCGAGCAACAAAATCCGCTTAATCAATTGATCGGCGTGCTGCTTTTCATCGTCCATTTCGTGATTGATGCGTTCGTACAGTTTGCTGAATCCCCAATCTTCGTACATCCGCGAGTGGGCGAAATATTGATCCATCGCCGTCAGCTCTTCCGCCAGCAGCTTGTTTAGTAAGTCGATGATTTTTGGATTGCCTTTCATAATTGTATTCCTCACATGCTATTGAGTAACCGCCAGCGCCTGCTGATTCTTCAAATGGGCAGCCGCCAGCGACGTTTTGTGCTAACACCCGGCATTATACGAATCATGAAGCACAAAAACAACAACAAATTATTGATTATAAACGATAATAGTTCTTGATACCGTTATCATTCGTGGTTTACTGTCAATTAACTGTTAAAACACCTCAGCACTTCCAACAGATAATCCAAATCTTTCTCGGTGTGTTCTGTGGAAACTTGCAAACGGATTTCCTGATCGCCTTGCGGCACGACCGGATAGTTCAAACCGGTTGCGAGAATATTATGATCGAGCAGATGCGTAACCAACGCCGCGGTTTGCGCGGTATCGCGAATGAAGATAGGCACGATTGGATGCTCGCCGTCGAGTGTTTCAAAACCGAGCTGCTGCAGACCGGTTCGCAATTTACGGCTGAAATGGCGCAGTTGTTCGAGCAGACGTAAGCCTTCGGGGCTTTCCAGTACATCCAATGCCGCCAATGCGGCAGCGGCCTCGGCGGGGGTAATCGGATTGGAATAGATATACAGCGGCGCGGTTTCTCGTAAATAGGCGATAGTGGCCGTGCTGGCTACGACGTAACCGCCGTTGACGCCGAACGCCTTGCCGAGCGTGCCGATCAGCACATCCGCGCGCGTGCCGGTCACTTCTTCGGTGCCGCGCCCGGTGGCGCCGAATGCGCCGATGCCGTGCGAATCATCGACGATGGTCACGATTCCTTCGGGATAATCGCCTTGGTGTTGTTCGCAGCAAGCATCGAGCTCGGCCAGCGGCGCATGATCGCCGCGCATGCTGAAAATGCCGTCGGTGACAACACACACCCGCTGAAAGCGATCGCGGTTGGTGCTCAGAATCGTTTCCAGTTCGCCGATCGTGCTGTGTTTATAAATTGCCTTGCCGGCTGAATGCGCCAGCCGGATCGCGTTGATGATGCAATTATGGTTAAGCGCATCGCTGACCACTAAAGTCTGTTCGGAAATCAATTGCGGCAGCACGCCGACCATCGTGGCATACGCGGCGCTGAACAACATCGCCGCTTCACGGCCATGAAACGCCGCCAGCCGCCGCTCCAGCTCGATGTGCGGCGCATACGTGCCGCTGATAAAGCGCACCGCGCCGGGACCGGCGCCAAATTCCTCGGCTGCCCGCGTTTCCGCTTCGATCACCGCCGGATGCCGCGCCAGTCCCAGATAAGAATTCGAATTCATGCGCAGAAAAGCGCGATCCTCATAACCGTGCAACCGGTAACGCGGCCCGAAGCCATCGGACGGCGGCAGCACGCCGGTGACGATTTTTTCGTCGCCCTTGCGCACGCCTTGCTGTTGCAATTGATTGAGTTTTGCCTGGAACAACGGTTCGATTTTTGCAAGCGTCATGACACCCTCCGGTTATTTGTTGCGTAGTTTCGCCGTGATATGCCGCAGCATATCATTCACCATCGCTGATAAATCGTAGCGCGGCTGCCAACCCCATTCGGCGCGGGCGGCACTATCGTCCATATGGCGCGGCCAGGAATCGGCAATTGCTTGGCGTAGCGGATCGATGGCGTAAGCGATGGTGAAATCCGGTAAATGCTGTTGAATGGCTGCCGCCAATTGCGCCGGGGTAAAGCTCATCGCGGTGACATTGAAACCGTTGCGGTGCATCAACCGGCTGGCATCGGCCTGCATCAACTGCATCGCCGCGGCAATCGCATCCGGCATGTACATCATATCGAGTTGCGTATCCGCGCGCAAAAAGCAATCGTAATGCCGTTGCCGCACTGCCGCGTAAAAAATATCGACGGCGTAATCGGTAGTGCCGCCGCCCGGCAACACCTGGTTTGAAATCAATCCAGGATAACGCACGCCGCGCGCATCGATGCCATAGCGGCGGTAATAGTAATCGCACAGCAACTCACCCGTGACTTTGGTAATGCCATAGATCGTCGACGGACGTTGCACGGTATCTTGCGGCGTATTGAACGGCGGCGTACCAGGGCCGAATGCGGCAATCGAACTCGGAAAAAACACTTGGCAGCCATGCTGGCGCGCGCTTTCCAATACATTGAGCAAACCGTTCATGTTGATATCCCAGGCTTGCAGCGGCTGTTCCTCCGCCACGGCGGAAAGCAGCGCAGCCAAGTGATAAATCACCGTGATACCGTGCGCTGTCACCACCGAATCAAGCGCCGCCGCATTGCGTACATCGAGGCTGCAATACAGCCCGGCTTGCGCCAAACCGCCGGGCGGCTCGCGGCGATGCCCTGCAGCGATCACATTATCCGCTCCGTAATGCTCGCGCAGCGCCAGCGTCAACTCGACGCCAATCTGACCGGTCGCTCCGGTCACCAGAATTTTTGCCATCGTCACCTCCTTAACGTAGCATCATACCGGCTTATGCCATGAGCCGAGCGATAGATTGGCGGTACGGCGATACTGGAAATTCAAACAACAGGCTTGAGTTATGGAGCAATAACGAATACCAGACCGGACTCTAATACCAACAACCACCGGCCTTAGCCGATGATTGTCGAATCTGATTGAATGGAATCGCGCTGCGATTCCGGTGAGAATTTAGCGGCGAGCGTTAACCCGGCTGAGCTTTCTGCGGAATCCAAACAACGCGATCAAACCCGCGCCAAGCAAAAATACCATATTAGGCTCAGGAATCGGCGCCGCTACAAATTCCAGATTGTCGATCGAATAAAAGCCGAAATTGGAATCGGTATAGTTAAATGCGACATAGCGGATGCCGTCCATTGCGATGGAAGCCGGTGTCTGATCATAAATACCCGGTAAATTCGTGGTGCTGTAAACCTGACCGATCTGGCTTCCCGCCGCGTCATAAGCCGTCAACGTCACCGATTCGTCATCCGTGCCCAAATTGGTGCCATTATCGACTCCCACCAGCGATACGCTGTTCACGTCAAACGCAAAGCTGATCAAGATGCCGCCATCGCCATACTCGGTTACTCCGGGATACGGCATGCTGACCGCAACCTGAGGCGGTGAAACTGCCGAGGCAAAACCTTCGGTCCAGGTCGATACGCCGCCACGAATCGTTGGTAATGCCGCTGGCGCGGGAAAAGCGCCGGAAAGCGGGAAAGGATTGTCGATGGCGTTCAAGGTCACTCCCAATGCCGCATAGCGGTTGGTGATCTCAACCCTGGAGCCGGATACATCGTCAAAATCGATTAAAATCGGCGCTGCTTGGGTAACAGACGTAAACGACAAGAGTGATAAACAAAATGTGGTTGTTAAAAGAGATTTCTTCATTTGATACTCCTTTAAGTCTGAAGTAATGAAACTGGAGCGAAGTCAAAACATTAAAGAAACTTACAAAGCCTTCTCTTGACTTGGCTGATTATTGAAAACTCACACTGCCTGCCAACAACAAAAGTTTATTGAAAAATACAATATCCCATCAGGATATTAAATTAATCTTAATCGACGCCACTGACCCACCCAATAGAACAACGCTCCTAGTTTACTAGGACATTTGTCCTGTTTTTACTGGTTCTGGCACATCAAGCCTGTCTGTCACAAAAAAACTCAGCGGCAATATTCGGCCGTCGTCACGTCACGCTTGATTTGATAGGGCGATCCCGGCCGTAAGATATACTCGCTGGCGCCGGCGCGACTGTGCGGATTGCCCCAATCGTAGGTATACCCCAGCCCTGTCCACGGCACGCCGGGGCGGGAGCGGAAGTCGTTGAAATAAAGATTTTTGTAGAAAGCCGGATAATTAACGATGTTTCGCACCTGCGGTATTTCATTCTCGGCAAATTTCAATTCACAACGGCTGTCGTGAATCTCCGGATCGACACAAGGCCGGAACAGATCCGCCGGATCGACCCATAGCTCGACAAACACCTCGTAATGCGAATCGGGCTTAAGTCCCAGATACTGCTTCAAGCGCAAATCGAGATCGCCTTGCGGATTTTGCCGGACGTAATCCCGGCAAAATTCCTGCACCTGCGGCGCTGCCGTTACCCAAGTAACAAACTTTTCTTCGAGCGAGGTATGTGCCTGTTCTTTGTAATTGTCATCAAACGACGACTGGCTTTTCCAAGTCACCACCAGCACCTTGCCATCCTGCCACTGCAAGGCTTGATTCGCTGAGTTGATGGCAAATAACCGGTCATTGATTTCACTTTCCTCCGCCACCGCCGCGTCTGTGACTGCGTGGGTGTAAGTGGTGGTGGCGTCATGCTGGAGCGTTGCGCAGCCGGATAGGAGAACGATCGAAGCTATCAACAGAAAAGGTTTTAACATCTCAAGCGGCTTAAACATCATTTAATATGATCCTTACTACAATATTCAAAACATTTTTAAAAGCATGAATCATCAATTCGATCAATCTGAAATTTGCTTATAATCGTTAAATCAAGACAATGCAAACATCCGCGATGCTGCGTGAAAAGTAAATGACCATGAATAACCTCGATATCCGCTGGCAACAGCGTTTCAACAGCTACCAAAAAGCCTTGCTGCAGTTACAAGGCGCCGTTGAGCTCAGCCAACAACGCCCGCTTAGCGGATTGGAAAAACAAGGTGTCATCCAGGCATTCGAATTCACGCATGAATTGGCTTGGAATCTTCTGAAAGATTTCTTGCAAGCGCAAGGCAATCAAAATATCAAAGGCTCCAGGGATGCCACCCGGGAAGCTTTCAAGGTTGAATTGATTCAAGACGGTGAGCAGTGGATGGCGATGATACAAAGCCGCAATGTTTCATCGCACACTTACGATGAACGTACCGCCGAGCGATTGACCGATGCGATCATCCATCAGTATTACCCCTTGTTCGTCGCGTTAAAAGACGAAATGGGAAAATACCTATCATGACCGATGAGCGTCCGTTCGGCTTACCGCCTGCCACATTGGAAAAGCTCAACAGCGTATTCGCGCAACACGCCGCCATCGACTCGGTGCTGCTGTACGGCTCACGCGCCAAGGGAAATTACCGTGCAGGCTCCGATATCGACCTGACCATCAAAGGTAACGAAATTCCGTTCGATGAACTAATGCAAATCGAAAACGAAATCGACGATCTGATGCTGCCGTATACCGTCGATTTGTCGCAATACCGCCAGCTTGAAAACACCGGCTTGATCGCGCATATCGATAGGGTTGGGGTTGCTATTTATGAAAGAAAAAAATGAAAGACTCTGAATAATCAGAAACAGAACATATTCCATGACATTTAAAATCCCTCAAAATTCTTCGATATCCATCAAAGACCCTGAATCGTTGTTCCGTGACCTACGAGATCGTACCGTTGAAGGGCTTCTTGCGCAGCAGGCAGACATGCTTCGCAAATACATGAGTCATATTGACAAGCGAGATATAGCGCTTGAATTACCCACCGGCAGCGGTAAAACCCTGGTTGGTCTTCTGATAGCAGAGTGGCGCAGAAGAACAAAACGGGAGAGATGTCTTGTGCTTTGTCCCACCAAACAACTTGTCCATCAGGTCGTCGAACAGGCCAAAGAAAAATATGGGATCAACGCGCTTGACTTTTCGGGCTCTAAACACCAATACCCGGAGACCGATAAGACTGCTTTCATTAATTGCGAATCAATAGGTGTTGCCACCTACAGCACTCTGTTTAATACGAACCCGTTTTTCAGCGACGTTCATACACTCATTTTTGACGATGCCCACGCCGCCGAGAATTATGTGTCGAGTTTCTGGTCATTAGAAGTTCGACGTTATCAAGATGCAACCACCTTCGATGCAATCTGGCAGATCATCACACCTTATACCACAGAAAATGACCGGCTCCGTTACGACCAGAGCAATGTCAATCAGAATAATGATGGATCGCTTGATACGTCATTCGTGAACAAGATTCCAACGCCTTATTTACTCAAGTGCAGGACCGCTCTGACGGCAGCGATTGACAATGCCTCCAGAGACGATGAGAACCCGGAGGAATACGGTTATCGATGGCGCATGATCAGAGATCACCTTCACGCTTGCCATCTCTATTACACCAGCAATTCCATTCTCATTCGTCCTCTTATCGCGCCCACCAAGAGCTTCGCACCGTTTCAGAATGCGCGGCAGCGCATTTATATGTCCGCGACTCTCGGAGAAGGTGGTGATCTGGAAAGAATTTTCGGGCGTAAGAAAATCGAACGGATACCTGCTCCAGAGGGCTGGGATAAACAGGGAATCGGTAGACGTTTCTTCGTGTTTCCCATGCGGATGTGGGATGAAGCGGCTTCATTGAGCCTCGCGATTTCCTGGACTACGAAATTTGACAGAGCACTCGTCCTCACCCCAAGTAACCGCGACGCCGATAAAGTCAGAGAAGCCATTGAGGCACTTCCGGCGACGCAGGGTCATACCCTCTTTGACGCCGCACAATTGGAGGCGTCGAAGAAATCATTTACCCAAGCAAGTTCCGCCATTGCAGTTCTGGCGAACAGGTATGACGGAATCGATCTGATCGGAGACGAATGCAGATACCTAATCATCTATGGTCTTCCGGAATCCACAAATCTGCAGGAGCGCTTCATCATCAGCCGCCTTGGGGCCTCTATCCTCTTCCAGGTTCGCATCCGCACCAGGATCACTCAGGCGTTAGGAAGATGCACACGTTCATCAACCGACTACGCGCTCGTGGTTATCATCGGCGACAAGGTGCATCAGTATTTCCACATGCCGGAAAAGAGAGAAACACTGCATCCGGAACTTCAGGCCGAAGTCAATTTCGGTGTCGAACAATCAAAAGTCGATAATCCGTCTGAACTGGGGGATAACATCGACATATTCGTTGTCCACGGGCCAGAGTGGAAATCAGCTGATAACCATATATTGGAAACAAGAGACGAACTGACTCAATCACCCATACCATCGGCAAGTCCGCTCGGGAACTCTGTTGTTCATGAAGTGAAATTTCACGATGCCCTTTGGTCCGGCGATTTTGACAGCGCGCTCTCTTCCGCAAAAGACGTGTTGGCCAGCCTTGCCGGTGGACATAATCTGAAGGGATATTCTGCGCTTTGGAATTACCTTGCTGGCTCAGCAGCCTACCAGGCAAAGCAAGCACCGATAGCTCAAGAACATTTCTCGGCGGCATTTTTATGCGCTAGTACGCTGCCATGGCTTAAACAGATTCAAGAACAGATCTCCAGTCAGGCAAAAGAAGTGCCTATCGATATCATTTACGGAGAGCGCATCGAACGTATAGAAGGAGTCCTCGAACGGTTTGGTAAGTCAGGCAGCGCAAAAATCGAAAAATATTTCCAGGCTATCAGGGAAGGACTTTCAAACCAGGAATCAAAACCGTTTGAAGAAGCACAGGTTAAGCTCGGTCACTTACTAGGTTTTGAATCGGGCAACACTGAACGATCCGGCGATCCAGATCCTTGGTGGATCTTTGGACGACACGGCATTGTCTTTGAAGATTACACGGCGACTGGGGAGAAACCAATTATTTCCAAGGAGAAAACACTACAAGCTAAGGCGCATCCAGATACCCTCGCAGCCGAACATCCAGGAGTAAATTTCTCGGTCGTATTTTGTTCAACTTCAGATAAATTACATTCTGCTGCTAAACCTCACACGGGAGATATTTTTTATATCAGCGTTGAAGACTTCAAAAAATTTTCAGAAGAGTGCATGACAACAATGCGTACTCTTTGGGATTCATTCCAGTCACCCGGAATTATTGGGTGGCGGGAATTTGCTGCAAGCAAGATTACAGAAGCGAGGCTGAGCAACGATGACATCCTATCAAGATTGACGAGTAAAAAGCTTTCCTCATTGGCAAGAGTCAAACAGCAATGACCTTCTTCAACAAGGAAAAACCGGGATCATGCTTTGCATTTCTACAGCTTCACAATCCGCGCGATTGAGCGTCTAAGAAAATCTTAAAAAAACCTAATTCCAATTTTGGTGACCACACAACTCGTACTCAAATCTTGGCACAGCTCTTTCAGCATGCCTGCGTATTCGATGCAAACCGTCTGAATTCTTTGCAAATATAACAGAGATACTCTCAATTAATTTTTGAGAAACCATGCTGTATCTATGGAATAACCAAGATAGATCGGAGTTCGAGATTCCTAAAACGTTAAGTTGTTGTCATCTAATATAAGGAAATAAACCACCACCGACGCTGCTACGGATTATCCAGGAACCGGAGCACTCTTACATTACTTTGGATGAGAATTTGCGCTTGGCGGAAGAGCCGGTGCGATCTCGCTGGGGTATTTGTGCTTCAGCGTTATAAAAACAAAACACCGTACGGGAAACGCCTGACCAGGCAACGCCGGATATCGCCTTCCAAAACCGGCCATGCATTCGGATAAATAAGCGAGCGTTGAATCGTTGTATATACCTCGATGGCAAAATCATAACCAAGTCCGGTTTCAATCTCCTCGTAATAATCGATCGCTTGGTTAAATTCACTTTCCGCATCAGGGTGAAACCAGTAGCTCATTTTTTAAATCGCTGCCAGACCCTGTCAAAGACTTCGCGGATTCAACTTCGAAGTGCAACACCTAGCGGTGGCTTGGTATAGCGCACCGTCTTTCCGAAGAACACCTCAAACGGGGTTCTGAATCCAAGCACCTTGCGCGGTCGATGGTTGAGTCTATCCACCGCCCATTGTACTTGTTCCTGGGTCACCTTAATCAATTCCATTCCCTTGGGGAAATACTGCCGCAGCAGACCATTGCTGTTCTCGTTCAAGCCGCGCTCCCATGAATGATAAGGATGAGCGAAGTAGATATCCACATTGAGTTTCGCAGCAATGGTTTCATGCTCCGCAAATTCTTTCCCGTTGTCGAATGTCATGGTGTGGCACTTGCGTTTATGGGGGCGCAGCAATCGCGTTACCGCCGCCGTTACGCCCGATGCATGTTTGCCGGGCACTTGGGCTGCCAGAATGTAGCGCGACTTCCTCTCGGCCAGCGTAACCAATGCGCCTTGATGGTTCTTGCCGATTACGGTGTCGCCCTCCCAGTCGCCTATGCGGTTCTTCTGATCCACGATCCCCGGACGCTCATCAATGCCGATCCGGTTCTTGATCGTGCCCCGGCGCTCTTGACCGCTCGCATAACGCTTCCTGCGGGGCTTCTGGCAACGCAAATGCCGCCACAGGTCGCCACCTCGACGCTTGTCTGCATATATGTGCAAGTAGATCGTCTCGTGACTGATCTGCAACACACTTTCCAAAGCAAGTCGACGGGCCGCTTGCTCCGGACTCATGTCCAGCCGAACCAATCGCTCAACTTCCGTCCAGTCCGACATTGATAAACGCTGGGCGTTGGCGCATTGTTTTCGGCGCTCGTTCCGTAATTCCTGCGCCTGCTTGGGATACCAGTCACGCCGACCCTTGTTCCGCCTGAATTCCCGCGAAATCGTCGACTTGCTCACGCCCACTGCATCCGCTATTCGCGATTGGTTCAAACCCGCCTTCTTCAAGCCGGAAATCTGGTATCGTTGCTCGCTGGTGAGCTGCTTGTAGTGCTTCATCTGTGCTCCTTCTACTTGGTCGTTTAAGAAGCTCCGATACTACCGCAGCTTGCTTCCTAAACTTCCTTACAAAAGTTGCACTTCAATTTTGAATCCACCGGATTCTTATACCACCAACAAAACGAGTTTGCGATGCCCCGATTGATGCTCAGTGATGAGTTTTGGTCGAAGCTAGAGAAGATTCTGCTTCAAGAAGCGATATATAACAAGCGCAATCTGCGCCTGACGGTAGAAGGTATGCTGTATCGAATGCGAGTTGGATGTCCGTGGCGGGATTTGCCCGAAGCATTCGGCTGCTGGAATTCGATCTATAAAAGATTTAATGCGTGGTCATTAAGCAGCAAATGGTTAAGAGTTTTCAAGACATTGGCTATTGACCCGGATTGTGAATGGGAATTTATTGATGGCAGCTATGTTAAAGCGCATCAGCATAGTGCGGGGGCGGTAAGTCAACAATCACAGGCCATCGGGAAAAGCCGTGCAGGTAATACCACAAAGATCCATTTGGCGGTCGATGGTTATGGCTTGCCGGTTGAGTTTGAAATCACCGGCGGAGAAGTCAATGACTGTTCAGCAGCACCTGATTTGATTGCCAAGTTGCCTGAGGCGAAAGCGATTGTAGCGGACAAGGGCTATGACAGCGAAAGTATCCGGGAACAAATAGCCAGGAGAGGAGCTCAAGCCGTGATACCGAGAAAGCGCAACGCATTGAAGGGTAACGCCGGCAGGGATTGGGGCTTATATAGATACCGGCATTTGGTGGAGAATGCTTTTGCCCGGCTAAAGCAATATCGGGCAGTAGCGACACGATACGACAAACTGAAGAGAAATTTCGAGAGTATGGTGGCTATGGCGTGTGGATATTTGTGGTTATCTATGTGAAATATCAACAGACCCTAGTGATCTCGTACGGCAGTATTGTGCGGAATGAAGACATTGTGCGCGGCGATCCGATCCTGTTGAGTGACACTAGCTTCCCCAGTACGTATACACTGGTTTTTGATTACTTACCCTCAAAGCAGGCATTTACGCTTAAAAGTGTCACCAAACTCGATAATTCATTCATGGCCCGGACTACTGGAGAAACCGGCGTCTCGCAATCTTTTTCGCTTTCTCAGGTAGACCCCATATTTCCAGTTGAAACCATTGAATTTTTTATTAAAGAATAAATTTATGGAGCTGTAGTGGATTAGATCATTTTCGATGTAGCAACTGCTTTAGCTATAGACCTTCTAACCAAACTTCCCGGTAATATAATCTTCCGTCGCTTTTTGCCTCGGTGTGGTAAAAATGATGTCAGTATCGCCAAATTCGATCAGCTCGCCCAGATACATATACGCGGTATAGTCGGAAACACGCGCGGCCTGTTGCATATTGTGCGTAACGATGACGATGGTATAGTCTTGCTTAAGCTGGAATATCAGGTCTTCGATATGGGCGGTTGAAATCGGATCCAGCGCCGAGGTCGGTTCATCGAGCAGCACCACTTCGGGTTTCACGGCAATGGCGCGAGCGATGCACAAGCGTTGCTGCTGGCCGCCGGAGAGGCTGATGCCGCTGTGATCCAGCTTGTCTTTTACTTCATCCCAGAGCGCGGCTTTTTGCAATGCCCACTCCACGCGCTCCATCATTTCGTTGCGGTTTAGACTTTCGTACAACTTGACGCCGAATGCGACATTATCGTAAATGGACATCGGAAAAGGTGTCGGCTTCTGAAAAACCATCCCCATGCGCGCGCGCAACATATTGATATCCTGCTTGTTATCGAGAATATTCAACCCGTCTACGATAATTTCGCCTTGCGCAACTTGCCCGGGATATAACTGATACATGCGGTTTAAAGTCCGTAGCAGCGTTGATTTACCGCAACCGGAGGGGCCGATGAAAGCGGTCACTTTTTTTTCCAGAATATTCATTCTGATGGACTTCAGCGCATGCAGCTTGCCATAAAAGAAGTTTAAATCGTTGATGATGACTTTGGCATCCGCATCGATGTTCTGACTAGCGGTCATCCCGGGTTTCAATGCCGTGACAGCTTTCATCTGTTGCGAAGAACCGGATGATCCGAATAATTTACTATCAAACATGATTTCTTGATTTATCATCATAAAAGTCTTTCATAGTGAGTGAACAATGGTTCCGAGGTAATCCGGCAACGCGCATCGCCGCCCGCTATCCCCGCAAAACCTGTTTGCGCAAGAACAACCGCGCAATGATATTCAGGCCCAGCACGCTCAACGTGATCAACAGCGCGCCAGCCCAAGCCAATTCCTGCCAGGACTCATACGGACTCATAGCAAACTGAAAAATCACCACCGGCAAATTGGCCATCGGCTGATTCATATCCGCGCTCCAAAACTGATTATTCAGCGCGGTGAAAAGCAGCGGAGCCGTTTCCCCGCTAATACGCGCAACCGCCAGCAATACGCCGGTCAATATCCCGACTTGCGATGCCCGCCAGGTTACCAGCGTTACCACTTTCCACTGTGGCGCGCCCAGCGCGGCGGCGGCTTCGCGCAGGCTATCCGGGACCAGCCGCAGCATATCCTCGGTGGTACGCACAACCACCGGAATAACGATCAGCGATAATGCCAGCGCTCCGGCCCACCCGGAAAAATGCCCCACTTTCGCCACATAAACGGTGTAAACGAACAACCCGATCACGATCGACGGCGCCGATAGCAAAATATCGTTTACAAACCGCGTGCTTGATGCCAGCCAGCCCTTTTGGCCAAATTCGGCCAGGTAGGTGCCAGCCAGTATCCCGATGGGCGTGCCGATCATGGTAGCCAGCGTTACCATCATCAAACTGCCGGCAATGGCATTCAGCAAACCGCCGCTGCTGCCGGGCGCCGGTGTCATCTCGGTAAACAATGCCATGCTGATGCCATCGAAGCCCTTGCCAAACAGTGTTACTAAAATCCAGGATAACCAGAACAAGCCGAAAATCATGGCCAACACCGAACAGGTCAGATGAAACGCATTGATCATGCGCCGCCGGGTATAGATGGGAATCTTCATGAAGTCTCTTTTAAGCAGTGACGCCTTCGCGTTTTTTCAATTGCATCAACATCAATTTAGAACACGCCAGCACCACAAATGTGATGACAAACAGTATCAATCCGAGCGCAATCAATGCCGAGGTATAAAGCTCACCATCGGCTTCAGTAAATTCATTCGCCAGCGCCGAAGCAATACTGTTCCCCGGCATGAACAATGAAGCATGCAGTTGATGAGCGTTACCGATCACGAATGTAACCGCCATGGTTTCACCCAGAGCCCGCCCCAATCCCAGCATGATGCCGCCGATGACGCCGGATTTGGTATAGGGCAAGACAATATTCCACAGCACTTCCCAAGTAGTGGCGCCGAATGCATACGCAGACTCCTTCAGCATCGGCGGCACGATTTCGAAGACGTCGCGCATCACCGCTGCGATAAATGGAATCACCATAATGGCCAGGATGATTCCCGCAGTCAGCATGCCGATTCCCATGAAGGCGCCTTCAAACAACAATCCAATTCCGGGTAAATGCCCCAATGTTTCCTGCAGCCATGGCTGGGTCGTCGCTGCAAAGAACGGAGCAAACACGAATAATCCCCACATGCCGTAAATGATGCTGGGAATGCCGGCCAGCAATTCGATCGCGGTGCCCAACGGACGCCGCAACCACAGCGGCGATAACTCGGTCAGAAACAACGCAATCCCGAAGCTTACCGGAATGCCGATGGCCAGCGCGATCATCGAGGTCATCACGGTACCGACGATCGGCACCAATGCTCCGAAACGCTCAGCGACAGGATTCCAGTCCGAGCTGGTGATAAATCCTGGACCAAAAACCTTCAGTGCCGGCATGCTGCCGATGATCAGAGAAATAATAAGCGCTACCAGCAGCACCAATACGACCACGGTAAAAAACCAGGTCGTTTTGCGGAATATCGCATCCCAAAGCCGCTGTTTGGTTAACATTGCATAAAATCTATTATTAAAACTACCGTTATACTCACATTGCAATCTTGGTATCAGTATCAGCCTTCAAAGCAAAATCGCAAACCCGCTTGCCACTGCTATCGCACTGACTATCACTGTCCACCGGGGTAAATAATCTGCCCATCTTTTCCTTTCACATTAGCTGTCCAGGATTCTTTTATCCGGCTCACAACATCGTCTGGCAACGGAATGTAATCAAGATCGAGCGCCATGGAACCGCCAGAGGTATAGCCCCATTCGAAAAATTTCAGCACCGCCAGCGCCTGCCCCGGTTTTTTCTGAACTTTATGCATTAATACAAAGGTGGCGCCGGTGATCGGCCAGCTTTCCAAACCCGGTTTGTTCGTAAGGATTTCATAAAAGCCGGCGCTATCCCATTGCGCATTGGCTGCGGCAGCTCTGAAATTTCCCTCTGTGGGTATTACAAAAGCACCGTCCAGATTCTGCAGTTGCACGAAATTCATGCGGCTTTGCTTCACATAAGCCGCTTCGACATAACCGATCGAATTTTTAATCTGCTTAACGAAATTGGCGACGCCTTCATTACCTTTACCGCCGGTGCCAATCGGCCACGACACGGAAGCATCCGCACCCACTTTCTCTTTCCATGCCGGACTTACTTTGCTCAAGTAATCGGTAAACAAAAAAGTCGTGCCGGAGCCATCAGCCCGATGCACCACGGCAATATTGCTCGCAGGCAGGTTGAGTCCGGCATTCAGACTCGCAATCGCGGGGTCATTCCAGCGCTTGATTTTTCCCAGAAAAATATCGGCCAGCACTGCACCGGTCAATTTCAATTGACCTTCCTGAACGCCTTCCAGGTTGATGATCGGCACAACACCGCCCAAAACGGTCGGGAACTGAATTAACCCGGTTTTTTCCAATTCTTCCGGCGACAGCGGTTTATCCGACGCGCCGAAATCGACCGTTCCGGCTTTGATTTGCTTGATACCGCCGCCGGAGCCGATGGATTGATAATTCATCCGGATACCGGTTGCCTTATGGTAGGCATCCGCCCACTTGGCATAAACCGGGTAAGGAAAAGTCGCACCCGCGCCGGTAATGTCGGCCGCACCCGCGGCAGCCGCGAACAACAGGCCGGTTGCAAACAACATGGCACTAACCGGTAATTTCATACCCTCTTCTCCTGTTAACTAACAATGAATGGAATTTAAATGAGATGAAATAGTAACCCGTTGATGTGACAAACTGATGACGTACAGATTGCAATGCAATTCCCCCCAACGGCTGCCAGCAAGAAGCTGGCTGGGAGGTGCGGTAAGGGAGGTAAAAAACCCAATTCAACACGCCCACAGCCTCCGGGGCCGTCGTGACGCTTTTTACTGCCAAAGCGCTTGGGTCAAGCGGTTATCTATTTACATAGAAGGGAGCGTAGTGCTTTATAAGCAACAAAACGCTATATGGAATTGCTTTTCTATGGTTGAAGTTTAGACCGCTCCCGCAATTTCTCATAAAGCTGCGCCGGGCCAAGCAGTATTTCTTGCATCCCGTTGCGCACTTTTTCTGAATCCAGTGCCTGTTTGCTCATCGTGCTATGTGCTGCAAAGGCATCCATGATCGCATTCATGAGTTCTTTGGCTAAATCAGGAGAATTTGAAAATTGTTCTTTGGTATTGTTGGATGCCTGCTGGATAAGGATTTCTGATTCAAGCAGCTTTCCTTTGATCACATTGTTCACATAAACCAGCCGGTCATCTTCGGTAATATCGCCTTCGAACAAGTCATTCACTCTGGCAATAATTTCGTAGAGATGCGCTTTTTCCTTTTCCTGAACCGAGCCGCTGCCCGATTCGCTAATGGGTTGCAGCTTGGGGTACTCGCCATTATTGAGTGACAACGTTCTTTTGCCTTGATGCTTCAGCGTATGGTGGGTGAGTATCACTTTCGAGAGGTCGATACCTTCCCGCTCGCGCCCAAACTCCAGCAGCGGCAGCAGGCGCTTGTAAAAATAGAAGCGTTTTTCAATCGCGGTATTTCCATAATCAAAGATTTGCGACAGAAAGGCATACATCCGCTGGAATGCCGTCATGTCGTGCTTAAACAACACCAGCGCATTCAATTCATTCTGGGCTTCTTCAGTTGCTTTGGCGTCCTCTTTGGCATGAGCCGTTTTCAGTTTTTCCTGAACCGCTTTGTACCGGTTTAACAGTCTGGATACCACCGGCTCCAGTGCAGCAGCCAGATCGCTTTGTTTAGAATTGGGATTAAACTCGACTGCAACCACACGCTCGACCTCAAAATCGTCGTAATAACCGGCGGCATCGAGTTTCATACGCAGATCATAAACAAGATGCGGGTCGGTTACTCCCGATAACTCAGCGGTATCGTAGTATGTTTTGAATGCGTTGAGTATTTCTTCCGGATCATTGACGAAATCGACGACATAAGTGGTATCTTTGCCGGGATAAGCGCGGTTTAACCGGGACAATGTTTGTACCGCCGCAATACCTGCCAAGCGTTTATCGACATACATGCCGCACAGCAACGGTTGATCGAACCCTGTTTGGAATTTGTTGGCCACCAGCAGGATTTGAAATTCATCCGTGTCAAACGCATCGCGGATATCGCGCCGCTTTAAGTTCGGATTCAAGGTTTGGCTGGTTTCCGTGAAAGGTTCGGGGCCGGATTGCGGATCGTTGACTTCACCCGAA
This sequence comes from Nitrosomonas sp. sh817, assembly GCF_030908545.1. NCBI lineage: Bacteria > Pseudomonadati > Pseudomonadota > Betaproteobacteria > Nitrosomonadales > Nitrosomonadaceae > Nitrosomonas > Nitrosomonas domestica. The sequence continues at coordinate 2,537,376 of NZ_CP133083.1, read as the reverse complement.
AAAGCCACCAATGTGCTGATCTTGTAGCCTTGCGTTTGAATGTATTGATTAATGGCTAGTTGCCAGCGTACCGCTTCAAGACGGCTCGATACCACGACCATTGCTTTGCCTTGTCCGTCCAGCAGCGGCGCTACATTGTCACGGAAGTGTTCCACGACGACCTGTACTTTCTGGCTGATGTTGTAGGGGTGCAGTTTGACCCAGCGCATGATGCCCTTTAGCGCTTCGCTGCGTTCCACTTCCTTTTCATCGAGTTCTTGGCCGTTATGCGCCAGTTTGAATGCCAGCTTATACGGTGTGTAGTTCTGCAACACATCCAGGATGAAACCTTCTTCGATCGCCTGACGCATCGAATAGACATGAAACGGTGCCGGTAAATTATCCGCACTGGCCGGCAAATCGGGATTGGGTCTACGCCCGAACAATTCTAAGGTCTTGGCTTTGGGGGTAGCGGTAAAAGCGACATAACTGATGCCGCCATCCGCCGAGCGTGCTGCCATTTGCGCAGCCAGCAAATCTTCAGTGCTGATTTCACCGCCGTCGTTTAATTCCTGTAATTCTTCGGCGGATAAAACCGCTTTGAGCTTGGCCGCTGCTTCGCCAGTTTGCGATGAATGCGCTTCATCGGCAATGACGGCAAAGCGCTTGCCTTGTGTCGCTGCCAGTTCTTCTACGGCTTTCAGCGCAAAAGGAAAGGTTTGGATGGTGCAAACCACAATTTTCTTGCCACCCGCGAGCGCCGCTGCCAATTCCGCACTTTTACTGGCGCTCTCGCCTTTGATCGTCGCTACCACACCGGTTGTGCGCTGGAAGTCAAAAATGGCATCCTGTAATTGGCTATCCAATACCTCCCGGTCGGATACCACCAGCACGGAATCGAACATTTTTTCATGGTTAGCTTTATGCAAATCGGCCAGAAAATGCGCTGACCACGCAATCGAATTGGTTTTACCGGAACCGGCTGAATGCTGGATCAGGTATTTGCCGCCAGGGCCTTCCGCCAAGACGGCTCCCAATAGTTTGCGGGTGGCATCCAATTGATGGTAACGGGGAAAAATAATGCTGTTGATCTGTTTTTTGTCATCTTTCTGGGTTACCAGATAGCGGCCCAAAATCTCCAGCCAGCTATCACGCTCCCAAACGCTTTCCCATAAATACGCCGTGCGATGACCGCCTTTCTCATTCGGCGGATTGCCTGCTGCGCTATTGTTTCCGCGATTGAAGGGCAGAAAATGAGTTTTTGCGCCTTCCAGCCGGGTAGTCATGCGCGCTTCCATGTTGCTGACGGCAAAATGCACCAACGCACCATTTGGGAACGATAACAATGGCTCACTGGCGCTTTGTCCTTTAGGACGCGACAAACGATCAAACCGGTATTGATCGACGGCATCATCGACCGATTGGGTGAAATCGGTTTTGAGTTCGACAGTCGCTACCGGAATGCCATTGAGAAAGAACACCAGATCAATCGCATTCTCGTTATGCAGCGAATAACGCACTTGGCGAATCACGCGTAATCGGTTCGCTTTATAGCGCTGGAGAATTTCCGGATTGATGGCTGAGGCGGGTTTGAATTGCGCCAACTCCAGAGATTGACGTAAACCGATCATTTCGATGCCGCGCCGCAAGACATCCAAGGTACCGCGCTGATTGATGGAATCACGCAATCGAGTCAGTAATACGTCTATTGCCTGTGCACCGTGATTCTTCTGTAATGTTTCCCATGACTTGGGCTGGGTATTCTGAGCCCAGGCGATGACATCTGCCGGAAATAAGGCCCGGGCCCGATCGTAATCCTTGGCGTCGCCTGCTGAGTACAGCCAGCCATTCGCGGCCAGATGGTCACATATTTCAGTCTCGAAACTGATTTCGTGATGAAGGCTCACCCGGTCTCCTTTATTTGTAGGGCAAACACGCTTGCAGCAATTCCGGCAAATGCTCAAATTCCGGGTCTTTATGCACCAACGTTGCCTCCAATTCCCATGCCGTTGCTGCTATCCAGGCATCGGCGACCGATAGCGGATGCGTTGCTTTAATCGCGGCGGCCCGCTGTAAAATATCGGGAGACTCATGAATCCAGATCACCGGTAAAGCAAAACAGTCCGCATAGGCTTCACGTCCGGCGGCCTCACCCTCATCTTTCCAAACCCGGTAAAACACTTCCATCAAGGTCATGAAAGAGCCATAACAAGGCGAGCCATCGCTTAGCAGCGCACTGACCCGGTCTGCTCCCGGTTCATTATCGCGCAGGGTCAGTAAAGCAGACGTATCCAGCAAGTAGCCGCTCATTCTTCCCGTTCGCGATCAGCCTTGCGATCTTCCAATAGCCGCCCGACCGCGCCGCCTTTGCCTTTGCCGCGAAAAGCCGCAACCGCCGCTTTGGCTTTTTCAATGTCAGCCTGGCTTTGATTGATGGCTAACCGCTTGGTTAACTCATCGTATTCCTGTTGCGAAACGACATAAACCACCGGGCGCCCGCGCCGGGTAATAGTGACCGGTTCGCGTTGCGCCGCGTCGATCAGTTCCCCAAAATGATTTTGGGCTTCGACAGATGTCATGATTCTCATGGTTAAATCCTCCAAATAGCTAATTCAGCCATTATAGGTGTTTTGTTGAGTATAACAATACGGACGATAGCAAAGGGATTTCAGGGCGGAAATCGTTTTGCGGCTTATTCCACAGCCAGTTTGTCCGCTACCAGACCGCGCACGTCAATTTTTCCCGTCACAGCGGCGGAAATCAGGGCAGTGCGGCGTTCTTTGAGTAATTCGATAGCTTTTTTTGCTTCGTTTATTAGCTCATCAATTTTGGTGGTTTCGCGGTCGAGGAAGGCAGTGATTGCGGACTGTTCATTTATGGATGGAACGGTCATCAATAGATTGGCTACATCATCTAAACTTAGCTGAATTTTTGTCCCACCATAGCCTTGGGTTTCTAGATAGGTTTTACCTACAATTGATAGTGAAACATAACCAACCCATTCAGGCAAAAGATAACGATGCCCTAGTCTTGCTAAGGCAACATGTTGGCTTACATACGCTGCCTCTAATTTCTCATGAGCTACTGCAACTGAACCTAGATAAGCCGTGATGGAAAACATTATGTCACCGGGTCGAACTCTTGTCCTCTCACCTTCGGTGCCAATAGGAACAGCAACTCTCTGAATATCAGACAATTCGAGCTTTATACTGTCTCGTGTCAGATTACTTATTCGAATAAATATCGCTCCATCATCCGAGTAGTGATCGGCCCATCCCCTTGAGCCACTGGTCAGAAATACCAAGTCTCTTTTTAACGGCATCACCTCCCAATGCTCCGGCACTTCACCCAGCCATTCAATGCCGGAATCCTTCATCGGCGCATCAGGATTCAGCCCTTTGGTCACCGCATGAGAAATAACTGCCTGCCGTTTTTCTTTCAGTAATTCGATGAGCCGTTGCTGTTCGGCAATCAGTTCATCAATTTTGGCGGTTTCGCGGTCTAGGAAGTTGGTGATAGTTTGTTGTTCAAAAAATGAAGGTACAGTTAAAATCATGTTGCCAAGAAAATTCCAGCTAACACGCGGCATTTTTGCGCCAAAAGTTGATCCATCAACAACATCAATGAATTCTCGATTCAATATTTGATACTGTGAGAAGCGACTGTATGTTACTTCCTTTGGACGCAAAACATGGAAATCCCCTATAGCCTCTCCATCATTTTCAGTTAGATAGGCTTTTGCAAGGTATGGCCGTAGCTTCCCAAATAACATATCACCTCGTTCAAAAGCAACTCCATCTCCTTCATACGTTGTCTCAGTCTTGATAAACCGGCCTGACCAACTTTCTACATTTTCTAAAGCGACAGGATTTTCACGTCGATTGGTTTTTTCAGTCAACAGTCGAAAGCAATGCTTTAGTCGCTTTAATTCCCAATGCTCCGGCACTTCCCCCAACCATGCCACATCACTGTCTTTGTACGCTGGGTATGCAGGCAAACTCATGCGGTATCCTTTGCCCAAGGTTTTTTGGTTTGCCAATCTGCCGGGAAACCCATATCTTGGCGCTGTGCCTTGCTCAACGGCATAACCAACTCGCTTAATCTATCACTCCAGCTTGTGCTTGGGTTGATATGCAACATCATATGTTGAATCACCACTAAAAAGTTATAGAGTGTACGCGTCAATGCTGTTTGTATTTCGCCTGATGCTGCTTGGTGTTGCTCTGTGATGAGCTGGCCGCGTAACTTCTTGATATGGGGAAGCAAAATAACAAAATTGCGGTTCCACAAACGCGAGTGGTGCGCACAAATATTGCGTATGGGCGTGAGTGCATGCAATACTTTTTCTAAAATATCCACTGTGGGCAAGCCGAAGGCTTTTGCGATTTCTGCTTTTATTTTGTTATCTTTACTGTTTTCGACCCATAAAGATAAGCTGCCTAAGCTCATGGTTTCAGCTACTGCCCAGATAGGTGGCAAGAAAGGCTGACAATATTTGCGTTTGTAATGCGTAACAAAGGTTTCATTACTTTCTTTTAAATCGCGCGTGAATTTTGCCAAATGTTTTGCGTGATTCCAAGGGTCTTTAAACAAGTCACTTTGCATGTATGCATGGCTGTCATACTTCACAGCCATGGCGCCTGCCCAACTTGAGCGCACAGCCACCTCAATGCGCTCAATTGCTTCCATGACCAATAAGCGTAGTTTGCGATCAAAGATATAAAGTCTAAGGATTTCTTCAAATTGGGTATTGGCTTGAAATTGATGGTTGCGCTGACCCTGCACTGCGCTGGGTTGCTCATAAGGTAGCCAGTAGGCACTTAAGCGATAGTAGCCAATATAAGCAAGATAATGCTCAAGACGCTGCCTGTCTTGGCATTGCATGCCACGGTCTAATAGAAGTTGTGCTTGGTCTGAAATAGATAGGGGCGGCTTGTTATATTGCATTACCTGCCCCAGAAATGAGTAACCCCTCGGTTTGAGCGTCACTGAGCGTTAACTCAGGATAGGCTTGAGGGGTGTTGTTGGGTCGAATTATCGGCTGATTGGCAAAAAAACTCAAGGATCTTTTACCCCCTAAGCTGCTATAGTCGCAATAACCGATCGTATCGATCATGCCGACAATCCTTTAATCATGGTCAGGATTCGGTCTGTGCATTGTTTCAAATCGGCATCAATTTCAGCCAGTGGCCGGGGCGGTTCAAACACATAAAAATGCCGGTTGAACGGGATTTCATAGCCGATCTTGGTTTTTTCGTGATCAATCCAGGCATCGGGTACATGCGGCAATACTTCCCGTTTGAAATAATCCTCGATATTTTCATTGAGCGGCACGTTTTCAGTATCGCGCAGGTTGCTATCCGGCTGTGGCTGGCCTTTTTGTTTACCCTTGGTTGCTAACACGATCTGCCCATGCTCATCGCGCAATGGCCGCTCCACAGTAATGGTGCGATAACCAAAGTCGGTATTCTTGAAAATCCGGGAAATCGGTTTCTTGCCTTCGTTCGCTTCGATGAATTGCCCGAACAAGCGGGTAATTTCTGCAGTATGCTCATCGGATAGTTCTTTACGCTTGGAACCCAAACTTTTGCGCATCTTTTGCCAGTAACCCGAAGCATCGATCAATTGCACCCATCCCTTGCGGTGTTCCGGTTTGCGGTTGGAAAGTATCCAAACGTAAGTGGAAATGCCGGTGTTATAGAACATATCCGTCGGCAAACCGATAATGGCTTCCACCAGATCGTTTTCCAGCACATAGCGGCGAATTTCGCTTTCGCCCGAACCCGCGCCACCGGTAAAGAGCGGCGAACCGTTCAATACAATGCCAAAGCGGCTGCCGCCATCAACAGCCGGACGCATTTTACTGATCAGATGCAGCAGAAATAGTAACGAACCATCGGATACGCGCGGCAATCCTGGGCCAAAGCGGCCATTGAAACCTTGCGTTTCATGTTCCTTGCGAACTTCCTTTTCTACTTTCTTCCATTCCACGCCAAAGGGAGGATTGGATAGCATGTAGTCGAATTTCTTGTGCAGATGGCCATCATCGGAAAAAGTATTGCCGAAAATGATATTGGCCACATCCTGGCCTTTGATCAGCATATCGGCTTTGCAAATGGCGTAGGATTCAGGATTCAACTCCTGGCCAAACATCGTCAAACGTGCAGCCGGATTGTGTTCGTGCAAATATTCACCAGCCACCGACAACATACCGCCGGTACCCGCTGCTGGATCGTAGATGGTTCGTACCACACCGGGTTTGGCCAATATGTCGTCATCTTCGATAAACAGCAGATTGACCATCAACTTAATGACTTCGCGCGGCGTGAAATGCTCACCGGCTGTTTCATTGGAAATCTCGGCAAATTTTCGGATCAGCTCTTCAAACACCAGCCCCATTTGGCTATTGCTGACTTGATCCGGGTGCAGGTCGACATTGGCAAAACGCTCGGTGACCTGATACAGCAATCCGGCTTTAGCCAAGCGCTCAACTTGCGTATAAAAGTCGAAATGCTCAAAAATATCCCGCACTGCAACGGAAAAGCCCTGGATATAGGCAAACAGGTTTTCCTTGATGTGATCCTGATCGCCCATCAGCTTCTTCATATCCAGCAGCGAAATGTTGTAGAAGCTCTGCCCGGCTTTGCGCAGCAGAAATGGCTCAGGATTCACGCCAGCGCTTTGCTTATTCGAGTTTTCGGCTAATACAGCATCTTTGGTCGATTCCAGCACGCAATCCAACCGGCGCAGTACCGTAAAAGGCAGAATTACCTTGCCGTATTCGGATTGTTTGTAGTCGCCACGCAAAAGATCAGCGACCGACCAGATAAAGGCGGAGAGGGATTGATGATTCATACTTGCTTGCTTCAGTTTTTATTATTGGCACACATTCAGAGACCTTTGCACGGTGTCATGAGCAATACGAGAATAAGGCAAAAATTTGCGAAAAAGCGGAGTTTACACGGAGTAAATGAGCATTTTTCGCGAATTTTTAACGCAATTATCGTGCCGCGTACTAACCGTGCAAAGGTCTCATTCAAACAGGCATCATAAGCTTAATTAAGCCTTATACCAAACCACAAGTCTAGCAGGCCGTTGAAAAACTATCTGCGTTGCCGCTGCGGTGTTAAAAACAGCGTGACCTGGTCAGCGGTGTCCGTAGATGTTCAACCCGCGCTGGCTGATGCGAGCAATGACTCGCCCGGGACTGAAGGCGGTTCTTTTGCGCATTGATGAATGCCATGAAAAAATCGCTGATGCCCGGAATGGGGAACCAGCGATTTTTAAGTAGATGAGTAGAATCGAATCGGGTAGCAGTAAATTCTTACACCGGTTCAATCCAGCCCATTAGAACGGAAAGGTCCATTCTTTGGTCCAGTCACTGCCGGCATCTTTAAACGCACCGACATAGTCAACCACGGTAAAGAACGCATCGCTAACTGCGGATCCACTCGTGGTCAATGGCGATCCAGCGGCCGGCAAGTAACCGTTTAACAAAGGATTACTGGCTTGATTGCCGGATTGCACGGCAAACCAATCCGCGGTCGTGAAAGTTTTTCCTTCGCCATCGGAGAAATCGCTGGTGCAATTCACAAAAGAATTCTCAATGGTTAAATTGCCGCTCAAACCGCTGACCGATCCGGCATTGTTGTAGGTTGAAGCGCCATCGATTCTCACGCAAGATGAAAAACCGCCGGCTATTACAGAATTGTGAATATTGGCGCCAGTGCCACGGCGCAGCAACACCCCTTGAACCGCGCTGCCGTTACGGCCAATGATGGTCATATTGGACAGAACCGGTTGTGTGCGCGGCGCGCTGTCGTGGTTGACTTCATTGTTATCCGCTTCAATGCCGCGATCGCCCGAATCCGCCGCTTGCTTGATCAGCACGAATTGCGCACGCCCTTTCCAGCCTTGTGTCCAATCCAAAGAATCGTCACGAATATCGGTCAGAACGAGATATTTCATTTGCGCGGTACCGCCAAATACTTCGATACCGTCGTCCAAGCCGGCATGGACATGAATATGACTGATGATGGTGCCGGAACCGACGCCGTTCAACGTCAACCCGTTCAACTCCTCATCCGGACGGACTTGCGCGCCGGCAAACAGGATCTGCACGTATTTGAGGACACCGCTGCTATCGTTCGGATTGTTGCCGCCGAATTTCTCGGTCGTGATCGCTTCGAAAGGAATCTCACAAAGCGCCACACCGGCGTTACAACCATTCACCGGCGCATTACCGGCGATTACCAGACCCGCCCATTCGCCGGGTTCTTGTTGCAACGGCCCTGACATTACGATCGGATTATCCGGCGTGCCTTCCGCCATGATTTTGGAGCCGCGGCGGATCCACAAATAATCCGCGCCGCTTTGTCCGAAAATTTGAGTGCCTGGATTAATGGTCAGTGTCGCGTTTTGCACTTTATCGCCGCCGACATACACCCCGCCCGATAAAATCCATTGAATATTTTTGGTCAAAGTTACATTGGACGTGATCGTGCCGCTCAGAATACAAGACCCTGCAACCGGACCGTTGGTCGAGAAACTTGGGCAACCTTGGAAAGCGTTACTGACGACTTGATCCAGCGAAAAGCGCAACGGATTGGATCCGGGCACCAATTTCAATTTCACATAAAAGTCATCCGCGCCGACCAGTACCGAAGGAATATGCACCGCCGCTGTATCAGAATCAAATACGTTACGCTGCCCGGTGGCCGCCCCGATCGGAGCCGCCGAAACCAATTGCAGTTCGCTGCCGCTTAATTGTAATTGCGCGCTATAGAATGCCGATGACCCGCCGCTCAACACTTCCACGACCGGAAGTTCGACCAGGCCGGTTGACGGATTGTAAGTCGCGGTCGCTGCGTGACCGTTGATGGCGAGGCCGCCCAGCAGCAATGCTGTCACTGCGGTTAATCGTTTTGTTACCTGCTTTATTTCAAACATGATGTACCACCTTTGTGCGTTAATTGTAATAAGGTGGCAACAATCTAACAGTCAAACATTACCGGAATATGACATTTGCATGTCACCCGACCCGCTCAGAAGCGCGACCAATGATCGGCAACGATTTGACCGTTCTCGATCACGAAGCGATAGTTGTAATCGTCGATTCTATAGAACCATACTTCGCGTTTGATATAGGCAATTCCGCCAAAAGCCCGGGTTTGAATCATCCCTAGATCGGTTTTTTGATGCGGCTCGCCCATATTGACGATCAGCTTGTCGGCCAAATCGCCTTTGGAAATAATATTGCCGTTTGGCGCGCGGAAACCGCATAACAGTAAAACCGCGATAACGATAATAACAAGCTTTTTCATGATGAACCCCTTGTTGATTGACGATGTTGTTGAACAGCCGTTGCGTCATGGCTGCAAACAACATAGTCCGGGCCCAATTAATACACGCTGAACCAACAAGGAAGCCCGTTATTCACAGAGGATTGTGTTCGTATCTCCGGGAGAAGCATCGAACATTCCTCTTTACTGGTTAACTTCGATCAGAAACGGCAGGCCGTAATCGCCATAAAACCGCCAATAAACTGCCGATCAGCGAATGCATCACCGCCGATACCGCGCCCGCCACCGGCGCCAAGGGCAACATCGGAAATGCTTGCTTAGCCAGCACGATCGATAAACCGGAATTTTGCATACCGACTTCAACTGCAATCGTGCGAGCGCTGCGTACCGGGCAGCCTAAAAATTTTGCGAAATGGTAGCCGATTAAAAAGCCGCCGCCATGCAGCATCAGCGTTGCCAGCAGCAAGTCGGCGCCATGAACCAAAATAGACTCAGCGTTGGCGGCAAATACAATAGCGCAGATAACGCACACGCCAAAGACCGACAGCAGCGGCGCGACCGGCAGCACGCATTGCACCAGCCCCGGCAGCCAGCGGTTCAACAACAACCCCAGCGCGATCGGCACGATCACGACTTGGATGGTTTGCTTGAACAGCATCCAGGTATCGACCGGCACCAATGCACCCGCGAACAATTGCGTCAGCAGCGGCGTCAATACTACCGCAGCCAGTGTGGAACAGACCGTCATCACCACCGACAGCGCAACATCCGCTTTGGCGATGTACGACACCAAATTCGAAGCCGTCCCGCCGGGACAACAACCCACCAGAATCAAACCAACCGCAAAATAATCCGGCAGTTCCAGTAAATAAGCGATTCCCCAAGCGAGCAGCGGCATGATGGAAAACTGCGCGGCAAAACCGATTGCCACCGCTCTCGGCATGCGGACAACACCGCGGAAGTCGTTGATAGTAAGCGTCAATCCCATGCACAGCATGACAAAACCCAGAATCAGCACCACGATGACGCCTTGATTCGTAAACGTCCACCATGCCGGCCAAATCAACGCTGTCGCACAGATCAGAATCATCCAAAGCGGGAACAACAATGTCAGTTTTTGCAGCATATCAAACAGGCTCCCGCAGAAAACCGGCAGTGATCCAGCGTTCACCGCCAAGCAGACAAGCGCGGCTAAAAAAGTTTTTTGAAAAAACAAACGTTAACGGTTCGTTAAGATACACCATAAAAAGCTCGACTGATTCGTTGGATTGTTGTCCGATCGGTGAAGATGTTACCAATAATCGCGGATTGTGCAGGTTATTCGCTATCCTGAAAAGTGGGCAGGCGCGATTAACGCCGAAAATAAACGCCGATGCACATCGCTGATGCTGTTACTGCATGGACAATTCACACCGCACTCGTTTGTTTCTCATTACTACCTGCTAGCAGCGCCGCAATCAACTTCGATGTAAGAAAATTACTATAAGAGATCGCTGATTTTCATTTATTCAATATTTTGTTAATTTGTTAAGTATTCGCTGTTGGCTACCCGGCCAATAGGAATTCCCACTAAAGAAAGGGCGGCAACCATGAGTGGAAACATCAAGATCCTGATTGTGGAAGATGAAAAAATTGTTGCGCTGGACTTGAAGAGACGGCTGACCAAACTAGGCTATCAAGTTACCGGCATGGCCGCCAGCGGTGAAAAAGCATTGGCGCTGGTCGATCAGGAACTTCCCAATATTGTGCTGATGGATATTCATATCCAAGGAGACATGGACGGCATTGAGGTCGCCAGCCAATTACAAAAAATTCATAGCATTCCAATCATTTATTTGACGGCTTATTCCGAGGAAAAAACCGTAACCCGCGCAAAAACAACCAAACCTTACGGCTATTTACTCAAACCTTTTTCCGACCGGGAATTACACATCATCATCCAGGTCAGCATCGAGCGCTTTGAAAACGATTTTCAATTGAAAAAGAGTGAAGAGCATTTCCGTCTTGCATTGGAAGCCGCGCGATTAGGAACTTGGGAAGTCAAAAATTCGCACGAAATTTTTATGAGCAAGAGACCTAATGGAAATATCGAGCCGATATCAAACTGGCAAGATTTCTTTTTCACGATTGATGACAGCGATAAACAAAGGGTAGTCGATTTCATCGACAAGCTACGCAACAAAAAAGGCTCAGCAGGCGAAATTGAGTTTCGCGTTCATGCGGATAGCAATAAAACCCTCTGGTATAAGCTGTACGGCAAGGCATTTGCAACCAGCGATGCGGCAGTAAGCCAGATTGTCGGCGTCTTGCAAGAAACGACTGAAAGCCGGCTTACCAAAGACCGGCTGGCGCAGGCGGCAACCGTGTTCAGGTACGCTGCGGAAGGTATCGTGATACTGAACAAGAGTCGTCAATTCAGTTGCGCCAACGACGCCTTTTACAGCATTACTCAATTTAAGCCGCATCACCTCAAAAACAAAGAATTACCGTTCTTGACCAATCATGCCTTGGGTGATAGTCAGTATGAGGAGATTTGGCAACATGTCGATCGGCATGACCACTGGTGCGGTGAGATCTCGACTTTCAAACGAAGTAAGGAAACGATGTATGCCTGGTTAACCATCGGACTCATCCCGGCAAAAGTCAACGAAGAGCAACAGTATGTGGTCATGATTTCGGACATCACGGTTATTCGCGAAGCCCAGGAACAACTATCGTCTTTGGCTTACTACGATAGCCTGACCAAGCTTCCAAACCGGATGTTGATCATGGACCGGTTGCAGCTGGCGCTCACAAAGGCAACACGCGATGCTTCGATGCTCGGTGTGTTGTTCATCGATCTCGATAATTTCAAGCGAGTCAATGACACCCTGGGTCATGCCCACGGTGATTCGGTGCTTTGCTCCGCCGCCCATCGCATGGCCGCGGTCTTGCGGCAGAGCGATACCCTGGGCAGATTGGGAGGTGATGAGTTTATCGTGATCGCGCCGAGTGTCGAGTCGAACGAAGCGCTGATAAAAGTCGCTGAAAAGCTCCTCGACTGCTTATCGCAACCGGTTGTTATCAACAACATGGAAATCGTGCTGTCGTGCAGCATCGGCATCAGCGTTTATCCGGATCATTCGAAACATCACGACGATCTGGTGCAAATGTCCGATACTGCAATGTATGAGGCCAAAAATAAAGGCCGCAACAATTATGCTTTTTATCACCCGTCGCTGACGCAGAAAGCAGTTCATTATTTAACCCGGGAAAGAGAATTGCATCATGCGCTGATTAAAAATGAGTTTGTGCTGCACTATCAGCCGCAGTTCTCTTTTTCGCAGCGGCGCATCACCGGCGTCGAAGCTTTGATCCGCTGGCAGCACCCCGTCAAAGGCTTGTTGTCTCCTGCTGAAATCATTCCAGTCGCCGAAACCAGCCGGTTGATTGTCGAAATCGGTAATTGGATTCTGGTGGAAGCTTGCAAACAACTCCGGCAATGGCACGCCAAAGGTCTCAACGATCTTCGCATTGCCGTGAATATTTCGATCCGCCAATTGGCAGATAAGCATTTGCAACAGTTGATCGCGGATTTATTAGAACAGCACGAAATACCGGCGCACTTGTTGGAACTGGAAGTTACGGAATCCTGCTTGCAGAACGAAATAATTTATATCTCGAATCTGGAGCAACTGGAAAACCTGGGCATACCGATATCCATCGACGACTTCGGCACCGGCTATTCCTGTTTGAGTTCGCTGAAGAATCTGCCAATACGGCGATTGAAAATCGATCAAAGTTTTGTCAAAGGCATCCCGCATGACAGCAACGATTGCGCCATTGCCGCTGCAATTCTGGCGATGGCTCAGAAACTCAATCTGCAAGTGACTGCGGAAGGAATCGAAACATACGATCAAGCCTTTTTTCTCGGCAATCTTGGGTGCCATGAGTTGCAAGGTTACTTGCTCAGTAAACCGGTTCCCGCAGAACAGATTCCCTATTTGATCCGCAAACTTCCAGATCGGATCGATGCTTTTAATTTCTAACATTAACCCTTCAGAAACAGTGAGCTAAAATGCCATCAACCCGATTCGGAAACTTCAGCAATACCGGGGAAATCATGCTTCTCGCCGTGGAAGCATCACCCAACGGTATGATTATGACCGATTCCGGCGGCAAGATTGTCATGGTGAATTCCGCAACGGAAAAGCTGTTTGGTTATACACGGCAGGAGTTGATCGGTCATTCAGTGGAGAAGCTGATTCCCGAACGTCTCCGTCACAATCATCCGGATTACCGGCAAGCGTATCTCAACGAATCGCAGACGCGTGCGATGGGTCACGGCAGAGATCTCTACGGCTTGCATAAAAATGGCCAAGAGTTTCCGATCGAAGTCGGATTGAATCCGGTTAAAACCGAGCGGGACGGTACGTTTGTGCTGGCGGCGATCGTCGACATTACCGATCGCAAGCATGCTGAAGAAATGATATTGCTGGCGGTCGAGGCTTCTCCGAACGGCATGGTCATGACCGATCAACAGGGAAAAATCATCTTGGTTAATTCCACCACGGAAGAACTTTTCGGCTATAAGCGGCAGGAATTACTCGGGCAATCGATCGAAATCTTGATTCCTGTCGCACACCGCGCACATCACCCTGAATTACGAAGTGAATACCTGAAAAACCCCAGCGCACGGGCCATGGGTCACGGCCGTGATTTGTACGGTTTAGATAAAAACGGCAAGGAATTTCCGGTTGAGGTCGGTCTCAATCCGATTCAAACACCCAGAGGAAGGATGGTGCTCGCATCGGTCATCGATATCACTGAACGCAAGCAACAGGAAGCACTGCTCAAGTCAGCGCTCAAGGAAAAAGAAATATTGCTGTCGGAAATTCATCACCGGGTCAAAAACAACCTGCAAATTATCGACAGCTTGCTCGGCATGCAGTCTGAAAAGTTACCGGACGAAACAACCGTATCCGTTCTGAAAGAAAGTCAAAACCGGGTAAAATCAATGGCCTTGATCCACCAGATTCTATACGAGTCGCTCGACTTCTCTCGCATCGATTTTTCCAGTTTCATCCAATTACTGACAGACAATTTGTCGATTTCGTATGCATTGGATGCTGAAAAAACCGCCATAGCGATCAATGCCGATCAGGTTCATTTACCGATTGATATCAGTATTCCGCTTGCGTTGATTTTGAACGAACTTTGCACCAATGCGATGAAATATGCGTTTCCCTGCGACCGCAAAGGAAAAATCAAAATCTACCTGAAGCTGCAAACGCCCGGACAACTGCTGGTAAGCGTGAGCGACAACGGGGTTGGCATTCCCCGCGATTTGGATATTGAAAACACGACATCGCTGGGTCTGCAACTGGTTCAACTGCTCAGCGAGCAGATTTCGGCGGAACTGACAATTCACCGCAAGAAACCGACCTGTTTCACACTCAAGGTCCCCTTGCAGCAGTAACCGTTATTCAAAATAAGGAAAAGGTCGTTCCCGCTTTTTCCTGATCAATACGCCAAACGCACGCTCAAGTTGAAGAAACGTCCGCGGCGGAACTGGCGGCTGATTTCGTCGCCTTGCATGATGAGCACGTCATCGTCCAACAGATTCTGCATCGTCAATTGACCGGATAGCCGTTTGTACAAATGCTGGCTGATCACAAAATCGAGCTGATGAAACGGTTGTTCGTATTTATCCGGCGTTCCCAGCAATCCCGCGGATACGATGCGCTTGCTGGCGACGTTGTAGAGCAGCGTGGCTTGCGTTTTGGTTGCCGGATTGTCATAACCGAATTGGAAATTGACGATGTGCGACGAGTGACCTTGCAACGGCCGCTCGGGGGTCGACAACGAAGCCAGATTTTCCTGGCTTAATTTGACATTCGATTTCGACCAGGTGTAATTGCCGCCGACGTAAAAATTCTGCAGCAACGGATGCACATCGTCGAGTTTTTTCAGCAACTCAAGTTCAAAACCATAGAGATTGGCTTTGTCGGTATTCTGATAAGTATTGAGCACGCCGGAACCAACCTGCGTCACCAGTTCGATCGGGTTGGTCAAATCTTTCCAGAAGAAACCGGCAAAGATATTTTCGCTCGGCGACAAATAATATTCCCAGCGCGCATCCCAATTGGTAATGCTGGTCTGCTTCAAGTTCGGATTGCCGATGACTTCCTGATTGATATTCATATCGGTGAACGGCGCCACGGATAATTCACGGAAATCCGGACGCGACAAGGATTGACTGAACCCGGCGCGCAGCTGCTGCTTATCCGAAATAAACAGGGTTGTAGTTATCGAAGGCAGCATGTCGATACGATTGAGTCCCGCCACCGTCGGGGTCAACGCGTTACCCGAACCGGTGAAAGTATTGACCTTTTGATTGTTATCCTCCCAGCGCAAACCGCCCGAAATATTCAGACGGTCGTAGAACGTCCAATCCAGTTTACCGTAATACGACAGCAAGCTTTGCGAAGCATTGTAGCTGTCGCTGGCGCGCGTGCCTTCGCGCAACTGAAATCCGTTCGGACCGATATAGTTGCGATTGAGGATACTTTCCAGCGACGATTGCCCGAGTATCGCATTATTTCTCCCATCGGGTCCGGCCGGATAAAAATTGAAACTGCGGATTTCCGAATCCCGGGTTTTTTGTTGCGTAATCATCCCGCCGATCAACGCGATTTTATGGTTGTAGTTCGGTTCCAGCGGCAACTTGCCATCGACGCGCCAGCTTTGATCACGATCGACCAGATTCGAATACATGGTGCGGTTACTGTCGATTTGCCGCGAGAATGAAAACCGTCCGCCACCGCCGGTATCGTCGAAGCGGTAATCGCGCGTCTTCGGCTCCACGCGGTTCGCGGTGGCATCAGTGAACAACCAATTCAGCGTGAAATCTTTCAGCCAGTCGGCGCGATGCTCGCCGCCAACCTGCGTCATCAATAATTCATTCGAGAAGAACTTCAATTTGCTGCGGCGGATATCGAACGTTTCGGCATCGGTAAAACCTTGGTCGATCCGGGCTTCATCGAACATTTGCCGCAAAAACATGGTTCTTGCGAACAGCTTGTGGGTATCGCGGAACTGCAATTCGGTGCCGCCGTAAGCCGTTACATGCACCTCGCGGAGCGATCGCTTCACATCGAAATCGGTTTTCTTGACCAGTTCGCCGTCGGTAATGGCAAATTCGCGGTTAATCTCATTTTGATTGCGGAATTCCTGCTTCCAGCCCAACGCGCCGATATAGCCGACGGTAAAATCACCAAACGTAAACCGGTCGCCCATCGAAGCTTGCATCCCGGTATCCGGTCCGCGCGTGCGCTTATTGATATTCCAAACGCCGGATAAATCCTCGCCGAACCGCTCGATTTGCGCCGGCGTAGCGCCACGCGGATTAAACGGTGTCTGTTGCTGCAGCGGACGCCCGTCCGCTGTCGCATCCGCAATCGAATCGGGCAGCGCCCGCGCGCCGTCATCAAAGCTGGTGAAATCGAGACCGCCGCCTTTGTACGTCAAACCATCCTGGAAAGTGGTGTTGTCATTGACGCCCGCTTGCAAATTGAGGTTAAAAAAGAACGCATCGGGAATGCCACGTGTACGCATCTCCAAAGTACCGCCGGCAAATTCCGCGGGCCGGTCGGGCGAATAGGATTTTTGCACCATTACGCTTTCGAGGATATTAGTCGGAAATAAATCCAGCGGCACCACGCGCCGGGTCGGATCGGGACTGGGTATCGCCGCGCCGTTGACCAAGGTGGTTGAAAAACGCTCACCCAAACCGCGAATGAAAATATACTGCCCGCCGACCAGCGTCAATCCGGATGCGCGCCGCAGCGCACTGGCGACATCGCCATCGCCACTGCGGCTGAACTGCTCCGCGCCGAGTACCGTCGCCACCGATGTCGCGGTGCGTTGTTCTTCCATGATCGAAGCGATAGTACCGGCCAGATGCGGCTCCAGCACCACGTATTCGGCTAACTCCACGCCAGCCGGCGTTAATTTAAAGCTCAATTCGGTGGTTTGACTATCAGCGATTTGAACACCGTCTTGTGTTTGGCTGCTGTAGGCGCTATGCAGCAACGACACGCTATAGCTTCCGGCCGGAACGGTCGCGGTCACGCGCCCCTGATCGTCGGTTCTAAGTTTTTCTTTCAATCCGCTCAGAAATACTTGCACATCCTTGAGCGGCTTCTGCGTTTCCACCGACAGCACTTGCACCGAAATCACGCCTTCGCCCTGATCACGCGCAACAGTACCTGCGGCATCGGTACCGGCCAGCGTACCGGCTGCCGAGCTCTCGATATTGAGCAGCGGCTTTTTTTTGCCGGCATAAAAGGTAACCAGAATCTGCGCATTTTCAGCGGCGCTTAACGGCATATCAAATGTGAATTGCTGGCCATCGGTTGTCTGGATCGTAAATTGATATTGCCCCGGCGGTAATTTTCCCGCCAGACTGCCGCTGTCATTGGTTTTGAGCGGCGCATCGCCAGGGGGTTTCCAGGCATAGGAAGAAGGCGTTGACTCGAATATCAAAATGGCGCTGGATTTCTCGAAAGATTCGCTGGTAATCAGCAACTCCGCATCGGCGACCGGCAAACCGTTTTGAAACAAATGTAGCGAGAATTCCGCTTTTTCTTCATTTCCCCAGGCTGAACCATTGAATAAAACAGCCAGGAGCAAACAACATATCCGGAAAATTTTTATTAATTTTGTATTCATTCGGCGTAATCAGCACTCTCTCCAACTTCACTGCATCGCGGATGGAGATAAAATTTTATTTTTTAAATGTTGCAAACGTATTGCAGTTGGTTATGGCGGGATGAGGACCTATTGCTTCAGGTGCACTGCCAAGGCTCGGTTTTGCAGACTTCCATCAACCGGCGCAATTCGGTCGCTTTGCGAAACAATTCAGCATCCTTGAGATGATCGAGATGTTTGTTGACTTCGGCAAAACGCCGCGTCGAAAACAACGCGTATGCCAACGCATAGCGGACGCTTTGATCTTCCAATAGGCCGGTGCGGTACAAGCTACTTTCCATATTGGCGGCACGCTCGAATTGCTTCAGCGCCAGCAAGATCGATAACCGCTGTTTAAGCTTCACCTTCTGATCCAGAATACTTTCATTCAACGTTAGCGCTTTATGAAGCCGTCCGGCCCGCCGGTAAATTTCCGCCGCTTCCGATTGCAAGGCTGGATTGAGCAACGCCGCTTGTTCCAGAATAAACGCTGCGGAATTCAATTGCCCCTGATCCAAATAAGTGTGCGCCAGCAGTTTTGCGACCAGTTCGTCATCCGGGTATTGCAGCCGGGCAATTTCAAGAATATTGATCGCTTCCTGAAATTCGCCGCTCAAGCGCAAGGCATTGCCGAAAGCCACGTAATCAGCCGCACTGGCTTTGGAGCGCCGCAAGAAGTCCCGGCCCAGTTGGACGGCTTCCTGATAGAGTCCCAGCTCGACCAGATAAAACACCTTGCGTTTCAGAAAGCGAAAATCGGATGGAAATGCCCGCTGACCATCATTCAAAGCTCTGATCGCCGCATCCGGCTGCTGCAAATGCCAGTGCGATTCCGCTTTCAAACTGATCAGCATCGCGTCTTTATTGACTAAATCACCCGCCTTGCCAATCGCATTCACGGTGTTGCGGTAATCTTTCAGTCCAAAATGCGCTTGCGCCAGATAGATGAAAATCGAGCGATCCTGCTGCCCGTTCTTGATCGCTTGCTGCAAGCTGTCTCTGGCTGCTTCGAGGTCGTTCAACCCCAGATACGCCAATCCTTGCAAGGTATAAAACCGCGCCAGATCGGTTTTCTTGTTAGCGAGATCGACGCTTTGCAAAGCCAGCAACGCTCGGTCGTGATGGCCATCCCTCAGCATCACTGCGGCCAGTTCGATGAAATCGGACGATGCCGCTTTGTTATCCGCTGCCTGCACCGCGTGCGTATAACAACTCAATGCAATCGCAATATAAATCAGGCAATGCAAGTGCCAGAACGGCCGGTTTTTCATAGGGATTTATCAGGACAAATCAAAGCGGATTTTTTGTTTGGCCCATACGCGAACGTTATCGCCTTTGTATTTGGCCGGTTCGAAATGCCAGGCGCGGATGCCTTGCAGCGCCGCGGCGTCAAAAATGCCGGATGGACTGGATTCCAGAACCTGCACCTGATTGATGGAGCCATCCGCTTCAACCAATACCGACAGCAACACATAACCCTTGACACCGTTCTTCTTGGCCGCTGGCGGATATTTAAACGATCCTCGCGCAATCGGCTTCGGTGGAACATCCACCAAATCGGCGGTCATCACGACATTGCCGGTTTTGCCAAGCAAGCCATCGTCAACATCCCGCGAACCGCCGTCCAAACCCAGCGACCCCAAGTCAATACCCGACAACGCGGTATCCAATCCCTTGAACGGTGCAGGCGCTTGCGGACGGGAAACCTGTTTCTTGGGTTCCACTTTCTTGATTTCTTTTTTCGGTTCTTGCTTGATTTCCCGGGTCATGGCGATTTCCGTCACTTCCTGCGGCGGCGTGCGTTCGATTTTTCCCATATAGTGATTGAGAATCACGATCAACGCGAACACCATCGTCACCCCGAAAAACATTGATACCACCCCTGCTGCATGCTTTTTCATTGTCATCGTACTCATATCATTACCCCGCTTCTTTTCTCGTTGCTACACCCACGCTCTCGGCACCCGCCAAGCGCGCTTGATCCACGACTTCCACCAGCCGTCCCGCCGGCACCCCTTCATCGGTGACAACCAGCACGATCTTGTTGGAAGAAGTACTCAATAAATCCCGCAATTTGCTTTGTATTAACCACAACCGCACCGCCTCGCCGTCGACATAGGTATCGCCGTTGCGATCAATGAACAACCGGATCGCTTTACTCGACGCCGCCACTGCGCTATTCGCTTTGGGCCGCTCCAGATCCAGTTTCATGTCTTTGACGAAAGTCGTTGTCACCATAAAGAAGATCAACAAGATAAAAACGATGTCGATCAACGGCGCCATATCGATGGTTGTCTCGGCTTCGGCCGGTTCGTTATTACGCATCATGAATGACTCCCGCTAGAAGGTTGAAGATGACTTTGATGGCACAGCAAATCCTTGACTTGCGACAGATCCAATTCGATTTGCTGCTGTTTGCGCCTGAGAATGCTATGTGCCAGCAAACCCGGAATCGCCACCGTCAATCCCATTTGCGTGGTGAACAGCGCTTGTGAAATGCCGCCGGCGATACCGCCGGATTGCGAATGCAGGGTCATGGTCGCCAGCGAGTCGAAGGTTTCGATCATGCCGATCACCGTACCCAGCAATCCCAGCAATGGCGCAATGAGAATCACGACGCGCACCAGCACGGCAAACTTTCCGATTTCCCGTTCATATTCGTAAAAAGCCGCATCCAAGTGACGGCGCAAATTCTTGACGCCTTTTTTTTGCAACCGCACGCCTTGCTTGATCGCGCGCGCAACGATATTGACCGCGGGCCGGTCATAATCTTGCTGATAGTATTGCAGCAGATCGCGCACGCCCATGCGTTTCGGTTCTTTCATCACCCAGAACCGGTAGCCGAGGCCGTACCACAGCAATAGCGTGCACAGCACCAGCGGCGGCATCACGATACCGCCCGCTGCGAACATTTCCTTGACGATCAATAAATGTTCAGCCGCGTCCATATCAGGCATTGCCTAGCGCAAGTGAAGTTCCACCGGTGCTGATTTCATCGGATTCCTCAACATCGACACCGCCACCCAGGAAAATGTTAATAATCCGCAGCGCCGAATGTTCCATATCGCGTTTGATATTCTTGGCCCACGCGGTTAACAAGGAACCCAGCAACAGCGTCGGAATGGCGACGGTCAAACCGAGCTGGGTGGTAACCAGCGCAATCGAGATGCCGTCCGACAACAACTTCGGATCGCCGGTGCCGAATTCGGTAATCATGTCGAAAGTCTCGATCATGCCGGTGACCGTGCCGAGCAAACCCAACAGCGGCGCCACCGATGCGATCACCAGAATCGCCGGGCCAAACCGGTCGAGCGGCCCTGATTCCTGCAGAATCGCTTCATAGACAATGCCTTCCATGTGATCGCGATCGTCTTTCAGATGACGCAAGGTATAGTGCAGCACCCGGCCGATTGCAGAGGTATTGCTTTCGCAGTGCTTCTTGGCCGTTTCGAGATCTCCGGCAGTCAATTGCTGAATGATCTGATCGGTCAATTGCGCGTTATCGGCGCTATTGGTCCGCAACAATTGGGCGCGGATCATTACCAATATCCCTACAAATCCGCCCAGTATCACGATTACCCAACCAATCGGACCGCCCGAATCGATGATACTCAGCAGCGTTTTCTCCGGCGCTTCGTCAATCGAGGTTGAACGCGATTCGAATAAATACAACTGCAGCACCGCCGGTTGTTCATTTTTGCTCAACGCAGCAGCGCTCTCCGCGCCTGCGTTTTTCCATACCTTGAAATCACCGCCGCCTGCCGGTACCAAGCTGCCGCCGCCTTCCGCGCTGATACCGAAAGCTGCGATATTGCCGAGGTGAATCAACGATCCTTCGGCTTGCTTACCGTTCGTAAGGAAAAAATGACCCGGTTTGGTTTGAATGCTGCCAAGCTTCTGCAGCAACGTTAATGCTTGCTTGAAAATAAAGTCGACTTTTTCCGGATCATCGCCCTTAGCATCCTTCATCGCCTGGGGCATTTCAATGCCATGATTCTTGAGTGTCAGCTCCGCCTGCAAATAAGTTGTTTCGAGTGCGTCATGACGCTCCGATACCGCAGCTTCGCTGCGTTCGGATTCGGCTAACTGCGCATTAAGCTGATCTATTCTTGACGAGCGCTCAACGGATGTCCGTTCCAGCGCAATGATTTTAGCGTTCAGCGCTTGTTCTTCCCGTTGCGTGCTGGCCTGGTAATTTCTTAAACGCTCGTTGAGTTCGCGCTTCTGCGCTTCCAGAAAGGCATATTCCCGTTTGTAAGCGGTCTCCAAGCTAACCGCTTGCTGCTTCGCTTCCGGTTGCTTTTTGGCGGGCGCTGTTGCGGATTTTCCTTCCGGAGCCGATACCGTGACGTTCTCGCCGGCGGCCGCATCCTTGGGTTGCTGGGCAAAGCTGGAACTGGCCCAGATCACCATCAACAACAGAAGATTAATTAAAATTTTTTTCATTTACTTAATGGATTAGGTAATTCGAAATAACCCTGGCGGATTTGTTTTTTGAGTGAATCGAACAGATTGCGGATGCGTTCGCGATCGGCGCTATCGCTCACGGTTTCAAAAATCCAGCCACCGTCCTGGGATCGTTTCGCCATCCCGCTCTGGTTATCCTTGGTTTGGAAAAACATAAACACCGTGCCGATCTTGGCAATGTCAACCAGCACCTTCTCGCCGTTCAGCAAAATCGTTTGCTGGTAAATCCCATTTTCCTTGCTCAGCCTGATTTCATCTTCGATTAGCGACCAGGTTTGATTAACCGCTTTACTTGGATCAATTTGCTGATTCGCCAGGTTATTTTCCAGATCATGGATGGCTTTAATGCGATCGTCGACCTTGAACGGAAAGCTGCCTTGAATATGGCGTTTGTACTCTGCCAACGCGGTCAGTAAGACCGGTTTCAAATGTTCGCCGGATTGCTCGGCTTGTTGAGTGGTTACACCGAGTTTGTCGATCGACTGTTGCAGTTTCTCGATACTCAATTTCTGGCGGCGTTCTTCGACGCTCAAGTCCGCCAACTGCGAATTGAGCGTGGACATTTTGCTGCTGTATTTTTCTTTTTCTATATCGAGTTGCGACTGCAACGCTTCCACTTCACCACGGATTTTAGCCAGTGATTTTGCAAGATTTTCAATATTGCTTGCCAAAACTGGCGATGCAAAACCAAGCAGCATCCAACTGCCTAACACCACGATTTTTTTTGATAACTGAATCTGCATACAACCCCTCTTATGTTGGCGTGAATACTACAAGCCGAATATTTCACTTTCATGACATTTCGATGTCATTTAACAAAGAAGGGATGGATTCATAAACCGCCTGCATACCGAGACCTTTGCACGGTGTCATGAGCGGTACGAGAATAAGGCAAAAATTTGCGAACAAGCGGAGTTTACAACGGGGTAAATGAGCATTTTTCGCGAATTTTTAACGCAATTATCGTGCCGCGTAGTAACCGTGCAAAGGTCTCATACCGTTGGAATTGCAATTCTAAAAATAGTATTGACAGCAATACGTAATTCATTGAATTTCAAATGAGAAACTAAAATTAATGAACGTTAATTGAGATTGCAACATTGCTAGCTGTTGCCGAATGTTGTGTTTAACCGGCGGCGGCCGGCGGTTATTATGAGCGATGCTGCTGGTGGGTTTAGGCTTGCTTGGATTCCGCGCGGCTAAGTTTCAATCCCTCGAATCGGTTGGCGTCAGAGGTTTCTCTGATAGTTTCTGGCTCCACTCTCATTCTATTCAGCCAGCTACGAAAAGACGATTCATAAAAATTTATGCAGCAGAATGATAGTTACATCAGGTAGCCGTTCAGGATAGCGGTAAGCGTGAGCAGTTTGGATGTTATTATTGCGTGGGTTAATGTATCCAATTCGCATGGGAAGTAATAACGATGAATACGAAAAAAATGATTGATGAGATTACAGCGCTTCCGGTGGAAGAGCGCGTGATGATTGTCGATTCACTATTGCGTAGCCTCAATCAGCCCGAATCCGAGATTGACAAGAAATGGATCACAACTGCTCACCAGCGCTTGATGGAAATGCGTTCCGGAGCTGCCGGTGCAGCAATTCCAGGTAACGAAGGGTGGATTCAAAATTGAAGTGCAACTTTTGTAAGGAAGTTTAGGAAGCAAGCTGCGGTAGTATCGGAGCTTCTTAAACGACCAAGTAGAAGGAGCACAGATGAAGCACTACAAGCAGCTCACCAGCGAGCAACGATACCAGATTTCCGGCTTGAAGAAGGCGGGTTTGAACCAATCGCGAATAGCGGATGCAGTGGGCGTGAGCAAGTCGACGATTTCGCGGGAATTCAGGCGGAACAAGGGTCGGCGTGACTGGTATCCCAAGCAGGCGCAGGAATTACGGAACGAGCGCCGAAAACAATGCGCCAACGCCCAGCGTTTATCAATGTCGGACTGGACGGAAGTTGAGCGATTGGTTCGGCTGGACATGAGTCCGGAGCAAGCGGCCCGTCGACTTGCTTTGGAAAGTGTGTTGCAGATCAGTCACGAGACGATCTACTTGCACATATATGCAGACAAGCGTCGAGGTGGCGACCTGTGGCGGCATTTGCGTTGCCAGAAGCCCCGCAGGAAGCGTTATGCGAGCGGTCAAGAGCGCCGGGGCACGATCAAGAACCGGATCGGCATTGATGAGCGTCCGGGGATCGTGGATCAGAAGAACCGCATAGGCGACTGGGAGGGCGACACCGTAATCGGCAAGAACCATCAAGGCGCATTGGTTACGCTGGCCGAGAGGAAGTCGCGCTACATTCTGGCAGCCCAAGTGCCCGGCAAACATGCATCGGGCGTAACGGCGGCGGTAACGCGATTGCTGCGCCCCCATAAACGCAAGTGCCACACCATGACATTCGACAACGGGAAAGAATTTGCGGAGCATGAAACCATTGCTGCGAAACTCAATGTGGATATCTACTTCGCTCATCCTTATCATTCATGGGAGCGCGGCTTGAACGAGAACAGCAATGGTCTGCTGCGGCAGTATTTCCCCAAGGGAATGGAATTGATTAAGGTGACCCAGGAACAAGTACAATGGGCGGTGGATAGACTCAACCATCGACCGCGCAAGGTGCTTGGATTCAGAACCCCGTTTGAGGTGTTCTTCGGAAAGACGGTGCGCTATACCAAGCCACCGCTAGGCGTTGCACTTCGAAGTTGAATCCGCGTCCCAATATTACGAGTTTGCCTCTTCCTATGAAATGCTTATCTTAAAACGTCAACAGACCCTAGCTGATTGCCATTAAAATACGCGACTGCTTTTATCCGTGAAAGATCGGCTACATATTCAAGGCCTTCTGAAATTTTACTTAGCATTTCCAGACAGGCTTTATCTTTGAAGACCAAGTAACCACCCTCCAGCAACAATTTGTAATGGCCATTCCCCAAGTCTTGTTCGATTAAAAATCTGCTTTGCGCCGGAACACTGGAAGCTGCCGATTCATCCGTACATTCAAATCCGTCATATACGATCGACAAGGCATAAGCATTGCTAAGGCTTAAAGAAAACAGTAACCAAAAAAATTTTTTCATGATCGCTTCCTGTTTGAAATCCGATTGGTTTTAAGGATTCGTTGATTATATAGTGTTGGCAGTTTTTGAACACTGAACTGCAAAAATCATGCGCGCAATCAAGTCATCATAGATTCATTAGAATTTAACCGGCTAATCATATCGTTGAAACATCCTCTGGCTAACATCCCGGACGGATATGTTGGTGATATCCGCTCAAAAGTTTTAAATCAATCAACAACGATGGATAGGAGAAGGCTATGAAACAGCATCAGGTAATGCAAATTGGTGCGCTGATGATGGGATCGATCGCGATCACTGTTTCGTTAACAACACCCGGTTGGGCTGCAAGTAGCGATGGCACCTTGATCGGTAACAATCAAAATCGGAACATGAACGTTTAGCTGGGTGGGAGTTGTGGCTTTATTTTCTGGTCAATGCTATGGATAGCGCCAATCTGCTTGTAACCAGTGCTAGTGGCTATTTGAAATGAAAGTAATAGCTTGTAAGAATTTTTTTCAGGAATTTTTATCGAAGAGATTTCTATTATCTCTGGGCAGCCCGGGTTTTTAAAACCAGTCAATCCGCCGTCCAACGGCGGCAATGAAGACGATTCAAAACGATTGCGCCAGAAGTTCAGCAATTCCGGTTAGGTGTACCGAAAAACGGCTTTTCCTTTGCGAAGATTAATCCAGGCTTAGGATATCGCCTGGATCATAAAAGCGCAGCTTCGTTCTCAAACAGGAGTTTGATTTTTTCGTTCTTATCAATGTCGACGATTACTTTTCCACCATTGACAAGCCGTCCGAATAGCAATTCGTCGGCCAGCGCGCTGCGGATTGTATCTTGAATCAGCCGCTCCATCGGGCGGGCGCCCATTAATGGATCGAAACCATGTTTTCCAAGATAACTGCGAAGTTTCTCGGTGAATGTCGCTTCTACTTTTCTCTCATGTAGCTGCGACTCGAGTTGGATCAGGAATTTATCGGTTATACGAAGGATGATTTCTTCATTGAGCGGTGCGAAAGAGATAATTGCATCCAGCCGATTACGAAACTCGGGGGTGAATAATTTCTTAATATCCGCGAGTTCGTCTCCGGTTGATTTGCTTTTGGTAAACCCGATAGCGGATTTGGTGAGAGATTCCGCGCCGGCATTCGTGGTCATGATGATAATGACATTACGAAAATCGGCTTTTCGTCCATTATTATCAGTGAGGGTTCCGTAATCCATGACTTGCAGTAGGATGTTAAAAATATCCACATGTGCTTTTTCAATCTCATCCAGCAATAATACTGAATAGGGATGCTTGATCACGGTTTCGGTCAACAACCCGCCTTGATCGTAGCCAACGTAACCCGGAGGGGCGCCAATCAGACGGGAAACGGCATGCCGTTCCATGTATTCAGACATGTCAAAGCGATGTAAGTGAATTCCAAGCGCATAGGCTAATTGCTTTGCCACTTCGGTTTTTCCAACTCCTGTTGGTCCGGAAAACAGGAAGGAACCAACCGGTTTCTGTGGATTTCCAAGTCCGCTTCTTGCCATTTTTATAGCGGCTGTCAATGCATCGATAGCGCCATCTTGACCGAAGACAATCGTCTTCATATCGCGTCCCAAATTTTTTAATCGATTACGATCATTGGTGGATATATTTTGCGGCGGAATTCGTGCGATTTTGGCCACAATATTTTCGATTTCGTTCTTGCCTATCACCTTGCGTTTTCTGGATTTAGGTAATAACCGCTGTGCTGCCCCTGCTTCGTCAAGCACATCGATCGCCTTATCAGGCAGGTGTCTGTCATTAATGAATCGAGCCGAAAGTTCGGCAGCGGAAACTAGAGCGCTAGCGGTGTATTTGACTTTGTGATGCTGTTCGTATCGCGATTTTAAACCGCGTAATATGGCAACGGTATCATCCACGCTGGGTTCGCTAACTTCTATTTGCTGGAATCGCCTTGATAAGGCGTGGTCTTTTTCAAAGATCCCACGGTATTCATTGTAAGTGGTGGCACCAATGCAGCGTAATTGTCCGGAACTTAAAACAGGTTTGAGTAAATTGGACGCGTCTAACACCCCGCCGGAAGCCGCGCCTGCACCAATTAAGGTATGAATCTCGTCAATAAACAGGATGGCGGAAGGATTATCGGTGAGCTGCTTCAATAATGTTTTCAAGCGTTGCTCAAAATCACCGCGATATTTTGTGCCTGCTAATAAAGCGCCCATATCGAGTGCATAGATTTGATGTTTCAGCAGCAGATCGGGTACATCACCTTCGACGATGCGCTTAGCCAGACCTTCCGCAATTGCGGTTTTACCGACACCGGCTTCACCGACCAGCAACGGGTTGTTTTTCCGGCGCCGGCATAATGTTTGAATAACGCGTTCGATTTCTTTTTCGCGCCCGACCAGCGGATCAATTTTATTGAGTAAAGCTAGGTGATTAAGATTGATCGTGTAGTTCTCGGGCAATCCATTGGTGCTGGATTCATTGTCAGTATCGGTTTCATTGCCTGATTTGGCATCGGTTTCGTGTGAGACTTTGCGAATATTATGAGAGATATAATTAACGACATCTAAACGTGTAACACCTCTTTGATGGAGGAAATAAACCGCGTGGGAATCCTTTTCACCAAAAATCGAAACTAAAACATTAGCGCCCGTAACCTCTTTTTTTCCGGAAGATTGAACGTGAAGAATCGCTCGCTGAATTACGCGTTGAAATCCGAGGGTCGGTTGCGTATCAACTTCTTCTGTTCCATTAATTACGGGAGTATGTCGTGTGATATGGTCTAAAAGGGCTGACCGTAAATCTTCAATATCAACCAGGCATGCATTTAACACTTCTGCTGCGCTGGCATTGTCGAGCATTGCCAGTAACAGATGCTCAACCGTTATAAATTCATATCGTTTCTGCCTTGATTCCACAAAAGCCATATGCAAACTGACTTCCAAGTCTGGAGCGATCATCTTAATTTTCCTCCATTACACACCTGAGCGGATGCTGATTTCTTCTCGCATAATCAGTAACCTGTTTTACTTTTGTGTTTGCGATATCACTTGGGTATATTCCGCATATACCCATTCCTTCAATATGCACTTTTAACATTATTCGTGTAGCCTGCTCATGATTCATGGAAAAAAACATTTTAAGCACTTCTATCACAAACTCCATAGGTGTGAAATCGTCATTTAATAATAATATTTTATAGAGAGGAGGGGGGTTTTGTTTTGCCTTCTCGTGTACATGGGAAATGACTTCTAAATGATTGTCAGACATTACGACTTACCAGCTTTTGAGAAACATTGAAGTACCGAAATTAATCCGCATTTTGACATCTTTGACGATTACGACAAATTTTTCAAGTATCTTAAGACAATTACATATTCGTTTACCATAAAAATTTTGTAACCGCTTGACTTTAACGCTGGATTTGCGTAAAACTGCACTTGGCGTTTGATTTCGGGTTTTTTGAGATGTTATTTTTGTTCCTCAGGATTCAAGAGATTCAAATAGTGTTAGGGTTTCCGGCCCAGTTTTTATATAGGAAGTAGAAATGGCAACAGGTACAGTTAAATGGTTCAACGATTCCAAAGGTTTTGGTTTTATTACTCCAGATGATGGCAGCGAAGATTTGTTTGCTCACTTTTCGGCAATCAATATGTCTGGATTCAAAACTTTGAAAGAAGGTCAGAAAGTAAGCTTTGATGTCACCCAAGGACCGAAAGGAAAGCAGGCCTCTAATATCCAATCCACTTAACTACTATAAATTCTGGCATGAGAACCCCTATCAGTACCTGTATTGATAGAGTTTAGTTAGATAGCCGGTAAGTCAATAACAATAACAGTAATCCAACCATTTATTATTTTTTCAACCCCCTTTCTGAGAATAAATCGTTAGGGGTTTCGTTTTTATTCTAATTTTGCGATTTCACTTTTGAGAGCAGAATTAGAAGAATCTAATCGGCTGTATTAGTTTATAAACTTAAGTTTGCAATTATCGCGTTACCAAACGCAGAGCACGAAATTTCTTTAGAGTTAGTCATCTGGCGTGCGAAGTCGTAGGTAACGGTTCCTTGTTGTATCGTTTTTTCCATTCCCTTGATGATCATGTCAGCGGCTTCTATCCAGCCCATGTGACGCAGCATCATTTCCGCCGAGAGTATGATGGAACCAGGGTTCACTTGATCTTTGCCTGCGTATTTCGGGGCGGTTCCGTGCGTTGCTTCAAAGATAGCTATGGAGTCACTCAGATTGGCGCCCGGTGCAATTCCAATTCCACCAACCTGTGCAGCAAGCGCATCGGAAATATAGTCGCCGTTTAAATTTAAGGTGGCGATCACATCATACTCTTCAGGGCGTAATAAGATTTGCTGCAAGAAGGCATCCGCAATGACATCTTTTATAATAATGTGATTACCGTTTTGTAATGGCAGTTTCATCCAGGGGCCGCCATCCAGTAACTCAGCGCCAAATTCCTTGGCGGCTAATGCATACCCCCACTTTTTAAACGCCCCTTCGGTGAACTTCATGATATTACCTTTATGTACCAGCGTTACCGACCTGCGATTATTGGCGATTGCATACTGAATGGCTCTGCGCACCAGGCGCTCCGTGCCTTCTTTTGAAACCGGTTTAATACCGATACCGGAGGTTTGCGGGAAACGAATACTTGTTACTCCCATTTCTTTAATCAGAAAATCAATAACTTTTTCCGCATTCTCTGTCTCAGCTTCCCATTCGATACCGGCATAGATGTCTTCAGAGTTCTCCCGGAAAATGACCATATCCGTTTTTTCCGGGCTTTTAACCGGGCTCGGCACCCCATTAAAATAACGGACAGGCCGCAAACAGATATACAAATCCAGCAGTTGGCGCAGAGCAACATTAATCGAACGGATGCCGCCACCTACCGGTGTTGTTAGAGGTCCTTTAATTGAGATTACGAACTCCTTGGCGGCTTGCAATGTTTCATCCGGAAGCCATACATCTTGACCATAGATTTTGGTTGATTTTTCACCCGCATAGATTTC
The DNA here is from genome assembly GCF_030908545.1 of Nitrosomonas sp. sh817. Classification (NCBI taxonomy): domain Bacteria; kingdom Pseudomonadati; phylum Pseudomonadota; class Betaproteobacteria; order Nitrosomonadales; family Nitrosomonadaceae; genus Nitrosomonas; species Nitrosomonas domestica. The sequence continues at coordinate 2,506,803 of NZ_CP133083.1, read as the reverse complement.
CATCCAAGCGATTTTCCGCTGACCGCCATAAGCTTTCTCAACCGCTGCATCGACAACTTTCTTCATTACCGGGGTGATATCAATGCCGATACCGTCACCTTCGATAAAAGGAATGATGGGATTATCGGGAACGGTTAATGAATAATCGTTATTGACCTGAATTTTTTTTCCTTCTGCAGGTATTTTTATATGTTGATACATGGTCTCTCCAAATATTGGAAGCGAGTCGAAATGAGTTAATTTTTCCGGGAAAGAAGAATGTTTTGCAAAAATCTTTAAATCATTACGCGGAAATTAATTGGTTTCATACTTAACTTTGCTTCGATTTTTTGATTATTATACGTGTAATCACAATATCGCGTAAGATAAGAAAGGATGCTCCGCTGCGGTTGGTGATCGAAGACAAACCATTGGTTGTTAAGAATACAATTAGTTCTGTTGTTGCTGTTAGCAGTTGCACTATTTTCATAATAGGTGATTCTTGGAAGGTTTTCCGTTACACATCTTGCTGATTGTATTGATGTTATTGCTTATTCTGTCAGGCTTCTTTTCTTTATCTGAAACTAGCATGATGGCGATTAACCGCTATCGTCTGAAGCATTTAGCCAAGCAAGGTCATCGCGGCGCCCGGTTAACGATAAAACTGCTCAATAAAACGGATCGGTTATTGGGTGTCATTTTACTCGGCAATAATCTGCTGAACACCGCTTCTGCAACGCTGGTGGCCGTCATTGTCGCCACGCTGTTTGCGCATGATGAGTTCGCGTTGTTGATGGGTACGGTGGCTGTGACTTTCGCAATTTTAGTTTTCAGCGAAATCACGCCGAAGGTAATCGCGGCCGCGTATCCTGAGCGGATCGCGTTAACCGCCAGCTACATACTGACGCCATTATTGATTATTTGTTATCCCGTGGTGTGGTTTGTGAACTTGTTTGTCAGCGCCTTGCTGCTGCTGTTCGGATTAAAGCCTCAGAAAGGGGAGCTCGAACAGAAAATCAGTAGCGAGGAGCTTAAGACATTGGTTCTGGAAGGCGGTCATTTCATTCAGCATAAACATCAGAGCATGCTGCTGAATCTGTTCGATCTTGACACCATCACGGTTGACGATGTGATTGTGCCGCGCAGTCAAATTGAAGCCATCGATCTAAACGCGGATGACGAGATCATTCATGCGCAGTTGCTGACATGCCATCATACCCGCTTGCCGGTATATCGTGATCGCATGGACAATATCGTCGGTATCGTCCATGTCCGTAAAGTTTTAAATCAAATGCAAGACGGCAAAGTCACGGCGGCAGTTCTGGAAAAAGTCATGCGCAAACCTTACTTCATTCCGTCGGGAACCTCCCTGTTCTCGCAGTTACAGCTTTTTCAGGAAAATCAAAAAAGGGTTGGATTGGTGGTCGATGAATATGGCGAATGGATGGGGCTGGTCACCCTGGAAGATATCATCGAGGAAATCATCGGTGAATTCACCACGCATGCGCCTACGCAGGCCAACTCCTTTATAAAGCAAGACGATGGCAGCATGATCGTGGAAGGCAGCACCTTGCTGCGTGAGTTGAATCGCAAGCTCGGTTACCAATTTCCATTGGACGGGCCAAAAACGCTGAACGGTTTAATCCTGGAGTATCTGGAAGATATTCCGGAAGCCGGTATCGGTCTTAATATCGCCGGTTATCCGCTGGAAATCATTCAAACCAAGAATCGTGTGGTAAAAACTGTTAAAATCTTTCCGGTTTCTGCATCCATGGCATCGGAAACAAAAGCTACTGAGTAAACCGGTTAATCGATTGCGTGATGCACCTCATATTTTTCATGATGATCACAAGTTGGACGGGAAAAATAAAAGCGGTTATCCTGTCGCCCGGTAAACGATAGTAACCGTCTGTTCACCAAAGCGCCCATAGCTCAGCTGGATAGAGTACCGCCCTCCGAAGGCGGGGGTCGCACGTTCGAATCGTGTTGGGCGCGCCAAAAAATTTAAAGTCTTCTAACAACACACATTGCGATGTTTACCGGAATCATTCAAGCAGTCGGGGAAGTAACAAGCGTATGTTCCATAGATACACAGTGTAATACCGGGCTAACGCTCGGCATCTCGGCTGGAACGCTTGATTTAAGCGATGTCAAGCAAGGTGATAGTATCGCGGTGAACGGTGTCTGCCTGACGGTGACGGCATTATCCGCCGGCGCGTTTACCGTCGATGTTTCTCAAGAAACGTTAAATTGCACGCAAGGGCTTGATCAAGCCGGTTCTCGGGTTAATCTGGAAAAGGCGCTGCGCCTGTCAGACAGGCTGGGCGGGCATTTGGTCAGCGGCCATGTTGACGCGACCGGAATCGTGGTTAAATGCGTGCCGGCGGGCGAAAGTTATGAACTGATTGTGCGGGCGCCGGAAACATTGATGCGTTACATTACGCCTAAAGGCTCCATCACGGTAAACGGAGTCAGCCTGACCGTGAATAAAATTGAAGGGCACGAATTTTCCGTGAATCTCATACCGCATACGTTAGCCATGACCAATTTAAAAGAATTGAAACTGGAAGCGCGGGTTAACCTGGAAACCGACATGCTGGCTCGTTATGTGGCAAGATTACTAAACATTCAAGGAAACGCGGATTAATTCGCCGGGCAAGATGAGATGCGAGGCGGATGGAGCGCAAGAAATTAGACATATCATGAAGATAGGTCATTTTCTGCGCGCCTCCAACGCAGCAAATCGCTCGCGTGCGTATTTAATCAGTGTTTCCTTAGCTTAATTGGGACAAGAACGCATGAGTATCAGCGCTATTCAGGACATTATCGCCGATTTGAAGCAGGGCAAGATGGTTATCCTGGTCGATGAGGAAGATCGGGAAAATGAAGGAGATCTGGTGCTAGCCGCCGATTTCGTCACGCCGGAAGCGATTAATTTCATGGCGACGCATGGGCGCGGCTTGATTTGTTTAACCTTGACCGAGGAGCGATGCCAGCAATTGGATCTGCCGCTCATGGTGTCGGCCAATCGCTCGCCGCTGGGCACCAATTTCACCCTTTCGATTGAAGCTGCCAGCGGTGTTACCACGGGGATTTCGGCGGCGGATCGCGCGCGTACCGTTCAAGCCGCCGTCAAAGCGGATGCAAAACCGCAAGACATCGTGCAGCCCGGGCATATTTTTCCGTTAATGGCGCAGAAAGGCGGGGTATTGGTGCGTGCCGGACATACCGAAGCCGGTTGCGATCTGGCGAGATTGGCCGGATTAACCGCGGCCTCGGTAATTTGCGAGATTTTGAAGGAAGACGGCAGCATGGCACGGTTGCCCGACTTGATCGAATTCGCTAAAAAACATCAGCTTAAAATCGGCGCCATTGCCGATCTGATTGAATATCGCAGCCAAACGGAAAGTCTTGTGACCCGTGTTGCCGAACGCGTGATCCAGACAATGCACGGCGAATTTTTATTGACCGCTTTTCGCGATGAAATCGCCAATAGCATTCACCTGGCCTTGGTCAAAGGCGTAATAGACCCGGCCGCCGAAACACTGGTGCGGGTGCATGAGCCTTTATCGGTCATTGATTTATTGGATGTTCATGACAATACCCATTCCTGGAGCATCCACGATGCCATGAAACTGATCGCGGGAGCGGAGCGCGGCGTTATCGTCTTATTACACCGCAAGGAAAGCGCTGCAAAACTGCTGGAGCGCATTCAGAAAAAAGAGGCGCAAGGCCACAGTCCGATTAAAACCGATCTGCGCGACCACGGTATCGGCGCGCAGATCCTGAAAGATCTCAATGTTGGTAAAATGCGGTTGATGGCTGCACCGAGAAAGATGCCGAGTGTCACCGGGTTCGGCTTGGAAGTGACCAGCTATGTCGACATGCAGCAAAAATATTGATCCGTGAGTGCGGATTGAGCATCAATATCAGCAATTAAGCGCAAGAATTATAGGAGGTAAATATGGCCTACTTTGACAATATCCTTGAATTTGAACCGAACCTGGATGGATCGGATATACGCATCGGCATTGTCATGAGCCGGTTTAACATTGACGTTGGAGAAGGCTTGCTAAGCGCTTGCACCGCGGAGTTGAAAAAGAATCAAGTGCAGGACTCGAATATTTTGATTGTTACCGTTCCCGGCGCATTGGAGATTCCGTTGGCAATGAAGAGAATGGCGATGTCGGATCAATTCGATGCGCTGATCGCCTTAGGCGCCGTGGTACGCGGCGATACCTACCATTTTGAAGTGGTTGCCAATGAATCGGCACGCGGTCTGTTGATGGTGCAGCTCGAAACCGAAATACCCATCGCCAATGGCATTTTAACCACGGATAACGACGACCAGGCGATTGCGCGGATGAGCACTAAAGGGATGGAAGCCGCGCAGGTTGCCCTGGAGATGGCGAATTTGCATTTCAAGATAGATGAGATCGGTATATGAGCGGCATGTTGACTGAGACCGACCCGGCCGCCGGCGGCAAAACGGAAAAATACAAAAGCCGCCGCCGTATTGCGCGCGAATTTATATTGCAAGGCATTTATCAATGGCGGGTGGCCGGTGGCAGCGCCAGCTTTATCGAGCAGCAACTGCGCGAATCCGAAGAATTCAAGCATGTCGATGAAAAGCATTTCACTCAGGTGTTGCACGGCGTCATAGAGCGGGCTGAAGAATTGGAAGAAGCGATACAGCCCTGCCTGGACCGTTCCATGAAGGAACTCAGCCCCGTCGAGTTTGCCATCTTGTTCTTGAGCACTTATGAACTCAAGCATCACCCGGAAATTCCCTACCGCGCCATCATCAACGAAGCAATCGAACTGGCCAGGACATTCGGCGGCAGTGAAGGGCACAAATATGTCAATGGCGTGCTGGATAAATTGGCCGTCCGGCTCCGCGAAGTTGAAGTCCGGGAGCAAAAAACGGTAAGGAAGCATCCATAGCGGTATCGCATCGTGTGCTCGGAATTCGATCTCATCCAGCGCTATTTCAAGAAATCGTATACGAACGCCATCCTTGGCATCGGCGACGATGCCGCGCTGATCGCCGTGACGCCCGGTCACGAGCTGGCGCTATCAACCGATACGCTGGTGAGCGGACGGCATTTTTTCGCCGATGCCGATCCTTATCAATTGGGTTACAAATCGCTGGCGGTTAATCTATCCGATATGGCGGCAATGGGCGCCAAGCCCCGCTGGATAATGCTGGCGCTGACGCTGCCGGAAGCACTGGCCAAACACTCCGGTTGGCTGGCGGAATTCAGCAAAGGTTTTTTTGAGTTGGCTGACAGGCATCAAGTGCAGCTAATCGGCGGCGATACCACCGCCGGGCCATTGGCTATTTGCGTGCAAATCACTGGCGAAGTAGCGGCAGGACAAGGGCTGCGCCGTAGTGGCGCCAGGCCCGGTGATGATATCTGGGTATCGGGCCGGCTCGGTAGCGCCGCGCTGGCGCTCAAGCATGAAACACAGCAAATAATCTTGGATCCGGACGAACGCGCGCACTGTTTGCCTGCATTGTTAATGCCCGTTGCCCGGGTGGAATTGGGCCAGCGTCTGACCGGTCTGGCGCACAGCGCCATTGACGTTTCCGACGGCTTGCTGGCTGATTTGGGACATATACTCGAAAGCTCGGAACAAGCCGCTTGCATTCATCTTGAAGATATTCCATGCGCAGCGGAATTGAAAAAACGAATGCCGCAACCGGCCGCGTTGCAATGTTTGCTGGCTGGCGGCGACGATTACGAGTTATGCTTTACCGCACCTAAAATACATCGTGAGCCGATCGACCGGCTGGCTGCTGAGTTGATACTGCCGCTGACCCGCATCGGCGAAATCGTTGCCGGTGAAGGTTTGATCGTCAAAGATGCGCTAGGAAACCGGATAACAATGGAAATTAACGGCTATGACCACTTTCGCGCCTGAAACCCAAGACACGGACGGAACACAACCCGTGCCATTCAAACCCAATCTGGAACTGGTCTACAGTCATCCAGCGTACATCATTGCATTTTCCGGCGGCGCCGGTCTCGCTCCGGTAGCGCCGGGCACATTTGGCACGCTGGTTGCATTTCCGCTGTTTTGGTTGTGTAACCTTTACTTAACCCCGTTGGTTTTCCTGCTGTTGATCGATCTGATGTTCATCGCCGGGATCTGGGCCTGCGGCCTTAGCGGCAAAGCACTCGGTGAACCCGATCACGGCGGCATGGTGTGGGATGAAACTGTGGCGTTCCTGCTGGTGCTGTTCTTCATTCCGGATGAATGGACCTGGCAATTGGCGGCGTTTGTGTTGTTCCGCTTCTTCGACATCGCCAAACCGCAACCGATCCGTTACTTCGACAGCCATTTGAAAGGCGGATTCGGCGTGATGTTTGACGATCTGCTAGCCGCTTTCTTTACGCTGCTATGCTTGGCGGGATGGAAGGCATGGGTGTTGTCGGGCGTGTTTTTCTAGGAAAAAGCTGATTAATTGTTTGCAAAAGCAACTTGCTGCGTTCAAATCAGGTTGAAAATGCTCACTTCACTGTAAACTGCTTACTGCCTGATCTCTCTTGTCTGGCTGTCGCTACTTTTTTCAAAGCTTTCCTAGAAAAATTATATTGTCTATGCGGGCGATTCTTGGCGCGTAACAACAACACCCGAGTTAAGTTTATGCACTATAGATTTATGTATTCTATTCAACGAATCGAAAAATACTTTCTTGACGCATATTATAATTAGAAACAAACTGGTAAGGGATAATGTGACCATGATGACAGTAAAAATAGTGAGTTCTTCTTCAAAGATGAAGCCTAAATAGATCCAATAAAGAGCGATAATCGTAATAAGAATCATTGATACAAAATCTGGTAGTTTGAGTTTGAATAACTCTATATCGGTACTGATGCTTTTTGATAATTCTTCCTCTGTGGATTTATCAGGGTACAATTTTCCCGTACGTAATTTTTTAAAATTTTCCCAATGAGCAGAGACAAAAATTATTATCGATAACACAATTAATAACATATTTAAGAAGATCAAGTAAGTTGGATTACCCAGAAAAGGAATAAGGAAGTTAGTCGATTCATTCCATTTCTCAATAGACACAGATGCCAAACATATAAATGGAGCAGAAATAAGGGTTAGTGAAGTAATAAATAAGAAACCTATCAATGATTTGTCTGCAGAATCCGAGAACGATCCTTCTAACCGATGTCTTAGTTCTTCATTTCCTATATAAAGCTTTCGATGCTTACCGAAAACTCTATAATAAACACTCCCTTCCATTAATTCCATTAAATGAATAGGGTATTTTCCTTCAAACTTAAAGTAAGTCAGTGAATCGCGGGCTTGACGTAAACAATTTAGTTGTCTTAAAAAGAGATTTGCTTGTGCTTTATATGCTGCAATGTATTTAATGGAAATCATATTCGCCATTCCAATAAACATAGAAATAGCCACCAATGCTATCCAATAATAATCAATCTCTGGTGCATAGCCACTTGTGTTTTTAACTTTATCTAGAGACGAAGCAATTGCTAAAAAACCACCAATTAATCCTGGAAATAAAATCATTGATGCATTGATAGCAAAAAATTTCCGCTTCCTTGTTTCTTGTAAAGCATCTGAAACCAATACTGATTCCCATTTGAGACTTTCTTCATAGGATATCAGGTGATCCTTATTAATCTGAGACTCATCTATTAAACTCCGCTTATCTATCTGGGGGGGCCTATTACACTCTCTTTTCTCCTTCCATTTCCAATCGGTAAATTTTATTTTGACTGTATTTTGTGGTTCCAAACTCATTTTTATCTTGCTCCCAAGTTTAAGTATCGGTTTTAAATTTCGCTGGTTTCGTTGTGTATGGCTCTATTTCTATGTTTCTGTGCATGTTCGACAGTTGATTTTTACGTAGCCAGAATTTCAGCTTTTCTTATATTTTTTCTATTTCGGAATTCCACCATTCCCCAGGGCTTATACTTTATTTGTCAAGAAAAAAGCTAAGGAAACGCTGACTAATTCGGCGAACGAGATGAAGCACGAGGCGCACGGAACGCAGTAACCGCGACATATCAACAAGATAGGCGAGGATGCGAGTGCCGCGCAACGAAGTGATTCGCTCGTGCAGTCAATTAATCAGCGTTTCCCTAACTCCCTTATCTTTAAGCTCTTCAGTCAATTGATTAGCAAAAGTTTCAAGTTCTCGAGGATACGAGATAAAAATATGCACTTTCTACCTCGAGTTTTTAGTTTGTAAAGGAATGTGGATATTGCTGTTTTTGAGGATTGGATGCTACAGGATTGAGTAAAACAAATCTGTGATAAAAGTCACAAATTACCAATTTTATTGGTGGCTTAAAAAGCAATTAGTAAATAACAAACTACCGTAATTATCATCACTCCAATCAAATTCAAAGCCAACCCTTCTCGCACCATTTGCGCGATGGTGACGTGGCCGCTGCCGTAGATGATGGCATTTGGCGCGGTGGCGACAGGCAGCATGAAGGCGCAGCTTGCGCTCATGGCGGCGGGCACCATCAACAGGCTGGGGTCGAGACCGGCGCCGAGTGCGGCGGAGGCGAGGATCGGCATCAGCAGGATGGTGGTGGCGGTGTTGCTGGTGGTTTCGGTCAGGAAGGTGACGATCAGTGCGATGGTGGCGATCATGATCAGCGGGTGCAGGTTCGCCAGCATCGTCAAATGACCGGCGATGGCGTTGGATAGGCCGGATTCGACAAATGCTTGGGCGATGGCGATACCGGCTGCGAACAGGATCAGAATGCCCCAGGGCACGCGTTCGGCGGTTTGCCAATCGATCAATTTGCCGCCGCGTCCGTTCGGCACCAGAAATAGAATCACCACGGCGATGAGCACGACAATCGCATCGTTCGCGCCTTTCAGGCCGAGCCACGTGCTCCAGCCGCCGAACGGTTCCAGGCGGGTGACCCAGGCCAGCGCGGTCAGGCCGAATACGATCAACATGCGGCGTTCTTCGGGACGCCAATCGCCCGCGGGCGGGATCGTCAATACGCCGCGGTAATCGAGCTTGCGGGTTAGCCATAATCCGGCAACCGGCAGGAAAATCAGCACCACCGGCAGGCCCCAGCTCATCCATTGCGAGAAACTCACCGCGTTGCCGGTGAAACTTTCGTACTGCTGCATGAACACCAAGTTCGGCGGCGTGCCGATCGGTGTGCCAAGGCCGCCAATGCTACTGCCATAGGCGGTGGCCAGCAGTAGCGGCACTGCCAGTTTTTTGTCCGGGCTTTGCGCGATTACCGCCAGCGCAATCGGCAGCATCATCAGCACCGTCGCGGTATTTGAAATCCACATGCTCAACGCCGCTGTCGCCGCCATAAAACCGAGCACGATGCGGCGGCTGCTATGCCCGCCGATGACATTGACCATCCCCAGCGCAATGCGCCGGTGCGCGCCGGAACGTTCCATTGCCGCCGACAGCATGAAGCCGCCGAGCATCAGCAAGATCAATTCACTACCGTAAGCCGCAGCAATCTTATCCTGCGGCAAAACACCGGCCAGCGGAAAAACCGCCAGCGGAATAATCGACGTCGCCGGAATCGGAATCGGCTCAAAAATCCACCACACCACGCACAAGATCGCCACCGCCCCGGTCCAGCAAGCCGATGGCTCCCAGCCGGATAGATTCATCCAGAAATACAGCGCGCCTGCCAGCAACGGCCCGGCGATCAAAGCCCATTCGCGATTGGAGGTCATGGTCATAAGTTCTGTGTGAAAAGGAAAAAATTACGAAAACCCAGGTGCTTACGGGTTCGCATCATGCCGCAGCCGCATGGGAGCGTCAATGAATGCTCTGTAACTTTTGGCTGATTCAGAACCTTTAGAGATGCTCTTTATTCAGCCTCAGTCAATCCGGCTATCAAAGTTTCAGGCGCGATGTCCTGTTCGTGCGGCCATGTGACCGCGCCGAAGACGATACCGACTTGATTAAAGTAATGCACATCGCGCAATTCGCGAAAAACACCGTGATCGAGATATGGTTTCATATCGAAAATCCCCTTGCGGCCGTCCGCTACTTCCACGTAAATCCGATAATCCGGCAAGGGTTTGACTGTTTTTACATCCCAGTACATAGCGTCATCACCTCATAATGGATCGATTTTGTAGGGCATTTCACCGCTCACCGCCAATTCCCAATCCGCCAGCAATTCATCGCGATGAAGTTCAATCCACGCTTGCACCAATCGCAATTGTTTACGTGGCAATTCTCCCGAAATGATTTCACCGTCACCGATACTGATGGAAGCTTCAAACCTTACGGGGTGGCATCATGCCGTAGCAGAGAGAAGGCATAAATTGTTTTTCATGCGATAGAAAAGCCAATTACAAGACGCAGGCAATCGATATAATCATTTTATGTAAATTTTCTAATCTTAGCTATTTTATGATTACAAAGCGTTTTTTGGTTGCTCTTTCATTTCCCGGGGAACATCGAAATTATGTTCATCAGGTGGCTAACGCATTGGCAGAAAAACTGGGGCAAGATAAAGTTTTCTATGATCAATGGTATACGGCTGAATTGGCGCAACCAGATATGGATGTATTACTACAGTCGTTTTATCATGATCATTCAGAGCTTATTGTGCCATTCCTATGTGCTGATTATGAACGCAAAGAGTGGTGTGGACTGGAATGGCGGGCGATCCGGGATTTGATAAAGCGGAGGCAAAGTAAAGATATTATGCCGATGCGCTTTGATAATACGGAAATTCCGGGCATTTTTTCTATTGACGGTTATGTCGATCTAAATGGTCTTGCACCACAACGTACCGCAGAATTGATCCTTGAGCGGTTAGGATTGAATCAAGTTGCTATATCAAAACCGGCGATCAAAATTTATTCCAATTATCTGCCCACTGTTGAAGGCGAATTCTTCGGGCGTGATGTCGAACTGAAACTGCTCGACCAAGCATGGGCAGGAAACGTTACGGATATTATCCAGTTCATCGCGCCGGGCGGGACGGGAAAAACCAAGCTGCTGCGGCATTGGCTGGATCGTACCAAGGATATCGACGCGCTAATCGCCTGGTCGTTTTATTCGCAAGGATCGAGCGAAGATAAGCAAGTTTCCGCGTCACCGTTTTTCAGTCATGTATTTGACAAGCTCGGTTCAACCCGCTCTTTTTCTTCGTTTGCCACCGAGGAAGAAAAGGGAGAACACTTGGCTGATTTGCTGCGGCAGCAGCGTGGCGTGCTGGTGCTGGATGGATTGGAACCGTTGCAGCATGCAGGCAAGGGCATGCGCGGCGAACTCAAGGATCGGGCAATCCGGCAGTTGCTGCGAAGCTTGGCCGGGCAAAATAACGGTCTGTGCATCATCACCACACGTATTGCCGTGCATGAATTGAGTGATCGTACGCATGCCATCACTCACGACTTACAAAATCTGACCTCTGCCGATGGAGTGCAATTACTGAAGTCGTTGAAAGTACAAGGTAGTGATGCAGAACTGGAAAAAGCGGTCAAGGAGTATGGGTGCCATGCGCTTGCGCTTCACTTGCTCGGCAATGCGCTACATACCTATCTGGATGACGATGTGCGCAAGCGTGACACATTGGCTGAATTGATCGGCGATTCTGATGATTTGGAACGCCATGCGTTCAAAGTAATGCAGGCTTATAGTTATTGGCTGGATGGTACACCCGAGCTCAAGCTGCTGCAGTTGCTGGGATTATTCGATCACCCGATTGAAACTGAAGTGCTACAAGTGCTGTGGCAAGCACAAATTCCAGATTTGACGGCAAACATCGACGAAAAATCCTGGAAGGTCGCCATTCGTGACCTGCGGGAAAAACACCGCTTGCTATCCATGCACGAAAATCGAACCGATCTGCTCGACTGTCATCCGCTGATTCGCGAATATTTCGGAAAGCAACTACGGGAAAAACAGCCCGATGCTTGGCGGCAGGCGAACACCCGATTGTGCGAATATTACAAAGCATTACCGGAAAAGGAGCTTCCCGATACATTGGAGGAAATGCAACCGTTGTTTCATGCAGTGGCGCATGGTTGTGCGGCGGGGTTACATCAGCAAGTATTAGAAGACGTATATTGGCCGCGAATTAAACGAAAAGGAGACCACTATCTAACAAAAAAACTAAGCGCATTTAGTGATGATCTCGCTGTAGTTGCTCATTTTTTTGTAACGCCATGGAGTAAAGTAGTTGATAGTCTAGATGATATTGGCACATTTGGAGTATTAGGATGGACTGGCGCTAATTTACATGCTTTGGCGCGGTTACGCGAATCATTAGAATCAACTTGCATGGCTCATGATTTGGCCTTTGAGAAACAAAAATGGGACGGGTGTGCAAAGAGTGCAATTACTATTAGCGAACAGCTGCTTGCCTTGGGTGAACTTAATAATGCTCTAGTTTTTAGTCAAAAAGGCATTGATTTCGCTAATCAATGTAATAATCCTGACAATCAGAAGTTATTTTTACAAGTTGTGGCACATGCGCAGCATGCACGTGTATTACACCTAAGAGGAGCGTCATTTCAGGCAGTGGATTTTTTTAATCGTGCAATGCAATTTCAACAAAAAAGACAACCTATTGATCCGGCCATTAAATAGTTTTAAGCGGCATATTTTACATATGGATCTTGGAAGTAAGAAGCAACACGCTCTGGATTGTTCTCCAGCATCGTCATGTGATCGTTGGCAGCGTTACGCAATTTTTCCTTGGTACGCGTCGGCACTTTAGAACCGATAGCCTGTTTCAAATCTGAATTTAATCGCTCTTCTGGATTTAATTCCGGACTGTAGCTGGGCAAATAAAAGCATTCGATTTTTTCCTTATTTTCTTCCAGCCAAGCCTTTACTGGTTTGCTGTGGTGTACTCTCAAATTATCCAGGATCAAGAACACTTTTTTCTCCGTATCTTTGATCAGAAGCTCAAAAAACTCAATGAGCCGATCCGAATTGAAATTGCCATCGATAATCTGCCACCGTGCACAACCTTTGTTTGTCACTGTGGCAATCATTGACAGTCGTTGTCGTGTACCAGGCGCATAGGCTACCGGCGTTTTTCCCTTGGGTGCAAAACCACGTCCTCGCACATCCGTGTTGACTAGTGCTGTTTCATCACCCCAGTGAATTTCACCGCCTTCAGTTCGAGCGCGTCTGGCTATCTCCGGGTATTGCTCATTGAGCCATTGCTTTACCGCTTCCGGGCGTTGTTCGTAAGCACGCCGGATCGGCTTCTGCGGGGTAAACCCCCATCGTTTAAGGTAGTGCCCCACCGTACGTATCGGCATGGATAGGCCACATTCCTGCTGGATTAACTGACTCACCGCGCCACGATTCCACAACGCAAAATCCATCTTCAGTTGCTCAGGACGCTTATCGCAAATAAGCCGTTGCAATCTCAACTCCTGCTCTTCGCTGAGGCTGCGCTTGTCACCCACGCTTCGTCCCCGTCTACCAGGTTTTAGTCCAGCTGCGCCAGCTGTTTCATAAAGTCGAATAATCTTCTTCACAGCCGTGTCGCTCAGTTCCGTTATTTGCGCTATTTGCACAGAAGTGCTGCCTCGCTTGTAAAGACGAATCACTTGCCGCCGCCGTTCATGCAGCGCTTCATCCTTTAAGGTTCTTGCATCTATTTTCTCCATTCTTCTATGGGCATGCAATATCACTCAAAGTTCAAACTATTTATTGGCCGGGTCTATAATAAACCGCAATTGTATTCGCAGTCTGGTTTTTTTTATCGTGATTTGTTGTTGGAGCAAGGGAAAGTATCGAGAGCCTTAAGGCAAGCTGAGTATGCCTACAAAATTTCGCGACAAGCTGATGGTGGAATAGGAATGAGCATGCTTGATATTGCCCTCGATCAACTAACCCATGGATGGGCTTTTTATTGCAGAAATAATTTTACTGAAGCGGCTTTTTGGCTCGATCAAGCAATACAAAGCTTTTATGAATCGAGGCGACAAGACGACCTTCCTTTAGGGTTGCTTGCTCGTGCTGCTTTGTATCGTGATACCCAAAATCCCGATCACGATTTTAACCGTGCCCGTCAGGATTTGCAGGATGTGTATGATATTGCCGAACCGAGCGGTATGCGACTACATTTGATCGATTATCACCTGGAAATGGCCAAATTATTATTAGCGGAGAAAGAATTTGCTCCGCAATCTTTTTCCAGCGATACACGATTGATCCTTCAGAAGCATGTCGCGAGTGCAGTCAAATTGATCGAAGAAACTGGTTACAATCGGCGCTTGCCAGAGTTACAGAAACTGCATGACAAACTTGATACTTTAAGAACGTAATAGCCGATCAAGCCTTCGCAGTTAGTTGTGCAATCCTAGAAATAGTCGACATAAGCAATTCTCGCGGGAGAAAACTCACCAAGAATTCATACCTTGTTATTCGCAATAACACAATCAAGATTGATAAAATGATTTTGCGTAGCTATATGCCTAGCTTTATTAATTGCGCTCAAAATGGCGCCGGGGTCTGCATTGATGTTAAAAAATATTTATATTATAGATACTTAAGTAAATGTGAGTGACGGTGGTTACAGCCCATAGGTGTTTGATTCACCCGCAATGATTGGGTCTAAAGGTAACAAGCGGCGTGCGTAATCGCAGAAAATACTTTGTAGATAAGGCAAAATATGCTATTTATTAGGAATTATGTAATAAAGCTTTCGTTTTAGAATGCATGGCATGAAGGATTGATACGGACAATTTTTATGCGTGTAGCGCGTTTGATGGCATCGAACGAGAGCAGTCAATAAAAAAGTGGAAAAAATAATAAGCCCATCGTCATATCCGGAATTGCAAGCTTGACTTGCAAAAGCTGGCTCAGCGTGAGTCACAGGGTTTCCATTTTTAGATCAATATTCAAGAGGTACTCATTCATGTTCTTTTCAAACCGCGCAATCAAAAAAGGACTTCTCGCCGCTGCAGTTTCATTGTTGTCCTTGTTCTTGTTGAATCCGGCGCAGGCGAATCCCCGCTATGCTTCCATTGTGATCGATGCCGAGAGCGGCGCCGTGCTGCACCAAGACAGTGCGGACGCGATCCGTTATCCGGCTTCTCTGACCAAGATGATGACGTTGTATATGCTGTTCGAAGCGATGGAGCGGGGCAAAATGACGATGGATACACCGATGAAAGTGTCGGCTTATGCCGCCGGTATGCCGCAGACCAATATCGGGTTGCGTGCCGGTGACAGTCTCAAAGTGCGCGATGCGATTCCCGCTTTGGTTGTGCGTTCGGCGAACGATGCCGCAGCTGTGGTTGCTGAAGCGTTGGGCAACAGCGAAGCCAATTTCGGCCGCATGATGACCGATAAGGCGCGTCAGCTCGGGATGCGCTCAACCACTTTCCGTAATGCCTCCGGTTTGCCGAACGGCGAGCAAAAAACCACGGCGCGGGATATGGCGACGCTGGCGACGCGGTTGATGAAGGATTTTCCCAAGCACTATCATTATTTCTCGACGCAATCGTTTAGCTATAAAGGCGTGACATACAACAGCCATAACCGCATGGTGCGCAATGTTCCCGGCGTCGATGGATTGAAAACCGGTTTTATCCGCGCGTCCGGCTTTAATGTCGCGACTTCGGCGAAACGCGGGAACCGCCGTGTCGTCGCGGTGGTCATGGGCGGCCATACGGCTGCGGCGCGCGATCAGCATATGGCGCAATTGATCGACCGCAGTTTGAATCCGGGCAGCCGCGCAAACCAAGTGGCCAGCCAGAAAACGCCAGCCCGCGTAACAACGGCGGCTGCGGCGAAAGTGAGCGCACCGGCTCCCGCGCCTGCACAAAAACCGCATCAGCAACAACCTAGAAAAGCGGATACGGTGGTAGCGGCTGCATCGCGGCACAATCCGCCGGTTCCGAACGCGCAGACACCGGTGTCACCGCCGCAATCGCAAAAAGCTCAATCATCCGCCAAAGAGGGGTGGGCAGTACAAATCGGTTCCTATCATGAACCCGACCGCGCGCGCGCCAATGCGCAAGCGGCGGCTCGCTTGATACCCGGCGAAGTGGCGGTTACCGAAGTGGAAATCAGCAATCGCAAGCTGTACCGGGCGCGATTGGTGGGATTGCAGGAAAATCAGGCGCGTAACGCCTGCCAAAGCTTAACCCGGCAAGGCTTTGGATGCTTGGTGGTGCGCTCTTAGCGCGAGCAAATTACAAAGCATAACCGGGGCCATCGCCTGGTCATTCCTGCTGGGATCGCCAGGGCGCAATGTCTCGCTCGGTGAGCAACCGGTGTTTGCTGATGCCGGTGTCGTCAAATTCGGCTTGTTCATGCGCATTGATTTGAAAAACATTGCCGGAAGGGGTATGAATCTTGATGTGCCCATCGGCAACGGCGATATGACCGGTGCCGTCCTTATGCAATTGCACCCTAAAACGGGTGCCGAAATCCTTGATGAGGGTATTGCCGGCTTTTACTTCCAGTTGATGAACGGCATCCTTTTGGATATCAAAATATACATTTCCCTTGAACAATTCCACATGCAGCGGTTGGCCTTCCTTGACGGCGACGGAGCTGCGCGCATCCAGAGCCATGTCAATACCCGGTGCTATCGGCGTTGCTAATAGCGCTTCCGACTTCGTTTCATAAAGCCGCACACTATGCGGTTTGCCGAAATACCAAGTCATCAGCCCAAGGAAGACACAAAATCCCATGATGGCGCAATGAATCAGGAAGCGTCGCCAGCTAAACACGAAAGTAAACGGTTCAATGACCGGTGGTTCAGGTTTCTGCATGTTGGTAGGCAAAAAATTGAAAGCAGAAATTATATACCGAGACCTTTGCACGGTTACTACGCGGCACGATAATTGCGTTAAAAATTCGCGAAAAATGCTCATTTACTCCGTGTAAACTCCGCTTTTTCGCAAATTTTTGCCTTATTCTCGTACCGCTCATGACACCGTGCAAAGGTCTCATACCGATGATCGTAATTTTTTTAGCCTGGGATTGGACCGGCAGGCGGCAAAAGGCAATGTTGCCGGGATTGCGCGCAAATTACTTTGGCGCTGGTCTTAGCGCGCGGCGCAGCCGTTCATTAGTTGGTTTGACGCGATCAAACGCCAGACCGCTGCTGCCTTCGCCGCGGCCGGTTTGTTTTTTCACGCCGAGCCAGCAGAAGACCTGGCCGTTGTTCCAGCGGGTGCGCTGATACGCTTGCGTGACTTGTATACCGGCTCGCGGCACTTCTTCTTCGTGCAGAAAATAAGGTTGCGGCGGTTGCTGGTCGAGTCCTTGACGTAACAATACTGTGCGCGGCTTGATTTTCTCCGACGGATCGGGATCGCCCAGGATGATGCGCGGCATTGACGCACGCTGCAATTGGATTTCCCGGTTGTTATTGTCCAGGTGCACGGGAATCATCGGAATCCAGTTTTCCGGCACGCCTTGCATCAGTTGATAGCGAATAGCCGCGCTCGATTCGGGAATTTCCGGCACCACCAGACCACCTTCGATTTCGCTATCCAGAATACTTTCCAGGCGGATAAAAAGCTCGCGGTCTGCTTCGTTACCTAATTTGCTGCGGCCTGTCGCCAATGGAATATGTTTTTCGATGCCCCATACCATGTTGGCGACTTCATCGCGTACGAACCACAGCTCATCCAGCGGTTTGCCTTCCTGAATTTTAGGCACGGTCGGCAACAGCAGCAGCGAGGTATCGGCGCGCACGTCATCGTTGCCTTTGACGGTGAGGTTGTACATCGCCCAGCGTTGCCAGTTTTCATCGCTGCCGGAACCTGACGCCGCGACCCAAGTTCTTTCGCCGAATACGTTAGTGACCGCGAGTCCTTGCACATTGGCGATGCTGCCGACCGGCAATTGGAAGGGCACCAAGAACCAATCGTTGGCATATACCAAACCAAATTCCATCAACAACAGCTTGTTGATATCGGTGGTGTCGGGTTTAATGTCGCCGAAATTGGTTTTGCCTTCTTCAAACGTCCACCAGCGGGTATTCGGCATGCCCTCGAATTGAATCGCGGTGGGGAAGAACGACAGCGTGGATTTTCCTTCCACCGGATCGCCATTGCCGCCGCCCAAACTTTCGCGGGCCGGATCGACATCCAGGTTATACCAATCCAGCCGGCCTTGGTAATACTCCTCGGCGGTCATGACTTTTTCCGAACCCGATTGGGGCGCCGACACGGCAAATTGATATTCCAGTTGCTGCGGCTGCCAGGCATCTTTCTGATCGTGACCTGGCTGATAAAACAACTGCTCGTACCATTGCACGAATTTGCCGGCCAAACCATCGATGGTGATCTTGTCGCCGTCATTGGCCAAGGTAATGCCGTCGTAGGCGTGATGCAGGTTATCGGCTTTCAGATAAAAGTACAGATTGGCGCCATCCATCGCGCGTCCCGCCATCGCCGAGAAACTCTGCCATACTGCCGGATGCGCGGTCAGAAAAGCATCGTTGCGGCTGGAGGGATCGGGTTCGGCAATTCGATAAGCGGCATGTTGCAGGTATTGCGGTTTCAGCGCGGACAAACCGGCTGACTGCAAATACTTGAGCCATTGCCGGCCCATCAGCAAACGGATATCCAGCGACAGAATATGCTGCTGCCCGTTGTAGGGCAGCGGCCGTTGTTCGACGATCGCTTCCAGCGGCGCCGACCGGTCGAAATCCTGCGCGGCGGCATCGCCCGGTTGATATTGGGTCAATTCAGTAGTGGTCATGTGTACCTTGGCGAAGATCGGTGATCCGGCGTCATCGCCTTTGAATTCGCCGGTTTGCCATTGCTTGCACAGCATCCACAGCGGATCGCGGACTTCGGCGCGTAACGCGCGGGTGAAGTTTTTGGTGCGCGGCCGTCCTTCCAGCCGGTTCCACAGTACCACCGTGGGTAACAGCACCTTGCGATCGAGCACTTCCTGGATATTTTGTATCGCAATAAAATCGTTCATGGTTAATTCTCTACATTGGTTTTGAATTGCACCGCGTTATTGAAGGCCAGATCCAGCGTCATCATGATCGGATAGCGGGTGACTGAAGAAATCACGGCAGGCAGAAAACGGGCGTATTCGGTTTCGTTCCAATGCGCCGGTTCAACGGCGCGTTTACGCGCCATGTCCAAGGTTTCGTGCAAGGTATCGACCAGATCCTGCCATTGCCAGTGACCGGTAAAGTTGGCCGGTAATGCCAGCAGCAATGATTGCGGTGCTTCGCAATTGGGGCGGTCGTAATGAAACGTCAATCCGGTGGTTTCCTGGGTAGTCGGAATGACTTCGGTCCATTCGTCGAGCAATAAGCCGCAAATGGCGGAATTCTGCGCAAAGGCATCGGCGTAATGCGCGGTATACAGCAATTTGTCGCCGTCGATCACAAACGGATCGCCCGTGCCGGGCTGGGTATCGGGATATTGCAACGCCAGCCAATGATCGTCAGAACGATAAGGAAACTGCAACGGCGTCAGACTTAGACTGACATTGTTCAACGCCTCGCCAAATTGCGTCACGCTTTCCCAGCGTTGCAATTTTTCCCGAACCCGGGCGACACCGTATAGCCAATTGTCTTCGGGAAAATCCACGCTCAGATCATTTTTCTGATAATTCAGCAATTGTGCGCGATTATCGTAGCTTTGCTGCCATTCGCCGCCATGCGCGGCGCTCAAATTAAACTCGGGCAGGATGACGAAATCCTCGTGCGTTAACTGCCGGATCGCCCGCGTCAGTTCATCGATACGCTGCTCTGCGGAAGCCGAAGGATCGCCGGTGATCAGATCATTTGCCGCGGCCAAGCGCTTGTCGATATCCGCCGCCAGCGCTTGCACTTTGGCTTGCAAAGTTTGTGCAAAACTGACGATGGCTTTTTTATTGTCGGTCATATCCAGCGCCTGCGTATCGTGCAGCGCAATGTCACTTTCCTTGGCCAGTAGTGCCGCGTATAACGCGCCAACCTGGCTGGCGGTTGCCAGCAGATTTCCAAGATTGGTCAAACTGTTCTGAAAATTGGTTTTTTGCGTGGTATTCAACGTGGTGAGCAAATCGTTGGGATCGTTCGATGCCGGGATCGGGATCGATTCGGTCACGATCAATAACGCCGCTTGCATCAGATACTGCATTTTGTCTTCGACCGGCATTGCCGGATCGAGCGTAGCGAAACCGGCGATGCGTTGCTCGAATTCCAGCAGCGCCGTCTGCCAGCGCGTGACGATGTTTTGCAGTTTTTCCAGCAACGCCAGGAATTGGGCGCGCCGCCAATCGTATACAAATCCGGTTGCCGCGCCGGACAGACCGAATTGGCCGATTGCGTGTGCGAGTGGTAAATAACCATTGATCATTTCATCGAGATGAGCGAGCGCATTGTTCTCCGCGATAGCCGGATCAGGATCGTTCAGCCAGGTATCGATTTGTGTTTTCAGCGCGGTCAAGGCGGTTTGCTGCGGCAACAGCAAGTCACGCACCGCAGTGACTTTTTCCACACGGATGGTTGCTACACCATCGTCTTGCTGCGACGCTTCGTTCGGCAGTTTCGCGTCGGTGGTTTTCAGCGGGCGCGATTGGGTGATCAATGCTTTAAGATCATGCAGCATCGGCATTACTTCAAAAAATGAGAATTTTCCGGGCAGCTTGCCGCGGTATTGGATTTTGATGCCGCTGTCGACGCGAACGCCGGGGATGGCATAAACATAGGTCAGGATGCGATCATCGAGCGCGGTCATTTGCTGTTGGTCGCTCGATAGCATGTACATCAGATCGGCCGCCAGCAAGCTCAAATTCTGCGCGCTGATCGTTCGCTGTTCCTGTTGCGCGTTACCTTGGTGGTAATAATCGACGGTGCAGAAAATATCGCTCATTGCCGGCAATAGTTGCGTCAGCCATTGATTGATTGCCGGTTCCGCTTTTGCACGCGGCGTGCTGTTAGCAGGGGCGCCGGGATTCAATCCGGCGCGCAAGTGCAAACCGACCCGGTGCGTCAGTGTGACGCCGCTGCGCGGTGTCTGCACCACTTCCGGGATCGGCGGGAAATGTCCCTTGCTGAAGGCATCCAATGTTCCGGCGGCACGATCGTAATTGCCTTGCACCACTTGGTAGACGCCTTCCGCCATCGCCAGATCGGCAACCGCATCGTTGATATTCATGATGCGCTGCACTTCGCGATTGATCGCGTCCAATTTGTTTTGCTCGGTGATGGTAGGTAATGCCGTAATGCCGAATGGATAATTCCGGTTCGCGCCGGTTTGTTCCTGTACATGTTCGATCAGCGCCAAGCCGTCGACCACGTTGCGTGCTTCTACCGCGCTGATCGGCTCGTTGCTGGGAGTCGCGGTGGTCGATAACCGGTCGCCGGCGAGCGGGAATTGCTTGCGCAAATCGAAGATGATGCTGTCGAGGAACAGATCACCGGCATCGTGCAGACCGCGCTCCAGATAATACCCGAGCAAGGCTGAGAGACTCTGGCCGTTGCGCATGCCATCGATAACGTTCATTGCCAGCCGCACGCGCTCGGAAGTGAGGTTGATCGCCAGGCTGTCGGGATTGCTGGGTGTGGCATTGGCCAGATAACCGTTGCGCAGCACCGCGGCGGTGACGGCATGATTCAACGAGGGGGCGTGGATGTAACCGAAATTCTTGTCGTCCGCGTTCAATGGCGCTTGGCCGGGTTTGTTGAAAATTTTATCGAGATCGTCCGTCAGTTTGACCGGTGTCAGATTTTTGTTTTCCGGACGGATATCTTCCAGCCAGCCGTAGGCACCCAAATAACAACCATGCGAATCGGCAGCGTTACCATTGTTGGGTGCAGTGCCGGGCTCCGGCTGCGCTTGCCCGGCTATTTGCTGCATGATATCCAGTTGCACGTTCAACAACCCGAGCCACCAGGCGTCGAGGCGGTAGCTGCAGCAGTCGATATGCTCGGCGAAAATCCGCTCCAGCCGCGCCGTGGGGGTTTGCTGCAAACGCTCCAAGGCGTTGATCTGGGTATTCAGATAAGGATTCCGAATTGCCAGAATCTTCGGGATAAAGTCAGCGATTTGCAAATTCGGCTGATTGGTGATTGCTGGCTCGGTTTTGTACAGATATTGCCAAGGACTGCCTTTATCTTCTTCGGCTTCCTGGATGTGCAGAAACTTCGGTTCGCGTTTCGCCAGTGAGAATTGTTGCGGATTCAGCACATTCGCTTCGAGGTGCAAGCGCAAACTGGTATCGAGGTAAGACAGGTCGAGTGCATGGTGCAACATTAAATAGAGCAGCGCGGTTGGCGGCTTATCGTCGATGAATCCTTGTTGCAAACGCAGGGCATTGTGTGATTGGCGCGCTGCGGCAGCGAGCCATTCGAGGTAATTCGAACCATCGGTGTGATAAACCCGCACCGGGTTGAATTCCGAAAGCGCTTGATCGTCGATCAGCGGGCCCTTCAGCAAGTTGGCGGCGAGCGTGAAAAATTTATTCAGAATGCCGGGAATCTTGTTGTTGTCCTGCGTCGAATAACCCAGTTGCGCCAGTAAGTTAAGGCCGCTTTGGGTATAAAACAGCGAGGCAATCGTGGCGTAAATCGCGCCGTTGATGCCGGAAGTTTTGTAGCGGTTGTACAACTGTTCGGCGCTTTCGGCATAGCGTTGATAAAACTCGACCGATGCGGGGTGCAGGCCGACGATATCGAGTAACGCCTGTTGCGGGTCGGTTTGCGGTTTGCCGACATACGACACGTTCGGCAGCAGCGAAGTCCAGCGCTCATCGGCTTTCTTGATGAGCTCGTAAAGACCGGATAGGAATAGGAAAGAACCGGATATTTCAGATTCCAATCGGTCGTTGCTGAACAACTTGCGGTTGATCCACGCCATGCGCGAGAACGGCGTGGCTGGTAAGATGCCGTAAGGTTGCTTGCCGATGCGGATCGCCGGCAGTGTGCCGCGACCGAGCACGTAACGATTGAAATAGTTACGTGTGCGGGTGATGGTGCCGTCGCTGAATACCGGTTCCATCATTTGATCCATGAAATAACCCAGTGTCGCCGGCCACAGCGCTTCGTTCATCGCTCTGGCTTCCAGCTGATCGTTAGCGTAATACTGCGGCGATAATTTCAGAATTGCCGGGTCGATACCCAGGCTTTGTGCCAGCCAGCGGCCATCCTTGCGTGTGCGCCAATCGGCGGGGTCATCGTCGGTGATGAACTGATTGAAATAATGATCGTAACTGGTATCGGCGTCGCTGAACCAGGTATAGCCGCTTTCCTGATCTTCGACGTTGTTGGTCGGCGCGCCTTGCATCAGGAAACTGAATCCTTTGCGGCTGCGTTGATGATGCTGAATCAACTGCTGCAATTGCTCGCGGCTTTTGTTGACATCGGCGCTGAGCCGGACACCGAGCACAAACAACCGGTCGAAGCCGCGTTTTGCCTGGATGTCGTTCAGATTAATCTTGAATCCCATGCCTTTGGCGACTGCTTCGTCAAAATCGGTGATCCATTTCATTTCATCGGGTACGATCAGTTCATCGTCTTCCAGCCGTAATTGCTGATCTTCTGGGGCATTGGGGTTGGGTCCGACGATCAGTTCCGACGGCACCGGGCGGCCGATATGCAGCAGTGTCTGCGCTTTGCCGTTGAAACCCATCACCACGAACCGTTCCGGTAACAGCGCGACGCGCGCCGGATTGGACCAGGCCAGCAACTGCGTATCGACATCGTTGATGACCGGCAATTCCAGAAACTCGACGCGTACGTTGGTGATGGTTTCGGGGTGCGCCGGTTTGACATTCAAGTTCTGCGGTTGGTATGAATTGACGATTTCTTGCGCGCGAGGTTCGCCGAGATCGTTTTTGAGCGTGGCAAACGCCGTATCCAACGCCGTGGCATCGTTATGGGCGCTGAATACGGCTTGCCAGTATTGTTGCACCGCTGGTTTTTCGGCAGCAGGCAGCGGTTGTCCGGAAACAATCACCAAAATATAATCGCCATCGGCTTTGACCGGTTCTTCAGCTAGATTCAGCGGCTTGAATGATTGACTCAACCAATACGCCCGGCCCGCGCCGTGGCTTTTCACCAGCGATTGCCACGCCGCGCGTTTTTCGCTGTCGGCACCACCCGCTTTCCAGATATTGGTCCAGTAAACGCGGGTGTTGCTGATTTCAATTTCTGAGGGAATCTCCTCAAAGGTATCGACGCTGATGTCGTCCGGATAGACTCGCACCCATAGCTGCTGGGAGACGCCATCGCGTTCATCGGGGTTGGCGATTGTTTTAAAGCGCGTTTCGATGCGCAACGGAAATAACAGGATTGGGTGAAGATCGTTGAGTTGTGCGATGTTTTGGGTGGGATCGGAAAAAACTTCGAACAGCGTTTCTTGATCGAGCAAAATCTGACGGTTTCGTTCGAGTTCGGCTTGCAATTTGGCGGTAGTACCACGCAAGGATTCCTGCTCATGCAGCAATGCTTGTAATTGTTCCTTGGCACTGCCGTCCGTCCGGCGGCGCAACGAGGCGATCAAGCGTTCGTTTTTTTGCAGCTTTTCGTTGGTGGCGAACCAATCCAACCGGCTTTGCCGGTGCTGTTGCCGCGCTTGATCGATCTGCTTTTGAGTGTCTTCGAATTGAGTCATAAGTCAAATTCTGCCGGTTAAATTTTTATACGCTGGCTGCCAGGCTTAGTCGGGCGGCAGCATTTCGGCCGCATGCACGCCAACCAGCACCGGTGCTTGGAACAAGATATAAGCCAGTTCCGCCGAGTTGATATTGGCTGTCCAGCTCAACAGATGATCCTCTTTCCATTGTTCCGCTTTTTCCTGCGCGGTGCCGCCCGGCGCCGTATTGGGCAAGCTGCGCGGCGGCGCGCTGGCAATGTCGATGAATTCGCCATCGCTGATGCCGGGCGCGACATCCGTCCAAGCGAGATCGTTCCAGACTTGAATCGGACCTTCGCGGTCGATATCCAAGCCGAAGCGCGGTTCGCCGGGCCGTTCCTTGATCACGAAGAACCAGCCGGGTTCGTCGTCGGCTTCGGGGTTGCCGCGTGCTTCTTCTTCGGTTAAATCGAAACCGAAGAAGTAAATATCCGGTTTGACTTGCGCTTCGTACAGCGGCGTTTTGATCGGCACGCTGTCGTCGAACACCCGCTCGGTTTTTTTGTTCGGCGCCGGATTGGTATCGCTGATCGGTTGCCATTTGGCTTTTTGCGCATAGATGACCGCATTCGGGTATTTTTTCAGCAATTCGCCGCGAATCACCAGTACCAGTTCTTCTTCGTTTTCCAAACCTTGCTCGCGGTGATCGTGCTCGCCCAGTTTAGAGAACCGCGACCAGCGGTGAATCGGCGGAATGTCTTTCAATTCCTCGCGGCGCTGCTCGCTGTCCTCGGTGGGGCTGAGAAAACCGCTAACGTCCCAGAATTGCCGGAAGTAGGAGCCGCGCTGATCGGTCGGATATTCGCGCCAGAGCAATTCGCGCGCGAATTCGTGATTGAGCCCGACCATGTACGATTCGATAAAAGGCTGGTTGGTCTTCAATAAGGTGATGGTATTTTGTGCGATGAAATTCAGGTTCGGCACAAACAATTCGGTGGATTTGTCGACCAGCGGTTTGTACATGGGGATATCGAATTCCGGATACGCCATCGCTTCGACAAACTTCTCGCCGATCAATTTAAAGATGTGAGCCGGCAACAGGATATTGTTCAATGTCCATTTTGGAATCGTCACTGCCGGGTTCAATTTGACCAATGTGTCCGTCGCCAATTGGGCGACATTTACCGGCACGGCTGCGGGGATGACGCCGGCTTGCAGGCCGTTCTGCAGCAATGTGTAAGAATCTTTCAGCGCGGCTTTAAAGCGGCTCGATTGGATATTATCGACTGCACCGGCGGTTGCGGGTTGCGGCGGATTGGCCGGGTCCAGCGCTAAAGGATTCAGTTCCGGCGTCAGCACAAAATTACTGCTGGGCGGCATCGCGTCGACCGCAGCTGGTGTTTGCCCGGTTTCGGCTACCGAATCGGCTTGATTCATTTGCGTGATTAAACGCTGCGCAGTACGGTAAGCCAACAATATTCCCGCGCCAGCGATTGCCGCTACAGCCCAGATTGCGGTGCTGGCGCCGATAATCGCCAGCACGACAATCAGCACTAGAATCAACGCCAATAAGAGATAGGGAATGAACGGATAACGTTTCAGCAAATCCAGCAACCAGGACGGCACATCCTTGGGTTGCGCATCTTGCGAGAGATTGTCTAGCGACGGCAACGTAGCGGGGATCATATGCGGCGGCGCGGCAGTGACGATATCGTCGTTGACGCGGGTAATCAGATTGTTTGAATGGATACGCTCGTCAAAGGCCGACAGCTTTTGCAAGCGCCCGTTCGGGCGCAACATGCGCCGCAGCGGTGCGGAGGTCAGCGCGGGTGTGACCGGGCTTTGCTTGATTCGATGAGAAACCGTGACGCCTTGGCTGATGACGCGTTTCTGCACCGGTGCTGTCATGAACAGAATTTTGTCGTGGCTGATCTGTTGCAGCGGCAGCACTTGTTTCTGATACCAGCTATTGGCGGTCATTTTAGCCAGTTGCGCCAGACGGATTTGGCGGTTGGCTTCGAGCACGTCGCCGACCTGATCCCACGCCGCGTCCATGTACTCTTCCTGATTGGCGATGATGACGTCGGTACCGAAACCGGCAGCACTGCGCCAGCGCGGATCGAGGTTCAGTTCATGCAGCCAGTTGTCATTGTTCGGTGCGTCGCTGCCGTCGGCTTCTTTCAGTACGCGGTTGCGGAGCGCGTGCCAGCGGCCATAGATCGGCGGGGTGATCAGCGGATCGGGATCGGCCTGGATGGCATCGGGCAGATCGGTATTCTGGTTCGCCGCATCGGCGGCAAGGCGGGCGTAGTCATCGGCGAGATTCAGAAAGGCCGCCAGCTCCTGTTGGAACACATGCGGATACGGCTGATCCCAATTTTCCCACTTGACGATTTCCTGCTCGGCTTCATTACTCAACGGTGCGAGCAGCGCGCCGCCGAGTTTCAGCACACCTTCGAGATCCGGATTTTGAATGCCGCTGATATTGGAGCCGGGGTTTTGCACGTCGATATCGCGGCGGCCGACGCGGCTATCTGCCGGTTTCGGCTCGAGCAGCCGCACCAGATATTCAAAGTCGCCTTGCGAGCCGGTGCGGAAAAACCAGCGGTAATAAACCGGGAATTGCGTCGGTGCCGGACGGCCTTCGCCCCATGCCGAGAATGTCGCATGCGGCGCATCATCAGGGTTCAGCCCCAGTCCGGCCAGACGGCCGGTTTCAAAGGTCGGAATCAGAAACGCGTGATAGCGTTCATTCGGCGACAGCTTACGCGGACAGACGATGCGCGAATAGGCTTCGTCGGCATTTTGCGCCAATACACTTTGCAGTTGCGACAGCGTATTGTTGATATCCGGCGCTTGCGGCGCGTCCTGACCGCCGGCGATGTTTTTGTTGACGTGCACATGAGCCCACGCCCACAGTTCCTCGGCTTTGGGAAATACCGCATCGAACGGATTAGCCTTGATGTCGATGAAGGGCAGCGGCTTACCGGAAATATTGCCGCCTTCGGCAAATTCGGCTTCGGTGAGTACGATCAGCGTGACCCAAGGCCGCAGGCGCGATCCCGCCGGTGCAGCGGGGGTGTAACGCCACGGAAAATCTTCGTCGTAAAACTCGATGTGGCACAGATAATTCGGTTCGAAGTTGGTGATCCAGTTGAGCGGCTCGGTTTTGATAATCGCTCTCGATTCGATACCGATGATGTCGCCGGGGCCGTACAGGGCAACGTTTTTATTGACCGGCGCGGCGACATCGCCGCCTTCGCCGCCGCTGCCTTTGATGTTCAAACTGACGGCGACACTGGCGCGGGTTTTGACCGAAGCATCCAAATCCGCCGACTGGATATTATTGGCGATGCCTTGCCGCAGCCACGGTAAGAAAGTATACGTGCCGATCGCCATTATGCCGCCTCCTGCAGAGGCGCCGCTTCGACGCTTGGGATGACGTGCAGACTGTCTTGCAGCGCGGGTGATTGATTGACTTGCGCGCGCAGAAAGTCTTGTGCTTGTGCGTGCGTCGCAAAATAAGCATTTTTGCTATGCGGACTGTTGTTCATCGTCGAAGCGACCACGTAGCCGGTTTCTTTCACGACGATTTTTTGATCGACCGGTGCTTTCTGCGTCTTATAGTTTGCCGAAAGCGCTGATTTCGACGCGGCGTTACGGCCCAGAAAGTGATTGAAAAATTCGGCGCCGATGGCGACAAAGCGGATCAGCAGTGAAATAAAATTGTTGTCGATGATATTTTGCTCGTAACGCACGATCCGTTTAACCGCTGCGGACGATTTCATTTGCTGGTTGCTGACCGACAATTCGATACCGGCATTTTGCTTTTCGTATGCGGGCGCGCTCAATTTATTGGCATCGCTTAGGTTTTTATATTGCGCGGTGGCAAACGATTCCTTGGTATCCGCCGCCTTCGCCAAACCGGTATCGATCACTTCGACGGTCAATCGTTTGGCGTCTTTCGGTTTCTGATTGCCGACTTTGTCCAGATCCAAATCGAGCGGGATGGCGCGCTGGTTGACGCGCAATACGCCGACCGGATGCAGAATTAAATCGCTGGTGCTTTCAATCGCGCGCAGCGATACCAGCAATTGATTGGATGTCGGTAGTTCGGCCGTCCAGTTTTCCAGCTTCTCGAATTCCGCTGCGATGAGCGGCATGATGTCGATGGCCGGCAGCGTCGTGTTTTCGTCTTCGCCCCAGGTATGACTAAAGGGTACATCGATATCCCAGAATAGCAGCGAGATCGAGCCTTCGCCTTCGATATGCCACGGTGAGGTGCCTTCCAGCTCGCCGCGCATTCGCACGCTGAAAAAGCCGATGCCGAACACTTTGACTTCGAACGAGGCGGAAACGGTAATGATGAAGTAGAACGGCGAGAACTGAAACAATGCATCAAAACCGATATGACCGGAGATATTGAAAGCGCTGAGCCCGAAATAAACTTCCGCTTTGGCGCCGAACTGCACGGTATTGGAAGTCACCGCGAAATAGCCTTCCACCCCGATACGGGCAAACGAAGTGTTTAGAATATTGATGGCAATCCGGTTAGGATTGGGAAAAGGCAGTGGCGGCGGTTTGAAGGAAGGGTGGAAGCCGCCGACACTGATCACAAAATTGGCATTGTCGCCCCAGGCGATCAATAGCCCCATATCGCCGTCGATAGTGAGAAAAATCACGCGCGAATCGTACAAACTGGCATAAAACCACAAGCGCTGCTTGTCGACTTCCAAGGCGCCGATAAAACTGACCTGAATGATGATCAACGCCGCGTCTTCATCAGGCAGCGCAACTTTCAACACGCCGAGAATGGCGATGTTTCCCGGCGGTATTTCGATGATGATGCCGAGTGAAGCGCTAACCAGTGTCGGTGTTCCCCAACCCAGCTTAGCCATCGGGCCGATCAGAAATACATCTTGCGCGGGCGGGAAGAACTGACGCAGATCGCTGATGATGCGCGGCGCATTCTCGATGATATTGTCCGGGAACATGATGCTGTCGATTGAACCCGTGCGTACACCGGCCGCGATGATCTCCAATTCCATCGTGCGGTTTAGGCCGAGTAATCCGCCGACTGCATTCAAGGTAAAACCGAAACCCAATTGCAACGGCGTGCCGAATTCGGCGCTGAGTATGATCAGCAATGAGAAGCCGTCGGAACCGTCGGGCATGCGCGTAGTAATCAAGCCGATCGCTTTCACCGTGACGATGCCGCTGAACATCAACTCCAGCGCGCCGGCGTATTCTTCCTTATCGAAATCAAAATAAAGATAACCGCCGCCTTTGACGATGCCGACATCGAGCGACAAGCCCACACCGTTAGGCGGTTTGAAACCCAGACTGATATCGACCGGCCCGGCATTGCCGCTGCGGTTGTCGACCAAGGCAAAGTCGATCGCCAGACCGATGTTCTCGACGACGGCTGCAAGCGGACCCAATGCGGCTTTGATATCCGCAGAAATAGCGGTGGGGAATTTGTTGTTGTCGATACCAACCGAAAAAGTAAGCGCGCTGACTTCCACCGGTCCGAGATTCAGGTGCAGCGGCAATTGGATTTCCAGCGCGCTGCTGCCGACGAAAAATAAGCCGTTGCTGCTGTTGTAGCCAAACGCCATGCCGAAATCGGAATTGAGCTGGATGCCGCTTAGAATATTGGTGAGGAAACCATCGCCGTCGGCAAACGAAATCGCCAGTTTACCGGCGCCGATTTCACCGCCGACGGTAAAATCCGCTGCCGATTGTCCGCCGCTGCCTTGAATCCGGCCGCCGAAGCTGACGCCGAATTTACCGACTTCCAACCGGCTGCCGTCCGGGTCGCCAATCAATAGATAGGGCGTTGCCGCTTGTGTGCGGTCGGCGCTGACGCTGAGGCTCAACGAGCCGGAAACCGTATCGGCTGCGGAAGTTTGGAAAGTAAATTTGGCTGGCGGCTGGATTACCAGTTCGGCGCCGAACGGCAGCGTGGCCTGCAAGTCCAGCGTGACTTTCAGGTCGTCGGCGGCAAATTCGATTTTGCCGGGACTGAGATTCTGCCGGACTGATAAGCTCAAGCCATTGGGGTTGAGATCGGTGCGCGGCCGCAGCTGAAAAATGACCGCTTCGAGAATCGGCGTGGGCGCGGTGTCGTCGTAGAAAACCGGCGCTTTGAGATGAAGCAACAAGCGTTCGAGCCGCTGCAACAAACCGGCTGCATCCAGGCTGTTGCTGCCCCAGTTGTAGTGCGATTGCAATGCCGATACCGGCGATTCCAGCCACTTGCCCAGTTCGTTGAAATGAAAGGTGGAAATGGTGAATTCCGGATTGCCCGGATCGGTGGAGCCAATGTTGTTACGTTGACGCTCGAGTATGCCCAGCAGCTCGAGGAATTCGTTGATACCGTTGGCGGCATCCAGCGTGCGGACCAGCAAGTAGTTAAACAGACGCTCGGCGAAATGACTGGAAACGTTCGCCGGAATACCGCCGATCCCTTGCACGGCGGTCTGCAACTGATCGATTTTCTGAATGGCGGTGATGACTTGGCTGATCAGTTCCGCGCTGATCGCGATAATTTGCCCAATGTCTTCCGCCTCAATCGCTTCCGCCAAATCCCCGGCTTTTTGCAGCACGGTTTTGCTGCTGGCGACCAGCGCTTGCATCGGCGAAGCCAGCGACGACACTTGACCGCTGTTGAGCGTGATGCCGAGTTCAGCAAACGTTTGCACCGCACGCGTGCTATTCAGCTCGCGCTCCAGCGGCTCCAATACGTTGGAGATTTGCAGCAGAACGCGCTGTAAGGTATCCACTTCATTTGACATCGTTGGTCTCCTCAACGAAAGTGGAGCGATTGATTAATTCATCTACATGAGGCTCGGTTTCAAACTGCTTAACGAACTCGTGCAGGTTATCGAAACTGTTGATGAATCCCATCACTTCGTCAAAGTAGTGGCGGATGACTTGTTGCAAAGACTCGCTGCCCTGCTGCGTGAGCACCTCGGCCATGCGCCGGATCATCTGATCGCGTGTGATGCCTTCCACTTCAAGCGGAATGATGTGCGCCGGGTCGCGCGCATTGTTGACAAAGTGCGCCAAGAACACAGGACCTTTGCTGCGATGCCAAGCTACGGTAACCGGCCGCCGGTGATTGACGAGCGCGATGACTTCCTGACGATGATCGAGAATCTGCTGGTAAATCTCAGCGCCCTTGCGCGTGTTCAAGAAGCGCTCGCGCACTTCGGTGGTATGGTTGATGCCGGTGAAAATGCCTTCGACATCGTTCAACGTTTGCCCGGCTGGACCGACTGGCGGGTTGGCGGTGGTAATGGGGGTGATGCTGAGGTAGGCCATCACCGGGTGGATATGGCAGGCCGCCGATCTGGCCGGATTACTTGCGTCGCCACCGTACAGAAGCCCGACGAGTCTATTTTGTGCGTTGACTACGGCGGATCCTGAATCACCTTCCGCGGAAAATTGTAGTGTACCGTTGCAGTCGGGTTGTGTAGCTTCGATCAGCATAAAACGCCCGCCTGCGGCGTCAATTGCAATCGTATCGATAACTTTACCGGTGGTTTTACTGGTTCTGCGCCCAACTTTGTGGACAACATAGTCACCGCCACTCAAATCGCTTTGCGCGACACGGACAACGTCTTCCAGTCTGCTGTTACCAGCAATATTCAAGCTGCGAATTTCGTTTTTGTACGATACGCCGCAATTGGTGTTGCACCAGCTGGAAATGCAAATATCCAGTTTGGCAATGGCGCAATCCAAGTAATAATCTTGGGCTGTTTCACTGGGATAGGCATAAGAATAAACTGCTTGCTGCCCGATGTTATGGATTTTTCCAATCGGATTACGCCGTTCCTGTGTGCCATCGGGACTTATGACTCCTCCGCTTTCGATATGGCGCGGCTGGTAAACGGTATCGCCATTGACTGCATTATTGCTTGCAAGCACATGATTATTGGAAAGCAACACGACATTTTCCGGTCCGCTGACGCCGTTCAATGTAGCAAAGCATCCCAAGGTTCCGACGCCGATTTGGCCTGAATTATCGGCTTTGAAATTGGTGATCGATATACCGCCGATCAATGGTGAATGTTGACTCAAATCTTCGCAATGCAGCGGTTTGGTTTGAATGATCAGCACCACATCGGTGGGTATGCCCTTGTATTCTTTCGGGATGATATCGGCAGGATTCAAATCTTCCGGCTTGCGTTTTTCCTTGACGTACACGCGAAACGCAATCTGATTGGTGGTTTTGCCGCCGACTTCTTTCAGGCCGTAGCCGACGCCGATCACGCCCGGAATTTTTTTCAGCTCGGTTTCGGCTTCCGCGTGTAATGCAGCGAGTTCTTTTTGATCCATCACCTCACCTCCATGCGATGCGGAAATAGTTTGGAAATTGAATGAATTTTTTCTGCAGTATCGTACCCGCCCTTTGGGGTTGATTGGGATGCACAAAAATTGAAACGCCAAGGAATAATTTGCAGAAAACTTAGTACCGGGTGGATATGGCAGGCATAAGCTATGTAAGGGTCGTGCATGTGTTGACCCCACAACAAGCCGACGGCGCGCTGGTATTGATCGACGAGCAATGCGCCGGAATCGCCTTTGCGCGAGAACGGGTGCAACTCACCTTTGTCACCCGGTATGGCGCGAATCACCAACGTATTGTGGCAGCGTCCGCCAGAAACTGTTTCAACCGTGGCTTCGCTATCGATGACTTTTCCCCAAATCGTGTCACTCCGGCCCGGCAGGCGTACTTTGAGTTCTCTGCCTTCGAAGGTGTCGTGCGGATGAATCCTGGCAACTTGGGTGAAATACTGGGCTTTACTGTGAATACGCAGCGGATTTTCAGTCTGCTTTAATAATAAGGCAGCGGTTGCACAGTCGATGAAATAAGGTTTTTCCGGCTCCCCGGGATAAGTGTAGTGATAGTGTCCGCACATTCCCGTATGATCGATTTTGGCGATGGCGTTTAAGTGTGAGACGTCAAACACGGTTTGATCGCCTTGTTCTTCGTAACCAGGCTGGAAAATTATGTCGCCGCATTCGGCATCGTGGGCGAGCAAGACATGCCGATTGGATACCAATACCAGCGACTGCCAGTCCGGTGCGTTTCGTTTCGCGGCAAAAAAACCCAGTGTTCCCAAACCAATCTGCGTATGATGCGCCCGGCTGGCGCCTTTTAGATTGCTGATAGCGGCCCCGGCGCGCGGCAACGATGCTGCAGCGGAATGCCGGATGGTGCTATCCGGATAACCGGACAGTTTGAACGAGATGTTTGCAGCCATAGTAACCGCCTATTAATTAAGCTCAGCAACCGTACGATTGCACAGTTGCACTTGTCTTAATAATTCAACCAATCACTTCTGTCATAAAAATGACCGGGTTTGATCGGATGCAGTGACGCTTGTAAAACTCACCAGTGTTGCTGGGAATTTTCGCGATGCTTAAAACTTGACTGAATTCACCGATCCACAAAAGTATGCAGATCGGTTTTATCTCGATTGAGGGTCTTTTAGGTGGGTTTTGATGCAGCTAATAATGGGATAACCCTTTATTATTATTTGTTTTTTCTATTGGTGTAGAAAAATATTAACCCCGATATGATTTGGACTATACTGAAAAGAAAAAAAGCTGTCAAACGGGTTGATTAGTTTTTAATCCGGTATTTTCAATGTAAGAATCACGCATAACGGCTCATAAATAAGGTGAAAAAATGCTGAATTCCTCGATCTTGGATATTGCGTTAGGGATGGTTTTTCTTTTTGTGTTGATCAGTTTGCTTTGTTCGGCAATCAACGAGATGCTGGCGCAATTTTTGCGCATGCGTGCGAAAAATCTCGAAGCGGGATTGATGAATCTGTTGCAATCGGGTGAAGGCAACAAACTGGTGGAGGATCTTTATAAGCATCCATTGATCAACGGACTTTCAAAAACAGGGCAAAAGCCTTCGTATATTCCACCAAAAAGTTTTACCTTGGCATTGATCGATATCGTATGCGGCAGTACCGGCAAGCTGCCGGCAAACAACCAATCTTTAATCGACGCGATTGAAAAACAAAGCACGATCGCGAAAACTGAGGCAGGCCGGTCAATTATTCTGCTGCTGCACGAGGCCGGAGACGACTTCGAAAAAGGACGGAAAAATCTGGAAAACTGGTATAACGATGCAATGGATCGAGTCGGCGGCTGGTACAAACAGAAAACGCAAGTGATTATTTTTACCATTGCTTTTGTTGTTTGCACTGCCTTGAATATCGACGCCATCAAAATTTCCCAAACTTTGTGGACCGATATCGCGCTCAGGCAGGCGCTGGTTCAAGCGGCTTCTTCGATGGATGTTGCAAGTTTGATGAATCAAGGATTGGTCGAACAGAAATCAGCGCCGGCTGGTGATGCAGCAGTTGCGGCGCAGCCAAACGAGCAGACAATGGTTGGAGATTCCATGGAGAATGTTCAGCGATCCGCTAAGTCCGCCGGAGTATTGGTTGAACAAATTAAAGCATTGCATCTGCCGATTGGCTGGAAAGAAATGAAGAATGGAACGGAAGTTTGGGTATGCAAGGAACTCGATTTAATGGGATGGATTATCAAAATCATGGGCATTCTGATCACGACTTTTGCCGGATCGCTTGGCGCGCCATTTTGGTTTCAGTTGTTGAATAAGATTGTCGATCTGCGGGCGGCGGGTAAGCAGCCTGGGAAATCAAATGTTGGTGCGCGATAATGCGTTGATAGATAAATCCCTTTAGAATTTAGCAAGCAAGAATGCGGGTAATGTTTTGCGTTACTTTGTCCGGATGAAACGGTTTGATGATGTAACCTTTTGCTCCGGAACTTGCAGCGCGATTGAATGTTTCACGATTAGCGGCAGCGGTAATCATAACTGCCTTGGTTAACGGGTTTTGATCACGTATGATTTTTAGCGCTTCCAGGCCATTCATTACCGGCATCTCATAATCCAAGCAAACGATATCGGGATTATGTGCCGATACAAGCTCAACCGCTTGCTGGCCGTGATGAGCTTCACCAACAACGTGGACGCCCATATGAGACAGGATCGCCATTAATAAACGGCGCAGTGTTTGACTGTCATCAGCGACCACCGCTGTGGCATGAAACGGTTTATCTTTAAAGGGATTACGTTTTTTCTCGGCAATCATCAAAAGCCGTTGCGCATGCGCTACTTTCTGTAATACATTGATAATTTGCGCCTGAGAAAACGGCTTATAGATAAATCCAGCGGTTCCTGCTTCTGCGGCGGTATGTTCAAGATCCCGGTTACTGCTGCCGGTGATCATGATTACCGCTATTTGTGGATAATTTGAATGAATCTGAGCCAACAGCGTAAGGCCGTCGGCATCGGGTAAATTGTAATCGAGGCAAATAATGTGCGGATTCAGGCTGGCGATCGCAGCAAGTAATTTTGCGCCGCTGCCAAGTTCACCGACGACATCATAATCATCATTATGAAGCAGTGCTCGCAAAACGCTACGAATAGAAATGGAATCATCGACGATTAGAATGCGCAATTTATTATGTGAAAGCATCATCGTTTCTATTTTCCGCTAAAAATATGTTTTTGTTTGATAAAAGACAGCGGACTATTGAGCGAGAGAATTTCAGAGTTTTTCATGCTTCTTTTGTGCCGAGGTTAAATAGCATTAGATTTCGGCAAGAAACAGAATATATTTTGTAAATCTATTCTTCTTTAATTGTAAGAATATTCTTACTCTATGGATTTGTTTTTCAACCAATCTTCCCGTAAACCCCGCGCCTGCGAAAATGCTTGTCCTAACCCTTCACCGTCATGCTTCTCCAGCATTTCCCGCAAGCTGTGCAACTCATTCTGGTACGCCGCAATCTGCTCAAGCAGCGCCTCCCTATTTGCCAGACAAATGTCGCGCCACATTTCCGCGGAACTGCTGGCGATGCGGGTGAAGTCACGGAAGCCGCTACCGGCGAAGCGCAGCAAGTTTTCCGGTTGATCGGTACTATGCTGCAGGTGATTCATCAGCGTGAACGCCAGCAGATGCGGCAAGTGGCTGGTCGCGGCGAGCACGCGGTCGTGCTCATCGGCGGGCATCAGCGATACGTTGGCGCCGCAGGCTTGCCATAAGTGACGGATACGTTCGACTGCTTCCATGCTGGTTTCCGGCAGCGGTGTCAGGATTACATGTTTATTAGCGTACAAATCCGCTTGCGCCGCTTGCACGCCGCTGTGCTCGGCGCCGGCGATCGGGTGGCCGGGAACGAAGTGGTGCCGGTTCTGCATGGAAAGATGGTGGCGGGCTGCGGCGATGACATCTTGTTTGGTGCTGCCCGCGTCGGTGACGAAGGTGTTGGCGTGCAGATGAGGCGCGATTTTCTCCAGGGTGCTGGCGGTCTGACCGACCGGCATCGCCAGGAACACCAGATCGGCGTTATGCAGCGCCGCTGCGGTATCGGTGGCGATTTCGTCGATCACGCCCAGTTCGACAGCATGTTGCATGTTGGTCCGGCTGCGGCCGATGCCGGTGATCTGTTGGACCAAGCCCGCCTTGCGTAGCGCCAGTGCGAACGATCCGCCGATCAGACCGACGCCGATGATGACCAATTTTTTCAAAGCGGTGGCAGTTGTCATGGCAGTTACCCCGGATAGTGTGAAATTACGCCAGTTCGCTCAAGGCATGATCGAGCGATTCGAGGAAACGCTGGTTTTGCGCTTCCAGTCCGATAGTGACGCGCAGGTGATGCGGCATTTCGTAGATTCCCAGCGGACGTACGATAACACCTTGACGCAGTAAGCTTTGATAGACCTTTTGCGTGTTGCCGGCTTCGCCTTTGACGCGGAAGCTGATGAAATTGCCGTACGATGGGATGGATTCGATACCCATTTTGCGAAAGCCGTCGGTTAGCTGCAGCATGCCCGCGCGGTTGAGCGCATACGAACGTTGCACAAATTCGGCATCATTCAATGCCGCCAGAGCACCAACCAAGCCGATGCTGCTGACGTTGAACGGTTGCCGCACGCGATTCATCAGATTGGCGACATCCGGGTGTGCCAAGCCGAAGCCGATGCGGACACCCGCCAAGCCGTATACCTTGGAAAATGTTCGCGTGATCAGCAAGTTGGGGAATTGTTTGAGCCATTTGAGGCTGTCGGGTTTGTTGGCTTCCGGCAGGTACTCGTAATACGCTTCGTCCATGACCACCAGCACATCGCGCGATACCCGCTCCATGAAACGCAACAAATCTTCTTCACTCGACAAAGTACCCGTCGGATTGTTCGGACTGGCGATAAACACAATGCGCGTTTCCGGAGTAATCGCGTCGAGCATCGCGGGCAGGTCGTGGCCATAGTCGCGAGCGGGAACGGAGATACCGTTGGCGCCCATCATTTGCACCACCAGCGGATAAACCGCAAAAGCGTGCTGTGAGTAGACTGCAGCGGCGCCTGGTTTAAGAAATACGCGGGCGGCCAGATCCAGCACGTCGTTGGAACCGTTGCCTAAAATGATTTGTTCCGGATCGACGTCGTAGCGTTTCGACAATGCGGCTTTTAATTCAAAGCCGCTGCCGTCGGGGTACAGTGCGATATCGTGCAGCGCGTGGATCATCGCATCGAGTGCGAGCGGGCTCGTGCCTAACGGATTTTCGTTGGATGCCAGTTTGATGATGTAGGATTCGTCGAGGCTGAACTCGCGCGCCAATTCCGAAATGGGCTTGCCGGGCTGATAAGAGTGGATCGAACGGATATATTCCGGAGCAAAATCACAGAGATTCATAAGATTAAGATTTTTATGGATGAAAAAATGATTTCTGGAAAACAAGAAGTTAGCGGCAATCGATCTTAAGTCGCTGGATAAGATCCGAGGATTTTAAGAAAGGCTGCTTTTTCGCGCATTTCCACCAAGGCAGCGGCAACCGGTTGGTCGTGCTGGTGGCCTTCGATGTCGACAAAGAAGACGTATTGCCACAAGCCGGTGCGCGATGGGCGCGATTCCAGCCGGCTCATGCTGACGCCATGTTGCGCCAGCGGCTCGAGCAACCGGTAGATGGCGCCGGAGCGATTGTTGGTGGACATGATCAGCGATGTTTTGTCTTTCCCCGATGCGTCGACCGACTGCTTGCCGATCACCAGAAAGCGCGTGGTGTTTTTCGGGTCGTCCTCGATATTTTCGGCGCAGATGGTTAATCCGAACAATTCGGCAGCTCTTTTACCCGCCACCGCCGCTGCTTGCTGATCGGCAACGGCCTGGCGCGCGGCTTCGGCATTGCTGGCGGCGTGAAATAACGCTGAGCTGGGCAAATGCGGCAGGTTGGTTGTGATCCAGTGGTGGCATTGCGCCAGCGACTGCGGGTGCGAGTATATTTTGGTGATCTGCGCTAGATCGGTCTGTTGCGCCATTAGAAACTGATGAACCGGTAACTGGATTTCACCGCAAATGCTGAGCGGCGTTTGCAGCAACAGGTCCATCGTTCGTCCGACCGCGCCTTCGGAGGAATTTTCAACCGGCACCACACCGTATTGGGCGACATCTGATTCAACTGCGCGGAATACGTCGTCGATCGAATCACACGCGACTGTAGCGATGGCGCTACCAAAACGCTTTATTGCCGCTTCTTCGGAGAATGTGCCGCTGGGGCCGAGATAAGCGACATTCATGGATTTTTCCAATGCACGGCATACCGACATAATCTCGGTAAACAGCCGCTTGATATTGTCATCGCTAACTGGCCCGGGGTTATGTTGTTGTATGCGGGTCAAAATTTGTGCTTCGCGCTCGGGCCGATATACGATGACACCCGCTTTGGCCCCGTTGTTCTCATTCTCTTTTTTCTTGATATCCCCGATTTGTTGCGCTAATCCTGCGCGTTTGCTGACAAGTTGCAACAACTGGTCGTCAATGGCGTCAATCTGGTCCCGTAATTGTTTGAGCTGTTCAGACATGGTTGATGAAGGTTGTCACGATATGGTCATGTATTTGAGTTTATTCCGGAAAGGGTAGGTAGCGCGCCATCAACACGCCGGTAATCGCTGAGATCTCATCCAATACGCGCGATGGTACCGGGCTATCGGTGTCGACCAATGTATAAGCCATTTCACCGCGCGATTTGTTGATCATGTTATGGATATTCAAACCGGCGTTAGCCATGCTGGTGGAGATTTGCCCCAGGATATTCGGCACATTGGCGTTGGCGACCGCTACCCGGAAAGGCGCCTCGCGTTCCATTTGCGTATCGGGAAAATTGACGGTATTGGTGATATTGCCGTTTTGCAGATAATCGATCAACTGATCCACCACCATGACAGCGCAATTGTCTTCCGCTTCGCTGGTTGATGCGCCAAGGTGCGGTAAGGTGATCACGCCTTTTTGATGTTGCAGTTTCTGACTGGGGAAATCGCTGACATACGTTTTAATTTTATTGTTAGCGATAGCTTGTAGTATCGCGTCTTCGTCGACAATCGCGCCGCGCGAGAAATTCAGCAAAATCACATGATGCTTCATCAATGATATCGTGTTGCTGTTGATTAAATGCCGCGTTGAGTCGAGCAAAGGCACGTGTACGCTGACAAATTCACTGTGGCGCAGCAAATCTTCCAGGCTGTTGGCTTTTTTGACTTCCGCTGATAAGCTCCAAGCCGATTCGACCGTGATTTTCGGATCAAAACCGATGACTTTCATGCCAAGCCTGATGGCCGAATTGGCAACCAAACGGCCGATTTCTCCCAGACCGATCACACCCAGGGTACGCCCTGGCAATTCAATACCGGAAAAATGTTTTTTACCGTCCTCGGCCTGCTTGTTGAGGGCTGCGTCGTCGCCCTGCAGGCTATTGGCGAATTGCAATGCCGGCACCAGATTGCGTGCCGCCAGAAACAAACTGGCCAGCACCAATTCCTTGACGGCATTGGCGTTTGCGCCTGGTGTGTTGAATACCGGCAAACCGCGCGCATTCATTGCTTCCACCGGAATATTGTTGGTACCGGCACCGGCGCGGCCGATGGCTTTTACACTTCCCGGGATAACGCTATTTAGCATGTTATGCGAGCGCACCAAAATGGCATCCGGCTCCGCGATGTCATGCCCGACTTGATAACGGCCAGCGGGAAAGCGGTTGAGTCCGTGTGTTGAAATCGCGTTGAGCGTCAGAATTTTAAAGGTTTGTTGTTCAGGCATGACGGCTGGCAAACTCCTTCATGAAAGCGACAAGCTTCGCGACACCTGCGACCGGCATGGCATTGTAGATGGATGCGCGCATACCGCCGACCGAGCGATGTCCTTTCAATTGCAACAACCCATTCTGCTGGGTTTGTTTGAGAAATTCGCCGTCCAATGCGGCGTCTTTCAATGTAAACGGCACATTCATGCGCGAGCGGTCGGCTTTCGCGACCGGGCAATGGTAGAAATCGGTACTGTCGAGATAGCCGTACAACAGTTCCGCCTTGGTGATATTGATCTTTTCCATCGCAGCCAATCCGCCCTGTTTTTTCAGCCATGCGAAAACCAGGCCGGTGATGTACATCGCATAGGTCGGCGGTGTGTTGTACATCGAGTCGTTCTGAGCGTGGATCTGATAATCATACAAGGTCGGCGTGCCGGACAAGGGTTTTCCCAGCAAATCATCGCGCACGATCACCAGTGTCAGCCCGGCGGGACCGAGATTTTTTTGCGCACCGGCATAAATCAGGCCATAACGCGTGACATCCAGCGGCCGTGACAGGATATCCGAAGACATGTCGGCAACCAGCGGAACATCTGTTTGAGGAATCCAGTGGAACTCGACACCTCCGATGGTTTCATTAGTGGTGTAGTGTACATAAGCCGCATGCGGGTTGAGACGCCATTCCGTTTGCAACGGTACGTAAGTGAAATTCTTGTCTTGGGATGATGCGGCAACGTTGACGGCGCAATAACGACTGGCTTCCTCAATCGCTTTGGCCGACCATTGACCGGTATTGATATAGTCTGCCGTGGTTTTGCCGCGCAACAAATTCAGCGGTACCATCGCAAATTGACTGGAAGCGCCGCCTTGTAGAAACAGGATTTTGTAATTTTGGGGGATATTTGCCAGCTCACGCAAATCACTTTCCATTTGCGCCGCAATCGACATGAATTCCTTGCCGCGATGACTCATTTCCATCACTGACATGCCGCTGCTGTGCCAATCGAGCATTTCGTCCCGCGCTTGCTGCAATACTTCCCGCGGGAGAACCGCAGGTCCGGCGCTGAAGTTGTAAATCTGTTCCATTGCGTAGATTCCGGTCAGTTCCAAACCATCAAGTGTCGCTGTCGTTATCTTCGCTTTCGACAACGCGCTCCAATCCGGCCAATTTCTCGCCGGGATCCAGATTGATCAGCGTCACGCCTTGCGTGGCCCGGCTCATTTCGCGCACTTCATTGACGCGCGTGCGGATCATGACGCCGCCGGAAGTGATCAGCATGATCTCATCATCCGGTTTCACCAGTTTCGCCGCGACCACCTTGCCGTTGCGCGGGCTGGTGATGATCGCGATCATGCCTTGCGTGCCACGGTTATGACGGGTGTATTCGCCGATTGGCGTACGTTTGCCGAAACCGTTTTCCGTGGCGGTGAGTACTGCCAGTTCTTCATTTTCAGCCACCAGCATCGAGATGACCTTTTGTCCGGGACCGAGTTTCATACCGCGCACGCCACGGGCGGTGCGTCCCATCGGGCGCACGTCATTTTCATCAAAACGCATGGCTTTGCCGTTGTCCGAGAACAGCATGACATCATGCTTGCCGTCCGTTAGTTCAACACCGATCAAATAATCGCCTTCATCCAAGCCGATGGCGATGATGCCGTTGTTGCGAGGACGGGAAAAATCCGACAACGGGGTTTTCTTGACGGTGCCAAAGGCTGTCGACATGAAAACGAAGTGATCGTCGTCAAAGGTTTTAACCGGCAGTACGGCGTTGATTTTTTCGCCTTCTTCCAGTTGCACCCAGTTGACAATCGGTTTGCCGCGCGATTGCCGTCCGCCTTGCGGCACTTCGTAAACCTTGATCCAGTACACGCGACCCAGGCTGGAGAAACACAGGATGTAGTCATGGGTGTTGGCGATGAATAATTTGTCGATGAAGTCGTCTTCCTTGGTGCTGGTCGCCAGCTTGCCGCGTCCGCCGCGTTTTTGCGCGCGATAATCGTCGAGCAATTGCGATTTGATATAGCCGCTGTGCGATAGTGTGACGACGACATCGGCGGGGGTGATCAGGTCTTCAATACTTAAATTTTGTGCATCGAGAACGATTTCGCTGCGGCGCTTATCGCCGAATTGTTGCCGGATACTTTCCAGTTCTTCGGTAATGATGCGGGTAATACGTTCGGGATTGGCCAGAATATCGAGATAGTCGATAATTTTATCAATGACATCTTTGTACTCGTTGACGATTTTTTCCTGTTCCAAGCCGGTCAAGCGCTGTAGACGTAAATCCAGAATCGCTTGTGCTTGCTCGTCCGACAAATGGTAGCCTTGCGATTGCTGGCCGAAAGCTGCATCCAATCCTTCAGGGCGGAGCGCCTGGGCATCGGCAATCGCACGTTCGAGCATTTCTTTCACCAATGCCGATTGCCAGGCTCTGGCCATCAAAGCGGTTTTGGCATCGGCGGGTGTCGGTGCGGCTTTGATCAACGCGATGATTTCATCAACGTTGGATAATGCCACCGCCAAACCTTCCAGAA
Organism: Nitrosomonas sp. sh817; assembly: GCF_030908545.1. Taxonomy (NCBI): domain Bacteria; kingdom Pseudomonadati; phylum Pseudomonadota; class Betaproteobacteria; order Nitrosomonadales; family Nitrosomonadaceae; genus Nitrosomonas; species Nitrosomonas domestica. Next base: position 2,463,636 of record NZ_CP133083.1, on the reverse strand, counting down.
GGTGACCACGTTCGCGTGCTTTCCTGAGTTCGAATACGGTGCGGCGGGTGACGACTTCGCGGCGATGGCGCAAGAAAGCGTCGAGAATCTGTTTGAGATTCAGCAACCGCGGCTGGCCGTCGAGCAGGGCTACCATGTTCATGCCGAAGGTATCCTGCATTTGCGTTTCTTTGTACAGGTTGTTCAGGATAACTTCGGGCGTTTCGCCACGTTTTAACTCGATGACGACGCGCATGCCGGATTTGTCGGATTCATCGCGCAGATCGGAGATGCCTTCGATCTTTTTGTCGCGCACCAACTCACCAATGCGTATCAGCAAGTTGGCTTTGTTGACCTGGTACGGCAACTCGTCAATGACGATGCATTGGCGGCTGCCTTTTTCCATGTCTTCGAAATGTGTGCGAGCGCGCATTACCACGCGGCCCCGGCCGGTACGATAACCGTCTCTGACACCGTCTACACCATAAATGATGCCGGCGGTTGGGAAGTCGGGCGCCGGAATGAGTTCGATCAGCTCATCGATACTGATTTCGGGGTGTTTCAGCAGCGCCAGGCATGCATCAATCACTTCGCTTAAATTGTGCGGTGGAATATTGGTTGCCATCCCAACCGCGATCCCGGAGGAACCATTAATCAGCAGATTTGGGATTTTCGTGGGCAGTATCAGCGGTTCTTGCTCCGAACCATCGTAGTTCGGGCCGAAATCGACCGTTTCCTTGTCGAGATCGACCAGCAGTTCATGCGCGATGCGCGACATGCGGATCTCGGTATAGCGCATCGCCGCGGCATTGTCTCCATCCACCGAACCAAAGTTACCTTGACCGTCAATGAGCATGTAACGCAATGAGAAATCCTGTGCCATACGGACAATGGTATCGTAGACTGCAGTATCGCCATGGGGATGGTACTTACCGATAACGTCACCTACGATACGCGCTGATTTTTTATAAGGCCGGTTCCAATCATTGGAGAGTTCGTGCATTGCGAACAATACGCGCCGGTGCACCGGTTTCAAACCATCGCGGACATCCGGCAAAGCGCGTCCGACGATGACGCTCATGGCGTAATCAAGATAAGAACGCCGCATCTCCTCTTCAAGACTGATGGGCAGGGTTTCCTTGGCAAACTGATTCATATCTTAGGAATTTTGAGAGAAACAACAGGTTAAACAGGTTAAGAAGCGATGGCTTATTTTTGTTTTTACATATTCTGAACAATTCGATGCTTTTTATTCTAACATGCTGGTATCGATTCTCAGTTAACTTTGCTGTAAATATAAGTTGCGATAATGGGAAGATCTTTAAAGAAAAAAAGCTTGAAAAAGCGATTTAAATAGGTAAACATAATCGTTTCTTCAAATTTTTTCTTGTTCTTGCCTGGAACAAGTCTTGATCCAGTTTTTTATCTACAAAATAAGCGAGTGTTGCACTGTGTCTAACTTGATGAATACATACGCACGGTTACCTGTTACCTTTATAAAAGGGCAGGGAGTGTGGTTGTGGGACGACAAAGGTGAGAAATATCTCGACGCGTTGTCCGGAGTAGCTGTCTGTGGATTGGGGCATTGCCACCCGCGATTAACCCGGGCTATTTGCGAACAAGCCGGGACTTTGATTCATACATCGAATCTGTTTCATATCCGGAAACAAGAGCAATTAGCCGAACGCTTGGTCGCATTGTCCGGGATGGATAATGCTTTTTTTTGCAATTCCGGCGCGGAAGCTAACGAAGCCGCAATAAAACTTGCCAGACTTCATGGGCATAATAAGGGAATTTCATTGCCGACCATTATTGTCATGGAAAGGTCATTTCATGGCCGTACCATGGCAACGTTGACGGCAAGTGGAAACCGTAAGGTACAGGCGGGTTTTGAACCGTTGCTGACCGGGTTTGTGCGTGTGCCCTACAACAATATCGAAGCGGTTAGTCAGGTTGCTGCCAATAATAAGGATGTTGTCGCGGTGTTGGTAGAACCTTTTCAAGGTGAGGGCGGTGTCAATATTCCAGAGGCGCATTATTTACAGGAATTACGCAATCTTTGTGATCGGCAAGATTGGTTGCTGATGCTGGATGAAGTGCAATCGGGGATCGGCCGCAGCGGGAAATGGTTTGCTTTTCAACACAGCCGGATCATACCGGATGTAATTACACTGGCTAAAGGATTGGGCGGCGGCGTGGCAATCGGCGCGTGTTTAGCGAAAGGCGTGGCGGCTGAGGTCTTTAAACCCGGTAATCATGCATCGACTTTTGGCGGAAATCCATTAGCGTGTGCGGCTGCGATCGAGACATTGGAAGTTATCGCGGATGAAAATCTGCTGGATCACGTCACCCAATTGGGGGATTTCATGCGCGTTCAATTGAGGGATCGGCTAGCGGCTGTGCCGGGGGTAGTGCAGATCAGAGGCCAAGGATTGATTACCGGTATTGAATTGGCGGCACCTTGCACGGAATTGGTTAAAAAAGCTTTGGAAAGGAAGTTGTTGATTAATGTAACTTCGGACAAAGTGATACGCTTGCTGCCTGCATTAGTGATGCAGCAGCATGAAGCGGAACAAGTGATCGATATTACATGCTCGATAATAAAGGAGTTTATGAATAGCTCAGCTGAACACAATTGATTAGTTGTCAGTTAGTTGATTAGTTATTTATCTTGTTATGCAATTAAAGCATTTCTTGCAATTTAATGATTTCCGCCGTGATGAATACGAGTACCTGTTTGAACGCGCGCGCTGGATAAAGCAGGAGTTCAAGCAGTACCGGCAATATTGGCCGCTTACCGACCGCACATTGGCAATGATTTTCGATAAGAATTCAACGCGAACGCGGTTGTCATTTGAAGCGGGTATGCATCAGTTGGGTGGCACGGCCATTCATTTATCTTCTCGTGATACCCAGTTAGGAAGAGGGGAACCAGTTGAAGATGCCGCGCGCGTGATTTCCCGCATGGTCGATCTGGTTATGATCCGCACTTATAAACATGACATTATCAAGCGATTCGCCGAGTATTCACGAGTTCCTGTAATCAATGGACTGACCGATGAATATCATCCATGTCAAATAATGAGTGATATTTTTACTTTTACAGAACACCGAGGCTCGATAGAGGGTAAAACCGTTGCGTGGATAGGGGATTCCAATAATATGTGCAGCACTTGGTTGCAAGCGGCCGAAGTGTTTAATTTTAAGGTGCATGTGTCAACACCGCCCGGTTATGATATTAATCCTGAGCAAATCGGCTTAAGTAGCGCCAGGCATTTTGAAAAGTTTGCTAATCCGCATCAGGCCGTAATCGGGGCCGACTTGGTTACCACGGATGTGTGGACCAGCATGGGTTTTGAAGCGGAAACGGAGCAACGAAAGAATGATTTCGCCGATTTTTGTGTCGACGAGGAAATGATGGCATTGGCGAAAAAGGATGCGTTATTCATGCACTGTTTACCGGCTCATCGCAACGAGGAAGTAAGCGCCGAGGTTCTGGATGGACCGCAATCAGTGGTTTGGGATGAGGCGGAGAACCGGCTGCACACGCAGAAGGCACTGATGGAATATTTATTACTGGGCAAGCTGGATGCGGCAAAGTTGTAAAAAATAATATTATTAGGTTATTAAAATTTATCTGACGAAAGTATAAAAATAATGAAAAAAGTAAATAAAGTGGTTCTGGCTTTTTCTGGCGGGCTCGATACATCGGTTATTTTGAAATGGTTGCAAGATACTTATCAGTGCGAAATTGTTACTTTCACGGCGGATATCGGTCAAGGCGAAGAGGTTGAGCCTGCAAGAGCCAAGGCAAAGCAGCTAGGTGTTAAAGAAATTTACATTGACGATCTGCGTGAAGAATTCGTGCGGGATTTCGTATTTCCGATGTTTCGAGCCAATACGATATACGAAGGTGAATATTTGCTGGGAACCAGTATTGCGCGTCCGTTGATCGCGAAAAGACAGATCGAAATAGCAAAAGAAACTAATGCTGATGCTGTCTCTCATGGCGCTACCGGGAAGGGGAATGATCAAGTTCGATTTGAATTGGGATATTATGCGCTGCAGCCGGATATTCACGTTATTGCGCCGTGGCGCGAATGGGATTTAACTTCCAGAGAGAAGTTGCTGCAGTATGCTGAGAGGCATGGTATTCCGGTAGAGATGAAAAAGAAAGCGGGATCGCCGTACAGCATGGATGCAAATTTATTGCATATTTCGTATGAAGGCAGAATGCTCGAAGATCCTGCGGTAGAACCGGAAGAGTCGATGTGGCGCTGGAGCGTGTCGCCGGAAAAAGCGCCGGATGAGCCAGAATATTTGGACTTGGAATTCAAGCTTGGAGACGTAACTGCGATAAATGGCAAACCCATGTCACCAGCTGGTGTATTAGAGAAGCTCAACCAACTGGGCGGCAAGCACGGAATTGGCAGGTTGGACTTGGTAGAAAACCGCTATGTGGGCATGAAGTCGAGAGGTTGCTATGAAACGCCCGGAGGAACTATTTTATTGCGCGCGCACCGCGCGATGGAATCAATTACATTAGACCGTGAAGTAGCCCATCTTAAAGATGATTTGATGCCTCGCTATGCTTCCTTGATTTATAACGGTTACTGGTGGAGTCCGGAGCGGAAGGTGTTGCAAACAATGATTGATGTGACTCAAGAGAAAGTGAATGGATGGGTTCGATTGAAATTGTATAAGGGGAATGTCATTGTTGTCGGCAGAGATTCGGCGTCTGATTCCTTGTTTGATCCAACAATTGCGACTTTCGAAGATGATGCTGGGGCATATAATCAAGGAGATGCGGCCGGATTTATAAAACTTAACGCGCTGAGGATGCGCATTGCGGCGAATGCTTCAAAGAAAAAATCCAGTGAAGCATGAGTTTCAGTGCAATTCATTCATGAGAATCGCGTAAAAAAACAGTAGGCTTCAGATGTCGTGAGAAAAAATAATCTTGAGCGGAACAACAATGCCATCATTTGATATCGTTTCAGAAGTGGATAAGCAGGAAGTCAGGAATGCGGTCGATCAGGTCAATAAAGAAGTGAGTACGCGCTTCGATTTTAAGGGCTCCGATGCGAGAGTTGAGCAAACTGATTACCAGCTAACGATTTTTGCTGATGACGAGTTCAAATTGGAACAGGTTCTGGATATTCTAAGAACGAAATTAACAAAGCGTAATGTAGACGTTCGTTGCTTGGATAAAGGTGTGATGGAAAAAATAAGCGGTAATAAGGTTAAGCAAACAGTCACTGTAAAAACCGGAGTGGAAACAGAACTGGCTAAAAAAATAATCAAGCACATCAAAGATAGTAAATTAAAGGTGCAAGCCAGTATACAAGGAGATGTAGTGCGTGTATCAGGTGCAAAAAAAGATGTTCTTCAGGAAGCTATTCAATTGATTAAAAAAACTGAAAACGGTTATCCGCTGCAATTCCAAAATTTTAGGGATTGAGCGATGTTTAAAAAAATTACGTTCAGGTTTTATGAAATCTATACTGCAAGGCGGCAGTAATAGTTTGAGTATTATAATATGCCGAAGCATGGAAGTGGATCGGTATTGTTACTGATTGTCTTGACATGCATTTATAAACCCAATAGAATCCGGTCTCTTTTTTATCGCGCCTGAAGATGGAGTAATTGGATGGCGGCGAATTGCTAATTTCCGATTAGCTTCACTGGAATAAACAATACCAGCAAAAAGCAGTCCGACGGCTAAAAGTCGTCGCAGTTTTTTTAGGATATAGAAATGCCAACGATCAGTCAGTTAGTTCGAAAACCCCGCACAGCCAAGCGAGTTAAAAGTAGTGTGCCTGCGCTAGAGAATTGTCCGCAAAAGCGAGGAGTGTGTACTAGAGTCTATACTACGACGCCGAAGAAACCGAATTCAGCCTTGCGAAAAGTTGCGAGGGTGCGATTGACTAACGGTTTTGAAGTGTCAAGTTATATTGGTGGTGAAGGACATAATCTCCAAGAGCACTCGGTAGTTTTAATACGAGGGGGGCGGGTTAAGGATTTGCCGGGCGTGCGTTATCATACGGTGCGTGGCAGTTTGGATACTGCTGGAGTGAAAGATCGCAAGCAAGGCAGATCGAAATACGGATCCAAGAAACCTAAATCTGCTTAAGAGTTGCTATCTTATTATCAGCTGATCGATATAAAAATAAGTGAATTAATGAAATGAGGTTTTACAATGCCTAGACGTAGAGAAGTTCCCAAAAGAGAAATATTGCCTGATCCGAAATATCACAATGTTGAGCTTGCAAAGTTTATCAATGTGCTTATGACTCGTGGCAAAAAGTCTGTTGCTGAAAGAATTATCTACGGAGCGCTAGAACAGATCGAGAAAAAAACAGGTGGTGATCCACTGGAAGTATTCACGCAAGCGTTAACCAATGTGAGACCAATCGTTGAGGTAAAGAGCCGTCGTGTTGGTGGTGCTAATTATCAGGTTCCGGTTGAAGTTCGTTCGGTGCGCAGAAACGCATTGGCTATGAGATGGCTTAGAGATGCGGCCAGAAAAAGAAATGAGAAGTCGATGGATGCGCGGCTGGCAGGTGAATTGGCGGAAGCTGCTGAGGGGCGTGGTGGCGCGGTAAAGAAACGTGAAGAAGTGCATCGCATGGCTGAATCGAACAAGGCGTTCTCGCATTTTAGATTTTAGTAAGTAACCGGTACAAATTGAACAGAAAGTAAGGCTTAATTGTGGCTAGAAAAACACCCATAGAACGTTATCGAAACATCGGCATCATGGCACATATTGATGCCGGAAAAACAACGACTACAGAACGCATACTTTTTTATACTGGAGTATCGCATAAACTTGGCGAGGTTCATGATGGCGCGGCAACTATGGATTGGATGGAGCAGGAGCAAGAGAGGGGAATTACAATTACTTCTGCAGCTACCACATGTTTCTGGAAGGGTATGGCAAGTAATTACCCGGAACATCGCATTAATATTATTGATACACCGGGGCACGTTGATTTTACGATCGAAGTAGAACGTTCGTTGCGAGTTCTGGATGGCGCCTGCACCGTGTTCTGTGCGGTTGGCGGGGTTCAGCCGCAAACGGAAACAGTTTGGAGGCAAGCGAATAAATATCAAGTGCCGAGACTGGCATTCGTAAATAAGATGGACAGATCAGGTGCAAACTTCATGCGTGTTTATGATCAAATCAAAACACGCCTTAAAGCAACACCGGTTCCGATTCAGCTACCTATTGGTGCGGAAGATAAATTCGAAGGGGTGGTTGATCTCGTCAAAATGAAGGCTATTTATTGGGATGATGAGAGTCGCGGGATGAAATTTGAAGAGCGCGATATACCGTCGAATCTTAAAGCTGATGCCGAGTCTTGGCGCGAAAAAATGTTGGAAACTGCCGCTGAAGCTGATGAAGAATTGATGAACAAATATCTGGAAAACGGAGATTTGGATCTTTCGGATATAAAAAAAGGTTTGCGCAGTAGAACAATCAACAATGAAATAGTTCCGATGATGTGTGGCACCGCCTTTAAAAATAAAGGGGTGCAAGCGATGTTGGATGCGGTGATTGATTATATGCCCGCGCCGACAGATGTTTTGGCAATTCAAGGTGAAAATGAGGATGGGAGTTCAGGTAAAAGATCTGCGAGCGATGATGAGCCTTTTGCTGCGCTGGCGTTTAAGATAGCCACTGATCCTTATGTGGGGCAGTTAATCTTTTTCAGGGTGTATTCAGGTGTCGTGACCTCAGGTGACACGATTTATAATTCTGTCAAAGGCAAGAAAGAAAGGATAGGTAGGATTTTGCAGATGCACGCAAATCAACGAGAAGAAATCAAAGAAGTGCGTGCGGGGGATATAGCGGCAGCAGTTGGTCTAAAAGAGGTTGTGACTGGTGACACGCTTTGTGATCCGCAAAAGATTATAACCTTGGAAAGAATGGATTTCCCAGAACCGGTGATTCATGTTGCCGTTGAACCAAAGACAAAAATGGATCAAGAGAAAATGGGGATTGCCTTAAATAGACTGGCGCAAGAAGATCCCTCGTTTAGAGTCAGAACAGATGAAGAATCAGGTCAGACGATTATTTCAGGAATGGGTGAATTGCATTTGGAAATCATTGTCGATCGGATGAAGCGAGAATTTGGCGTTGAGGCAAATGTCGGGGCGCCTCAAGTAGCTTATCGAGAAGCAATTAGAAAGTCTGTAGAGATTGAAGGGAAGTTTGTAAAGCAGTCGGGTGGTAGAGGGCAATATGGTCACGTTTGGTTAAAAATGGAACCAAATGAAGCTGGAAAAGGATTTGAATTTGTCGACGAAATAAAAGGCGGAGCGGTGCCGCGAGAATATATTCCCGCAGTTGAAAAGGGGCTGAATGAGACATTGCCGAGTGGAGTGTTGGCGGGTTATCCGGTTGTCGATGTTAAAGTAATCTTGTTTGATGGTTCATATCATGATGTGGATTCGAATGAAAATGCATTCAAGATGGCTGCGTCAATTGCATTTAAAGACGGAATGCGTAAAGCCAATCCAGTATTGCTGGAACCAATGATGTCAGTAGAAGTTGAGACGCCGGAAGATTTTATGGGAAATGTTGTAGGGGATTTGTCATCGCGTCGTGGGATGATTCAAGGCATGGAAGATATACCTGGACTCAAAGTTATAAGGGCCGAAGTTCCATTGGCGGAAATGTTTGGATATTCAACAGCTTTAAGGTCGGCGACTCAGGGAAGGGCGACATACACCATGGAATTTAAGCATTATGCAGAGGCGCCAAAAAATGTAGCTGAAGCAATAATAAATAAAAAGTAATTGATTAAGTAAAGTGTGCATAAGGATAGATCATGGCAAAGAGTAAATTTGAGCGGTCGAAGCCACATGTGAATGTGGGGACGATAGGGCATGTGGATCATGGTAAGACGACGCTGACGGCGGCAATAACGACGATATTGACGAAAAAATTTGGTGGAGAAGCGAAGAGCTATGATCAAATTGATTCGGCACCGGAGGAACGGGCGCGAGGCATTACTATCAACACTGCGCACGTGGAATACGAAACCGCCAAGCGCCATTATGCGCATGTTGACTGTCCTGGGCATGCGGATTATGTGAAGAACATGATAACGGGTGCGGCGCAGATGGACGGAGCGATTCTGGTTGTTTCTGCTGCGGATGGACCGATGCCCCAAACGCGCGAGCACATTCTGTTGGCCCGTCAGGTAGGTGTTCCTTATATCATTGTATACATGAACAAAGCCGATATGGTCGATGATAAGGAATTGATCGAACTGGTGGAAATGGAAATCCGAGAACTGTTATCCAAATACGAATTTCCTGGGGATGATACACCCATAATAATAGGATCGGCCTTAAAAGCATTGGAGGGAGACCAGAGTGAAATTGGCGAGCCATCCATCTTGAGACTGGCGGAAGCGCTGGATAGTTATATACCGCAACCGGAGCGCGCGATTGATGGTGCATTTATCATGCCGGTGGAAGATGTTTTCTCGATATCAGGCCGTGGAACTGTTGTGACTGGAAGGGTAGAGAGAGGGATCATCAAGGTAGGTGAAGAGATAGAGATAGTCGGGTTGAAACCGACGCTAAAGACGGTATGTACGGGTGTGGAAATGTTCCGCAAGCTATTGGACCAGGGGCAAGCCGGGGATAATGTCGGGATATTGTTGCGTGGAACAAAGCGGGAAGAAGTGGAGCGTGGCCAAGTATTGGCGAAGCCTGGCAGCATATCGCCGCATACAAAATTCACAGCTGAGATTTATGTGCTGAGTAAAGAGGAAGGTGGGAGGCATACCCCATTTTTTCCAGGCTATCGTCCGCAGTTTTATTTTAGAACCACGGATGTGACGGGAGCGATTGAATTGCCGGCGGGTACGGAGATGGTGATGCCCGGTGATAATGTCTCAGTGACGGTTAATTTGATAGCGCCAATTGCGATGGAAGATGGGCTGCGATTTGCGATACGTGAAGGCGGCAGAACAGTGGGCGCCGGTGTCGTCGCCAAAATTATTGAGTAAGAGAGAAAGTTTGTTAGATGCTGAATTCAGTATGATCGTGTATTGAATCTGGATACTAAGGAAAATTATCATGCAAAGTCAAAAAATTAGAATTCGGCTAAAAGCTTTCGATTATCGGTTAATCGATAAATCAGCGCTTGAAATTGTAGAAACAGCTAAAAGAACCGGAGCGGTTGTCAAAGGACCTGTGCCTCTTCCAACTAAAATAGAGCGCTTTGATGTATTGCGATCGCCGCATGTTAACAAAACATCGCGTGATCAATTTGAAATTCGGACTCATTTGCGTTTGATGGATATTATTGATCCAACTGATAAAACAGTCGATGCCTTGATGAAACTGGATTTGCCTGCGGGAGTTGATGTGGAAATAAAATTGTAAGTAATCTATGGAAAGTTTATGGTTGAAATGTACGAAAGATTGCTCTTCTGTAAAAATAAAAAGTAAAGAGTTCCTTTATCGAGGATGAAAATGAGCTTAGGTTTGATTGGACGAAAAATCGGAATGACAAGAATTTTCACAGAAAATGGTGATAGCTTGCCGGTTACTGTTATAGATATCGCAAATAATAGAATTACTCAATTAAAGAGAAACGATAACGATGGCTATAGCGCCGTGCAAATAACTTTTGGAAGCAAGCGATCCAATCGTTTATCCAAGTCAATTGCAGGGCACTATTCAAAGGCTGCAGTAGAAGCGGGTGAGATTTTAAAAGAATTTAGAATACCCGATGAAGAAATTGAACAATTTAAAATTGGAACGGTAATTGACAGTAGTATTTTTCAAGTTGGCCAATTGGTTGATATTTCTGGAACAACTATAGGAAAAGGCTATGCGGGGACAATCAAATTGCATCATTTTTCATCGAATAGAACTAGTCACGGCAACTCAAAGGCACATAGAAAACCAGGTTCGATTGGAATGGCGCAAGATCCTGGGCGTGTTTTTCCAGGCAAAAGAATGTCAGGTCATATGGGAAATGTAAAAAGGACAACACAAAATCTTGAAATATTGAGGATTGATAATGAAAGGAAATTACTGTTAATAAAAGGCGCTGTTCCAGGCTTCAAAGGAGGTAATGTTTTTGTGTATCCGAGTATCAAAGGTTCTAAATAAATTAAAAAGCATAATTAACAGCAATAGGGTGAATAAGCAATGGAACTTGAGCTTATCGGAAAAGAAAAGCAGGAAAAAGTGATTATCTCTGATCAGGTGTTTAATAGAGAATATAATGAAGCACTGGTTCATCAAGTGATTACAGCATATTTATCGAATGCGCGAGCGGCGTCTAGAGCACAAAAGGGGCGCTCGGATATAGCTAAATCCACTAGAAAACCTTGGAGGCAGAAAGGCACTGGACGTGCGAGAGCAGGAATGGCATCGAGTCCCATTTGGCGGGGCGGCGGAAAAATATTCCCGAATTCACCCGAAGAGAATTATAAGAAAAAATTAAATAAAAAGATGTATCGTGTCGGCATGAGCGTCATTTTGTCGCAATTAATAAGGGACGGAAGGTTGGTCGTGACGGAGCAAATTAGTGTTGAATATCCTAAGACTAAAGAATTTTTAAAAAAAATAACTCTTCTCGGCATGAGCATGGAAGGAACAATGGTCATAACGCATGAAATTGATGAAAATTTATTTTTATCCTCACGCAATGTTCCGCATGTTTCGGTTGTAGAAGTACATAATGCAGATCCGGTAAGTTTGCTAAAATTTAAAAAAATTCTGATAACAACGGATGGACTAAAGAAATTTGAGGAACTTTTGTCATGAAAGAACTTGAAGTTAATCAAGAAAGATTGTTGAAAATAATTTTTGCTCCGCATATATCAGAAAAAGCAACATTTTTAGGGGAAAAAAATAATCAAACCATATTTCGTGTGGCGCTTGATGCTTCTAAAAAAGAAATAAAAGATGCAATAGAACTGTTGTGGAAAGATCAAAAAATAACAGTAAAAAATGTAACAACCATTACAGTTAAAGGAAAGAAAAAAAGATTTGGACGCTTTTTAGGCAGTCGTAGCAATTGGAAAAAAGCAATAGTAAGCGTCAAGGAAGGGCAAGAATTAGATTTAAACAAATTTTCTGGTACCGAGGCTAAGTGATGGCATTAATAAAATTAAAACCAACCTCTCCGGGTAAAAGATCTGTAGTTAAATTAGTAAATAAAGAATTGTATAAAGGGAAGCCTTATAAGAATTTGCTTGAAAAGCAAACAAAAAAAGCTGGACGCAATCATCATGGACACATAACAATTCGGCATCATGGGGGAGGGCATAAGCAACATTATCGACTCATTGATTTTAAACGCGACAAAGATAATATTCCAGCAATAGTGGAGCGGATCGAATATGATCCCAATAGAACGGCTAATATAGCTTTGCTGTGTTACCAGGATGGTGAAAGGAAATATATTATTGCACCTAAAGGATTGCATGTTGGCGCAAAGATAAGCAGCGGAAATAATGCTCAAATCAAAATTGGAGATGCTTTAGCACTACGTCATATTCCAATGGGTACTATCATTCATTGTGTCGAATTGCTGCCTGGCAAAGGAGCTCAACTGGCAAGATCAGCTGGAGCCTCTGCACAATTACAGGCAAGAGAAGGAAGTTATGCGCAAATTAAGTTACGTTCTGGGGAAATGCGTAAGATTCATATAGACTGTCGTGCTACGATAGGCGAGGTGGGAAATGTGGAGCACAATTTAAGATCAATCGGAAAAGCTGGTGCTATGAGATGGCGGGGTCAAAGACCGACTGTTCGTGGTGTTGCAATGAATCCTATAGATCATCCTCACGGTGGAGGAGAAGGTAGGACTTCAGCAGGAAGACATCCGGTTAGTCCCTGGGGCGTACCTGCAAAAGGGTATCGAACAAGAAAAAATAAGCGAACAGAATCAATGATTGTACGGCATCGTTATACGAAGAGAGGATAGTAATTAAATGGCACGCTCAATAAAAAAAGGACCATTCGTTGATAATCATTTAATGAAGAAAATTGAGAAAGCACGAGAACGAAATGATAAAAAACCCATCAAGACATGGTCAAGAAGATCTACGATAATTCCTGACTTCATTGGATTTACGGTTGCCGTGCATAATGGAAAGCAGCATATCCCTGTATTTGTAACCGAGAATATGGTTGGTCACAAATTTGGTGAGTTTTCACTGACAAGAACATTTAAGGGACATGCTGGAGACAAGAAGGCTGTAACTAAACGATAGGGAAGTATGATGGAAACAAAGGCGATTTTAAGAGGCGCGCGACTATCGGCTCAAAAAGGAAGATTGGTGGCTGATCAGATAAGAGGATTGTCGGTCGATAAAGCTTTGCATATCCTACAATTTAGCCCTAAGAAGGGGGCAACAATAGTGCGGGCGTTATTAGAATCTGCAATAGCAAATGCAGAACATAACGATGGTGCAGACATTGATGAGCTCAGAGTTATTTCTATTTATGTGGATAGAGGAATGTTTATGAAGCGAACCAGCGCAAGAGCGAAAGGTCGGGGAAATAGAATTCTTAAACCAACTTGTCATATATCGCTCACGGTAGGCGATAGGATTGAAAATTAAAATATAAGGCTTATAGCACATGGGGCAAAAAATACACCCAATAGGATTCCGGCTTTCAGTAAATAAAAACTGGCAATCTCGATGGTATGCAAATAGTAATGATTTTGCAAAAATGCTCAACGAAGATATTAAAGTACGGCATTTTCTAAATGAAAAGTTAAAAAATGCTTCGGTCGGAAGGATTTTGATTGAGCGGCCCTCAAAAAACGCCAGGATTACAATATTTAGTTCCAGACCAGGAGTTGTAATCGGGAAAAAAGGAGAAGATATTGAGGTGTTGCGAAGTGAACTTCAGAAAAGAGTGGGGGTTCCTGTGCATGTCAATATTGAGGAAATTAGAAAACCAGAGATAGATGCTCAACTCATAGCAGATAATATTGCGCAGCAATTAGAAAAAAGAATAATGTTTCGACGTGCTATGAAAAGAGCTATGCAAAATGCCATGAGACTCGGAGCTCAAGGAATCAAAATAATGAGTTCAGGACGATTAAACGGCATAGAAATCGCCAGAAGAGAATGGTATCGCGAGGGGAGGGTGCCACTTCATACGATAAGAGCCGATTTGGATTATGGAACTGCTCAAGCACAAACGACATATGGAATTATTGGCATAAAAGTATGGATTTTTAAGGGAGAAATTCTTGGAAATTCTGAACAAGCAACTACATTACATGGTAATACGAGCTTGGAGAATGAAAAGAAAAAAATATCGAAGAGATCAATCATGACGTTATCAGATGTTGATTTAAAAACTTCTTCAATCGTTGATAAAGCAACTTCTTCAGAAGAATAGAATTTATAAAATCAATAGCATTGTTTTAAACGGAGAAATTGATGCTTCAACCATCAAGAACAAAATATAGAAAGCAGCAAAAAGGAAGGAATACCGGAATCGCAACAAGAGGAGCGAAAGTAAGTTTCGGAGAATATGGCTTGAAAGCGTTAGGGCGGGGACGATTAACAGCTAGGCAGATTGAGGCTGCCAGACGTGCAATGACGAGGCATATTAAAAGAGGTGGTAGAATATGGATAAGAATTTTTCCAGATAAGCCCATATCGCAAAAGCCAGCTGAAGTTAGAATGGGAAATGGAAAAGGCAATCCTGAATATTATGTAGCTGAGATACAACCGGGTAAAGTGTTATATGAGATGGATGGAGTTAATGAAGAGCTAGCGAGAGAAGCTTTTTCATTAGCAGCAGCAAAGTTGCCTATAAAAACAACATTTATCGTCAGACAAATTGGTGTATAGACATGAGAATTAGCGATATGAGAGTCAAAGAGCTTCATGAGTTAAATGAAGAATTGATGACGCTGCTAAAAATACAATTTAGTTTACGAATGCGACATGCAACTCAGCAGTTGTCGAATACGCAGCAAATTAAAAAAAATAGAAAAGATATAGCTAGATTAAAAACTTTGATTGCTCAGAAAAAAAATTATGAAGAGTGAAGATATAAAACGTAGTCGCAGCTTAAATGGTAAAGTTGTCAGTAATAAGATGGCTAAAACAGTCACGGTTCTTGTTGAGCGCCGACTTAAACACCCTCTATATGAAAAATTTATAACACGCTCTAAGAAATATCACGCTCATGTTGAAAATAATAATATAAATATTGGGGACATCGTTTTAATCGAAGAGTGTCGTCCAATATCTAAAACTAAAAATTGGTTGGTTAAAGAACTGCTTGTCTGTACAAAAAAAGACTTTTAAATTTAAAGATTAATAGCCTCTTGAAGAATTTGCAGATAATAAATCTATAAAAGAGAACAGATCAATGATACAAATGCAATCCAAACTAAGAGTAGCCGATAATACTGGTGCGCGATCCCTGATGTGCATTAAAGTGCTTGGCGGATCAAAAAGACAGTATGCCGGCATAGGGGATATCATAAAAGTCAGCATCAAGGATGCTGCGCCAAGAGGAAGAGTCAAGAAAGGTGAAGTGTACAATGCTGTTGTGGTCCGAACTACTAAGGGAGTGCGGCGCAATGACGGCTCATTGCTCAAATTCGACGATAACGCTGCAGTGTTATTAAATAACAAATTAGAACCTATAGGAACTCGGATATTCGGGCCAGTAACTAGAGAATTACGTACTGTAAAGTTTATGAAAATTGTCTCATTAGCTCCTGAAGTTTTATGAATCGGTGATAGAAAATGCCTAAAATTAAGAAAGGTGATGAAGTAATGGTTATTACAGGCAAAGATAAAGGTAAGAGAGGCACAGTTTTGCGTGTAATTAAAAACGAGCGTTTAATTGTTCAAGGTATAAATTCCGTAAAAAAGCATCAAAAACCGAATCCTGCTACTGGCATTGCTGGGGGAATAATCAACAAGGAAATGCCCATCCACATTTCCAATGTCGCTATTTATAATTTTGAAACAAGTAAAATTGATAAAATTAAAATGAGTTTAGATTCACAAAAAGAAAAAAAGAGAGTTTTTAGATCTACCGGTGAATTAATTGGATAATCTTATTAGGGGTAGTTATAAATGGCTCGATTAAAAGAATATTATCAAACAGCAGTTGTAAAAAAATTGATGACTGATTTTAAATATAAATCAGTTATGGAAGTTCCTAGGATATCGAAGATAACACTGAATATTGGTCTCGGAGAAGCAACAACCGATAAAAAGATAATTGACAACGCACTATCGGATTTAAAAAAAATAACTGGGCAACAGCCCATAGTTACACGAGCAAAGAAATCAATAGCAACATTTAAAGTAAGAAAAGATTATCCTATTGGATGTAAAGTTACTCTTCGTCATATAAGAATGTATGAATTTTTGGATAGATTAATTGGGATAGCTATGCCAAGAATACGAGATTTTAGAGGAATTTCGGGTAAATCATTTGACGGTCGTGGAAATTATAATTTGGGTATAAAAGAGCAGATAATATTTCCTGAGATTGATTATGATAAAATTGATTCTTTGCGTGGGATGAATATATCGATTTCGACTACAGCAAAAAATGATTTAGAGGCAAAAGCATTACTAGAAGCTTTTCATTTTCCTTTTAAGAATTGAGAATAAATATGGCAAAACTATCGTTAATTAATCGAAATCTAAAAAGAAAAAGAATAGTTGATAAATATGCTGATAAAAGAGCTAGAATAATTAGCATAATTCGTAACTATACGATACCTATCGAAAAGCGCAATGAGGCACGTATAGCCTTGCAAATGCTTCCTAGAAATGCTAGCCCGGTAAGGCTAAGAAATAGATGTGAATTAACAGGTCGGCCACGAGGTGTTTATTCGAAATTTGGATTAGGAAGAATTAAGCTAAGAGAGATTGCGATGAGTGGTAAAATTCCGGGTATTACGAAAGCAAGCTGGTAATTTCTTGACGTACAAATAAAGGATAAAAGTTGAGATGAGTTTAAGTGATCCGATATCAGATATGCTTACCAGAATCAGAAACGCACAAATGGCTCATAAGCTGTCTGTTAAAATGCCAAGTTCAAAATTAAAGATCGCTATAGCAAACGTGCTTAAGGATGAAGGATATATTCATGGATATGAAGTTGTTGAGATATCTAATAAAAGTGAATTAGTAATTAATTTAAAATATCACTGTGGCGTACCTGTGATTGAACAAATAATACGGATAAGCAAACCAGGTTTGAGAATTTATAAATCGTGCTCGAACTTACCTAACGTAAAAAATGGTCTAGGTATATCGATTGTCTCTACCTCAAAAGGTGTTATGACTAATCAGAAAGCTAGAGTAAACGGATTAGGCGGTGAATTATTATGTTGTGTAGTTTAATTTAGTGAATTATCAAAAAAATGTCTCGAGTAAGCAATAGTCCTATAGCTATATCAAAAGAAGTTGAAATTACTTTATCTGGAAAATGCCTTTCGGTAAAAGGCCCGTTGGGTGAAGTAAAGCAAGATTTGCCAGTTGAATTGAATGTTGAGAATTATAACAATCAAGTAAAAGTAGAAGTAGTTACGCACACGCAACAAGCAAATGCATTGGCTGGAACTTTAAGAATGCTTATCGCTAATATGGTTAAAGGTGTGACGATCGGTTTCGAGAAGAAACTTCAGTTGGTTGGTGTTGGATACCGGGCTCAGGTTGTTAATAATAAAGTTAATTTGTCATTGGGTTTTTCTCATCAGATAGATCATGAGATTCCTATAGGCATTAAAATTGAAACCCCAACTCAAACTGAGATAGTAATTAAAGGAATTGATAAGCAAAAAGTAGGGCAAGTAGCCGCTGATATCCGGTCCTATAGAAGACCAGAGCCTTATAAGGGAAAAGGAATTAGATATAGCGATGAAGTTATTATCCTAAAAGAAACCAAGAAAAAATAATTGAGCTTTATATGAAAAGTAACAAAGAAAGAAGATTGATAAGATCTAAGCAAACAAGAATTCGGATAGCCAATAATAAAGCGATTCGGCTGTGTGTGCACCGAACGAATTTGCATATATATGCACAAGTTATTGATGACAGCAGGAATATTGTAATTACTCAAGCTTCGTCACTTGAAAAAGATTTTAAAGCAGAAATAAATAATGGTGGAAATATTGCTGCAGCAATTTTGATCGGAAGAAAAATTGCCCAAAAGGCAAAAGAACATGGCGTATCGAAAATTGCATTTGATAGATCAGGATATCGATATCATGGACGTGTCAAAGCTTTGGCAGAAGCCGCGCGCGAAGAAGGTTTAATTTTTTAAATTAACAAAATGTCTAAATTAAATAAACTAAGTAATAAAGCAAGTACCGAAGAAGATAATGGGGATAATCTTCGAGAAAAAATGGTGGCGATCAATCGAGTAACAAAGGTTGTTAAAGGAGGCAGAATTCTAGGATTTGCTGCACTTACTGTAGTTGGAGATGGGGATGGAGGTGTGGGGATGGGCAAAGGGAAAGCAAGGGAAGTTCCTGTTGCTGTTCAGAAAGCCATGGATGAAGCGCGAAAAAGATTGATTAAAATTAAAATGAAAGGCGGAACTATATATCATCCTATAACAGCGTCCCATGGAGCCGCAAAAGTGTACATGCAACCTGCTCCCGAGGGCACAGGTATTATCGCTGGAGGCCCTATGCGAGCAATTTTTGAGGTTATGGGCATGACGAACATACTGGCTAAATGTATCGGATCAACAAATCCTTATAACGTTGTTCGAGCTACACTCAAAGGTTTGAGTATGATGAAAACCCCTGCGGAGATCGCAGCAAAAAGAAATAAAAGTGTAGAAGAGATTTTGAGCGGAAAACATGACAAATAATAAAACTATAAAGATAACATTAATTAAAAGCACCATAGGTACAAAAAAAATACACCGTGAAACCATTAAGGGCTTGGGTTTGTCGAAAATTAATAGTTATTCGATTTTAAATGACACACCATCGATACGTGGAATGATTAATAAAGTATTTTATCTCGTTAAATGTGACTGAATAATATGTATTTATATACTATAAAATCTCCGTCAGGAGCAAAAAAAAATAAACAGCGAGTAGGTCGAGGAATGGGAAGCGGGCATGGCAAAACTTGTGGACGAGGACATAAAGGACAGAAATCACGCTCTGGAGGATTTCATAAAATTGGATTCGAAGGCGGGCAAATGCCGATACAACGCAGACTGCCTAAGAAGGGATTCACTTCTATAAGTACTAAACAAAGTGTATCGCTAAAGTTGGTAGACCTCAATATCATAGCTGAAAATGAAACGATCAATCTGAATTTACTCAAGTTAAAAGGTTTGGTTTCAAGAAAAATAAAAAAGGTGAAAATTTATAATCCTTCTATTACTAACAGAAAATATAGATTAGAAAATATTTCTGTTAGTGGAAGTATGAGAGATCTAGTAGAAGATGTTAATGGAAATCAAAAGTAACGTGAGGTTATGAATTGTCAATAAATGCGGTAATGCAGAAGCCTGTTGATAAGTTCGCGGATTTGAAGAGACGATTATGGTTTCTTTTTTGGGCTTTGATTGTATACAGAATTGGTGCGCATGTTCCTGTTCCAGGTATCGATCCAGCAGTTTTAAAAGATCTTTTTAATTCGCAAGAAAATGGTGTGCTGGGAATGTTTAATATGTTCTCAGGGGGTGCTCTTGCTAGATTTTCTATTTTTGCACTGGGCATTATGCCGTATATTTCGGCTTCAATCATCATGCAATTAGGAACTGTTGCGGTGCCACATCTTGAAGCATTAAAGAAAGAAGGGGAAAGTGGTCGAAGAAAAATTACGCAATATACGCGGTATGGTACCTTGTTGCTGGCTTTAGTTCAAAGTTATGGGATTTCAATTGCTTTGCAGTCACAGAATGGTTTGGTAATAGTTCCTGGTAGTATGTTTATCTTAACTACTGTTATTACATTGGTAACAGGTACAATTTTTCTAATGTGGCTGGGCGAGCAAATTACTGAAAGAGGAATTGGTAATGGCATATCATTAATTATATTCGCCGGTATAGCAGCAGGATTACCTAGCGCTATAGGTGGAACGTTAGACCTTGTTAGTACTGGATCAATGCATTTCCTTGTTGCATTAGGAATTTTTATTGCTGCGGCAATTGTAACGTGTTTAGTGGTGTATATAGAAAAAGGACAGCGAAGGATTTTAGTAAATTACGCGAAACGTCAAGTTGGCAGAAAAATTTTTGGAGGTCAAAGTTCTCACCTACCACTTAAATTAAATATGGCTGGCGTGATTCCACCAATTTTTGCATCAAGTATAATCTTATTTCCGGCAACCTTGGCGGGTTGGTTTGCCAATAATGATTCTATGTTATGGTTAAAAGATATTAGTGGAGCCTTGGCACCTGGGCAACCTGTATATGTAATACTTTATGCAATCATGATTATCTTCTTTTGTTTTTTTTACACGGCTTTAGTTTTTAATCCCAAAGAAACTTCTGATAATCTAAAAAAGAGTGGAGCTTTTATACCTGGCATCAGACCTGGCGAACAAACAACACGTTACATAGAAAACATAATGTTGAGATTAACATTGACTGGATCACTTTATGTTACTTTGGTTTGCCTTCTTCCTGAGTTTCTGATTCTAAAATGGAATGTTCCATTTTATTTTGGTGGAACATCTTTGCTCATAATTGTTATTGTTACTATGGATTTTATGTCACAGGTTCAATCTCACGTCATGTCATCACAATATGATAGTTTGCTTAAGAAGGCAAATTTAAAAGGGAATAACAGAGTTCCTATGCATTAGTGTTTGATTATCTCACTTGAAAAAGTCAAAATATCATATGGCAAAAGAAGAAACTATACAGATGCAAGGTGAAATTCTCGAAACGCTACCCAATGCTACATTCCGTGTTAAATTGGAAAATGGACATATAGTTTTAGGTCACATATCAGGGAAAATGAGAATGCATTACATAAGGATATTGCCCGGTGATAAAGTAACTGTCGATCTAACTCCATATGATTTGACGAGAGCAAGGATTACATTCCGGGCAAAATAATTTAACCAAAATAAGAGTAGAACATGAAAGTCAGTGCTTCAGTAAAGAAATTATGCAGGAAATGTAAGGTAATTAAAAGAAAAGGGATTGTACGCGTAATATGCGAAGATCCGCGACATAAGCAGCGTCAAGGTTAATAATATAAGTGTAGGGTTAAGAATGACACGTATTGCAGGGGTAAACTTACCAAATCATAAACATGTAGGCATTGCACTTACTTCGATCTATGGAGTAGGACGCACTAGATCTACGTTAATTTGCAAATCAATTGGCATCGAGACTGATCGAAAGCTTAAGGATTTAACTGAAAAACAAATTGACGATTTGCGAGAGCAAATTTCTAGATTTACTATCGAAGGCGATTTGCGTCGTGAGATTTCAATGAATATTAAACGATTGATGGATCTTGGATGTTATAGAGGGTTACGGCATCGTAAAGGTTTGCCTGTGCGTGGTCAGCGAACAAGAACTAATGCGAGAACGCGAAAGGGACCACGGAAAGCAATCAGAGCAAGATAAAATAATTTTTTACAGGATAGAAATCTGATGGCAAAAGTTACATCTAAAGTTAGAAAAAAAATTAAAAAAAATGTATCAGAGGGTATAGCACATATTCACGCATCTTTTAATAATACTATTGTAACTATAACAGATAGGCAAGGTAATGCGTTATCATGGGCAACATCCGGCGGCGCAGGCTTTAAAGGTTCAAGAAAAAGTACACCATTTGCTGCACAAGTAGCTGCTGAAAACGCTAGTAAAATTGCTATTGAGTGTGGTGTCAAAAATTTAGAAGTTCGAGTTAAAGGACCCGGACCTGGACGAGATTCTGCAGTACGTGCGCTCAATTCGGCAGGCTTTAAGATAACTAGTATTTCTGACGTAACGCCTGTGCCGCATAACGGATGTCGACCACCAAAAAAAAGAAGAATTTAGGAGAAGATATTGGCTAGAAATCTTGAACCAAAATGCAAGCAATGTCGCCGTGAGGGTGAAAAACTTTTTCTCAAGGGTGAGAAGTGTTTTACTGAAAAATGTGCTATTGAAAGAAGAAATTATCCTGCAGGTCAACACGGTCAAAAAAAAGGACGACTATCTGATTATGGTGTCCAATTAAGAGAAAAACAAAAAATCAAAAAAATATACGGAATTTTAGAGAAGCAATTCCGAAATATTTATAAAAATGCTGATAGTAAGAAGGGAATAACGGGTGTTAACCTAATGCAAATTCTCGAGAGTAGGTTAGACAATGTAGCCTATTTGATGGGATTCGGAGCCTCTCGTTCAGAGGCGCGTCAAGTTGTAAGACATAACTGCATTTTAGTTAACGGGAAGCGTACTAATATACCTGCATATCAGGTTAGGCCTGGTGATGTTGTTGAGCTCTTACCTAAAGCAAAAAATCAATTAAGAATTAAGACTGCAATAAGTGCAGCTGATAACCGAACTTTTCCAATATGGCTTGACATAGATGTAAAAGAAATGCGAGGCATATTCAAAGCATTGCCTGATCGATCTGATATTTCTTCGACTATAAATGAATCGCTAGTTGTTGAGTTATATTCGAAATAATTAATAGTCAATTCGATTGCAAATATAAAGGACTTTGTTATGCATGGTCATGATTTATTAACACCTCGCATCGTAGATGTTCAAAATATATCTCCCTTGCACGCAACAGTTGTAATGGAGCCTTTTGAACGAGGATACGGTCACACGTTAGGTAATGCTTTGCGACGTATCTTACTGTCATCGATGATAGGATTTGCCCCGACAGAAGTAAAGATCGCTGGAGTGTTACACGAATATTCATCGATCGAGGGAGTACAAGAAGATGTCGTTGATATACTTTTGAATATTAAAGGTATTATCCTTAAGTTGCATAATAATGAGGAGGCAATTCTAACTTTAAAGAAATCTGGAAAAGGAATTGTAACAGCAAGTGATTTTGAAGTAGGTCACGACGTCGAAATCATCAATCCTGACCATATTATCGCTCACTTAACTTCAGATGGAAATATCGATATTCAGCTTAAGATTGAAAAAGGACGAGGTTATGTTCCGGCAACTTTAAGAAGATACAAAAATCAGGATAATAATGTAGGCACAATTTTACTTGATGCTTCATTTAGTCCGGTAAAACGCGTTAGTTATGTTGTTGAAAGTGCGCGTGTTGAACAGCGTACTGATTTAGACAAATTAGTGATTGATCTTGAAACAAATGGAATTGTTGAACCGGAAGAGGCGATACGATATGCTGCACGAGTTTTAGTTCAGCAATTATCTGTATTTGCTGATCTTGAAAGTACTCCATTACCTAAAGAACAACCTCAAATCCCCCAGATTGATCCAATATTATTGAGACCAGTTGATGATTTGGAATTGACAGTCAGATCAGCTAATTGCCTTAAAGTTGAAAACATATACTATATCGGCGATTTAATTCAACGTACTGAAGCGGAATTATTGCGAACTCCTAATTTGGGGAGAAAGTCTCTTAATGAGATCAAAGAAGTTCTTGCTGCACGCGAATTAACATTGGGGATGAAATTAGACAATTGGCCACCTCCCAATTTAGATAATTTAGTTAAGGATATTAATCATGCGTCATAGTTGTGCTCTAAGAAAATTAAATCGATCTAGCAGTCATCGAATTTTAATGCTGCGTAATATGAGTAATTCATTATTACAGCATGAAGCAATTAAAACGACTTTGCCTAAAGCTAAAGAATTAAGAAGATTTCTTGAGCCCGTTATTACTTTAGGAAAGAAATCATCACTCTCAAATAAGCGCTTGGCTTTTAATAAACTTAGAAATCGTGAAAATGTTGTAAAGCTTTTTGCCGAAATTGGGCCACGATATAGCACGCGCCCAGGAGGATATCTGAGAATTCTTAAATTTGGATTTCGAAAGGGAGACAACGCACCAATGGCTTTAGTTGAACTTGTCGATCGACCAAATATTGAATTGACTGATAGCGATACAACTCAAGTGTAATTTGATAATAGCTAATATCTATTATTTATATTAACGGTTTTAATAAACTCTGTGGAACTGAATTTATAAATTTCAAACTAATGCGAATAGTTTAGGCGACATTAATAAATTAAATCATCATGAAATTTTGAATACCTGCCCAAGGCTGTCCGAATATATTCGGTTAAGTGTTCTAGATGAAATTGATTCTACCAATAATTGGATTTTACGTAACTTATCGCAATTAGCATTTGATGATAACGCACTAAGTGTCGTTGTCGCTGAATTTCAAAGTAATGGAAGAGGTAGGCAGGGGCGGGTTTGGCATGCTGATCCTGGTAATTGCTTAACATTTTCTGTTTTAAAATCTTTCACAAAAGACGTTGCCAAATTATCAGGCCTAAGCCTAGTAATTGGACTTGCGATAATCAGGACACTCAAATCGCTTTTTACTGTCGATTTTAAGCTCAAATGGCCGAATGATGTTTTGTTTCAGCAAAAAAAGCTTGCGGGAGTATTAATTGATATTAAGCGGACAATAAATGATCAAACCTATGCTGTAATCGGTATTGGAATAAATTTTCATCTGGCTGAATCAATTAAAAGAATTCTTGACCAACAGTCAACTGATTTATTCGAAATCACAGGCTACCATATAAATCGTAATTATGTTCTCGGTATATTGCTATCAGAGTTACGAAATATACTTGAAGATTACGAAGCATTCGGATTTCAACACTTCAGAGCTGAATGGATCGGTTGTCATGCTTATGAAGGCTATCCGGTTACACTAGTGCTCGCAAATGGTGAAACAATTGATGGAACTGTTGACGGAATCAGTGATTCTGGTGCTCTCAACTTGATCACTTCCATTGGTAGACGAACATTTTATATTGGTGATATTTCTGTAAGACTTAAATCATCAATCTAATTTGTTATTGATAATGATTTTAGCCATCGATTCTGGAAATACTTTCTTTAAATGGGGCCTTAGTAATGACGGTCTCTGGTTTGCAAAAGGAAAAATATCGAATACTGAAATTTCTCTTTTGCTAGATTCTTTTAAGAAGCTTCCGGCACCTTCACAAATTGTCATTTCTCACGTGGCGACTGACAATTTGAAAAATGATATTGATGCAATTTTTTCGCTATGGCCTGTAAAACCTTATTGGATAAGTGCTTGTGCATCTCAATGTGGAGTATCAAATGGTTATCACAATCCCGAGCAATTGGGGTGTGATCGTTGGGCTGCTCTTGTAGCAGCCTGGAATATTCATCACCAAGCCTGTATGGTTGTGAATATTGGCACTGCGGTGACCATTGATGCACTTTCTAATTCAGGAGTATTTTTAGGTGGCATCATTTTTCCCAGTATAAATTTGATGCGAGACTGTTTGCAGTCGAAAACGCAAATAAAAAATTTACAAATCGGCTCCTTCAAAAATTTCCCTCAATCTACAGATGATGCAGTGCAAAGTGGTTTGATGCACTGTGTATTGGGCGCGATTGAGCGTTTATATTGTTCGATGTCTGAACAGCTTAAAACACCTAATTTAAAATGTTTCATAAGCGGCGGTGGTTGTATCGAACTTGCGCCTTTTATTAAAATTCCTTATGAAATCATAGATAATCTGGTGCTGGAAGGACTCGTCATTATCGCAAATAATGCAATATTAGACGACCGAAATAATCTAAGCAAAAACTGATCATATGTCCCAGTTTCACCGAGCATTTTTTTTTACTTCTGCCTACGAAGAGCGGGATTTGCCTTCATCCACAAGCATTGAAATAGCATTCGCTGGACGATCAAATGCGGGTAAATCGAGCGTGATTAATACTTTAACAAACCAGAATCGCTTGGCTTTTGTGAGTAAAACACCCGGGAGAACACAGCATATCAATTTTTTTCAAATAAGTGCAGGAAAATTTCTGGTCGACTTGCCTGGATACGGTTATGCGAAAGTTCCAGCTTCGGTGATACGCCATTGGCAAAGCGTTTTAGAAAGTTATTTACAAACTCGTCAAGCCCTTAAAGGCTTGGTATTAATCATGGATATCCGCCATCCTCTTAAAGAATTGGATATAAAAATGTTGAATTGGTTTTCTCCAACAGGAAAAGCCATCCATGTCTTGTTAACGAAGGCTGACAAGCTAAGCAAGCAACAGGCAAATAATACCTTGCGAGAGGTAGATATGATTCTCAGTACCACTTATTCAAATTGTAGCGTTCAATTATTTTCGAGCCAATCATCCCTCGGGGTAGACACTGCATCCGCAGTGATAAGTGGATGGCTTGATGACAAGTAGCTTGTTACTTCTTAAAAAAACCCCGGTTAAAGGGGAATAAAACCGGGGGAACCGCCTTAATATCACTTAAGGCCCTGTCTCAGGGAGGAAAGACAGGGGGACGATCAAGATTGTCCGTAAATAAGAGAACAAAATGATAGAATTAGTTCCCTGTTCTTAGAATTATTCTTATTTTCTGATTATTATGTTTCTGAGTACCAAATTTCCACAAAGAAGAATGCGACGGATGCGTCGCGATGAGTTTTCTCGGCGGCTGATGCAAGAAAACCATATTAATGTAAATGATTTGATCTATCCTGTTTTCGTCTTGGATGGAAAAAAGCGAACCGAGAATGTGAGATCAATGCCGGGCGTCGTTAGGCAAAGTATTGATTTACTCTTGAGTCAGGCAGAGAACTGCTTGAAATTGGGAATCCCCGCACTAGCGATTTTTCCGGTAATTGATGCCGAGCTTAAGAATCTGTCAGCGAGTGAGGCATCTAATCCTGAAGGATTGGTATCAAGAACTGTCAGGCAACTGAAAAAAAATTTTCCAGAACTTGGTGTTATTACGGATATTGCGCTGGATCCTTATACAAGCCATGGTCAAGACGGGTTAATTGATCAGAGCGGATATGTATTAAATGATGAGACCGTAGAGGTTCTTTGCCAGCAGGCATTAGCTCATGCTCAGGCAGGTGCTGATATAGTGGCGCCATCCGATATGATGGATGGACGTGTTTCAGCGATAAGAAGCCGTTTGGATAGCGAGAATCATATTCTTACACGGATCCTTGCATATTCAGCGAAATATGCTTCCAATTATTATGGACCATTCCGCGATGCTGTCGGGTCCGCAACAAATCTTGGTTCAGGCAACAAATATACTTATCAGATGGATCCCGCAAATTCCGACGAAGCGCTCTGGGAAGTTGGGTTAGACCTGAATGAAGGCGCAGACATGGTTATGATTAAACCGGGGTTGCCTTATTTGGATATTGTACGACGCGTAAAGGATCAGTTTGGTGTACCCACATTTGTATACCAGGTAAGTGGAGAATATGCCATGTTGAAAGCAGCTGCCATGAATGGATGGCTCAGTGAGGAAGCCTGTGTTCTGGAATCCTTACTTTGCTTCAAGAGAGCTGGTGCAGATGGAATTCTTACCTACTATGCTGTAGAAGCTGCTAATTGGTTAAAAAAGAACACCTAATAAATTTTAGAATAATTGATCTCTTAAATCTCTGATTGTTGAAGGCGCGTGATCTTCAACAACTGAAATATCAGACATCGGCGGTAGCTGCTCACTAAAGAAGAACTCAGAAATATCTCCCGACGGATCTCTAAATCCTGAATTTGAATTTATTTTTGCAATTGTGACAGCATTCGGCGGTTTGTATTCCGCGACTGGAATACCTTTCAGGACCGGTCCCATATAATCCATCCAAATGGGCAGAGCTACACGTCCGCCGGTTTCGTTATTGCCCAATGATCTAGGTTCGTCGTAACCCGTCCATGCGATGGTAACCAAGTCTTTTTGAAAGCCGCAAAACCATGCGTCTACGAAATTACTGGTAGTACCCGTCTTGCCGGCTAAATCAGTGCGTCCCAGTTGCTTGGCTCTGACGGCCGTACCATAATTAATAACATCTTGCATCATGTTCGTCATGATAAATGCATTGCGTGGATCAATGACTCGTTTGGCACCCGCAGTGACGGTGATTGGCTGGAATTGCTCAAGTGCGTTACCTTTTTCATCCTCAATTCTTTTTATGAAATAGGGAGCGACACGAAAACCGCCATTTGCAAACACAGCATAACCTACCGCCATCTGCATGGGAGTCACTGAACCAGACCCCAGAGCCATCGGTAAATAGGGCGGGTGGCGTGTTGCATCGAAACCGAATCGCGTAATGTAATCTTGTGCATAGTGAATGCCGATGGCCTGAAGGATCCGGATGGATATCAGATTTTTTGATTTGACTAATGCGGTACGCAAGCGCATGGGGCCGTCAAATTTTCCATCAAAATTCCTGGGTTCCCAAGGCTTGCTCCCTGTTTGGGTAGCATTGAAAGACAGTGGTGCATCATTTATAATCGTGGCGGGAGTAAATCCTTTTTCCAAAGCTGCGGAATAAATGAAAGGTTTAAAGCTGGAACCGGGTTGCCGCCAAGCCTGTGTTACATGATTAAATTGATTTTTCTGGAAATCGAAACCGCCTATTAAAGCGCGGATGGCGCCATCGTTTGGATCCAACGAGACGAGTGCTGCTTCAACTTCCGGAAGCTGTACGATGTGCCATAGATTATTTTCTTTTTGGATACGGATCAGAGCGCCGGGAACAATATATTTTTTTCCAGGCTCTTTTCTATCGCTAAGAAACTTTTGTGCAAATTTTAGACCTTCCCCGGTTATCTCAACAATTTCACCGCCTTTTCGATAAGCTTGAACGGCATTAGGTTTGGCGGATAGAACGATGGCTGCAAATATATTATCGCTGTCACTGACTTCGTCCAAGGCATCATCCAGTGTTTTTTCCTGATTCGCCCCGTTCTTGAGTAAGTCGATATAAGCTTCCGGGCCGCGATAGCCTCGGCGCCTGTCGTATTCAAGCACATTTTTCCGTAAAGCCTGATAGGCAGCTTCCTGATCGAGCTTGCGAATGGTTGTATATACCTTAATGCCTTTATTGTAGGCATCTTCCTGATAACGATCATAAATCACTTGACGAACCATTTCAGCGACGTAATCCGCCGGCATCGCAAATATCGCCGTTTGCTTTTTCACGGAAATGGGTTGTTTTTCTAATTCACTGAGTTCCTGGCTGGATATGTGATTTAGCTTGTGTAAACGGCCCAATACATATAATTGCCTGCTTTTAGCGCGCTTTGGATTGCTGATGGGATTATATCCGGAAGGCGCCTTGGGCAATCCCGCTAACATAGCCGCTTCGGCAATATTGATTTCTTGTAGGGACTTGCCGAAGTAGGTTTGCGCAGCTGCTGCAAAACCATAACTGCGTTGCCCAAGATAAATCTGGTTGATATAGAGTTCGAGTATTTTATCCTTGGTGAGATTATGTTCAATTTTAAATGCCAGTAACGCTTCACTGAGCTTTCTCGTAAAAGTTTTCTCTCTGGTCAGAAAAAAATTGCGGGCTACTTGCATTGTAATGGTGCTGGCGCCCTGACGAACAGCGCCCGAAGTGAAATTAGAGTAAGCGGCTCTAAGTACACCGAGGTAGTCGACCCCGCCATGTTCATAAAAGCGATCATCTTCGGCAGCCAGAATAGCTTGCTTGAGATGCGGGGGAACTTCGGCGATGCTCACTACGTTTCGGCGCTCAGCGCCGAATTCTCCGATCAATAAGCCTTCATCGCTATAAATGCGCAACGGAATTTTCGGGCGATAATCCGTCAGTGTTTCCAAAGAAGGCAAATTGGAATAAATGACCAGTGCTGCAAAACCGGCTAGCAGAATGCCAATGAATCCTGTAGCGGAAACCGTTACAAAAAGATAAAACAACCAACGGGAGAACATGAATTACGATTGATTAATGGTAGGTTTGTGGGAGTGAAAAGTTATAGGGGGTATATCGACCGCTTTTCTTTAAATAAAATTTCCAGAACTCTGGCAGAATCAAAATTTTGTGATTTAGCATACTTATTTAGTATACTGAATAAATTCAATGAATTCTTGCAAAGAGTTCACATCAATTCAACAATATTATTAATATGATATTTCTGAAGTATCGCCGCAAATAGACCAATGTTCAAGGGAAATTTTGACATCAATTTTGACTTCCTGAAGATTAAGCCTCCGGCATTGATTGGCGTGGATATAAGTTCTTCTGCAGTAAAACTAGTCGAATTGTCCCGAATAGGTAGCAGTCAGAACTATCGAATTGAACGGTATGCGATAGAATCATTACCGGCTGATGCCATGCTTGACGGTGAGATCGTCAATATGGAAGCGGTCAGCGAAAGCTTGCAACGGGGCTGGAAGCGCATGGGAACAAGGCAAAAAAATGTGGCGCTTGCACTCCCCGCAACCGATGTGATTACCAAAAAAATTATCGTCCCTGCGGGGCAACGGGAAGACGACTTGGTGTTTCAGGTCGAGAACGAAGCCAGTCAATATATTCCCTTTCCATTAAATGAAGTTGATCTTGATTTTCAAGTAACGAGGGCTGTTCCTGATAATCCGGAAGAAGTTGAAGTTCTGATTGCGGCATCGCGAAAAGAGAAAGTCGAGGACCGTGTGGCGACAGCACAGGCTGCCGGTCTTAAAACCGTCGTGGTGGATGTTGAACCCTACGCAGCGCAAGCAGCATTTGAATTGACGTTGAACCAATTACCCGGGAGTGGAAAAGACCAAATAATTGCATTAGTCGATATCGGTGCAACGGTCATGAAAATAAATGTGCTGCTCAACGGTGAATCGTTATATACAAGGGATCAACCGTTCGGCGGCAATCAACTAACTCAGGAAATTCATAATCAGTTTAATCTCTCGCTGGAAGCATCCGAAGCGGCTAAACGTAGCGGCGGCTTACCGGAGAACTACAATGCGGAAGTTTTGCAACCTTTCTGCGAGACGCTGGCGATCGAGGTGATGCGCGCCATTCAATTCTTTTTTACATCAACGCAATATACCGAAGTTAATTATATTTTTTTAGCCGGCGGCAGCGCAGTAATTCCTGGCCTGGATGCAATCATTTCGACGCGTACTCAGGTAAGCACGTTAATAGTCAATCCTTTTTCAACAATGGAGTTATCCAGCCGGATCATTCCACGCCAGCTCAATCTCGATGCACCCTCTCTATTGGTTGCCTGCGGTTTGGCTTTACGCAGTTTTGATCCATCATGATTCGTATTAATTTACTCCCTCATCGCGAGCTGAAACGTAAAGCCAGGCAGCAACAAATTGCGGTATCGGCGGGATTGGTGAGCGTGTTCGGGATTATGATCGTCTGGGGTGTGTATTCGATGATCGCGGGTGAAATCGAATATCAAAATGGCCGCAACCAATTTTTGAACGATCAAATTGCGCTCTTGGATCAAGAAATCGCGGAAATAAGAAATATCAAAACGCAGACGCAAGAATTGCTGTCGCGTAAGCAAGTGGTTGAGACATTACAGAATAGCCGTTCCGAAGTGGTTCATTTATTGGATCAATTGGCCAGGCTATTACCGGATGGTGTGTATTTGCAAAGTGTTCAGCAAAATGATCATGACATCACTTTGATGGGTTACGCGCAATCGAATGCGCGCGTATCAGCATTGATGCGTAACCTGGAATCCTCGCCGTGGCTGACATCGCCGCTGCTGATCGAGATTAAGGCCATGACTCAAGATAATGTGCGTCAAAACGAGTTCAACATGAAAATTCAACTTCGGCGCACCACGATGGATGATATTCAGAAGCCTTCTCAAAATACAGCCGGGTAAGTAAAGATCATGGAAAATCTTCTCATGGAACTGCGCCAGCTTGATATCAATCGAGCTGGAGATTGGCCGGTAGCCTTCAAAGTCGTAGCGTTGATAATTTTATTGATTGGGATCATCGCTGCAGGTCATTTCCTTATCTGGCAAGACGAATTTGAGACGCTTGAAAGAATTCAAGCGGAAGAAGAAACTTTGAAAAATACCTATCTGATTAAAAAACGCAGCGCTGTAAATTTACCGGCGATGCGTGAACAATTGCAAGACATTGAGAAATCGCTGGGAACCTTATTGCGCCAGCTTCCGGATAAATCGGAGATGGAAGCGTTGCTCATCGATATTAATCAAGCCGGTTTGGGCCGAGGGTTGCAATTCGAATTATTTAAACCCGCGACGCAGGAAACGATCAATGCATTTTATGCGGAGCTTCCCGTTGCGATTCGTGTAACCGGCGATTATCACGCGATAGGCGCTTTTGCCAGCGATATAGCACATCTATCACGTATCGTGACGCTCAATGATATCAATGTCAAACCTGGGAATGACGGTAAACTGGTTCTGGATGCTGTTGCAAAAACCTATCGTTATCTGGACGAAGGGGAACTGGTAAAGCAAGCCGAAGGTAGATAAATTATGCTAAAAAACACATTCCTGCTAGTATTGCTCGCGGCGATTCAATTTCTACTTACTGCGTGTCAGCAAAATGACTATAGTGATCTTGAAGTGTTTATCCATAGTTCGGGCGAGGGGTTACATGGACAAATTGATCCATTGCCGGAAGTTAAGTCCTATAAACCTTTTACTTATATGGCATTTGACGCGCCCAATCCTTTCGCTCCCCGCCAAAATGATCAAGCGTTTGCAAGCATGAGCGATATCCAGCCTGATCTGAATCGCCGCAAAGAAGTATTGGAGGCTTATCCGCTTGAAAGTCTGGCAATGGTTGGTTCGTTGCAACAACATAATTCGATTTTCGCGTTGATTAAATCCCCGGAAGGCATACTGCATCGTGTAAGAATCGGGAATCACCTGGGTCAAAACTTTGGGAGAATTGATGAGATCTCAGAATCGGAAGTAAAGCTATCAGAAATCGTTCAAGAAGGTGTCAATGAATGGGTTGAAAGAACAAGTGTACTGATGCTAAAAAACTAGGATGAGGTCATGAAGCTATCATTAACCGGAAATTATAGCTTGGGTGGAGTAATAACCGTATGGATACTCTGTATATCAGCATTAATCACGACTGTGCAATCCGCAAGGGCGGATGAAGCGCAGAACAGTATTCGAACAATCGATCTTTCAACGTTTCTGAATGGTGAAGTCATTGCCAAACTGACGCTGGATAAACCCTTAGTAAATCTTCCTGTCGGTATGGTGCTCGACAATCCCCACCGGATTTATTTTGACTTCTATAATGTTTCTAACAAATTAGGCAAGAATGTTCAGGAAGCTGCGGAAGGCGATCTGCGTAGTGCCAATATCATCCAAGTAGGTGACCGGACGCGCGTGGTACTAAACTTGGCGAGATTGATGCGCCATGACATACGCGCCGAAAACAATCTCGTATTCATCCGATTAGTGAGCGTGGCGGAAAATTCAGCAAGCAACGCAGTGGTTCGTTTTGCCGAAGAATCTCCAAATAAGCGGATGAATAGCTTGCAGGATATTGATTTTCGCAGAGGCCCCAATGGCGAAGGACGCGTTGAAGTCGACATGACAAAAGCGGGAATGAGCGTTGATGTGCAGCAACAAGGCGAAGATATTATCGTCGAATTTTTTGATACGCTACTACCCGCCAGTTTGATCAGACGCTACGATGTAATGGATTTTGCAACACCGATCCATACCATTGAAACGTTCAAGAAAGGCGATAACGTTCGAATGCTGGTAAAGGCCGGGGGGCGCTGGGAACATTCCGCGCGGCAATCCGGAACGCGTTTTGTGCTGGATGTGCGTGCATTATCGGAAGATGAAGAAGAACAGGCCAAGAGGAAGCGCGTCTATGGCGGGTATACCGGTGAAAGGCTGTCGCTGAATTTCCAGGATGTGGAAGTGCGAGCGGTACTGCAAGTAATCGCCGATTTTACCAATCTGAATATTATTGCCAGCGATTCGGTCGGCGGCAACCTGACATTACGCCTCAAAGACGTGCCGTGGGATCAGGCGCTGGATATTGTGTTGCAAGCGCACGATTTGGATAAACGTAAGAACGGGAACGTGATTTTTGTGGCGCCTCGCAAGGAGATGGCGGATCGGGAACTGCTGGATCTTGAAGCTAAAATGCAAATCACCGAAATGGAACCGCTGCGTTCGGAGATTTATCATTTGAATCACCGCCGGGTCAATTCAATGTCCTTTGAAGGGATGCTCAGTCAACGTGGCACCATCAATATCGATGAGATCAGTAATACCATAACCGTTACCGATATCCCAGTCCGCCTCGAAGAAGTCAGAAAACGCATTCAGAGATTGGATGTTTTTGAAAGACAGGTAATGATTGAAGCGCGTATTGTGGAAGCGATCGAAACTTTCAGCCGTAATTTAGGCGCTCGCTTCGGGATTCAGAACGCCACCGGCCTAGGGGACCAAAGGCTTGGTATTTCAGGCAGCGCGACCGGATCCAGTGCATTAGCCGGAGGCGGCGCGGCCGGAGGAGCGAATAACCTGAATGTGAATTTGCCCGCAGCCGCTGCAACCGGACTGTTGGGCGGTCCCGCCGCGCTGGGATTAAGTCTGATGAAAATCAACAATGGCCGCTTAATCAATCTCGAATTGTCCGCCTTGGAAACAGACAGAAAAGGCAGAGTGATTGCCAGTCCGCGTGTCGTGACTGCGCATGGGATCGAAGCGATCATAGAACAAGGTGACCGGGTTCCCTATCAGCAAGCGACCAGCAGCGGCGCCACCAGTATCCGTTTCATGGATGCCACGCTCAGATTAAAAGTAAAGCCCCTGATTACCCATAATGGCCAGATCGACATGGAACTAAATGTTAATCAAGATAAGATCGGCGTGCCGATCAATCAATTCTTGCCGCCACCGATTAATACCAAACAAGTGACTACCAAGGTACTGGTTGAAAATGGCGGAACGGTCGTGATCGGTGGAATTTTTGACCGGACCGAGAATGAAGTCGTCAATAAAGTGCCGATGCTGGGTGATATTCCGGTACTAGGTAATGTTTTCAAAAATACCTCAAAACAGGACGACAAGCGCGAATTGCTGATTTTTGTAACGCCGCGTATTTTGAGCGATAGCTTGAATTTGCAATAATCCGTTTTTAATCTCCATCCGGAAACCCGATTTGACGCCACGCTTCGTAGGCGATGATTGCCACTGTATTGGATAAATTTAAGCTGCGGCTTGCAGCGACCATCGGTATGCGGATGCGATGCGGTTCCGCAAAGGTTTCCATGACCGGCGCGGGCAGTCCCCGGGTTTCCGAACCAAACACGAATACATCCCCTGGCTGAAAAGCGATTTTGTCGTATCGCTGCGTGCCTTTTGTGGTGATCGCAAACGTGCGGTGATTCTGTAGTGTCAGGCAACATTCATTCCAGTTTTCGTGCACCTTGACGGATGCAAATTCATGATAATCCAGCCCGGCGCGTAATAATTGCTTATCCTGGAGCGGGAAACCGAGCGGTTTGACCAGATGCAATTGCATGCCGGTGTTGGCGCACAGACGAATGATATTGCCGGTATTCGGCGGGATTTCAGGTTGATGGAGAACGATATTGAACATGCTTGTTGGACCACAATGATTACATGGTATGGATTGTTGTTTGATTCAATTCCGGCAGGGTTCTGGCAATTACCCAGTTGCTGATCTCGGCAGCACCCTGCTGACGTAACACGGCAGCCAGTTCATTCAATGAAGCGCCTGAAGTCATCACATCGTCAAGCACTGCGACATGTTTGCCCGATAAGTCGATTGTACAGCCAAACGCTTTGCGGATATTTTTTTGCCGCGCTTTCCACGGTAATCCGGTTTGCGGCGGTGTATGCTTGATGCGGCTGCAGCAATCGGGTAATAGCGGAATCTTCATCTGCTGTGCGAGATACCGGCCGATTTCCATTGCCTGATTGAATCCGCGTTCGCGCAGCCGGATTGGATGCAATGGCATCGGCACAATGATATCCGGTTTTGCGGCGATGGTTTGCAAGCGAGCAAACAGAAGGTTGGCGAGGATCGGTGCAATCGCTAGATTGTTCTGATATTTCAACGATTGGATCAATGCGTCGGCAGGAAAGTCATAACGCAGTGCCGCGATCGTGCGGGTAAACGCCGGCGGAGTTTTTAAACAAGCGCCGCAAATTTCACCGGTCGGCGCCGGCCAAAGGCAAATCGGACAGTAATATGCCGGTAAGCGTGGCAAATGATCGTGACAAGGCTTGCAAAAATCCTCTGATGTATGGACACCGCAAAGGATGCAAGGAGTTTCAGTCAGGAATTGCACAAAATATAATCAGCCGTTTAAAAATGGGCAATGGTAAAATGGGCTGCCCAATGTAGTTTAATCCATTAAGCTATCGGCAAACGCAGGGATTGTTGCAGGACTCAATTAGCTCAATAGGTATACGGATATGAATTTGGATACATCGTCAAACCTCGAAACGAAAACCGAACAAAGCGGTACAACCGGCAATTCCGGACGCATGTTGCGCTGGAGCATCGGGGAAATATTAGCGCTGCTCGATATGCCGTTCAACGATCTGCTTTATCGAGCGCAGACGGTTCATCGGCAGCATCACGACCCAAACGGCGTGCAGTTGTCGACACTGATTTCGGTCAAGACCGGTGGCTGTCCCGAAGACTGCGGTTATTGTCCGCAAGCGGCGCGTTATCATACCGGCGTTGAAAATCAGGCGATGCTGTCGGTCGATGAAGTCGTCACGGCGGCGTCAGCAGCTAAAGCCAAAGGCGCATCGCGGTTTTGCATGGGGGCTGCCTGGCGCGGTCCGAAACAGCGTGATATTGAAAAGATGACGGAAATGATCCGTGCGGTTAAATCACTCGGTATGGAAACCTGTGCAACCCTGGGTTTGTTGAAGCCGGGGCAAGCGCAGCAACTCGGCGAAGCCGGTCTGGATTACTACAATCACAATCTCGATACTGCGCCGGAATTTTATGAGGAAATCATTACCACGCGGCAGTATCAAGATCGTCTGGATACCTTGCAGGATGTGCGCGATGCCGGT
Source organism: Nitrosomonas sp. sh817 (assembly GCF_030908545.1). Taxonomy (NCBI): domain Bacteria; kingdom Pseudomonadati; phylum Pseudomonadota; class Betaproteobacteria; order Nitrosomonadales; family Nitrosomonadaceae; genus Nitrosomonas; species Nitrosomonas domestica. The sequence continues at coordinate 2,426,675 of NZ_CP133083.1, read as the reverse complement.
ATTAATGTATGCTGCGGCGGCATTGTCGGCATGGGGGAAACGCGGGAATCGCGCGCCGGGTTGATCGCGCAACTGGCGAATATGAATCCGTATCCGGAATCGGTACCGATCAATCATCTGGTGCAAGTAAAAGGCACGCCGCTATACGGTACCGCAGCGCTCGATCCGATGGAATTTGTCCGCACCATCGCGGCTGCCCGGATTACCATGCCGAAAGCCATGGTGCGGTTATCCGCAGGTCGTCAGGAAATGTCCGATGCGGTGCAAGCATTGTGTTTTCTGGCAGGCGCCAATTCGATTTTCTATGGTGACAAGTTATTGACCACCGGAAATCCGGAAACCGATCGCGACCGGGCATTGCTGGATAAGCTAGGACTACGCGCACTGTCGTAAATGTTTTCCGGTCTGGCCGAGCAACTACGCGTCCGTGAGCAGCAGGGGTTGCGGCGGATAAGGCAAATCGTCGACAGTCCGCAAGCCAGTCATGTCACGGTCGGCGGGCGGGATTATCTGGCATTCAGCAGCAACGATTATCTCGGTCTGGCCAATCATCCGGCATTGATTCAAGCGGTATGCGAAGGTGCGCAGCGCTACGGCGTTGGCGCCGGTGCGTCGCACCTGGTCAATGGACATTCGGCGGCGCATCATCAGTTCGAAGAAGCGGCGGCTGCATTTACCGGTTTTCCGCAAGCGCTGCTGTTTTCTACCGGTTACATGGCGAATACCGGCGTGGTGACGGCGCTGGCCGGGCGCGACGATGCCGTTTTTGCCGACAAGCTCAATCATGCGTCACTCAACGATGCGGCAATGTTGTCGCGCGCTAAATTTGTGCGGTATCCGCATCTCAATCTGGTGGTACTGGAGAAACGCTTGGCGGCGACCCAAGCGCGGCGTAAGCTGATCATTTCCGATGCGGTATTCAGTATGGAAGGCGATATTGCGCCGATTCCGCAGTTAATTGCTTTGTGCGAGCGCTACGACGCCATGCTGTTGCTGGATGACGCGCACGGTTTCGGTGTGCTTGGACGCCAAGGACGTGGTAGTCTGCATCTACCACCGGCGCCTGCCGTCCATTCTCCACGGGTGGTCTATATGGCTACGCTTGGCAAGGCGGCTGGGGTATTTGGCGCATTTGTCGCGGCGCAGCCGGACGTGATCGAAACCCTGATCCAGTCGGCACGCAGCTATATTTACACCACTGCTACACCGCCGTCGTTGTCGCATGCACTGTTGACGAGTTTGCAATTGATCGGACAGGACGAATGGCGGCGCGAATTATTGGCGCAGCATATTGTGCAGCTTAAACAAGGCTTGCAAGCGTTGCCATGGAAACTGTTGCCGTCCGATACGCCGATTCAACCGCTGCTGATCGGCGCTAGCGTTGATGCGATGAGGGTCAGCCAGGTATTGCGGGAACGCGGCATACTGGTTCCGGCGATCCGTCCGCCGACGGTGCCGCAAGGGACGGCGCGCTTACGCATTTCATTGTCCGCGGCGCATCAGCCGCAAGACATCGCACGGCTAATCGATGCTTTGCACGAACTGGCTACACCGTCATGACCGCGCTGCATATCGAAACATCCGGGCAAGGTTCCGATCTGGTGCTGCTGCACGGCTGGGCGATGCACAGCGGCATTTGGGGCAGTGTGCGCGATTCGCTGGCGCAGCGCTTTCGTTTGCATCTGGTCGATCTGCCAGGGCATGGCCTGAGTCCGATGTGCGAACCGGGAACGCTCGAACATCTGACCGGGATCGTTGCGGATATCCTGCCGCAAAATTGTATGCTCGGCGGCTGGTCGCTGGGCGGGCAGGTAGCGATGCAATTGGCATTGTGCCAGCCGGAGCGAATTGAGAAATTGATTTTGATTTCGACGACGCCTTGTTTTGCTTGGCAGAACGACTGGACATTCGGTATGGATCGCAAACTGTTGCAACTGTTTCTGGAGAACCTGAAACTGAATTATTCCACGACGATCAATCGTTTCCTGACGCTGCAAATGAGCGGCGACCGTGACGCGGGCAAAATTCTGCCGCAACTGCGCAAAAGTTTTTTTCAGCGCGCCGAGCCGGATCCGGCAGCGCTGGAGAAAGGATTGAAGATATTACAGCACAGCGATTTGCGTGGCTGTATCGGTGATATCCGTCAGCCGGTTTTGATCATGCATGGTGACAATGATGTGATTACAAACCCGGCGGCGGCCGACTGGATGCACCGGCAATTGCCGCAGTCGCAATATGTGAAGTTTGAACACTGCGGCCATGCGCCGTTTTTATCGTACCCCGAACAATTTGTAGCGCATCTCAATGATTTCAGAACAAATTCTTGATAAAAAACTGTTGCGCGCCTCGTTTGAACGCGCCGCCGGTAGTTACGACCAAGCAGCGGTATTGCAACGCGAAATCAGCCACCGCATGCTAGCACGGCTGGAATACATCAAATACCAGCCGGACGTGATTCTCGATGCCGGCAGCGGCACCGGATACGGCACGCAGCAATTGACCAAACGCTACCCGAAAAGCCGGTTGATCGCGGTCGATATCGCCTGGACCATGCTCACGCACGCGCGTCCGAATACCGCTTGGTGGCAACGTTTGCTGCCGTTGCAGCAGCGCGGTGACTACGTATGCGGCGATATCGAGCAACTGCCGTTCAAGAACGAAAGTGTCGGCATGATCTGGTCGAATCTGGCGTTGCAATGGTGTAATGACCTGCAGCATACCTTCGCTGAAATGCACCGCATTCTGCGTGCCGACGGGCTGTTGATGTTCAGTACCTTCGGCCCGGATACGCTGAAGGAATTGCGCCAGTCGTTCGGACGTATCGACGGCTACCAGCACGTCAACCGCTTTGCCGACATGCACGATATCGGCGATCTGCTGCTGAATAATCGTTTTTCCACGCCGGTGATGGACATGGAATACATTACCTTGACGTACGACGATGTCATCAGCGTGATGCGCGACCTCAAGGCGATCGGCGCGCATAATGTGATCCAGGGGCGGCGGCAAGGATTGATGGGCAAGAACCAATGGCAGCAAGCGCTCGATGCTTACGAAACGCTGCGCCGCAACGGCAAGCTGCCGGCTACGTTTGAAGTGGTATACGGCCATGCTTGGAAACCCTTCGATCCCCGTTCGATTTTGACGCCGGAAACACGGCGACAATTGGGGTTGCCGCCTTAATATGGGGCAAGGTTACTTTGTTACCGGCACCGATACTGGCGTTGGCAAGACCACTGTCAGTTGCACATTGCTCAGAACTTTTACCGCGCAAGGTAGAAAAGTCGTGGGTATGAAACCGGTGGTGGCAGGCAGCGAAAATGGCCGGTGGTATGATGTCGAACAGTTAATCGCCGCCAGCAACATCCGTGCTGACCGTGAATACGTCAACCCTTACGCTTTCCATCCCCCGATTTCCCCGCATATCGCCGCCCAGCAAGCAGGCGTCGAAATCGACCTCGCGATGATTCAACATGCCTATCAGTCGCTCAGCCGTCAAGCGGATATTGTCATCGTCGAAGGCGCTGGCGGTTTTCTGGCACCACTCAATGCACGGCAAACCGGCGCGGACTTGGCGCGCGCGTTAAATCTTCCGGTAATCTTGGTGGTCGGCATGCGGCTGGGTTGTTTGAATCACGCTTTACTGACCGCGCAAGCGATCCGTGCTGCTGGTTTGCCGTTGGCAGGCTGGGTGGCGAATTGCATCGACTCGCAGATGCTAGTGTTGGAGGAGAATATTTCGACGTTGGAGCAGCGGTTGGAGGGCTCGTTGCTGGGGGTGATGACGTTTACCAACGAGGTAGGTAGTCAACAGCAATCCGGCTTGTTGAACCTTACCAAGCTAGAATTAAAAGATTGATTAAAAAAGTAATTAAACAGTACTTGATTCAACCGGAAAAAAAGAGAATACTTGACAACTGCTTGCAACCGGTTTGATAAATTTTGATTGACCCGTTGCGGCGGGAGTATATAAAACCGATGGCACCAGCTATCTGCAATAACAGGAATGCATTGGGAGCAAAACGAACGAAGTGTCTCACTATTTTCTGAAGTTTTTCTCATACTCCGAGGTGCCAATTTGTTGCCGCTGGCTTCTAAATTGGTTCGATCAATAATAAAAAGGAATAATACTATGTTACATACGCTCGCTCATACGGTTATACGGTTAACTACCGCTCTGTTGATTACTGGTAGCATCAGCTTGTCGGCCTATGCATTCCCAATTGCTGCGCCTGGTACGGAAGGACTGAAAGTAATCGCCACTGGCGGAGAAATCATCGCAACTTATGAAGGTAATTCGGCTGCGTTCAGTAATGATCTTTACTTGGACTCTACATTTATTTTTAATAATCATGCTACTCCGGTTGGCACTTCAGTAAGCTTGGGAACTTTCGCTGCAGGAACTGAATTGCTATTTCGCATGCATGTCAATAATACTGGTTATGATTTCTTTACCGGACCGGGTAGTTTGAATCCCGATGGTTACGCGCATGCTCGCGTACAATCCGACTGGCTTCCGAATACAACGCTGGTCAGTTTCGAAGATCTTTTTAACGGACCATTTGACTACAATGATTTAAGTTTTTCATTTACCAACACGATAGGTGCCGTGCCTGAGCCTGAAACTTATGCCATGTTATTGGGAGGATTAGGATTGATGGGTTATTTTGTGCGCCGTAGAAAACAAGATATCTAGAATAACAAGCTAATCAAATTGGAATAACCCCGTTCATAGTAACGGGGTTATTTTTTAGTAATGCCGCATAATAGTTTATGTTTCAAAATAGCCTGAAAAACTGGTCTCATCAAGTCACCGAAACCAGTAATGCGCTTGATCTCGAACCGGGTGTGTTTACCTGGAACGATCCCTATAAGATCGCATTGTCGTTGAAGCATTCCGCCGACAGCAGCGAGCGGCGCAAGGCGGAGCCGTTCGCGTCGGCGATGGCTATGCTGAATTTCTATATCAACCGGGCGGGAAAGCATTTGTCCGCGCAACAGCGGGAAGTATTGGAAAAAGCCAAGGACGAGCTGCGTGCATTGTATGGAAAGCCGCGTCACGGCGGTTAGTTGCTTGATCGCTTGCTTTAACTGGTATTTGACAGCCGCGAAGCCTTCCAGTAGATTCCGCGCGATAGTTTGTTCATTGATAGATTGTCAGTATTCATGAGTTATCTCGATTTAACCGATCACCAATTCAATCCTAAAAGCCATTGGGATCAGCCGCTGGAAACTGCCAGCATTCCGTTGGCGCGCGATCTGGCGTTGTTCGATCAGAACGGTTACGACCTGACCGATCTCGAACAGCGTTATGCCGAAGCCAACGGGACGCAAGCGCATTCGCACCGGGAGCACCATCATGCATTGAAAGCGCCGTGGTTTACGCAACCGGATCGGGTTGAGGGCGCGGTGTTGAATCACAGCTTGCTGTTCGAGCGCAAGGGGTATGCCGGGGAGGCGCTGCAACAATTGCAGTGTTGGGCGAAAGCCAATCCTCTGATCTACAAGATTATCCGTATCCGCCCGAAATGGGGGCTTGATTTCAGCATCGACTACGCCGACCGCGACGGCAACGTATTCGAAGTGCTGCACTGGGAATACGACGGTTTCAATTATGCCGAAGTCGAATCACGCAAACAGGAACTGGAACCACGATTCGCCGCCATCGACTGGGACGATGCTGCTGCCCGTATCCTGAAACAGAAAGATCAGTGGCATCACCTCGACTTCTTCGCGCAAAGCGATTGGAAGTGCAATTACTTCGGTATCGTCAAGGAACGCTTCAAGATGGTGATCTGGGAGTAGAAAGAAGTTTTGCTGATCTTGATAAATATCGGTATTTACGTGTTTATTCTGAGAGTATCCAGCACCTGGTAGTGTGTTTAGTGCAGCAAAAATTAGTACAACCATCCTATAAAAAAGGTAGTGCTCTCCTATGGTTTCGAAATATACTGTGGGCTACTATTTCTGTGCGAAATAGTTTTAAAATAAACAGATAATTGATCTTTAGGTATATTTCTTTTGTGAGGGAAAAATGATTGCGAATAATAAATTGATTAGAACAGCGGTATGTATTGCAGGACTGGCGGCATTACCGTCAGTTGCATCGGCCGGTTTGAGCGATCACAGTTTTGCATGGACGCACGGTATTGGCAGCGCACAACTGGTGCTGAACGGCAGCACGACGCTTACTGCGACCAATCGCGGCTGGGTTGATGAATTTGGTAATAATAATTTCGGTGGTGCTCTAGGAAACTATATTGTCGGTACCTGCGGTTCATCCGATTCGTGCAGTGGAAGCGACACGTATGCAAATAACTACTTTGCATTCGATCTTCATGGCATTACCGGCGCTACCAGCGCGGTGTTGAATTTGTATCAACCGGCGGTCGGTGAAAATGGCGGCGCGGATGGCGGTTTTCTGAGCCAATCGGCTGCATTGGTGTATACCTTGTTCGATGTTTCGGGTAACCCTTTAACCGATTCCGGTCTTGGAATTTTTGGTGATCTGGCATCCGGTGTTTCTTACGCTTCGATTGCGATTGGTTCATCGAGCAATGGCAATATCGTATCGATTCCACTGAATGCAGCGGCCGTTTCTGCAATTAATGGCGGTACGGACACTTTCTTTATCGGCGGCACGATCAGTCCGGTACCTGAACCTGCCACTTACGGCATGTTGTTAGCTGGTTTGGGATTGCTGGGATTCATGGTTCGCCGTAGAAATCAAGCCGTTTAATTTTCAAACGAATGTCACCGGGTTTCTCCGGTGACATTTTCCATGTTCCACGCATTACGTTACTTTTCATTGCAGCATTTGATTAATTTTCCGGAAAATAGCATTATTCCAATGAAGTGCTGGGTTATCCGCGATCTGCTAAGCCAAATCTTTCATTAACCTTTCTTGTTAACGATTGGTCGATAAGGAATACCATCAGCGTGGATGTTATCGAACTCAAGAATTATGCGGATTTTCTGCAATCGATTGCCACAACCGGTGCCATCGTTGTCGGCGGTATTTGGACTTATTTTTTATTCATCAAGCACCGGCTCAATTACCCACAAATAGAGCTGAAAATCGCCTACGATCAATATGCGCTGGATCACGGTAAAAAGCTGATCCATGCCACCGTCACGATAAAAAATACCGGCGAAGTGATGTTGTATTCGCGATTTGCGGAAATCCGCTTGCGGCAGGTATTGCCACTACCTGCGGATGTAAATGAACGGATTGCTCAGAATTATGATCTGCTATTGCAGGATCAAACCCAGGTTGAATGGCCGTTAATTGCCGCCCGGCAATGGCATTGGGACTCCGGTGAATTTGAGATTGAACCGGGTGAGTCGGATGCATTGCATACCGAGTTTGCTGTCGATGCGAGTGTTACCGTGGTTCAATTTTATTGCTTCATCAAGAATGCGAAAAAACAAAACTTGGGGTGGTCTCTCGTTGAGATGCGCAAGCTGGGATTGGCGGAAAATGAAGAACATACCTGACAGGGACAATCATCGGGATCCGGATAATACCGGAATCAGACAACAAGAACCGGGGCCATCGCAACAACAAAGAAGTATCCGCTGAATATCCTCTGCAGTTTTTCTATCCGGTATTTTTGAAGGTTATTTTCATTCGAACTGAACCAATTGAAAGCAGCATACTCATACATCGCTTTCAATAATTTCAGCGTGTCAGAAAAGCATGTTCTACAAAGAAACATTCAGCCTCATCGCAATTGCGATTACCTTGGCTGCGTTCATTCCTTATATCCGGGAAATCTTCCGGGGTTCGATCAGGCCGCATATTTTTTCCTGGGTGATTTGGGGTGTGACGACATTGCTGATCTTTGTGGCGCAGCTCGAAGATAATGGCGGACCGGGAACGTGGCCGATCGGGGTTTCGGCGAGTATCACTATTTTTATCGCTTATCTGGCGTTTATCAAACGCGCGGATGTCACTATTACACGCGCCGATTGGTTGTTTTTTATCGCGGCGCTGCTGTCGTTGCCGTTGTGGTACTGGACATCCGATCCGTTATGGGCGGTGATTTTGCTGACAGCTATCGATGTCGCCGGGTTCGGGCCAACGGTTAGAAAAGCCTACCAATTCCCTTATTCGGAATCCTTGTTGTTTTTTGCATTGTTTACATTGCGGAATGCACTGGTCATGTTGGCATTGGAGAATCTGACATTAACGACATTACTATTTCCTGCAGTCATGCTGATACTCTGTGTATTGATGATGGCGATGATTGCATACCGCAGACGGGTTTTGTTGGCCTAATCTGACAACCGTGATTGCTCGAAGGGCTTTCACGGCTGTTGTACTACACAGCAGATTCGCTGCTACCATTGTTCATATCAATTGGTTGTTAAAGGTAAACTTTTCTCGAATGAATAAAGTGAATAAGGAAATGTGCAATGGCGTATAAAGAATACAAAGTGTTATACGTGACGGAAGGCGGGTTGGGAACGCTTTTTCTCGGAGCATCGGGTATACCGATCAAGCGGTTGGAAGCGACACTCAACAAGGAAGCAGCCGAGGGTTGGACGCTGGTGTTTCAGTTTGTCGAACAGAAACGGTTTTTATTGTTCTGGAAGCGGGAAGCCGTCATTATCACGCTGGCACGTTGACAATCTCAAGCGCTATGCGGATGAAAAACAAGCAAGCCATCGAACAAGATGAAGAGCGCATTCGCAAAATGGTGCGTGAACTACCGGATGACAAACGGTTATGGTTCTTCCGAGAGGCGGAGAAACAGCTAAAAGATCCCGATACTTATGCAACGCTGAACTTTCTTTTTATCGCCGGTTTGCATCATTTTTATTTGGGAAAATGGGTACGCGGGTTTATCAATCTTGGGATTTTTCTGACTGGTTTCGTGATGTTGTTTACACCATTGTTTGGAGCTGGGTTATTGCTGCTGATTGTCATTACGGCGGTTGAACTGAAAGCGCTGTTTCAGTCGCAAACTGTGGTGCAGGATTACAACAATGGCGTGATGGAACGGATCTACAGGGAAGTTGCCGCGCAGACGGAAGTGTCGCCGGATAGTTAGTGCGTTTGTTTTACGGAAGCTTTGGTAAAAGTCGCAAACAAAAGTTATATAAAGTGCGATCCAGTGAAAAAACGCAATTTAATGAGGTATATGAGCGATTTGAGCCGGGTCCCAGCGCAGCTTCGCTGGGTGTAACGGCTTTTACGATATTTCCCTTGGAATAACAAACCCCGTCTCGTAGACGGGGTTTGTTATTTACAGACTCAACTCTTTTCGGAGAACCAAGCTTTATTCAGTTTCAGGCATGTGCTTTGTTTAAAACATTCCGGATCGCTGAAGCCATTTCATTCGCGGCAAACTTAGCGACATAGGCATCCGCGCCGACTGATTTGACGTGGTTCTCATTGGCTTCGCCGGTGAGTGACGAATGAATAACCACAGGAATCGATTTGAAGCGCTGATCATTCTTGATGTTGCGCGTCAGCGTGAATCCATCCATTTCCGGCATTTCCAAATCGGTGAGTACTAGCGCTACTTTATCTTGGATAGTTTTGCCTTCGGCGTGCGCTGCTTCCGCTATCGATTGTATCTTGGTCCAAGCCTCCAATCCGGTTTTGGTCATTACAAAAGGCGCATTCATTGCTTTGAGACCGTTCTCGATCATGCTGCGGGCAAGGGGTGAATCGTCGGCTGCCAGTATTACTTTCCCTGGCGGAATCGTTAACTTAACGTCGATGTTTTCCATTTCCATACTTCCGGAAGAATCGGGTAGAACATCGCGCAGTATTTGTTCGACATCGAGCACTTGTGCTAAACGCGAATCTTCCCTGTCGCCGTCGAGCCGGGCAATACTGGTTACCAGGTTGCCGCCTTTTCCATCCGCGGCGATGACTTGATTCCATTCCAGACGCGCGATCTCGTTGACTTCCTCAACGGCAAAAGCTTGTGTTGACCGGGCATATTCGGTTACCAGCAGAATGGAAGTTCCTTTTTTCGGCGTGCAACCGACGACTTTGGGTAAGTCAATGACGGTAATGATCTGGCCACGAATATTGGCGACGCCCATGACATATCGAGGAGCATTGGCAACTGCGGTGATGGTTGGCATCACCAGGATTTCGCGTATTTTAAAGACGTTAATGCCGAATAATTCGCGGTGGTCGGTACCCGGAGCTTCTCCCAATCTAAACAGCAATAATTCGAATTTATTGTGAGCTGTCAGGTTTGTGCGTTCGTCAATTTCGTGTAAAGCTGTGCTCATGGCAAGGTCTCCGCAATCGTTGAGTAGGTTAGAATGTGAAGTGTATCTTACGGCTGCTGATGGAAAAGCTTGAAAAAAGAGAAGAAAGCTACTTATTTCACCCTTCAACAAAGAATTACTGCATTGTTTCTTTTGTAATTATTACGAACAATATACCCCGGCTGATACCATGTCTCGTTCGATTGATTTCTATCTATGACCATCTTTCTCGATTATTTGCGGGATTATGTTTTAACGATTGATAAGCGGTTGTTGCTGTTTTGTAGCATCTGGATCGGGATTCTGGTTACTTTGAATTATCAACTAGGGGTCGAGCGCGAGATGATTGCCGGCTTGGGGTCACGCTATTACCAATTTGCAGCGTTGAGCGGGTTGTACTACTGCGCTTTTGTGATTCCTTACTGTTTTGTGATCGTGCGAAGAATGAATCAGGGGGCTTTAACGCCGGTATTCTGGGGCTTGCTGATGTTTGCTCCGCTGCTATTCGCGCTTAAAGTTTGTATTACCAATCCCTTCGAAAATTTAGCGGCGGGCGTTTGGGGTGATTATGTAGCGGCGGTGACGGCATTACCGTTTAGATTGTTGGTAGTGTTGATACCATTGCTGATTTTGGCCATGCATTTACCGGCGCAACAGAGTTTCTGGGGGATGACATGGAAAGGTGTTCAATGGCGGCCTTATATGCTGATGCTGGGATTCATGCTGCCGCTGATCGTTTTTGCCAGCACGCAGCCGGATTTTCTCAATACTTATCCGCGGTTAAAGCAAATTGATTTCATATTGCCGCATACGGAGCATCCGATCATTATTCAGTTATTGTATGAAATCAGTTATGGCTTGGATTTTGTGACCATTGAGCTATTTTTTCGCGGGTTTCTGATTTTTGCTTTTGTCCGCTACGTTGGAGCGGCTGCGATTTTACCGATGGCGGCTTTCTATTGTAGTATCCATTTTGGTAAGCCACTGTTTGAATGTATTTCTTCCTACTTCGGCGGATTGATATTGGGCATTGTCGCGTACCGGACACAATCGATCGCCGGTGGCCTTGCCGTGCACTTGGGAGTGGCCTGGATGATGGAAATTGGCGGTTTTTTGGGGAATCTTACGTTGAAATGAAAAAGATAGTTTGGTTAATACTGGCTTTTACCATCATGGCATGTGCAACATCAGGGCAAAGTCATTCCGATTACCAACAACGCAGATGGCAAGAAGCCAAAATTCCGCATTACCGGTTCGAGTTGCGTATCGTTTGCTATTGCCCTTTCAGGGGGCGCATGCCGCTACGAATCGAAGTTCTGGACGGGCAGGTGGTATCGATGAAAGATGCGCATGGCGGCATCATCACAAAGGCGGATGTTCACTCGGAATATTTTGAGCGTCATGCGACCATTGATCGTCTATTCTCGATATTGCAAACCCACCAAAGTGGTAAGGCGGATCGGGTTACAGTGAAATTCCATCCGGTATACGGTTTCCCGGAACGGATCAATATCGATCGCATAAAGGGCGCTGCGGACGATGAATTGGGATTTATTGTTTCCGGGTTCGAGCGCTTACCTTGACTTTGAGGTGCGATCGGCGGGTTCCGGCTAATTGGCAACTTCACCCGTTTGATTGGCCCAGTCGGAAGCGCGCAATTTGATGCCGTTAAATTCGCGCAAGCTCAAGAATCCTAATCCGGCGAGCGCCGATTCAACGGCGGCATTATCGCCGCTCTCGTCGCCTTCAACCAATTTGAGCGCTTGGCCCAGACGCCCTTCCCGCATCATCAAAGCTTGGTGCATATCGTCCGAGATCCCCAATTTGTTCACAATCTGTTGCATGTCGATGCCTAACAACTCGTCAAGCAAAGATAGAATGCCTACGATGAAAGCCCGCTCCTGATGATTTTTATCGTGCGGACGTTCCGCGGCGGCGATTAATTCCATCAACTTGCCGCGCTCGACGGCGGTTTGCATGCGCCGGTTAACCGCGATGTCTTCCACGGGATTGGAGGTATAGAGCAATAGTTGAATCCATTTCAATAATTGCTCGCGCCCCATCAATGTGATGGCGTGTTTGATCGAATTGATTTTGCGCGGCAGATCCCCGGCTACGGAATTGACCATGCGCATGAGGTGATAACTTAAACCTGGCTGGCGTTTGAATTCCCGTTCAATTTCATCGTGATCGCGATTGTCGGTTACCAGCGTGAGCAACTTCATCAGCGATAATTTTCCGGGGTCCGCGCGTTTGACTGACATAACCTCGGGTTTGGCGAAATAATATCCCTGAAACATTTGAAATCCCAGCTGCTTGCAGCGCATTTCCTGTTCGCGGCTTTCCACTTTCAATGCCAACAGCAGAACGGGCCAGCGTTTCAGAGTGTTTACCAATTTCTCTAATGCATCTATTTCCAGTGACAATACATCAACTTTCACGATGCTGACGATCGGCAACAGCTGCTCTATTTTGCTATCGATGGCAACAATGTTATCCAGTGCGAATTGATAGCCTTTTTGCTTTAATTCGTTGCAGTGCCGCAAGAAATCTTCAGTGATATGATCGGGTACTCTGACCTCTAAAACCACATGTTTACAGGGCAGCAAGCTGATGATATTGCTCATGATCAAACCGGGATCCGCATTGATGAAGCCCCGTTGTTGCCCTAGTACATTTTGGATACCGAAGCGGCCATAGGCGTTAACGATAACATTTGCCGATGCGGATAAGTCATCGGTAACGACCGTTGCTTCCTGGGCTTGTTCCTGGCGGAACAATAATTCATATGCGACCAAGTTTTGATTCCGGTCCAGAATGGGTTGCCGCCCGAGAAAATAATTGTCCATTGCAATCTCCGCATTCATCTGTATTTCAGTAACTTATGCCAAATCAAACACATATTGCCGAAGCCTGGGGGAGTATACGGTAAAGAGCAGGAAAGCCTAAAGCGGGAATAAAAGGGCTTTTCTGGATCAATGGCAAGTTTGGCCATTGCCCGGTGCGTGTGCAAAAGACATCAAGTTTTGCGATGTGTTTGCTGTAAACCTGAAGCGCAGCAAGATTTAACTACTACAGTTGTAGTACTACAGGTGTTTCCTATTAATTGTGTAACGTTATTGTAATAATTGGCGACGGGTATGTGCTCATACCCGATCGGTTTGTTCGTCAAAGGGATTCTCGATAGACCGATTTCTGATTGACATTGGCGGAGTTGTGTTTTTAAACACAGCAACTGGTTTTGAGAAATTTTTCTTGATCATTTTTAAGGAAAGAATAATGAAAACTAAACATACTCTAATGGCTTTATTGGCAGCATATTTAATATCTGCAAATGCCGTACAGGCAAATTGGGATACCAATACTGCTGTCATGTTGGCTACCGCATCGGAATGTGCATATCGAGTTACCAACGAGCGCCAGAGAGATGCTGATCGTATTAATGTATTAAATTGCCTCAAAGATGCCGCAACTGAGAATCCAGAATCCTTGAGAGAAGCTTTCTCGAGACTGAATATTCACTCGGTGGAAGTGTTTTCTTCGCCAGGATCATCTGAGAATGGAGGTGCCGAAATCGATGCGGCGATTCTGCTAAAAATCCCCAATGGTGCGATTATTGCCTTCCGGGGCACGGAGCCGAATAAATCGGATTGGTTGAATAACCTCAAGCTTTTTAGATTTCATGATCTTGACAGGAATACTCGGGAGTTATTGTTTGAAAAAGGCAGGCATGCCGGTTTTGCAAATTCGTTAGAAACTTTGCGCAATAAGATTTTGCAGGATCAAAAAATCTGGCAACCGTTCAAAAATCAAGCGCAGGGAACTTTGTATCTGACAGGTCACAGCAAAGGTGGTGCATTGGCAACGGGCGCCACCGTCGATTTCCGAGAAGATTTTACCGGGGAAGTTATAACTTATACATTTGCCGCGCCGAGATTCTTTACAGCTCGTGGAGAACAAATTAGTAAAGGATTCACTAAACAACCACCGGCTAAAGCCGGTGGGTTTGAGTTACGGACTGAAAGTCCGGATACGCGTCGACTAAACGACGCGTCTTATTCCGGCTCCATTTTAAAATTGTCGTTTGGATTTGGCTCAAAATGATGCTCCAAGTATTGTTTGATCATCTCTTCTGTCATCTGACCTACTGTCACGCAGAAATACCCTCGCGCCCAAAAATGCCTTCCCCAGTACCGCTTCTTCAAGTGAGGAAATTCTTCAAACAGATAGCTCGATGTTCGTCCTTTTAGCCGCCTCATGATCTCACTCGGAGCCATCTCCGGCGGACAACTCACCAGAATATGCACATGATCCTTACTTACTACACCCTGTACAATTCCGATTTCAAATGCTTCACACGTCTGACGAACCAACTCTCGTACTCGTTCTGCTACTTCTCCCTTCAGAATCTTATATCTATACTTCGTTACCCATACAAAATGATATTCAATCTGATAAACCGTATGACTTCCATATCTATAATCCATGCCACACCTCCTGTGTGGCATATTCTCGCAGCTAAAGCTGACCGGCTGAAGCCGGTGGTTTTAACCTTATGATGGACAATAAAGAATCCAATAAAGAATCCAGGCCGGATATATTTGATAATTTATGGCGTTTTGAATATCAATATGATTTTGTTCCGCACGTTCCGCTAGGAAAAGTGACGTATGACATCCTGCTTGAGAAACTGAATAATATTCCGGAAACATTGTTACCGGAAGAAATTTCTCAGCTTAAAGAATCGCTTAGAACGTGGCTGGAGGGCAATAATGTGAATTTTGTGCCGGTCGGAAAATTAATGTACGCGAATTACCAAAATGAGCTGCGCGGCGAAAACCTTTCCGCTTCTTATCCGGAACGCTTTAAGGATGTCGCCGGTAAGTTGGGCCGCAAGGTATTGGAGTTGATCCTGCACCCAGGTGAAGCGAAAGAAATAGTGAAAAATCCGACTAAAAGCAGTTTCTTCATTGAACAACACGCACAATATTTACCTTATCTTAAAGATCTGTCGAGCAACCAAGCAGCTATTGCCCACCCTGAAT
This sequence comes from Nitrosomonas sp. sh817, assembly GCF_030908545.1. NCBI lineage: Bacteria > Pseudomonadati > Pseudomonadota > Betaproteobacteria > Nitrosomonadales > Nitrosomonadaceae > Nitrosomonas > Nitrosomonas domestica. The sequence continues at coordinate 2,411,394 of NZ_CP133083.1, read as the reverse complement.
AAGGTACTGAATACACCGGGCTGGCAAGTAAAACCAAGTGCGATTTACATTTCCGGTGGTCAACGGATGCTTCGCATTTTAAATTGATTCGTAGCACGGATTAATGCTGCTTGTATGCCCGGTTCCCATACCGAGTGCCCGGCGTCGTCGATGATGAGGTATTCCGCTTGCGGCCAGGCATGGTGCAGATCATCGGCGCTGGCGATCGGACAAACCGCATCGTAGCGTCCTTGCACGATGGTTGCCGGGATGTTGTGCAATTTATGCGCGTTATCCAGCAATGAATTTTCCGGCAAAAAGATGTTGTGCTTGAAATAATGCGCTTCCATGCGAGCGAGTCCGAGCGCCACAGTGTCGCCCGCGAAATAACTGACGGTTGCGGGGCTTGGCAATAAGGTCGAGCAAGATCCTTCGTACGTGCTCCAAGCGCGCGCGGCCGGCATGTGGACGGCGGGATCGGGATTCATCAAGCGCTGATGGTATGCGGATAGAATATCGCGGCGTTCTTCAATAGACAGCGGTGCTACGAATTCCCGCCAGGCTTCCGGGAAAAAATTGCGCAATCCATATAAAAACCAATCAATTTCCGGTTTGCGGCACAGGAAAATTCCCCGCAGAATAAAACCAAGGCAGCGCTCGGGATGCGCTTCGCCATAAGCGAGGGCTAATGTGCTGCCCCAGGAGCCGCCAAAGACCAGCCATCGGTCGATTCTCAAGTGCTGACGGAGTAATTCCAGATCGTTGATCAAATGAAGTGTGGTATTTTCCTGGATCTCGCCAAGCGGTAAAGATCGGCCTGCGCCCCTTTGATCGTACACGACAATACGATAAGATGCAGGATCGAAAAAGCGCCGGTGGGCTGGAGATGCTCCGGCGCCCGGTCCGCCATGAAGAAATACCACCGGTGTGCCGGAAGGATTGCCGGATACTTCCCAGTACATGGTGTGGATGTTATCCAAGGTCAGCATGCCTTGCTGATAGGGTTGGATTTCGGGATAGAGCGTGGTTTGATGGTTCATGATATGAGTACAGATGCCGTTAATGAATTTGGTTAAAAAAGCTGAAAAGAGTGATAAACAGCACAGAGTTCAAAATATAAATGAATTATAGTTCTGTTATATTGCTCGACAGGCGGGTTACTGTATTTATGTTATAAGGAATATCATATGCCTAATACCATCTTGAGAGAACAAGAAGTTTCCATGCTGCGCGAAGAAATGGAAATTCTAATGAGTGAGCGTCAGAGTCTTTTGAATGCGACTGGCGCTGCAGCTGTTTTTGTGGCTAAACTGGATAGTTCGATATTGCCGGATTCGGCATGTCAGGCGGCGAAAATTTTATCCAGTTCGTTAAATAACTTACCAGAAGAGACCTTACGGGATGCGCTGGAGAGGGTGAAATCAGAATTTGCAGTTCGAGCATGAGCAACAACAAGATTCAGGTGCGCCCAGAGTCGGTTTGGTTCTGACCGGAGGGGGTGCTCGCGCAGCTTATCAGGTAGGAGTGTTACGAGCGATTGCGGAATTATTGCCGGATAAACGCCGTAATCCTTTTCCCATCATTTGCGGTACTTCCGCTGGTGCGATTAATGCAGCCAGTATTGCAGTTTCGGCAAGCAATTTTGGTGAAGGCGTTGAAAGACTGGAAGCCGTCTGGTCGAATTTTCATGTCGACCAGATCTACCGGTCCGATTTCCTGGGGGTGCTGCATAATACCCTGCGTTGCATGCTTTCTTTGGTATCGGCCGAATACGGTCAGCATCATCCGATTTCCTTGCTGGATAATTCCCCCTTAGAAGCTTTATTAAGAAACCGCTTCTCTTTTCGTACGATTCAGCATTCCATCCGTTCCGGCTCTTTATATGCACTCGGTCTTACCGCATGGGGCTATACCTCTGGCCAATCAGTCACTTTTTATCAGGCGGCTAAAGCAGTGACTCCCTGGAAAAGAGCCCAAAGATTGGGGATTCCGGCTGAGATCGGAGTTGGACACCTGATGGCTTCATCGGCAATACCATTTATTTTTCCAGCGGTAAAACTGAACCGGGAATTTTTCGGCGACGGTTCCATGCGTCAACTGGCGCCGATTAGTCCAGCGTTGCATTTGGGAGCGGATAAAGTATTGATAATCGGTGTGCGCAAGCCCGTGACCGATGAACCGAAGCGTGTCAGCGTATCGGGTTATCCGCCATTTGCGCAGATTGCCGGGCATGCGCTGAACAGTATCTTTGTCGATAGTTTGGACGTGGATTTGGAGCGTTTGCTGCGTATTAATGAAACCTTAAAACTGATTCCTCCGGCAGCATTCAAAGAAAAAAATATTTCATTGCGGCCCGTCGAAGCAATGATGATCGCGCCTAGCGAAGGTATCAATGAGATCGCGCAAAAATATGCGAGTACTTTACCTTGGATTATGCGTTACTTATATCGTGCGATCGGTGCGATGGGGCCGAATGGGTCGACCTTACTGAGTTACGTGCTGTTTGAAATGGCTTTTTGCCATGATTTAATCGAATTGGGTTATAACGATACGCTTCAGCAGAAAACGGAATTGCTGAAATTTATCGGAATTCAGGATAGCGAGAACCGGGCGGAACGCTCGTAGCATTTCCCATACTTAATTAAATATTTCTTAGGAAAGTTGATGGCATTTGATAGTCCGCAGTTTTGGTTAGCCGTGCTGCAAATTATTGCGATTGATATCGTTTTAGGTGGCGACAATGCGGTAGTCATTGCGTTGGCTTGCAGACGCTTACCGGATAAGCAGCGCAAGCTCGGGATTTTCTGGGGTGTCGCAGGTGCAATTGTGCTGCGTGTTGTGCTGATCTTTTTTGCATTGAATCTGCTAACCATTCCTTATCTGAAGGTTGCGGGCGCGGCATTGCTGGTTTGGATTGGTATCAAGCTATTACAGCCTGAATCGGAAGGCAGTCACGAAGTAGACGCCAGCACCACGCTGCTGGGCGCTATCAAAACGATTATCGTCGCGGATGCGGTGATGAGTCTTGATAATGTGATTGCCATTGCGGGGGCGGCAAAGGACGAAATCAGCTTGGTGATTTTTGGATTGGTGATCAGCGTACCGATCATCGTTTGGGGTAGTCAACTGGTAATGAGGGTCATGGATCGATATCCGGTCACGATTGCAATCGGTGCAGGGTTGCTGGGGTGGATTGCGGGCGATATGGCGGTAACCGATGTGGTTACCAAGGAATGGGTTGATGTGAATGCGAATTTTCTGCACTGGATCGCTCCCGCTGCCATGGCAATCGTGGTAATTGCCGCCGGTAAAACGCTGGCCGCTCGTAAGCGGGCTGAAGCGAGACCGATCGTTGATCTGGCCGATGAAGACAATTCCAGGCAATAACCTGGATAGATAAATAGAGGATATCATGCTGAAAATACTGTTGCCTGTTGATGGCTCTGAATGCTCGAAAAAAGCTGTAGCTGATTTTATTCAATTGCTCGATTGGTACAAGGAAATACCGGAGTTTCATCTGCTTAATGTTCAATATCCGCTCGATGGAAATGTGTCATTATTCATCAATCAAGCGGATATCAAGCAATATCATCAAGAGGAAGGCTTGAAAAACCTGCATGAAGCTCGCGACATATTGGATCAGGCCGGGATTGCTTACCAGTTTCATATTACGGTGGGTGATCCGGCTGAGATGATCGTGCGATTTGCCACCGAAAAGCAATATGATCTGATCGTAATGGGGCCACGCGGTAGAGGTGGTTTAAAAGGATTACTTTTGGGGTCCGTGACCAGCAAAGTGATGCAGCTGTCGCAGATACCCGTCTTACTGGTTAAATAATTCTTTCTCTGGGCTAGTCCGTTGAAACTGAGAATTTTGGGATGCAGCGGCGGTATCGGCGGTGGGGCGCAAACCACGGCGATGCTACTGGATAACGATATCCTGATTGACGCCGGGACGGGGGTCGGAAATCTGAGTGTCGAAGAGATGACCAAGATTGATCACGTTTTTGTGACGCACGCACATTTGGATCATGTGGCTTTCATTCCTTTTCTGGTGGATACGGTCGGTTCATTACGCACGAAACCGTTGACCGTTCATGCCATTCAAGCGACGCTGACGGTACTGCAGAAACATTTATTTAATTGGCACTTATGGCCGGATTTCACAAAAATTCCGGATGCGGATTTCCCTTATATGCGCTATGAAGCGCTATTGCCGGGACAAGCTGTCGCTCTGAATGGCCGGAAAATCATACCGCTTCCGGCGAATCACACTGTTCCGGCAGTAGGTTATCAATTGGATTCCGGTCATGCCAGCCTTGTTTTTACCGGCGATACCACCACACATGACGCATTCTGGCCGATCGTGAATAAAATCTCGAATTTAAAGTATTTGATCATTGAATCCGCTTTTTGTAATGAAAAAAGAGCAATCGCCATCCGATCCAAACATCTTTGTCCCAGTTTATTGATGGAAGAATTGGAAAAGCTGGAGGGTGAAGCGGAAATTTTAATTTCACATTTAAAGCCCGGCGAAGCGGATATCACCATGAACGAAATCCGGCAATGCCTGGCAAGATTTCATCCGAGACGATTGGAAAACAATCAATCACTTGAATTTTAGGAAGCGATTTTATGAGTACACCTGCACCAACGCTGCTTAAACAAAAAAATATCCCCAATAGCATTCCTGCACAGGATTTCTCCAAAAACCTGCAAGCAGTGATCGCTAAGATTCAGGCCGCGAACAATGTTGATGAAATCATGGTGGAGGCGAGTAAAGATATCCGTGCGCTGTTTAATGCGGATCGGTTAACGATTTATGCATTGAGCGACGATAAATCGTTCTTCATCACGCGGGTAAAAACCGGAATTGATACTTTTCAGGACCTGAAAATTCCGGTAACAGAAACCAGTATCATGGGGCATGCCGGTCTGCAAAAGAAAACGCTCAATATCGAAGATGTTTACAACAAAAGTGAATTGAAGCGTATTGATGCGCAACTGGTTTTTTCCAATGAAGCCGACAAACGTACCGGCTATCGAACCAAGCAAATGCTGGTTGCGCCAATATTGAACCAGGAAAACCAAGCATTGATAGGCATTGTTCAGGCAATCAATCATAAAAGCAATCAAGCCTTTCCGTCTGAGATTGTGCAAGGTGTCACCGAAATTTGCCGTGCGGTTTCGGGCGCTCTTAAACAGCCGGAAAAACCCGCGCAACTGCTGAAATCGAAATATGATTATCTGGTGCTGGATGCAACAATTTCCGCGGCGGAACTGGAACTGGCCGCCCGCTCGGCACGCAAAAAGGGGTGCGATCTGGAAGATATCCTGCTCGATGAATTTCAGATCGGATTGCCGGTTATTGGAAAAGCGCTTGCTTCTTTCTTCGCGGTGAAATACGAGCCTTTTAAAGCTGATCGTGTAAAACCGGCGGAACTGCTGAAAAATCTAAAAAGGGATTATGTCGAAAGTAACGCGATTCTGCCGATTGACGACACCAAAGATGGCTTGGTGATTTTAACGCTGGACCCCGAGCGCGTTAAAACACAGCGCATTGCCAATACTATTTTTCCGAAAAATAAAATTATCTATACCGTCACCACCAAACGGGAATTTGATGAAACGGTGAAGCAATTTTATGGCGGCGACGAAATCGATTCGGGCGATATCAATGAGATGCTCGTCGGTCTTCAAGGGGAATCGATTGATACCGAAGAAACTGATAACGACAAAGAAGAGTCTTCTGCGGCTTCCGACAACGAATTAGTCAAGCTCGTCAATAAAATCATCATCGATGCTTATAAACAGGGAGTCTCGGATATTCATATCGAGCCTTTTCCCGGCAAGGAAAAAACCAAAATCCGTTTCCGCAAGGATGGCTCGCTGATGCCTTATATCGAGATTCCAGCCGGCTACCGGAATCCGCTGATTACACGGATCAAGATCATGTGCGATCTGGATATATCGGAGAAGCGCAAACCGCAGGACGGCAAAATCAAGTTCAAGAAGTTCGCGCCGCTGGATATCGAGTTGCGGGTGGCGACGATTCCATCGGCGGGCGGCATGGAGGACGTGGTGATGCGGATTCTGGCCGCGGGCGAGCCGATTCCATTGGAAAACATGGGGTTTACAGAGCATAACCTGAAGGAGCTGAAAAGTATCATCAGCAAACCTTACGGGTTATTTTTTGTGTGCGGCCCGACCGGCTCCGGTAAAACGACGACGCTGCATTCCGTTTTAAAATATCTGAATCAGAACGATACCAAGATCTGGACGGCGGAAGATCCGGTGGAGATCACCCAGAAAGGTTTGCGGCAGGTGCAGATCAACGTCAAAGCGGGACTCACTTTTCCGGTCATCATGCGTTCCTTTCTGCGGGCGGATCCGGATATCATCATGGTCGGCGAGATGCGCGACAAGGAAACCACCAGCATCGGCATTGAAGCATCATTGACCGGCCACTTGGTTTTGGCGACCTTGCATACCAACAGCGCGCCGGAATCGGTGATCCGTTTGCTGGATATGGGCATGGATCCGTTTAACTTTGCCGATGCATTGCTCGGTGTGTTGGCGCAACGGTTAGCGAAACGGTTATGTAAACATTGTAAGGAAGCCTATGTCGCCAGCGAACAGGAAGTCGATACCTTGTTAGACGAATATTGCGTGGAATTGAGAAATATTGATCGTTTCAAAGCCGATCCCGAGACCGCGCTGCGTGAAATTCGCGCGCAATGGATCCAGCAATACGGTGACGATCAGGGCCGAATTACGCTTTACAAAGCTGTCGGATGCAACGAATGCGTTGGTACCGGTTATGCCGGACGGGTCGGGTTGCACGAGCTGATGACCGCGACCGATGCGCTCAAAAAGAATGTACAGGAGCGCGTGCGTGTGGCGGAAATGCTGGTAACAGCGTTGGGTGATGGGATGCGAACGCTAAAACAAGATGGGATTGAGAAGGTGTTACAAGGGGTTACTGATATGCATCAGGTGCGGGTGGTGTGTATTAAATAAAAAAACCGCCCACGATAGGCGGTTTTTTGTTTAGAACCTAATTATGCTTTAGCATATTGCACCTGCAGCACGAGTACGGCAGGTACTTGCTGCATTTACTGTCCATGTAACTTTTCCTTGTGCGTCGACGGCGGGCGTTAGGATATAAGTTTCACTATTCAAGCCTTGAACCGCTGTGGCAGTAGCTGTAATTTGACCGGCGGCCGTAACAACGACACCATTTAAGAAAGTGCTGGCTACAGGAGCTGCCGGTATCAATCCAAAAGCACCAAAAGCAACGCTTTGTATTGCAGGGCCGCCTGCATTAAAGCAGTTACCTTCTTGTACACATACTTCAATACCGGCTTTAATGCCTGCTGTTGCATTAATTACTTCTGTATATTTTGCCTTTAATGCGTAATTCTGATAAGCAGGCACCGCGACCGCTGCCAAAATACCAATAATGGCCACAACAATCATTAACTCGATCAGGGTAAAACCTTTTTGTACGTTTTGCATTTGCAGTTCTCCTTTTTGGTTGTGAGTAGGACACACCCGATGTGTGTGTATTGAATCGATAGCAGAATTCGTGCCAGAATTTCGAAAAAATAATTTCTATTTAATATTCAATGGTTATCAGTTTTATTTCAAGTAATTTATGATTAATTCAGATATGAAGATCAGCTTAAATTCATCGCTGAGTGAAAAGTATATTTAATACAATGCATTAGTTTCCAAAAACTTCTTTCCATAGCGCCAGTACCGCTTTGCGATCCTCTTTCAAAGGGCTGTCTTCAACCCGGGTGAATTTTTGTGCTTGGCTATCCACCGGCGCACTGCCGGCCATATCCGCTTCGCCATTCAAACGCTGCCGGTGCTGGATGCGCCGGAATTCGCGATAGGCCGATCGCGTTTTTTCCGCAGTGATTTTTTCTATGAGTCCCAGCTCTCCCGCAAGTTTTAAAAGCGCGATATTCCCGATGTTGCCGGTGAGTTCCGGATACTGATTCGAGTAGCCGAGCACCAGATATTGCACGATAAACTCGACGTCTATGATACCGCCGCGATCATGCTTGATGTCAAACAACGCGGTCGGATTGGGATGCGCTTCCAGCATCTTTTCACGCATTTTCAATATTTCCTGCTTAAGTCCGGTCAGGTTGCGTTGCTTGCACAAAATTTCTTTTCGCGTCTGCTCAAAAACATCACCGACGTGCGGATCGCCGACAACGAATCGAGCACGGGTCAGCGCTTGATGCTCCCATACCCAGGCTTGTTGATGCTGATATTGCGCGAATGCTTCCATCGAGCTGACCAGCAAGCCGGAAGCGCCGTTCGGGCGCAGACGCAGATCGGTTTCATACAGGAGCCCGGCGGATGTGTGGCGGGTCAGCCAGGCGTTGATGCTTTGTCCGAGCTTGGTATAGATTTCCGCTGCGTCGGGATGGTCATCGTCGTATAGAAATACCATGTCGAGATCGGATGCGTAGCCGAGTTCCTTGCCTCCCAGTTTGCCGTAACCGATCACTGCAAAAGCTGGGTTTTCACGGTGGCGTTTCTTCAAACCGGACCAGGCAAGATTCAGCACATTGTCCAGTACCAGATCGGCCAATGCGGTCAGATGATCACTCAACGTTTCCAATTGCAAGGAACCTTCGAGATCGGTAACCAGCAGGCGGAATACTTGCGCATGCTGGAAGTGCCGCAAAACGTCCATTTGCCATTCGATCACGTCATTTTTCGGATTGTTGACATGATTCAATTGGTAGATCAATTCGTTATTGAGTACTTTCCAATCCGGAACCGGATGCGGTTCAGCTTGGCGCAACAATTCATCCAGCAGGATCGGGTGGCGCCCCAGATAATCGCTTGCCCATTGACTGATGGAGGCGATTCCCGCGACGCGCTGCAAGGTATGTGGATGCTCCAGCAGCAACGCCAAGTAAGAAGATTGGGTGCTGATTTTTTCGAGTAATTGCAGCATGCGTTCCAGCGTGATGTCGACCGGCGGATGTTCCGAAGCGGTTTCAATGAGCATGGGTATCAACGTAATGATTTGTTGCTGGCTCGATTCGGCGAGATGCTGATAGGCATTATCTTGATAAAACGAGCGGATCCGTTCCGAGATTTTTTCGGGTTCGGTAAAACCCATGGTACTCAATTGCGTTGCGGCGGCTTCCGTTTGCGAGGTATCGTGCGCTTCGGCTTGCCATAAATAGGCCAGCATGTCATGCGAGGGAGATTTCCGGGGTGTGGCAAAAATGAGCTCAAAGTGACGCGTTACGTCACTCCGGTGTCTGTCCAATTGTTGCATGAACCGCTCGTAGCCGCTGAAGCCCATCGCGCTGGCGATGCGTTGTTGATCCTCGGGGTTCAATGGCAAGGTTTGAGTTTGCTGGTCATCCAGATATTGCAAGCGGTGTTCGAGTTTCCGTAAAAAGCAATAAGCCCCGATAAGCTCGGATACCGCTTGTTTCGGTAATTGCTGTTTTTTTTGAAGCCGTTGCAGAACGCCGAGGGTAGGGCGGATGCATAAATCGACATCCCGCCCGCCGCGGATTAATTGGAAAACTTGTGTGATAAATTCGATTTCGCGGATACCGCCCGGTCCCAATTTGATATTGTCGTGCAGTTCGCGGCGTTCGACTTCCTTGCGCAGTTGCGCGTGGAGGCGGCGCATCGATTCGTATGCATTAAAATCCAGATACTTGCGGAATACGAAGGGTCTGACAATTTGTTCCATCAAAATGGATTCGCTATCGATGCCGCCGGCGATCACGCGTCCCTTGATCCAGGCATGGCGTTCCCATTCCCGGCCTTGCTTGATGAAATATTCCTCCAGCATCGGGAAGCTGATGGCTAAAGGACTGTTTTCTCCATGCGGGCGGAGCCGCATATCAACCCGGAATACATAACCGTCCGCGGTAAAATCATTGAGACTGGCGATTAACTTGCGTCCGAGGCGCGCGAAGAATTCGTGATTCGAAATGGATTTGGCGCCATCGGTTTCGCCATCTTCCGGATATACGAAGATCAAATCGACGTCGGATGAGACATTCAATTCTCCACCGCCGAGTTTGCCCATGGCGACCACCAGCAGATGCTGAACCGAATGACTGTTTTCACCCCGTGGCGATCCGAAACGGTGCGGTTGTGTAAGCCACATTTCGTGGAATTTGAGGGCGCAATTGATCGTGACCTCGGCCAGATCGGTCATGCAGGTCATTACTTCCGCTAAATCCGCTTGGCCGCTGATATCCCGGATCGCCAATCGAAGGATGACTTGTTTGCGTAGATCCCGTAATACGGTATTTAAGCTTTCTTCGTCCGCGATTTGTACGGATTTCAATTCGAGATGATCTTGCATTTCTTTTCTATCGAAAGGGGAATGCAGATTTTCCAACAAGGCGGTTTTTCGGACTGGCTCGCTATCCAATAACCGCTGCGCATAGCGGCTGGAAGGCAGCGCGGCGGCAAGAATGGCTTCTGGCGAGTGATCGTGATGTCTCATAGACCGTCATGAGCAATAAAATAATCAATAAGCTTACAGGAAAGTGACGGTTGGCATGGTGAATAAAACGAAATAGAACGTTTTCCTACTTAAATGCTAGAATCCGGGTTGGGTAACACCGATTCGGTGCCGTGCATGATGCATATACCGGAAGTGATTGATAATAGAATTTATTTTTTGAATATCCACAAGATATTTTTTTAATTAAGATTTTCTGGAAATCTGAACCAGAGAAAGAGAAGTATGTTGAAAAATACAATTAAAAGCGATCCATCGAAGATTGATAAAGACGCCGATAAGGGTTTCTGTGTGGCCGCAATACAAATGGCTTCGGGTCCGAGCGTATCCGCCAATCTCGAAGAAGCTGCGCGGCTGATTGAGGACGCAGTTGGCCGTGGCGCCAAATTGGTTGTGCTGCCTGAATATTTTTGCATCATGGGCATGAAGGATACCGATAAACTGGCGGTGCGGGAGCAGCCGGGGGAAGGACAAATTCAGAAATTTCTAAGTGACACCGCAAGACGTTTAGGAATCTGGCTGGTGGGGGGGTCGGTGCCGCTGGCTTCGCCGGATCCTGATAAAGTTTATAATAGTTGTCTGGTTTATGCGGATGACGGCCAGCAAGTAGCCCGTTACGACAAAATTCATTTGTTCGGTTTGCAACTGGGGCATGAACGTTATGCTGAGGAAAAAACCATCAAGGCGGGGGATAAAGTAGTCACGGTAAACTCCCCTTTCGGGCGAATCGGCTTGTCGATATGCTACGATCTGCGGTTTCCGGAATTGTTCCGGCTGATGGATAAAGTTGATATTATCCTGGCGCCAGCGGCATTTACAGCGATTACCGGAAAGGCGCATTGGGAAGTTCTGGTGCGCGCGCGCGCCGTCGAAAACATGGCGTATGT